>CAMUML010000040.1 GCA_947089855.1 uncultured Eubacterium sp.
CCTTTCCAGGGGTGTCCCTTCGGCCAGCTTGGGTACTTCTCCATAGCTGCTCGAATACGAGCAATATTCAAAAATAGCGTAGAAAAAGAATTCTTACGAATCCTTTTCCACTGGTGCTTCCACCAAACGGAGAGGATGGGATTCGAACCCATGTGCCCTTGCGGACAAACGGTTTTCAAGACCGCCTCGTTATGACCACTTCGATACCTCTCCAAATACTTCTATCTAACTTTTATTTACTGTCCCGACCCGGAACAATAGAGATGATACCATCAATTTTGGCGTATGTCAATATCTAATTTTCATTTTATCCAATTTTTTATTGAAAGCCGATTACTATTCACGGGCCAGGAATGCGCATAAACTGCGCATTCCGTGAGAACATGATTCAGGAGTGAGGGGCGATTTTGCGAAGCAAACTTTCAATATCGCCCCGAATTGTTACTGTGAGCGGCCCCCAGGCCGTGAATAGTAACGAAAGCTGAAAAGCTAGATTTCCCCCTTTTTATCTGCTGCAGCAAAAGCTGCCGCAATATCCAAATCTTCCGGTGTCGTGACTTTAATATTCCGGTAGCTGCCCATAACCAATTTCACCGGCTTATGCAGCACCGTTTCAATAACCATTGCATCATCTGTCAGGGCCACATCCTGCCTGCCGGCTACTTTTTGGTAAGCTTGGAAAACCAATGGAAACTGAAATGCCTGCGGTGTCTGTACAATCCATACCTCTTCCCGTGGTGGCGTTTGTATCGCAAACTGGCTGCTATCTGCAAGTTTGACTGTATCTTTGGACGGTACCGCTGCGACGCCGGAACCATATTGGGCGGCTGCTAAAATCGTCCGTTCAATAACCTCTTTCGTAACAAAGGGCCTAGCACCGTCATGGATTAATACAATATCGGTATAATCAGCTGCACAAAGCCCTTGATAAACAGACAAATACCGCTCACTTCCACCCACCACAATTTTTTTCACCTTAAGGAACTGGTATTTATCTACTATTTCAGCACGGCAATAGCCTACCTCTTCCTGCCCAGTAACCAGGATCACCTCATCCACGCAACTTTTTTCAAATGTACGCAGTGCATAATAAATAAGAGGGAACCCCTCCAATTCCATATACTGCTTTTGGACACTGCTTTTCATCCGGCTTCCCTTGCCTGCTGCAAGCACAATTGCTGTGCACTTCATCTGCTTCCCCTCCCCACTCTATCGGCCAGTTATTTCGGGATATTCCCTAATACTAAATTCGGTACCGCATTCAATGTCCAGTTATCCCGTTTGCCTGACAAATAGGCATAATAGGCCGCTGAACCAATCATTGCCGCATTATCGGTACAAAAAATTGGAGAAGGATGGAAAAAACGGATACTACGCTCCAAGCAGGCTGCTTCCATACTGCTTGTTAACACTGCATTTGAAGCTACCCCACCTGCAATAGCAAATTTATCAACATGGAACTGTTCTACTGCACGCATGGCATTATCCACCAAAACGGACACCACAGCCTTTTGAAAAGAAGCCGCTATATCCTCTTGTACAACTGGCTGATTTTTCATTTTACACCCGTTTAAATAATTTAATACTGCTGATTTTAAACCGCTAAATGAAAAATCATACGCGCTGCCACTTACCTTTGCACGTGGGAACAACACTGCATCCGGATTGCCTGTACGGGCTGCTTTTTCTATTTTCGGCCCGCCTGGATACCCAAGGCCGACTGCCCTTGCTACCTTATCAAACGCTTCGCCCGCCGCATCATCCCTAGTCCTCCCGATCACTTCATAAACCCCATAATCCTGCACTTTTACTAGATGCGTATGCCCGCCAGATACGACAAGGCATAAAAACGGCGGCTCCAACTCTTTATTCTCAATATAATTTGCACTGATATGGCCTTCGATATGGTGGACGCCAATCAAAGGCAGCTTCTTTGCAAAAGCAATGGCCTTTGCTTCCGCTACGCCCACCAGCAGCGCCCCTACCAGCCCAGGCCCATAGGTAACTGCTACCGCATCCATATCATCCAATGCCATACCCGCTTCCTGCAATGCCTGTACGATCACTTGGTTGATCCGCTCAATATGTTTCCGGGATGCAATTTCCGGCACTACGCCGCCGTACAACGTATGTATATCAACCTGTGAAGAAATAATATTCGACCTGACATCCCGTCCCCCTACAACGACTGCAGCTGCTGTTTCGTCGCAGGAACTTTCAATTGCCAATATTTTTATATCTTGCATGCTGCCCAATCAAAACCCCTCCGTTACGATTCTTCCCCATCCACCAAATGGTAAGCCAAAATTTTCCATTTTCCATCTTTATCTTGACGAAGAAGATAGCTTTCATAAGCCCGGTAAAAACCTTCTTTCCCTTCTTTCGTAAAATAGCTCGCCCCTACATAAGCACATTTGCGGCCTTCGATCTCACGGGACTCGACCTCATCTGAATCACAGACAGCCGTCTGCATAATCTGGCGCGAATCCTCTTTATAGGCAGCAATTTCCTTCTGAAACTGCATTTTATATGCATCTTCCGGATTATTTTGCAAAAGCTCGTCATCCATAAGCTTGCGTGCCTGCTCTGCCAGCTGGTTAAATTGCGCATCGTCATATTCGTCATTATATGCGCATTCCAAAATACGGTTATAAAACTTAATGACTTCCCTTGGGGTCGGCGGATACGAGATGTCCAGCTTTTTAGATAAAACTTCATGAAGTTCGGTAACCTTTACATTATCTTCTGGAGCCTTATCATCCCGGTTGGCCAAATAATAGTAATAGCCTACAATCAACCCCACCATAACCAGCCCAGTAATTACCAGCCTCAGGTTCTTTTTCAGATGTTTACGCATAAAGGCCCTCCTTTCGCCTGTCCGGTTTTCCTGCCCATAACATAGCCTTGCAGCATTACCCTTCTTCAAAATTCAGCACTGTCATTTTGCCATCTTTTCCAAGGTGCGTATTAGGAAAAATCTCGCGCACCTTGGGCAAATAGTCTTCTGCACGGACAAGGGACGGCGAAAAATGGGTCAGCCATAGTTCCTGCACATCTGCATCTGCCGCCACTTGCGCTGCTTCATAAAATGTCATATGTTTATACTGCTTTGCTTTTGCCAGTTTTTCCTTTTCTGCATACATCCCCTCACAAATAAACAAATCGGAACCCGCCGCATGCTTTACCAATGCATCTGCAGGGCGGGTATCGGTGCAGTACGTCAGCTTGATCCCCCGGCGCTGCTGGCCCATTACCATATCCGGGGTATATTTGTTGCCGCCAAACTCCACATCTTCCCCTTTTTGCAGAATACTCCAATACTGTTTTGGAATCTCAAGCTGTACTGCTTGATCTACAAGGAAACGGCCCCGGCGCTCAATTTCGATGGTATATCCATAACATAAGACGTTGTGCTTTACCATAAATGCAGTGATCTTATAACCATGTAGGCAAAACACCTGCTCTGGCTCTGTTATTTCCACACACTGCACTTCAAAGGGCAGTTCCGGTGCGATCACCCGCAGTGCAGATACGACACGGGTTAACCCCTTTGGCCCAATCAATACCAGCGGCTCTGTACGCTCTGCATTCCCCATCGTCAAAAGCAGCCCAGGCAGCCCGCTGATATGGTCTGCATGGTAATGGGTAAAGCAGATAATATCGATCGGATGGAAACTCCAGCCTGCCTTTTTCACTGCAATCTGCGTAGCCTCCCCACAGTCAACCATAAGGCTGCTGCCATTATACCTGGCCATCAGGGACGTCAAGAAACGGTATGGAAGCGGCATCATACCTGCCGTCCCAAGCAAACAAACATCTAACATTTCTACACCTTCATTCTATTACTTTTATAACAGCTCCTGTATTTCCTCGTCCTGCGGCTTTCTTGCAAACGTCTGCACCCAGGCATCAAAACAATGTTCGCAAACAGTCATTTTCTGACGGATGCCATCCTTTTTTGAAAAATACCCCCAGTTTTTTTCAATTAAAACAAAATCTTCCAACGCGATCTGCGTATTTTCTTTCATCTTGATCTGTTTTCCGCAGCAATTACAATATACTTTCATCTTATAACCTCCCGGCTGGCGGCAGCAGCGCTGTACTGCCTGGTCTACTGTAACGGTATGCATACAGTATAATCGACAAATCCGGAAGCGTATAGCGGGAATTGCTGGCTATTCTTTTTCTATTTATCGGCATATCCATACACCATCACAAGTGCATCTTCTACTGGGTACTGGTAAAAATTTTTCCTAACACCGGCCACCTGGAAGCCAATTTTTTGATACAGCTGCTGTGCAGGGGCGTTCGACTGGCGCACTTCCAGATATATCTGGCGCGCCCCTTTGCCATATGCCTGGAAAAGCACTTTTTCCAACAGCGATTCAGCTATTTTATTACGCCGGAAGGCAGACGCTACCGCTACATTTGTAATCTCGCCCTCATCCGCAGCTAGATAAATCCCGCAATACCCTGCCACACGGCCATTTACCAATGCGGAATAAAACATGGCACTGTCGGCCTCCAATGCATCTGCAAACGCCCGGGCTGACCACGGTACGGAAAATACCTCCGCTTCTATTGCAGCCGCCTGCATAATATGAGCAGGAACCATTCTAATAATATCTACATTTAATTTCACATCAAGTCCTTCCCTTTTATAAGGCTGTCCCCTGCTTTTTTATACGTTCACGTTCTGCCTGGGACATACGCAGGTATTCCGGCCGGTGTGCAGCTGCATCTTGGACCATACCCATACGGAAGTATTCCATTGCAAGCACGGCGACAGCGGATGCCCTTTGCTTATTCAGGTGCGCCGGCGCAAATGTAAATGGTATTTTACAGTTCTCGTTAATATATGGTGCAAATACATCGGCACCGTCACCCAAAAATGTAGTTTCACGTCCCCTTTCATTGACCTTAGCGATTATTTCATCTATCCCAATTGCACACTGTGCAACCAGGGTATCCATCTGATAACCGTGGAATTCATATAAGCCCGTATATACCTGGCCCCTCCTGGCATCCATCAGCGGGCATACTAGCGCGCCGCAGCCTGCCAGGTTATAGGCAAGCCCGTCTACCGTCGGGACATGGATCAACGGTTTTTCCAGCGCCAGCCCAAGCCCTTTGGCCGTTGCGGAGCCTATACGCAACCCAGTAAAAGACCCCGGCCCACCGGCAACCGCGATTGCATCCAATGTCTGCAGGTCCAGTTCTATCATCTTAGCTACCTCGTCTATCATCGGAAGCAGCGTCTGTGAATGCGTTTTTTTATAATGGATGGTATACTCGCCAAGCAGGTTGCCGTCTTCGACTACTGCCGTACTGGCAACCAAACCCGAACTGTCTATTGCTAATATCTTCATAACGGATACTCCAATTTTTGCAATCTTAATTTAACAATTCCCATTTCTACAACCGGTATTTACCCATTTTCAACCGTGATCCGGCGGTAATCAAACCCTTTATCCAAATCTTTTTCAATCGTAACTTTCTGGCATGCCGGAGGCAAAAGCCCTTCGAACATATTTGCCCATTCCACTACCGTAAACCCATCGCCATAAAAATAGTCTTCATAGCCAATTTCTTCCATTTCTTCTATATCTGCGATCCGGTACACGTCAAAATGGTAAAATGGCATCCGGCCGCCTTCATATTCCTGTAGGATTGTAAACGTAGGGCTGCAAACTGGCCCGTCAATGCCCAGGCCCTGTGCAATACCCTGCGTAAATACCGTTTTGCCAACGCCAAGGCCGCCATTCAGTGCACAGATGCCGCCTGGCTGGGCCTGTTGGGCAATTTTTCTGCCTAATGCTGCCGTCTCTTGTGCAGAAAATGTTTCATATACCATAGCAGCCTCCTTTTATATCCCATATTATTTCATCTTGAACCTGTATTTTTCCAAATGTTTCTGCGCTATCTCCCGTATGCTGCCGTATTCCTGGGCAACTTGTGCCTTTGGGATAATAAACGCATTACGTGGGTTGATACATACCAGGATATTATGCCTTGTTGTTACGACACGGTAGACCCGGTCCCACGCAAGTACCGAACTGGCATCCCCCTGCGACGTCGTTACGCCGACATCGTCAATCGTATAATGCAATACCCCTTTTAAAACCGGTGAAGACAGCACCTGCTGCCTAGACCGCAGATAAAGTGAAACGGGTGTATAAAATAAGAGTATCATGCCAAGCGCCAGATATACAAACACATTGGAGGCTGTTCCCCCGCCCCATGCCTTCGCTGCCCCTGCAAAGGCTAGGGCCGCTGCAAGGATGGCAAGGTAGCCGCTGGCAGAAGTATATGCATGGTATAAATTATACCGGTACATATCTATCGGCTGAAGCTGTATATCAAATTCCGTCCTCATAAAACCCCTCCCTAACTGCGGTTATGCCCTACTATGCATTTATGCAGCCGTACCGCACCAAGCTGCCCTATAAGTTTATAACAAGGCAGATGCAGGGCCGGCAGCCACCACGTCGATATGCCCTGCCTTTACATCCAGCTTTCCTGTTAAATCTAGATAAAAATTCGTAGTTGTCTGCGTAATATAAGGCCCAATCCACAAAAGCCCCACACCCAAGGAAGCCAAGCCGAGCAACCGCCATCCAATAAAACTAAGCTGTAGCATGAAAAACCTCATTTTATTCCCCTTCATTAATTCCCGCGACTTAGAAAACCCTTCCAGCACCTTCATCTGGGGATCATCTAAATACAACAGATAAATAAAATGAAACATAAATGCCAAATATATTTCAACCACAATCAATGCAAGTGCAAGCAATCCAAGCCAAAAATATTTATACGCCGAATGCATCCGCCCAAAATACAGCGCCCCTGCAATCGCTGGGGCCAACGGAATAAAAAAAGCCCCCATTAATGTTAAGGTGCCTAAAATAAACCGGTCCGGCTGGTTACGGAACACCCAGAATACATCAGACAAAGATACCTGCTGTTTATCAGCCAGCCGTAGGTGTATTCTGGCTGTCCCCGCCGCCAATAACTGTGCCAACACCTCAATGATCAACGCCGCTGCCAGATAGGTGGCCGTAACGGAATCCCAACGGTACGTCACACCGGACGAAAATGGCGCCAAGACAAATGTCGGCAGCAGCCCTGCAAGCAGGGCTGCCAAAACTGGTACCCGGTAATTGCCAGTTAAATACTCACGGGCCAGCCTTTTTAATTCACAGAATGTCCGTTTCTTCATAAAAAATGCTCCTTCTGCAGTCCGCCTTTACGCCACATCGTCAAAATTTGCGCCTATTAGCCGAACTGCATCTTGTGCTTTTTTATCCTTCTGATAAGGATTTGCTTCATCCGGATAAGAGATTGCCGTGCTGGTAGTCCCACCGGAAACATATACTGTCCCACACTCTGGGCAGACCGCTGTACGCAGCGATACACTGCATGAAACTACTCTTCCCCCTTTTTCCGCAGCACTCTGGTAAGCATTCGCTACATGTTCCTGTTCATGGGCCATTACAGCCGACGCAGATGCCTGCGGTGAAATATGCCCCGGCGCCTTAAACGAAACGTCTGTTTCATTTGACCCGTCCTGGTATTTGCGCTCGCGGCACGTCTGGCAGTCTGCAGGCGAAGAACGGTACCCACCCTTTACCTTATGGCTGCTATCCCCTATTATGGCATCTGATGCCTGGCTACGCCCTGTACCTTTTGTAGTATAAAAGGAAGATGGATGATTTGAATTTGAAATTGCCCCTGTCATCATAATTTTCCCCTCCAAGTTTTAATTTCCATTTAATCACGTTACAGTTCACACCCACGACAGCTATCGTTAAAATGTGTGAAAAGTAACTTAATCACTGCTTTTAAACTGCCAACTTTTTAAACGGCTAGACTAGTTAGCCAAACTTGTGCTATAATCAAAACAAACCCGCCTAGTATACAATGCCCTAGGTATGGCCGACTGATTTTAACTATTATAGCACACAAACAGAAAGAATGGAAAACAAAATGGCAAAAAAATACGTTTATACCATTGAAGACTGCCTTTATTTATTCGGAACGATTGCCCTGGCCGTTTTGATACCCATATTAGTTTCCAAGGAACTATGGCCAAATTTTTGGAACCATCTAAAACTGCCGCCCTGCCCGTTCCACCTAATAACCGGCTATTACTGCCCCGGATGCGGAGGAACCCGGGCTTTTTACGCGCTGTTGCATGGCCGTATCTTACAGGCTTTTTTTTACCATCCTGCAGTACCTTATGGTGCTGCCATTTTTACCTGGTTTATGGCCACCCAGACGTTAGAACGGTTAAGTAAAGGGGCGCTGCGCATTGGAATGCGCTACCGCAACAGCTATGTATGGGCCGGCACAGCCATTCTCCTCGGAAATTTTATCGCCAGAAACCTGGCAAAGCTGTTTTTTGCTTCTTAGGAACTGTAGGAAAGGGCGCCCCCTATTTTGGCAGCGCGCCGCTGTAA
The DNA here is from genome assembly GCA_947089855.1 of uncultured Eubacterium sp. Taxonomy (GTDB): domain Bacteria; phylum Bacillota; class Clostridia; order Lachnospirales; family Lachnospiraceae; genus Eubacterium_J. The sequence continues at coordinate 8,460 of CAMUML010000040.1, forward strand.
GCCTCTATCATTTCCATATACGCCTTTAAAAACGCCTCAATACTGCCATACTGCATCAAAAGCATGGCCAACGACCCTGCCAATAAAAACAGTGTCAGAACCATTGCCATAACGCTGACCCAAACTGCAGTCCTTGCGCCTACGGACATAGTAGTTTCACCGCCCTTGGACAGCAACGCGAAGACAATCCCCAGGCTGCCGCATGGAATCGATATATAAATGCAGCAAATCGTAGACACCGCAACCACACTTAGGATAATGGCCGCGGTTGCCATCGGCTGTGAACGTTTATCATCGGGCTGCGGATTATTTGCGTATGCCTGGTACCACGGGCCATTTTGGAAATCCTGCTGGTTTTGTCCAAAGTTCATATAGCAACTTCCTCCCATATGCTTGTAAACGAGTAAGGTATAAGTATAGCATGAAGCCGAAAAAAATACAATGGCCCGCAGATTCCCACTTTACACCTCCCATCCTTTTCTTTATAATACAGGAAATATGCTACGGCCACACTTTCATAAAAACCGTATGCATGAAATACATAGAAAGGTGCATGGAATACATGCAAAGTTAAGTTTAATATGGATATAATAAAGACACTCGCCCAGGAATTACAGATTAAACCCGGCCAGGCACAAGCTGCCGTGAGCCTGATAGACGAAGGCAATACCATCCCTTTTATCGCCCGTTACCGCAAAGAAGCGACAGGCTCCCTGGACGACGAAGTGCTGCGCCAGCTGTATGACCGGCTAAATTACCTACGTAACCTGGACGAAAAAAAGCAGCAGGCCATGTCCAATATCGAAGAACAGGGCAAACTGACCGAAGAATTAAAGGCACAGATAGAAGCTGCACAAACGCTTGTCGTTGTAGAAGACCTCTACCGGCCCTTCCGCCCAAAACGCAGGACAAGGGCTACCGCAGCAAAAGAAAAGGGCCTGGAACCGTTTGCAAATTTAATCCTGCTTCAAAATACAAAAAAACCTCTTGAAGAAGAAGCGCAAGCCTTTTTAAACCCAGAAAACGGAGTTTCCACTATACAAGAAGCATTAACCGGGGCTTCCGATATTATTGCAGAAGCTATTTCGGACGAAGCGGATTACCGTATCCGTATCCGCGATATGACCACAAAAAATGGCATGATCGCATCGTCCGCCAAAAACCCACAGGAAACGTCCGTTTATGAAATGTATTACGCCTTTACCGAACGTATTTCCAAAATCGCCGGGCACCGTGTATTGGCATTAAACCGTGGGGAATCCGAAAAAATCCTGACTGTAAAAATCGAAGCCCCACAAGACGATATTATCCGTTACCTGGAAAAACAGGTGATTGTAAAAAAGAACCCACATACTACCCCGTTCTTGCAGGCCGCTGCCATAGACAGCTACCAGCGCCTGATCGCCCCGGCAATTGAGCGGGAAGTCCGTAATAGCCTTACAGAAATGGCCCAAGACGGCGCAATCCATGTATTTGGCAAAAATCTGGAACAGCTTTTAATGCAGCCTCCTATTGTAAACCAAGTCGTACTTGGCTGGGACCCTGCCTTCCGTACCGGATGCAAAATATCAGTCGTAGACCCAACCGGAAAAGTACTTGATACAACCGTTATCTATCCAACGGCCCCACAAAATAAGATAGACGAATCAAAGTCTATCATCAAACACTTAATAGAAAAATATCATGTAACTTTAATATCGCTTGGGAACGGCACAGCCTCCAGGGAATCAGAAAATATAATTGTCGATTTTTTAAAAGAGCTTGATACGCCAGTGCAATATGTAATTGTCAATGAAGCCGGTGCTTCCGTATATTCTGCAAGCAAGCTGGCCACAGAAGAGTTCCCGAATTTTGACGTTGGGCAGCGCAGTGCCGTTTCTATGGCCAGGCGGCTGCAAGACCCTCTTGCTGAACTTGTAAAAATCGATCCGAAATCCATTGGCGTCGGCCAATACCAGCACGATATGAACCAGAAAAAATTAAGCCAAGCCTTGGCAGGCGTCGTCGAAGGCTGCGTAAACAAAGTCGGCGTAGATTTAAATACAGCCTCCGCTTCGCTCCTGGAATATATTTCGGGAATCAGCAAAACCGTCGCTAAAAATATTGTAACATACCGGGAAAGCAACGGCCAGTTTACATCGCGGCCCCAATTGCTGAAAGTACCAAAGCTAGGGCCAAAAGCTTATGAGCAATGCGCGGGCTTTACACGGATCTTAAATGGGAAAAATCCGTTTGACGCCACAGCCGTCCATCCAGAAAGCTACGATGCTGCCAGCCAGCTGCTTACAAAGCTCGGCTATGCGCCGCAGGATATTACAACTGGCGGCTTAAAAGGCATTTCCCGCAAAATCACTGATTACCGGGGCCTTGCACAAGAGTTGGGGATTGGTGAAATCACACTGAGGGACATTGTAAAAGAACTGGAAAAACCCGCGCGCGATCCAAGGGAAGATATGCCGAAACCAATTTTGCGCAGCGATGTGCTAGAAATCAAGGACTTAACGCCTGGTATGGTTTTAAAAGGGACGGTGCGAAACGTGATTGATTTTGGAGTTTTTGTGGATATAGGCGTACATCAGGATGGGCTGGTCCATATTTCACAAATATGCGACCGTTTTATTAAACATCCATTAGATGCTGTTAGCGTTGGGGATATTGTGGATGTGAAGGTGTTAAGTGTTGATATAGAGAAAAAGCGGATTCAGCTTACTATGCGGGGTATCTGACTTTATTCTATAGGATGTCTAGAAACTATTTTGCAAGCGTGTGCTTCCTGGCAGATTTATAAACGCCGGTTGAGGGGACGGTGGGCTGGCTTCCGTCTTTAAAACATCCTTCCAACGATGCCAAAAGCCAGCCCACCACTGATCCCCCTCCCCTCTCCCATACGGCTAGTTTTCCCAGGCTTCCCGCCTCTAAAAAGTTTTCAAACACTCTCCAGGCCCCATAATTCCCACTGCATCAATGGAACCGTATCATTTGGATAATATTCCCCATCCCTTTTGCTTTCTCAATATATTCCGCTTCTTTCATCTGTGCCGTAACGAAACCGACCTCTCCCTCTGCTTTTGGAACTTCTATATATTCCACTTCCCCAAATGCATCTTCGACCGCTTTTTTACTACAAGCAGCACGTACAAAAAACCGTGCGGACTGCTGCCTATAATCCGCAATGGCAAGCTTTTGCGGCCTCCATTCGATTTCTATATGTTTCCCAAGGTGCTTTGCCAGCTCTACAACATCTGCAACTACTGCACTTGCCGTTGGGAGGCTGCCTGCGCCGCTGCCGTAAAACATGGCGTCGCCTAGCATATTCCCACGTACAAATACCGCGTTAAACACACCATTTACCGTATATAATGGATGCTCTTGCGGCAACAAAAACGGTGCTACCATAACAGCATAAGTATCACCTATCTGTTTGCTTGTCGCAAGCAATTTAATCGTACGGCCCATCTTTTTTGCATATAAAATATCAATTGCCGACAGCTTGCTGATGCCTTCTGTATAGACATCTTCAAAATCTACCTGCTGCCCTGCAATTAAAGAAGTCAGTATCGCAATCTTGCGCCCTGCATCATGGCCTTCCACATCCGCAGTCGGGTCTTTCTCGGCATACCCTTTTTCCTGTGCTTCCTTTAAGGCTTCTGAAAATTCACAGCCTGCGTCTGCCATCCTAGTTAGCATATAGTTTGTAGTCCCATTGACAATGCCACTAATTTCTTCAATACGGTCTGCTGTCAGGCAGGAATTTAAAGCACGTATGATTGGAATACCGCCCCCGACGCTTGCCTCAAACATAAAATTTGCATTCTGTTCTTTTGCTACCGCAATTAGCTCCGAGCCGTGCGCAGCCACCAACGCTTTGTTGGAAGTCGTAACACTTTTGCCAGCCATCAACATCGCTTTTACAAATGTATATGCCGGCTCTACGCCGCCCATGCTTTCAACTACTACCGCAACCTCCGGGTCTTCTGCAATTACTTTATAATCGTGTACAACCTTGCTCTGTATCGGGTCTCCTTCAAAATCCCGCAGGTCAAGGATATATTTCACCTCAATGCCTTCCCCGATTTTTTTACAAATGCTATCCTGATTGGTCCCTATGACCTTGACCACCCCGGAGCCGATCGTACCATAGCCCATTACTGCAATCTTTATCATACTATTTACTCCCTTAACCATATTTTCTATCCTGTCCAAAAGATGCCCTATTTTCTTATTTTGCCAAAGAAACCCATTTCAAGTATGCATTAATAAACAAATCCAAATCTCCATCCATAACTGCCCCCACATTACCGCTCTCTACATTGGTACGGTGGTCTTTGACCATTGTATATGGCTGCATCACATAAGAACGGATCTGGTTCCCCCATCCGATTTCCGTAACTTCCCCGCGGATGCCCGCTTCTTTTGCGGCCTGTTCTTCCTGTTTTAGCAAGTAGAGCTTGGCCTTTAGCATCTGCATGGCTTTATCTTTATTCATATGCTGGGAACGTTCATTCTGGCATGTCACTACAATCCCTGTTGGGAAATGTGTAATACGGATGGCAGACGATGTTTTGTTAATATGCTGGCCACCTGCACCACTGGAACGGAATGTGTCAATACGGATATCATCCTCCTTTATTTCAATATCCACATCTTCTTCAATATCCGGCATAACATCGCAAGAAACAAACGATGTCTGACGTTTCCCAGCTGCATTAAACGGCGAAATACGTACCAGGCGGTGTACCCCCTTTTCTGACTTTAAATATCCATATGCATTGATGCCATTGACCTGAAAAGTCACTGATTTTATCCCTGCTTCTTCCCCTTCGTGGTAATCCAGCACTTCTAGTTCAAACCCTCTCGCAGCCGCCCACCTTGTATACATCCGGTACAGCATAGAAGCCCAGTCGCACGACTCTGTGCCGCCTGCACCGGCATTTAAAGATACAATGGCATTGTCCGCATCATACTCGCCGGAAAGCAATGTCTTCATCCGTATAGAATCAAACTGGTGCTGATAAGCCTGTATGGCTTCTTCTACTTCGGTAAGCAACGATAAGTCCTTTTCCTCTTCCCCCATAATAATAAGGGTTTCAATATCGTCGTACTTTGCCGTCAACTCATCAAAGATACGTATATCGTCCTTTAAGCTTTTTAACTCTTTCATCTTTTTCTGGGATTCCTGCGCATGGTCCCAAAAATCCGGCGCTTCCATTTCGCGCTCTAACTCTTCCACCTTTTTGCCCTTATTCGCGAGGTCAAAGTGAATCCCTCAATTCCTGCAATGGTTTGGTAAAGGTATTTAGTGTGTACCTATACTGGTCAAATTCAACCATCTTCTCACCAACTTTCTTAAATTTTTATTATATTAACAGCAACAGTCCGGAATATCCAGACTGCTGCATGTATACACAGATATTCGCCCAGCGCATAGGCATGGGTTTTGCATTTTTAATACTACTCCATTTGCCGCAGCTCTTTTACCGCCCGCCGCACTTGGTTATCTTTCATATAATCATATTCTTTTTCTTTTTTGCCACTATACTTATATTTCAATTTAATATCCGGATCAATTCCTGTACCGTGGATATTTTCCCCCTTTGGTGTAAAATACTTTGCTGTTGTAAGTTTAATCGCGCTCTTATCGGTAAGCCTGCGCACGGTCTGCACAACGCCTTTTCCATAAGTTGTTGTACCAATCAATGTGCCATAACCATAATCACGCACTGCCCCGGCAAAAATCTCAGAACAGCTTGCACTATTGCCATTAATGAGTACCGCCATTGGCAAATCCAGATAGTGTTGCGCATCCGAAGAAACCTCCTGGCGCCTGCCATATTTGTCTTCCGTATAGACAATCAAGCCTTCCGGAAGAATATAATCCAGTATTTCCGTAACAGAATCCATCATACCGCCCGGATTATCGCGCAGGTCTACAATTAATTTATCCATACCCTGTGCCTTTAACCCTTCGACTGCCTGCTTAAAATCTTTGGCTGTGGCATCGCCAAATTCAGCGACCACAATCAGCCCTATGCCGTCTGCAAGCATCTGGCTGTCTACGGTTGGCACGTCAACCTTCCCGCGTTTTACATGAAAATCCAAATACCCATCCGCCCCTTTGCGGGAAACGGTCAGATGTACACTGCTGTTTTCCTCCCCGCGGATATGTGTCACCAACTCCGATAACTCCATCGAACGTGCGTCAATATCTTCCACCTGGACAACCACATCCCCAGCTTTCAGCCCCGCCTTCTGTGCAGGGGTCTTTTGATACACCCGGACAATCTGCACCTGCATGGTGTCCGGATCCTGCTGCAATACCGCTCCTATCCCATAATACTGTGCACTGGCGGAAATCATCATTTCCTCATATTCTTCTTCGGTATAATATGCAGAATAGGGGTCTTCCAGGCTGGCAAACAGCCCCTTATACAAGCCATCTGCCAAATCCTGTGCATCTACGTCTTCATAATAATATTCATCTATTACATTGGTAAGTTCGTTTATTTTAGCACGTACTGAACTGTCTACAAGGCTGCCCCCGGAACCAAAGCCGCCTGTGCTGATACGCCCCTGCAGCCAGAATATACCGGCCGCACCAAGAAGCAGGAATACACAGGTTGCTGCCAGCGCGCCTGTAAGTACGCCTTTGGCAAATTTATTTTTCATTTTATTTTCCCTAACCCGGATAAACCAAAACTAGATCTTGCCTTTTTGCTTTAAACTTTCAGATGTTTGCGGATTGTTACGGCACTCCCCACAAACCCTATGCCGATCCCCAATATAATTGCTACCGGTACAAGCGTCCGGAAGACTTCATCCAAGGGCAAAAACGTCATCAGATTGCGCAGGAACCGGAATTTATCGGTCAAAAACCGTATCAGCCTCTCATATAAAATAAACAAAATAAACAGCGGCAAAATAGATCCGATCAAACCGATCAGGATACCCTCTACATAAAACGGAGCCTTTACAAAATAATCCGATGCACCGATCAACTTCATAATCGCAATCTCTTCTTTGCGGACAGTAATACCGACCGATACCGTATTGCTGATCAAAAATATCGCCACTGCAAAGAGCACTAAAATAATCCCCATAGACACATAGGCGATCAGCTTGTTAAAATCCGTCAGCATATCTGCCAGTTCCTGTGATTTGTTGACCTGGCGCACACCAGATAAGGACTCCAGGTAGCTGACCAGCTCATCCTGCCTGGATACATCGCTTAAGTATACCTCATAGCTTGCATAGCTTTCCAGCGGGTTATCATCGCCAAAACTCTCCTCTGCTTCTTCGTGGCCTTCAAAATATAGCTTTTTATACTCTTCCCATGCTTCGTCTGCGGAAATAAAACGTTTGCGTAGCACCCCCTGCGCCTGCGCCAGGTCAATTGCTTTCCCAATGGCCTGTATCTGCTCTTCAGATGCATCTTTTTCAAAAAAAACAGTGATCGCCACACCGGTTTCCACATTCTGTACCATTGCCTGGAAATTTGTAATAATCGCAAAAAACAGTCCAAACAGAAAGATACATGCCGTCATAGTCGCAATGGAAGCCGTAGAAAACAGCTTATTCCTCCAGATATTAATAATCCCCTGCTTCAAGGAATACATAAATCCACTAATCCTCATGAAAGTAATCCTCCCGCCTGTTCATCACCGACTACACTCCCTTTTTCTATCGTAATGACACGCTTTTTCATCTGGTGTACGATTTCAAGGTTATGCGTTACTACTACTACCGTCGTCCCCCTTGCATTTATATCTTCCAGCAGCCTCATGATTTCCCATGCATTTTTGTTGTCTAAATTGCCAGTGGGCTCATCTGCAAGCAATATTTTAGGTTCGTTAATTAGCGCACGGGCAATCGCCACGCGCTGCTGTTCCCCACCGGACAGTTCTTTTGGCGCCGAACGGTATTTTTCCGGCAGCCCAACCATAGAAAGCACTTGCGGTACTTTTTTACGTACCGCACGGTTTGATTCACCAATAACACGTAACGCAAACCCTACGTTGTCATATACATTACGGTCTTTTAACAAGCGGAAATCCTGGAACACAACCCCAATCTGCCTACGGAACTTTGGTATACTTTTGCGGTTTATGCTTCCAACATCCTGGTCATTTATGTATACGGTGCCTTCCGTTGGCTCCAGTTCCTTTAAAAGCAGCTTGATCAGCGTCGATTTTCCAGAACCGCTGTCGCCTACTACAAATACAAACTCCCCCTTTTGTATCTCAATGGTAACATTATTCAGTGCCGGTACCCCTTCTGAATAAGATTTACTTACATTTTCAAGCCGTATCATAAGACCTCCTAATAATCCAATGTTTCCATGTATTTCATATATTTAACGACCATCAGGGCAATTTTAAACGTAATCGCGTCTTCAAATACCCGCAGATCCAAACCTGTACTTTTCTGCAGCTTATCCAGGCGGTACACAAGTGTATTGCGGTGTATATAAAGCTGCCTGGATGTTTCAGAAACGTTCAGGCTGTTTTCAAAAAATTTGTTAATCGTCGTCAAAGTCTCTTCATCAAATTCGTCCGGAGATTTTCCGTCAAAAATCTCCTTGATAAACATCTTGCAAAGCGGTATTGGAAGCTGGTAGATCAAACGCCCAATCCCAAGCTGCGAATAAGCGATAATGTCCTTTTCCTCAAAGAAAATCTTCCCTACATCCAACGCCATGCGTGCTTCTTTGTAAGAACGCGAAACTTCTTTTATTTCATTTACAATCGTACCATAAGCAATATGCTCCTGCGACAACGGATCCGACGCAAACAAACCATGGATAACCTCTGCCGTTTTATCCAGCTCTTCATACCCTTCGTTTTCAGCAAGCTCTTTTACTACAATAATATTTTTCTCATCTACCGCGGTTACAAAATCCTTGGACTTGCCGCCAAACAAGCTGCGTACCCGTTCCAATTCATTGCCGTCTTTTTCCCGGTTTGTTTCAATAATATAAACAGCCCGCCTGACATCCGCTTCAATATGCAGCTTTTTGGCACGGTTATAAATATCTACCAGCAACAGGTTATCCAGCAGCAGGTTTTTAATAAAATTGTCTTTATCAAAACGTTCTTTATACGCAATCAATAAGTTTTGGATCTGAAAGCTTGCAATTTTTCCTATCATATAAACGTCGTCGCTTTCCCCATCCGCAAGCAATACGTATTCCAGCTGATGTTCATCGAAAACTTTAAAAAACTGGCATCCTTGCATCACCTGGCTGTCCGCCGGAGATTCTACAAACAGCAATGCAGAGTCCGTATATTTTTCGCCATCGGAAAATGTTGACGCTAAAACTTTTCCTTCCGTATCGATCACACATAAGTCTGTACGGGTTATCCCCTTTAACCCGTCTATCGTATTCTGAAGTATTTGATTCGAAATCATAATGTCTTCTCCTTCTTTCGTCGTAACATGCTAACCATAACCCATTATGCCTTATCGTAATGGCCCGAAAACCATACCATTACGTTCTATACAACATTCACAAAAAAAATGCGTCCTTTTTGTTAAAAAAATCTATTTTCATTATAATAATACAAAACATAAAAAAAATAAAGTACAAAACAGCATTTTTTTGTGCTAATTTTCCAAAAACCCTTCCCCCAACACTTCCCTTGCATCCGTCACGATCACAAACGCATGCGGGTCGATATTTTTAATATATTCTTTTAATGTTACGACTTCTTTTTTGGATACGACACAAAACAACAAACTGCGTTCCTGCATACGGTACATGCCGACCGCGGGCAGCCGCGTTGTCCCCCTGCCCATTTCATGCATCACAGCGTCCGCGATCTGTTCATAACGCTCTGAAATAATATAGACTGCCTTGGAAAACTTACCCCCTTCCGTAATTAAGTCCGACACATATGACGTAATAATAACAGCAAAAACTGCATACAGCGATGCCTGGATACCGCATACATAAATCCCCGCTAATATAATTAAGCCATCAATTACCTGCAGAATTTGTGCAATGGAATATACCCGGAATTTTAAATGCAGCAGCGTTGCGATTAAATCAGTGCCTCCAGTTGCTACCTGCGCCGTCAATACCAGCCCAATCCCCGCACCGGTCAGCACACCTCCATATACCGAGGCAAGCAGGTAATCGCCGCCCGCCAGGTCACAGTCCGGTATGACGCCTAGCCAAAAGGACAGCAGCATGGCAGCGGCAAACGTCCTGCCGATAAACTGCCCTCCTTTTAGTTTAAAGGCAATGGCAAATAGCGGGATGTTAAGCGCCAGGTTTGTCAGCCAGATCGGTACCCCTCCATCCAAAAATCCGTCCGTTAGCCTGCGCAGCATAATCCCAATGCCCGTAAAACCTCCTGTAACAAGGCCGATCGGGTCAAATGTGCTTTTGACCGCAAAGGCCATAATCCCTGTACCTGCTATAATCAGCAGATAAGGCCGGACTGCCTGGTTTACGATATTATGGTTGCTTTTCATCGCTGCCCCCTGCTCCTCTCCCATTGATGTTCATCGTCATAATGATGGATTAGGCTTTTAAACCTCCCTTTATGAAGCAGCTGGCGGAACCGGAATAAAAATGACATTTTTTCATATGGTTCCCGGTACTGCTTTCCAATAGAATACCATACCTTTGCACTGATCTTCGCTTTCGCCTGCAACAAGAATTCATCTTCCTTTGGTGAATCTACAACCGAAACAAGCGCATCCGGCATAGCGGCATTGATCTCATTAATCATACTGTCATATTCGCCGCCACAGTCTTCTATTGCATAGCATCCCACAATCCACATTGTTTCATACGCAGACCTTAAATAATCCTGCAAAAGTTCCAATTCCTGCCGCACATTTGCTACCAGGAAGACCCGCCTGCCGTTACGGCACATATGCGCAAAATATTCCTGCATAAACCCATGCCCGGCTGCTTCCCGCAGCCGCTGGCCAGAATAGATGCCAGCTTCTGTTAAGATTTCTTTATCTCCGATAATAAGCAAATCTGCCTGCCCAATCCCGTCGCGTACCGCACGCAGATCCGCTGCCATACCAAGCATCTTCATGGACACTGTCCGGATAATATTCATTTCACTCCTATTATAAAAACCTTCCCCTATCTGCATTTCTTCGTGCAGGGAAAAATTATCTATCACCATTCCAAGCAGCCGTATTTTCTTGACCATACAACACCTCACTTCTTCCGCATTTCGCGATAGTTCAGTAGTATAACAAAAAGTTCGCATTTTTGCAAGACAGCAGAATGACTTAAAAATTTCAGCCGGCTGAATTGTTACAGAATTATTTAATATTTTTGACTTTATTCGACGGCATACACTATTTTTCGAACGATTTATTTGTCAATAGATTTTTGAATCGAATTGCTTTCCTCAACAACTTTGTTACTATTTTACAAAACAGTAGTTCGGTGGAAAACGGATATCCACGAACTTTTCCACACCAAAAAATGTGGATAACGTGCATAACTCTGTGTATAACTCCATTTTTTCACTTTTTTCTCATTTGGATTTGTGGATAACTATTGTGGATGTCTATAATTTTCATTTAACTACTAGATATGGCGTCTTATGTTTTGTGCATTTTGTATATTTTTTGAAAAAGTGGGATGTGGATGAATGTTTCATGAGGGGGATACATCATTTTTACATGTTTTTTTGGGGAGAGGGAGATTTTAGCGGACGCTGGATGAGGGGGCGGTGGGCTGGTTTTCTCAGGCTTTACGTAGGCCACAATGTACGCTTTGGCGGCATGGCTGGCAGAGTATTACATTAGAATGCGTTAGCTTTTGGATACAGCTGTTTTTATAGTGGTATACATGTTTACGGTGGCCACGCTTTGTATTTTAACAAAGAAGTAAACGTATGTTTATTGAAACTGGAAATGAAACAGATTTGATGATTATTATGGTTATGGTAAAGTAAGCTGATTTGCCGGTTATTATGGTTATGGTAAAATAAGCTGATTTGCCGGTTATGGTTATGAAAAGTAAATAGATATGCAATCCATTATGGATACTAGAAAGCCCCTACTTTCTAAATGTAGAGGCTTGTCCCTGTTAAATTTTATGTATATTCTGGTTTTTTATAATTTCTTTCATATTATGGAACTGTGGCATTTATCCTTAAAAAACCCTGCGTACTGCCACAATCGGGCGGTAATTGGCTGGCGATGTATATTTTATGCCGGAAGCAGGGTTGCTTGCGTGGATAACGGTATTATTGCCTGCATAGATGGCTACATGGCCTGCATAGCAGACAATATCGCCTGGCTGCATGCTGTCGCTGCTTACGCCGTATCCTACCCCTTGCTGTGCGTCAGATGAATGCGGCATGGATACGCCGAAGTGGGCATATACACTTAATACGAACCCGGAGCAGTCTGCACCGTTTGTCAGGCTGGTGCCGCCCCATACATACGGATTGCCAAGGAACTGGCTGGCATAGTTTACGACCGCCTGCCCTGTACTGGATCCTGTGCTTGTGGATGTATCTGAAGTGCCTGGCTGGCTGCTTCCTGTATCCGAAGCAGTGCCTGTCCCTGTTGTGGAGCTGGCTGGCTGCTGGGAAGCATTGCCGCCGTTATTATCTGCTTCCTGTGCCTGGCGCGCTGCTTCTTCTGCTTCGGCCTTTGCCTGTTCGATTGCCAGCCTTGCTTCCTCTTCTTCCCTGGATTCTGCATAATTGTACTGGCGCGTAATATCTACGTAATCGGCAGAAACATAGCCTTTGCCGTCTTCAATATCCACTTTTACCCATCCATTTTTATATTCCTTCATGCTAGCCACGGCCAGTTCTTCACCGGACGGCACAAGTGTGAGCACATCTGCTTTTTTAGATGCTTTGCTCCTTACTTTCAATGTGGTTGTATTTACAGTCGCAACTTCGGTGCCTACCGATTTTACAAGCTTCTCATCGCCTACTACAATATAGTCGCCTTTTACGTAACCAGTAACGGAACCGGATTTAATTTTATACCAGCCCCCTTTTTTATTTAAGACTTCCGCAACGGAATTGCTGTGCAGCTTGCCAAGCAATTTGGCATTTTCGTCTGGTTTTTTGCGGATATTTACATAATCGTCCACTTGTGCAACAGCCATATTGTCATATTTGGCCTGTTTCTTTTCATCCTTTTTGGCTGTTTCCTTTTTCTGTGCTGCTGCTTTTTTATTTTGGGCTGCCCCATCCTTTTTATTTGCAGCTTTTACATTTTTTGTTTGGGACGGCTCAATACTTGCTTCCTTATTTTCTATGTAATTTTCCAGATAAGTGTTCAATGCCAGCGAAACGCCTGCCATTGGGGTGGAAGATACCGGTTCCTTTGCTGTTGCTGCTGGTACATGATAGACTGGTACTGCTGTTAACAATGCGCCTGCCAGGCAGCAGGTTACTATTTTAAACGGTTTATTTGCCATTTTTGCCATAATTCCTCCTAAAATATTTCCTATAATTTAAATTAGAATCATATATATTACAATTTTGTTACATTTTTCTCTCTGATATGGATGTTATTATAACAAAGCATTTTCAAAGTGTCAACTGATAGTTCGCACAGATATTAGGAAAAATCGCATATTTTTTAGTGATTTTTACAATTTTCGGTTAGGGGCTTTTCGACAAAAGACATAATAATTATGTAATATTTGTATTATTTCTACAAAATATATCCTCCGTTATACAGGTTTTCGGAGGGATTTGTCAAATACAGGGAGATTGCATTTTATGCTTGCGGCAGCTATAATAGAATTGTCGCAGTAAGTACCTAGTTTCTATAGGTGCAGTATATTTATAAAATTTAAGGAGGAACCGATATGCAGATTAATTCTATGCCGGACATTGCACTTGCACAGATGCCAAGCCTGTCTACGTCTATGCCAAATGATATTTCCATTGCTATGTTAAGTAAACAGCTGGATCTGTCCCAAGAAATGGGGGATGAAATGATCAAGGCAATGGCACAGTCCGTAAACCCTAACATCGGCGGCAATATTGACGTATACGCATAAAGCCATCCGATAGGCACGCGCCCCTGCCGTTAAAAATGCCTGGGGCATCTATCCTAATAAGCCGAAAACGGCTATTATTAGAATGGATGCGCCCAGGCAATATTATGCTTTTTGTATCCCGCTTTCTGTGATCAGAACTTTCCTTTCCTTATATAAACGCCCTACCGCACGTTTAAATGCATTTTTGCTCATCCTCATCTCTTCCTTGATCACCTCTGGCGATGCCTTATCATTAAATGGCAGTGCGCCGCCGTTTTTTTCAATCGCCTGCATAATTTTTTCCGCATCGGCATCCATTTGGATATATGCTTTTTGGCGGCAGGTCAGATCCAGCTTGCCGTCTGGCTTGACGTTGGTAACCTTTGCTTCGATAACATCCCCAATACGGAATCCGGAACAGTCTTCGTAAGAAGGGATCAGGGCTGAATATTTGTCGTCTACAGCAACGAATGTACCAAAATTATCGCTGAATTCATAAATCCGCCCAGTCACCATATCGTCTTTTTGATAAGGGGAATCCTGCGACAGCAGATCATATAAATCCCGCATACTGCCACAAAGCCGGTTGCTTTTGTCAATATACAGCCTGCACATAACCACATCATCTTTTTCAACTGCACGTGTCATCTGCTTATACGGAAGGAACAAGTCTTTTTCCAGCCCCCAATCCAAAAAAGCCCCAATATGGCCCACTGAAAGCACTCTTAACGCAGCACATCCGCCAATGGCCAAGTTTGGCCTATTTGTAGTTGCTATCAACCGGTCTTTGGAATCTTTGTATAAAAAGATTTCCAGTTCGCTGCCAACCTGTGTATCTGGCGGCACCTGCTTTTTGGGGAGCAGGACACGTGTCTTATCCTGTGGATGCTCTGCCAGGTAGATTCCAAAATCCACCTCTTTGACTACCTCAAGTCTCTGATATTCGCCTAATTTCATCTATGGCTCCTTTCCCTGTTCGTTTGCCCGCCTGGCCAGTACATCAGCATCCGGGATTATCCGTCCACTAGCAATGCCATACGAGACACAGCCTTTTTGCTTTGTTTTACTCCGCGGCGTAAAATTCGATAACTGCGTATGTTTTTCCATCCTGGCTATCCAGCCTGACCGTAGCCTTATGGCTGCTGCACAGGATACATGGGTACAGCAGGTCGCCGCACACTGCAGACTTACAGTATTGGGCATGGATACCGGCTATTTGAAACTCCGGTGCAAGGCATTCCTGGGCCAGCAGGATGTATTTTGCATGGTTCATATGATGGTTGGTATCCATAAAATAACGTGGTACCCGAACTGGATCCAAAAATCTCTGTGGTTCAAAACTAGGTATCCGGCGGCTTTCATATTGCATATCCAGCGGCTTATGCAGCGTATAAGCGGATGCGGCCTGTTCGTCAATCTTTGCTGGCCTGCCCCTTTTTAAATCCAAAAATACCCATACCGAATTTGCGCATACCAAAAGGCCCCCTGCCTCATCCTCTATTTTAAAATTCCGGTAGCCGTAAAATCCATGAAAATCATAAGGCCACGTCGAAATTTTAATTTTCTCGCCAAACTTCGGATAACGGCGGATGTCAGCCTGCAGGCTGTTTAAGATCCATGCCCACTGGTGTGTTTGCATATAGCTGACCCCAACACCTAATTCTTCTGCCTGGAAGGTACAGGCATCCTGCATATAGTTAAAAACATCTGCCAGGCCCGCCTGTCCAGATTCGCTGCATTCGCTGTAGCGGACCTTTGTTTCTAATGTATACATTGCTTGCCCATCCTCTCTTTTAGATACAAAATCCACTTCTATCTTTTCCATTATACTGGATAACGGATAATTCGCAAGTACTTTTCTGATAAACGCACGTGGCAACTTTAAATGGGCACAAACTATTTGACATAAAACACCAGCATTCGTATAATAAAAAAAACTATCAGCGGCAGGGGCTTTTCTACCTGCATGATTAAGGAGAACAAATATGAGCAAACCATCTTTATCTGCCCGTAACGGCGCGATTGATTTTTGGAAATTTATTTTTTCGATTATGGTCGTACAATTCCATTCTTCCAACCTGACCAAAATCAAGTCCACCCCATTTGTAGGCGCTGCAATTGCAGTGGAATTCTTTTTCCTCGTGTCCGGCTATTTAATGGCAGCTTCCATTATGCGCCGTGAGGAAGCTTCGATCGTTGCCGGGCGCGACAGCCGCAATTTTATGCTGCATAAAATACGTGGATTGTGCCCAGAGATTTTTATTGCATGGGGTATCGGCTTTTTTGTACAGCACCTGGCCAAAAAAAATGTAACTGGCACTTCTTTGCTCAAAGACCTGATGACTGGCGTGTGGGACCTATTTTTTTTAAGGGAATCCGGCCTGGAAGGCTTTAAGGCAAACCCTGCTGCCTGGTATATTTCTGCCATGCTGCTTGCCATGCTTGTGCTTGTTCCCCTATTTTTTATAAATCGTGATTTGTTTTTAAATGTATGGGCGCCTATCCTTGCGATTGGAACGCTTGGATGGCTATCGAAAAACGTAGGCGACCTGCGCGGCCCGACGGATTGGCTCGGCTTTTGCTACAAAGGCTGGCTGCGCGCTGTCGGTGAATTATGTATGGGCGCCATCTGCTGGGGAATTAGCCAAAAACTAAAGGGCCTGCCTTTATCCAAATTTGCGGCCAGCATTTGTGCGGGAACGGAACTGGCTTGTTATCTAGGTGTGATTGCGTGGTCTTACCAGCACAAAGGTTCCCAGATGGATTTTGTAATGCTACTTTTATTTGCTGTCGGCGTTACGGTCACATTTAGCGGCCAGAGCCTATTTTCATCATTTTTTAATAAACCTTTGGTATATTTTCTTGGAAAAATCAGTTTTCCAATTTATTTGTCGCATAATTACTGGAGCCATGCGCTGGTCCGTATTTATCCAGGCCAGGCCTATGCACAGCTATATCCGAAATATGTGCTCGCAGTGATAATAACTACCATCGTGATCTATGTAACGGCGAAGTGGATGCGTAAAATTGCCCCTGCATTTGTATCCGCCTGCAAAAAACGGCTTCTGGAACAAGGCCCATCTGCTGGCAAATAATTGGATAAACGTGCATAAAACTGGAATACTATTAAAGGGACTTTATATGAAAATACTGGTAGTAGAAGATGAAAAAGATATGAACCATATCATAACCAAAGAACTGGAATCCGAAGGCTATCTCGTAGACTCCTGCTACGATGGGGACACCGCCTACGATTACCTTACAATGGAAGAATATGACGGTGTAGTACTGGATGTTATGCTTCCCAAAATGAACGGTTTTGAAATCCTCAAAAAAGCCCGCAGCCGCGGCATCCAGACCCCAGTCTTGTTCCTTTCGGCCCGCAGCCGTGTAGATGATATTGTGGAAGGGCTTGATATTGGCGCGGACGATTATATGGTCAAGCCATTTGCGTTTCAGGAACTTTCCGCCCGGGTACGTGCAATGACCCGTAAAAAAGCCGGTGTGCGGGAAAATATTTACCGTTGCGGGGACCTGTCCGTGGACTGCAACGAACACCTGGTAAAGCGCGGGGAACGGATCGTCAATTTGTCCCCAAAAGAATTTTCCGTGCTTTTATATTTGATCCGGAACCAAAACATTGTCGTTACCAGGGAACAGATTGAAGCAAATATATGGGACATTGACCATGACAGCTATTCCAATGTGATCGATGTCTATATCCGCTATCTGCGGAAAAAAATTGACGATCCATTTCAATTTAAAATGATCCAGACGATCCGAGGGGTGGGATATGTATTAAGGGCACCAGAATGAAACAAGTATCTATCGGCCGCCATATCCTCCAGCTATTGATCATGGCATTGGCAGCAATGGCAGCCGCTATGCTTATCTTTGTCCATATTTTAGCAAATGTAGCCGTAGAATACGACATTAAACAAAATCTGGACCGCGAACTATACCAAAATTTAAAAGAAGTCAAAATGGACGAAACAGGCCAGCTCGTATACAGCGACGATTTTATGCTGTCCGAAGGGGACATCCATTTTCTGATCTTAGATGATGCCGGGAACGTTTTGTTAGGGGAATACCCCAAAGGATGCCCACAGGATATTGCGCCTGGTACAAAAAAAATGCAGCAGGTTTCACAATCCGGAGAAACCTATTATATCCGTGATATACGGAAACATGAAATGAACGATACACGTATTTATATGCGCAGCATTGTACGCCGTTCTGACACCTACAGCCGTTACCAGACGCTTGAATACTTATCCTGCTTAAGCATCCTGGTTGTATTTGGCATTACCATTTTAAGCGGCATTATCCTGTCCAAGCGTATTTCTAATTCTTTAAAAGGAATGTGCCATTCCGCAGAATACATCGGACAGAATATGAACATTTCAAAACGTATCGCATACGACGGAAAATTTTATGAGCTGGCTGTGCTGGCACAGGCAAATAACCGGATGCTGGACCGTTTGGAAGAAACGTTCCGCCAACAGGAACAATTTACTTCCGACGTCGCACATGAACTACGTACCCCTATCGCAGTTATGACTGCCCAATGCCAGTATGTACGCGAAAAATCGATTAGCAAGGAAGATTACCAGGAAGCATTTGAAGTAATCGAACGGCAGTCTGCAAAGGTAAGCGCCATTATTGCCAGACTTTTAGAACTGTCCAGGCTAGACTATGACCGCAGGCAAATACAGGCAGAAGATGTAGACCTTCCAGAAATTGTACAGTCCATCTGCGAAGACCTGCTGCAAAAATCAGGCGATACCCTCCGTTTTAAACAGCGCCTGTCAGACGCCCATGCCATCGGGGACATTAGCCTAGTCGCAATTGCCGTACAAAACCTGCTGACCAATGCATCCAAATACGGGGCAGACAGCACCATCGAAGTGGAAACCGGCCTGCGTGAAGATATGGCATATGTAATGGTAAAAGACCACGGCCCCGGCATCCAGGAAGAAGATATGGCCCATATTTTTAAACGTTTTTATAAAGCAGATAAATCGAGGAATTCGGAAGGATTCGGGCTTGGGCTGCCACTGGCAATGAAAATTGCAGAAAAACATGGTGGCACGATACAAGCAGAAAGCAGTTTCGGCGAAGGTTGTATTTTTACGCTCCTGCTGCCTGCAATAGATAAAGGGAGAAACCAACTATGACTGGAAATACCAATGACAGCAGCCGCAACCTTACCTGGCATACAATGGCCATTACCCGCGAGATGCGGGAGGCTGCACTTCATCAAAAAGCGGTTACCATATGGCTGACCGGACTTTCCGGTTCCGGAAAGTCTACACTTGCCAACGCACTGGAACAAAAACTGGCTTCTGGCGGCAGGCATACGATGCTTTTAGACGGCGACAATGTACGCCACGGCTTAAACAAAGACCTCGGGTTTTCCGAACATGACCGTATTGAAAATATCCGCAGGATTGCCGAAGTATGCCGCCTTCTGAATGACGCCGGCATCATTGTACTGGCTTCTTTTATTTCCCCATTCCGCAAAGACCGGGAACATGCGAGGGAGATTATTGGCGGCAGCTTTATTGAAGTGTATGTAAGCACCCCATTGGAAGAATGTGAAAGGCGCGACGTAAAAGGGCTGTACCAGGCGGCCCGGAACGGGGAAATTGCACAATTTACCGGCATTACCAGTATTTATGAGGCACCTACGCAGCCTGAAGTTACCATAGATACGAGCAGCCGCAGCATTGCGGACAGCACTACAGAATTAATGTCAGCATTGGAAACTGTGCTGAACGGAAGGAGCATGGGATGAACACACTTTACGTACACATCGGCACATCGAAAACCGCAACAACCGCAATCCAGAGTTTCTGCATTTATAACCGGAAACTGTTAAATCAAAAAGGATATGATTACCCAGATTTTCCATACCGTTACAAAGACGTATCCGAACGGCGTAACGGCCATTTCTTAATTGCAGAAGATACTTCCAGCGGACGCACCGGTAATTTCTGGGCTGGTATTGACCGGATCCTCCACTTATTCCAGGCTTACCCAAATATTATCCTGTCTGACGAGGCCATCTGGTCTGCGCCTTACCAAAACCGCATTGATATGTGGAAAGCACTGCGTTCGGAGGCAAAAGAAAACGGTTTTCAAGTAAAAATAATTGTATATTTAAGAAGACAGGATACGTACCTGATCTCGGGCTGGAACCAGATGGTAAAAAGCGGCATCGGCAGGGGTGCGGTTATGGCATGGGAAGATTATGTCGCAGAACGCGCGGATGCCCATAAACTGAACTATGCTACACATTTAAAAAAGCTTTCGGAACTATGGGGGCGGCAAAACCTGATCGTCCGGCGGTTTGAACCGAAGCATTTTATCGGTGGCTCTATCCACGCCGATTTCCTCGATGCAGCCGGCCTGAAACTTACAAATGAATATAAATTTGAAGCAGTTGTCCCAAACCTTCGTTTAGCTGGAAATACCCATGAAATTAAGCGTGTATTAAATAATATGCCAAATATGACGGCCACTTATGACAGCTTTTTCCGCCGTGCCTTGCTTTCCTTTACCGAAGCATCCGGATCCGATTATCCAAATGAAATGTTTTCCAAAGCAGAATCCAAAGCATATATGGATAAATTCGCCGACGAAAACCGCAAGACGGCACAGGAGTATTTTGGTGAAACGGAACTGTTTGATTTAAAATGGAAAGATATACCAAAGTGGCAAAAAGATAACCCACATATGCAGGATGACCTGATCCGGTTTGTGGGTGCCTGTTGTATGCAGCTTTTGGAAGAAAATAAAAAACTGCGCCATGAATTAGATGATCTAAAAGATATGGTACGGCATCCGTTGCGCACAGCTAGGCAGAAACGGGCCGGAGCCGCAAAACAGCAATAAAGGGTATCTAAAACCGGGGAGGGGCTGTAATCCCTCCCCAACTATATAAAAATGTGCAGCCTATGCGTTGTTACTCTACATCCCGCAAGGCATCCCTGTTTTCTTCCCCAGTACGGATTTTTACTACCCTTGCAACCTGGAAGACGAAGATCTTGCCATCCCCGATATGCCCAGTGTACAGTGCTTTTTTAGCAGCAGCAATCACATCATCTACCGGAATTTTACTTACAACGACTTCTATTTTTACTTTAGGCAGCAACGTAGCATCCATCTCTACACCGCGGTAATATTCGCCTGCGCCTTTCTGGATACCGCAGCCCATAACCTGCGTTACGGTCATACCAGTTACGCCAAGGTCATTCAAAGCTTTTTTCAGCTTATCAAAACGCGATAATTTGGCTACGACAGCCACTTTATACATACCTGTTTGCACAAGCCCGCCTACTGTATCCGCTCCATTTTCCAAGCCTATCCGTTCCACCGGAACCGCTGCATTTAACTGTGCCGGTGTCGCTGCCAGAGGGTTGTCTTCCCCAAGGTCTGTATTTTCATTTATGTCCATCGTCCCTGTAACGTCATGGATGGCAAACCCAGAATATGCGCTGGCCAGCCCATGTTCATGCAGGTCAAGGCCATCGATTTCGATTTCCTGTTCTACACGCAGCCCGATTGTATGTTTAATCAGCTGGAAAATAATAACCATCATAATCCCAGCCCATGCAGCTACTGACAATACGCCTATTGCCTGGATACCCAGCATTTTAAACCCGCCGCCGTAAAACAGGCCGCCATCTGTTGCAAACAGGCCAACTGCCAGCGTACCGAACATACCGCAGGCCCCATGTACGGAAACCGCGCCGACCGGGTCGTCTATTTTTGCTATTTTATCAAAAAATTCTACTGATGCTACGACCAGCCCACCAGCGGCCAAACCTATGAAAAATGCGCCAAACGGGTCAACTACATCGCATCCTGCCGTAATTGCTACCAAACCGGCCAACGCACCGTTTAAACACATCGATACATCTGGTTTTTTATAAAGGATCCAAGTAACTGCCAAAACGACGCAGGTAGCAACTGCTGCTGCCATATTGGTGTTCATAAAGATCAAAGACGCTGAAAGCACTGCTTCATCGGAACTCATGGATACGGTAGAACACCCATTAAAACCAAACCAGCAAAACCAAAGGATAAAGACACCCAGCGCCACAGCAGTCAGGTTATGGCCAGGAATTGCACGTGGCTTTCCATCTTTGCCGTATTTCCCAATACGAGGGCCAAGCGTCGCCGCCCCGATGCAGGCTGCTACACCGCCTACCATATGTACGGCACAAGAACCTGCAAAATCGTGGAAACCCAGTCCGGCCAGCCAGCCGCCACCCCAAATCCAATGTCCTGAAACTGGATATACCACTAAGGAAATTAAAGCACTATATACGCAATAAGAACTAAATTTGGTACGTTCCGCCATCGACCCTGATACAATCGTGGCTGCGGTTGCACAAAAAACGGTCTGGAAAATCACATAACACCATTTTGGAAGGGACCCAAAATCATAATCCCCCAATATAAATGGGTCAAACCCGCCAACCAGAGCGCCGGAACCGCCAAACATAATTCCAAAACCAACCAGCCAATAGGCCGGTGTACCGATACAAAAATCCATCAGGTTTTTCATCAAAATATTCCCTGTATTTTTTGCCCTTGTAAGCCCTGCTTCACACAGGGAAAAACCGGCCTGCATAAAGAATACCATAGCGGCCCCGATTAAGGTCCACATCACATCCACAGATACATAAGTCATACTTTTTTCCTCCTTTAAACTGCAAATAACTGCCGCATTCCAAACAAGCTGGGCTGCTGCAAATAAAAAAGGTACAATTACCAAAAATCCGCGGCTTTGCGGCTCCAGCATTGTACCTTATTTTATAGGAAGAAACAAAAAGGCGCTGACGAGGTTATCGTTCCTCTCAGCGCCTTTGCTTCATGTACTGTAGTATACCAGCAGGCTTATCGAAAGTCAATTCTAATATTTATGGAATTTTAATAATTTATTAAGAAACTTTTGTGAAATATAAACAAATTGTAAATTTTTATTGCAGTATGTATGTCTAGGGCCAGCCTGCCGATATATAATAAGTATCACAATAAAAACAGGAGATATTAAAATGACTGGTATTCCAAAAGACCCCATTATACTATTAAGCTATATCAATACACAGCTACGCAACCATTACCATTCCTTTGAAGAACTATGTGCTTCCCTGCTCCTAAACCCATCCGAAATTACGGAAAAATTAAATAGTATCAACTATTTTTACGACAGCAGCACAAACCAGTTCCAATAACAACCAGATGATTACGTTCTATTTGAGCATTTCCAGCATCCGGTTCGTATTTTCTTCAATGTCCCCATGGAAAACCGTACTGCCTGCTACAATTATATTGGCACCAGCAGACAAGACCTTTTCCAGATTTCCAAAATGGATGCCGCCGTCTACTTCAATATCCGTCTTTAGCCCTTTTTGGTCTATCATCTTTTTTAATTCACGTACTTTGTCCAAAGTATAAGGAATTAACGGCTGCCCGCCCTGGCCTGGATTTACTGTCATAACCAGCACCATATCCACACGCTGTAAGATATAGGAAAGCGCCGTCAGCGGCGTGGCCGGGTTTAGGGCAATGCCCGCTAACAGGTCCCTTTCCTTTATTAAATCCACCGCATGGTTTAGGTCAGTGCAAGCTTCCGCATGGACGGTGATAATATCGGCCCCGCATTCAGCCACATCTGCAATATAGCGTGCTGGCTCCCTGACCATTAAATGTACATCCATCATCAGGTTTGTATGGGCACGCAAGGAGCTTAATACTGGCATCCCAAATGAGATATTCGGAACAAACCAGCCATCCATCACATCAAAATGAAGGTACTGGGCACCGCAGCGCTCGATCACTGCTACCTGCTCCCCCAGCCTCGTAAAGTCTGCGGCTAATATTGATGGTGATAAACAATTCATAAGAATCCCCCCTTATCCGTCTCCTGTGTGTTTGCAACCGTTCAGATAACCCATTGAACTGTTACGTATAGTTCCTGTTTCCATGCCTGTCAGTCCAACATACATTTGAACATATAGCCGATTGACCAGATCAGGCCGCTGATTGTAAAAGACAGCCAGCATTTAATAATGGTAACGGCCACATAAAGCAGCGTCAGCTCGCCTGCTTTATAAGCCAGGTATAAGCCGGCCAATGGCCGGATAAGCATCCTCCATATACCGACATATAACGCAAGCACGGTTCCAAGCAGGACGCTGATATATCCTGCCGCTTTTTTGATTCTTTTTACAATGCCTTGTATACAATTTTCCAACTGGTTCTCCCCGTTTCTCTTCCTTAGAAAGATGCTTGCCGTATTCAGGCATGCTCCAAGCTCCTGTTCATTGCCGTTACCAATGCATCGATAGAAGCCCGCAGTATATCCGGATCAATCCCAATGCCAAAATACAGGTTGTTGTCCTCCCCTTTTATTCCGACATATGCGATTGCATTGGAATCGGAACCGTCTTCCAACGCATGTTCCTCATAGCAGACAATCTGGCACGGCTTTTCAAAAAACTCCGCAAACGTATTGCTGACTGCATTCAGCCGGCCGTTGCCGGTAGACTCTACCAGATTTTTCTTTCCATCTTTAATAATATTTACCGTCCCTGTAATCCCGTCTTCCTGGCGGAAATGGCAGCCTTTTACCTGGAATACCGGCGTATAATCCTGATAACGGCTGGTAAAAATATCATAAATTTCCTGCGGCGAAAGCTCTGCATGTGCCTTGTCGGAAACATGCTTGACGGCATAGCCCAAATCCTCGCGCATTTTATAAGGTATCTTTAAGCCAAAATTCTGTTCCAGCACATACGCAACGCCGCCTTTGCCGGACTGGCTGTTAATACGTATCACGTCGCTGTCATAGGTGCGGCCGACATCTTCTGGGTTGATCGGCAGATACGGCACCGTCCAGCTATGCAGTTCCCGCTCCTTGCGGTACTTCATCCCTTTAGCGATCGCATCCTGATGGGAACCGGAAAACGCCGCAAATACAAGCTTGCCGCAGTATGGATGGCGCATATGGATGTCCATCTGCGTCAGCCGTTCATATACTTCTGCGATATGCGGCATATCCGATAAGTCCAGCTGCGGGTCCACACCCTGCGCATACATATTCATAGCCAGCACCACAATATCAACGTTGCCGGTACGTTCCCCATTTCCAAACAAAGTACCTTCAATGCGGTCTGCGCCTGCCAAAAGCCCCATTTCCGCATCGCTAACGCCGCAGCCCCTGTCATTGTGCGGATGTAGGGATAAGATCACGGCATCCCTGCAATGCAGATGCTTGCTGACGTATTCAATCTGGCTCGCAAATACATGCGGCATGGACATTTCCACCGTCGCTGGAATATTAATATACACTTTATGTTCCGGCACCGGCTCCCATATATCAATGACCGCATTGCACACATCTACTGCATACTCTACCTCTGTCCCGGTAAAACTTTCCGGGCTATATTCAAAAGAAATATTGCCGCCTGCATCTGCTGCCAGCTCTTTTAACAGCTGTGCGCCTTCTATGGCAATCTGCTTGATCTCTTCCTGGTTTTTGCCGAACACCTGCTCCCGCTGTGCCAGCGAAGTGGAATTATATACATGTACGATGACATTCGGCGCACCTTTAACCGCTTCAAATGTTTTACGTATAATATGCTCCCGTGCCTGCGTCAAAACCTGGATGGTAACGTCCTGCGGGATCATGCCTTTATCAATCAATGTACGCACAAGCTCGTATTCGGTTTCGGAAGCTGCCGGGAAACCGACTTCAATCTCCTTAAACCCCAGCTGCACCAGCAGGTTAAAAAACTCCAGCTTCTCCTGCAGGTTCATTGGCTCGATTAAAGCCTGGTTGCCGTCGCGTAAATCTACGCTGCACCAAATTGGCGCTTTGTCCACATATTCTTTCTTTGCCCATTCCAGGCATGTTTCTGGCGGCATAAAATAATTTCTCTGATACTGCTTGTAGTCAAACATCTTACTATCCTCCCAAAATTTAATCCTGCCCTTGCCACTGGGCTGCATATGGCTGCCCTCTGTTGCCCGCCAAGCATTCAGTACGTCTGATTATAACCGATATTGCGCCATTTGAAAAGAGGGTGCGTTATCTTTTTAAGCAGTTGCCCGTGCTGTGCATCCAACGCTCCCTTAAACTGCCTTGTGTGCACAGGCTTTCATTGCCTCAAAAACAGCGCTGCGCATCCCTTTCTCCTCCAAAACACGCACTGCCTCGATCGTCGTGCCCCCTGGGGAACATACCATATCTTTAAGCACGCCAGGGTGCAGCCCCGTTTCAAGCACCATTTTGGCACTGCCAAGCACTGCCTGGGCCGCAAATTGATATGCTTTTGCCCGTGGCATACCGTCTGCAACCGCTGCATCCGCCATTGCTTCAATAAATAGAAACACATAGGCCGGTGAACTGCCGCTAACAGCGGTTACGGCATCCATCATCGGCTCCTCCACTTCCTCTGCGCGGCCAAAACAGCCGCACATTTTTGCAACCCAGCCTTTTTCTGCTTCGGTTACCTGCCCATTGGCGCAATAAGCCGTCATTCCCTCTTTTACCATTGCCGGCGTATTTGGCATGGCACGCACCAATTTAACCGGTTTTCCAAATGCCTGTGAAAGCTGCCCCAAGGTCCAGCCTGGTGCAATGGACACCATTACCTGGCCTTCCTGTACCGTATCTTTGATTTCTTCTATGACTGCCTGGTAATATTGCGGCTTAACTGCCAGCACAATTATATCCGCAAATTCTGTAGTTTCCTGATTGGTTCCAGCCAGGCGGATCTGCAGTTCATCCCGGATCTTATTTTTGGTTTGGATACTTTTTGCCGAAGCAGCCAGGTCTTCTGCCGCCCATTCCCCTGATTCCAGTATTCCTTTAATCATAGCGGTAGCCATATTTCCGCATCCAATAAATCCAATCTTCATTTTTTCTCCTGCCATTTCTTTTTTCATTTTAATTTTATTTGCCTCCAAAAAGATTTTGTTTTATAATGCTTTTCGTAGATAACCAATTTTTTATAAAATATCCACACAGCCGGAGGACTTGGTCCATGTATATTTCAACATTATTTATATGGTTTATTTGCTACAGTATGCTTGGTTGGATCTTTGAAACCCTTTACTGCAGCATCAAGGGCTTAAAATGGGACAACCGTGGTATGCTGATTGGCCCATACTGCCCAATTTACGGGGTCGGCGCAGTGTTGGACGTCCTGCTCTGCAGCGGTATGGATGATTATAAGTCCGTTTTTTTTGCCTGCATGCTTGGCTCGGCCGTAATTGAATATGGGACATCCTATGCAACGGAACGGCTGTTCCATGCTGTCTGGTGGGACTACAGCAAACTGCCGTTTAACCTGCATGGCCGTATCTGCCTTTCTTGCTCGGTTAGCTTTGGCGCTGCGGGCATTATCGTCCTATACGGAATCCACCCCTATATCGAACAGCTGACCGCCCCAATTCCACTCCCGGTACAGGAACTGGCTTCGCTGCTTTTGATGGCCGTTTTTGCAGCCGACTGCACACTGACAGCAGATTCGTTGGCACAGATCAATGTCAAGCTGGAAGCTACGATAACAGCCATTGACTCGCAAATATCAGAAAAATACAATACTTGGATAGAAACTGCCAAACACAACCTTTCCGAAGGGCTAGGCACGATAAAAGGCAAGATCTCACTGGAAGAATACCGCAAGCACAGGGCTAATGAAGAGGTGAAAAAAACCGTTTCCACACTAAGCTGGCTGCAGGCAAGGGCGCTGCGTTCTTCGGTATCGTTCCCACGTTCTGCCTACAGTGAGATTGGAAGCTTGATGAAACACGCACTTTCGTTCCACAAAAAGAAAACGCCAGGCAAAAAGGGCACTGGCAAAAAATACCGTAACGAAAGCAGCCGCAGCACAATACAGCCAAAAGAAGATCTATAACAACGATCAAACAATACCAGATACAGAAAGGGGCCACCGGCTATGAAACATCCAAACAAACGTTTTTACAAACTATCCAAAAATGAGCAGGCTGAAATTGCCGCCCTGCTGCATGGGCTGACTGGCACAAAAGAAGCTGCACAGATGAAACAGTATATCCAGCACGGGCAAATTTCTACCTTCGACCATGTTATAAGCGTTGTCCGCCTTAGCTTCCTGCTCAACCGCAGGCTGCGCCTGGGCGCCCCGGAACCGGAACTGGTACGTGGTGCGTTCCTGCACGATTTCTATTTATACGACTGGCATGAAAACGGTTATCCAGGCCGCCTGCATGGGCTGCACCATCCTTCTATCGCATTAAAAAAAGCCGCACGGCGGTATCGGCTGACCCCTATGGAAAAGAATATCATCAAAAGCCATATGTGGCCGCTGACACTATTTTCTGTCCCGAAATGCCGTGCTGCCTTTATTGTATGCCTAGCAGATAAAATCTGCTCCACTTATGAAACCATTGTACGGACGAAAAGCTTTGCCGTATAGCGGATTTACGCAAACATGGATACTGACCCTGTATGCCGCCCATTTATCACATAAAATGCCGTTTCATGTTCCTGCCGCACATAAATTTCAACTTCCTGCAATGATTTTTCCGAATGCACACTTGAATATTTTTTGAAGATCCGGTCAATAATGCTGTCACAGTCGCACTGGCGCCCGCGGTATTCAAAAATAAGCCTGCGCTCCACCTCGCTGTACCAGGTTATTTCACCGCTCAGTTCGCTGCTGCTGCAAATATCACGGTCAGAATCCCACAAATTCACATATGACTCTAACCGTTTGTCGGCCACGTAATACGCCCTGCCATCCTCTGGCTTGACATAAACTTCCAACCTCCGTATTGGCTCAGATGTTCTGGCGCACCCATCACGGAAAGCCTTTTCGACTAGCCTTGTCAAGTTGATTTCTTTTTCATAATACTGCAAGTATATGCGGAGCGTTACATCTGAATTTACCATAACCATTCCCCCTGTCTATCCATTTTGGTTCCGCCAGCTTCTATAAATTATATTTTAGTACATTTCCCTAAATTTGTACACCCAATTTCCGCATTTTTTTAACGAATCCATCTTTTTTTTACAAGATAGGCGAAAACATGTCGCATCTCATTTGCGATGGAAGCCAGCCGGCCACCCTATAAAATCCCATAAAAAAACCGCTCATTTCTCACAGAAAGTATTGACTTTTTTTTTGAGAGTGATAAACTTTCTTTGAATTTCATAAATATTTTATCAATCGTTTATGTACATTTTATTTTTAATGGGATCAGGAGGGACTTATTTATGTTACTCGCACAAATCTTGGCAGGCGCCATTTTTATTGCTATGTTCATTTTAATTGTCCTTGATAAGATTGAACGGCATTATGTCACGCTCGCCTGCGGTGTGTTAACGCTAGTTGTTGTGTTTGGTATTGTAATGCACAGCCCTGCCGCTATTATGGAAACGTTGAATGTACGCAGTATCTTTACGTTGGATTTCTGGTATGCGGCCAGTGAATCTTCCGAATCATCCAGCGGCATCAACTGGGCTACCATTATCTTTATTGCGGGCATGATGGTTATGGTGGAAGGCATGGCCAAAGCCGGGTTTTTCCGCTGGCTTTGCATGCGGCTTGCAAAAATGGTAAACTATAAGCCAATCCGGTTATTTGTTGCTTTTATGCTGATGTCGTCTATCCTTGCTATGTTTATCGACAGCATAACGGTTATCCTGTTTTTGGCAGCGGTTACGATTGAGCTTGCAAAACTGCTGCATTTTAATCCGGTGCCGATGATTTTATCTGAAATTTTCTGTGCGAACTTGGGCGGTTCTGCAACCATGTGCGGCGACCCGCCAAACATTATAATCGGTACCTCATTGGGATATTCATTTAGTGACTTTTTGACAAATACCGGGCTTATGGCTGCAGTCAGCCTCGTCCTCGTCATCCTTTATTTTTTCTTTGTATTCCGCAAAGAACTGGAACAGGCAGAGGCTGTAGCCATTAACCCTAGCACATTGCCGGATCCAAAAGATGCGATTGCCGACAAAAAGGAATTTACCATCAGCTGCATTATTTTTGCCTGTGCGATTATTATGCTTATAACGCATGCACAGACAGGGCTTACGGTAGCGTTTATCGGGGCTGTTATTTCGGTAGTAACATTAATTACTTCCGGCAAATATACATTAGAACTATTATCCAAAGTAGACTATAAAACACTGGTATTTTTTATCGGCTTATTTATGGTAGTCGGTGGGCTGGAACAGACCGGCATCCTGGAGATCATTGCCGGATATATCGGGGAAGCCAGCCACGGAAACTTAAAACTGATGGTAGCCATTATTATTTGGGTATCTGCTATTGCAAGTGCATTTGTAGATAACATCCCGTTTGCCGCAACGATGATACCAGTAATCAAAAGCCTGGCCGCTTCACAGGGCGTAAACCTGGAAACACTTGCCTGGGCGCTTTCTATGGGGACTGACATCGGCGGAAGCGGCACCCCGATCGGTGCATCTGCGAATGTAGTAGGCACTTCCGTAGCAGCCAGAAATGGTTATATTATCGGATGGGGGAAATATTGTAAATCAGCCGCCCCTGCAACGATCATTGTTGTTGCAGTTTCGATGGTGATTATCTTTATCCGGTATTGTTAAACACGACTTTACAACTTTTATAAATGATACCCTTGCCGCTGAATTAGCTGTT
>CAMUML010000041.1 GCA_947089855.1 uncultured Eubacterium sp.
ATGAAACCGTAACCTTTCTGATTGTTAAACCATTTTACTGTACCCTTATTCATGACAGTACCTCCAAATCATATTAGCTGTTGACAGCTTACGCTAAGAATATCATACGAAAATAGAAAAGTAAAGTGTGAAACAGCTAAATTTGCGAAAAAAAAGCACTATTTTTCTTAAAAAACATTGTATTGTAAACTTTTCCCATTATTTCTTAAAACTATTGGCCCGGATAAAAAGGTGCTGCGCAGCTAAATTTCGGAAAAAATAATGCTGTTTTTTTTCAAAAATTGAATTGTAAATTTTTCCCATTCCTTCTCAAAACTGTTATCCAGGACAAATGTCCGGTATGAAATGCCGGTTGTAAGCATAAGCTGGTTGTTTTGGAACAAGATATTGAAAAAAGCTGCGCTTATATCTGCCGGGCTGACCGGGGTGCCAGATGCTTTGACTGTGTTGGACAGGTTGGCAGGGGAGAGCATCAGCACAAACTTAAAATAGGACGGTGTGCGTCGGCCTTTAATCAATTCATAGCAAAATGGCCGTACCTGCCCATAAGGCATATAGTCCAGCCCTTCCAGGTGGTTTTGCTCCAGTTCCTCTTCGGTAAAGAATCCTTTATTCAAGTGCCCGTCGATTTCGTAGTTGATCGATGTGCGGATGGCCGCTTCTGCCAGCAGGAAATTATCAAACAATCCTGTCCTAAGGAGCAGGTGCATAAATTCTTTTTTTTCGATTAATTGAAATGCTTTCATGTTTTTTACCCTATCTTTCTGTTTGATGTTCCTTTTATATCCAGTATACGTGAAATTTTATGCCGCTGCAATAGGTTTTGCGGTGGATGCGCCAGAAGCTAATGGTACTATTCACGGGCCAGGAATGCGCATAAACTGCGCATTCCGTGAGAACATGATTCAGGAGTGAGGGGCGATTTTGCGAAGCAAACTTCCAATATCGCCCCGAACGGTTACTATGAGCGGCCCCGGCCGTGAATAGTAACTTACTATTCACGGGCCAGGAATGCGCATAAACTGCGCATTCCGTGAGAACATGATGCACAAGCTAATAGGTGCCGCTTGGCTTTGCCCCTGTTTTCCTAACGCCAAAAATTTTAGAAAAATCCTAAAAAATAATTGAAATTAAGCTGCCGGCCATATATGATAGAAGCTGGCAGTATTTATTTGCAGCAGAAATGCAGCATTTTCTTTGAGAGAGGGATTGTCAAATATGGTTTGGTATAGAAAATGGAGAGGAAAGGGAAAAAAGGGGGATTCAACACAGATAAAAAACTGGAAACCGCCAGTGTCCAGCAGAAGGCTGGCTGCCGGCCTGTGCATTGCCGCATTGGCCAGTGCAATATCGGGCTGCCAGTTCCCAGAGGAATTTGCAGGCATTATTGAACCAGTAGAGGAAGTCGTAAGCACTGTCCGCCAGAATATGGAATTAAAACAGCAGATGGATGCGTTGGAACTCCCGAAAGACA
Organism: uncultured Eubacterium sp.; assembly: GCA_947089855.1. Taxonomy (GTDB): domain Bacteria; phylum Bacillota; class Clostridia; order Lachnospirales; family Lachnospiraceae; genus Eubacterium_J. Next base: position 1,475 of record CAMUML010000041.1, read on the forward strand.
TCCGAAGTATTTCCAAAGGCAGGTATGCATATGGGTCACTGTCCAAAGAGGAGCAAAAAATTTATGACCAGATGCTGGATGCTGTCTTAAACCATGATAAGGAAGTTACGCTTTCGACGGCTGAGGGCGGGCGGCTGGAAGATATTTTTAACTGTATTAAGGCAGATTACGGCGGGCTGTTTTGGGTAGAGAGCTTCCGGTATACACAGTACCAACGGAACGGGGAAACGGAGATGGTATCTTTCTCGCCCAATTATACAATGGCTGTGGAAGAACGGGAGGCAGTGCAGAAAAAAATAGACAAACGGGCAAAAAAATATTTAAAAGCCATTCGGCCAGATGCATCCGACTATGAAAAAGTGCGGAATATCTACCGCATGTTGATCCAAAAGGTGGATTATAACCTAAAGGCAGAGAACAACCAGAACATTATCAGTGTGTTCCTGGATAGGGAGACGGTCTGCCAGGGGTATGCGAGCGCAATGCAGTACCTGTTGGATCAGCTGGATATACCTTGTGTTATTATTACTGGGACTGCAAAAGGGGGGCCGCATGCCTGGAATATGGTGAAACTGGATGGAGAATGGTATTATGTGGATGTCACATGGGGCAATTCCAAATACCATGATGAAGAGGAAAACGATGTAAAATATGTAGAATACGATTATTTAAATATAACGACGGAAGAAATGCTGCGTGGGCATAATCCGCAGGTAACGTTTGACCTGCCGGAATGTACAGCGGTCAAGGATAATTATTTTGTACGAGAGGGGAAATATTTTTCATCGCTGGATGAAGCGTCGGCTGCAAAAATCGGCGCTATTTTTAAAAAGGCTTTCCAAAAAGGCAAAAAGAATGTTTCGGTAAAATTCAGCAGCAGTGAATTGTGCAGAAAGGCCAAAGAATATTTTTTGACAGAATACCATATCAGCGAGTATTGCGGCGGCCTGGAAACGGTATATTATAAGACGGATATGGAATTGCATATTTTTGTTATTATATTTCCAAATTATACTGTAAATTATACTCACGGGCGATAAAGTTTGCCACATGATTCAAGATAACAACGCCCGTGAGTCGGCGTTATTTGGCAAACTTTAGTGTTTTTCAGTATAAACTGGTGTGCAGTATAGATAGCAGCCTGCACTGCCTGTATTTTTGATGGAACAAAACAGGGTAACTGTGGACGTTGCTATTCACGGGCCAGGAATGCGCATAAACTGCGCATTCCGTGAGAACATGATTCAGGAGTGAGGGGCGGTTTTGCGAAGCAAACTTCCAATATCGCCCCGAAAGGTTACTATGAGCGGCCCCCAGGCCGTGAATAGCAACCTGTGGACAGTTACTTTTCACACCCCAGCCAAAAAGCGGCTGTACTGTAAAAAGTAACGGCATCCGGCCCATTGGAAGTTCGCCTTTGGCGAAGGGCCGGATGCATGGCAAGCCGCATTCTTTGGCCCAGACCAAGCAGCAGGTGCTTGGTCTGAGTGTGAAAAGTAACTGTGGACAGCGGCAATTGTTACTGCTGTATAAAAAAGTATTTACAAACCGCCTGGAACGTGCTATTATCATGTAGTAATGAATACTATGTAAAATAATTTGAAATAAGATATAAAGTCGTAAAATAGAAGTTTATTTGCGGGCAGGATGTATAAATCAGCCTTTCTGCCGTAAAATACTTAGGGAAATAGCATGTTCAGGAGGAAGTTATGGATTACAAGGTTATTGTGGATAGCTGCGGGGAACTTTCAAAGGGGATGAAAGAGGATGGGCATTTTGCATCGGTGCCGTTAGAGCTGGATGTAGATGGCTACCATGTGGTGGACGATGAAAGCTTTTGCCAGCTGGAGTTTTTGGAGAAAGTCAGGCGCAGCCCAAATTGCCCGAAATCGGCCTGCCCGTCGCCGCAGCGGTATTATGATGCGTACTTATCGGATGCGGAGCATGTGTATGTTGTGACGCTGTCATCGAAATTAAGCGGGTCTTATAATAGTGCGCTTGTGGCAAAACAGATGTTTGAAGCAGATTTTCCGCAGAAAAAAATACATGTGTTTGATTCCTGTTCTGCTTCTGTTGGGGAAACGTTGATCGGGCTGAAACTGCAGGAACTGGAAGAAACAGGGCATACGTTTGAGGAAACAGTAACGTTGGCTGGCCAGTATATCGAAAGCCAGCAGACTTTTTTTGTATTGGAAACGCTGGAAACGCTGCGCAAAAATGGGCGGTTAAGCAATTTAAAGGCATTTGTCGCGGGCGTTTTAAAGATCAAGCCGGTTATGGGGTCGACACCCGATGGGCAGATCTGCCAGCTGGGCCAGGCACAGGGCATGAATAAGGCGTTGGAGCGTATGGTGAAAGAAATTGCAGAACGTACTACGGATCATAGCCAGAAGCTGCTTGCGATCTCACACTGCAACTGCCCGAAGCGTGCACAGAAAGTAAAAGAACAGATAGAGAAAGCCATGCATTTTAAACAGATTTTAATCCTGGAAACAGCAGGGGTAAGCAGTATGTATGCGAATGACGGCGGTATTATTGTTGCTGTGTAAAGGTATATTGGGCAATGGCAGCAAAGGGGAAAATAATGTTGGATCAATGCATAGTCAGGGGATATACACCAAAAGACATTCCGGACATGGTTGTAGTCTGGAATGAAGTTGTAGAAGAGGGGATTGCATTTCCCCAGGAAGAATGTTTGGATGAAGTAGGAGGGGCGGCATTTTTTGCAAGCCAAAGCTACTGTGGGGTAGCACAAAGAATCCAGGATGGAAAAGTGCTGGGATTGTATATCCTGCATCCAAATAATATTGGCCGGTGCGGGCATATCTGCAATGCAAGCTATGCGGTCTGCAGGCAGAGCCGTGGGCTGCATATTGGGGAGCAGCTGGTATTGGACTGCATCAGGCAGGCAAAAGAAACCGGATTCCGGATCCTTCAGTTTAATGCAGTTGTTGCAACAAACTTGCATGCTAGGCATTTGTATGAAAGGGTGGGTTTTAGCCAGCTGGGGACAGTTCCAAAAGGCTTCCGGTTAAAAAATGGGCAGTATGAGGATATTTGCCCATACTATATTACGTTGTAAAATTGCGTACAAAGTGTGAATTTTATATGAAATTTGCCTGTCTATCCAAAAAATCCCGTCTGCTTTGACGGATATATAAAGTAAGGGATTTTTTATCCATATCTGTAAGTACTTGAGGTTATCGTGAAAATGGCAATGGAAAAATTTGGAAAAGACAGGAGATTTATGACTATGGAAAGACGGTTAGGTACAGGGCTGCTGGCAGCAGCAATGGCTTGTTTGCTGGGCCTTTTTGGTACGATGTTTCCGCTGTGCAGGGCGTATGCGCAGGATAGCGGCCAGGCGCAGGTACCGCAGCTGGAAGAGGGTACCTATGTCCAAGGGGAGGCATTGGTATCTATGACTACAACGCAGGCGGCTGCGTTGACAAAAGAAGGGGCGGCAAGCTTTGACCGGGATATTCAGGTAGAAGAATGCTGGGATTTTGGCCAGGCGCAGGGGGCGCAGTCCGGGCAGGTAAAAGATTACGTTGCCTTAGTCAGTTCGGATACTTATACGACACAGGAATTAATGGAAATTGTATCAGAAAAGTACTATGTGGATGCCGTTGCGCCAAATAGCTATGCACATTTATGCGGAAGCCGGAAGGACCCGCTTTCAGATTACCAATGGTATTTAAATGGTACCGGGGCTTTGGAAACTGGCAGCAAGGGGATTGGGCTTGCAGGCATGAAAGCAGCGCCTTCTATGCAGCCAGTTGTAGCGTTGATTGATACTGGGGTGGATTATACGCATGAAGATATTAAGGATTCCATGTGGGTCAACCCTTACCAGTCCGAGGGCCTGGAAGGGGTTTACGGCTATGATTTTGCAAACGAAGATGCTGACCCGATGGATACGCATGGGCATGGGACGCATTGTGCAGGCGTGATTGCTGCACAGACGGGCAATGGGATTGGGGTTGCTGGTATCAGCAATGCCAAGATTATGGCGTTAAAAGTGGCAAAGGATGGAAAAGAAACATTTGATACGGCGGGCGTAGTCGCTGCTTTTGAATATGTCGTTCAGGCGCAGCAGCTTGGCGTGCCGGTTGCGGCTGTCAATTGCTCCTGGGGCGGCGGCCGTGATACTGGGGCTGTTTTAAATACCTTGATCAATAAAATGGGCAAAAACGGCGCTTTAACCATATTTGCAGCAGGCAACGATGCGGTGAATTGGGATGCGGTTTCCTTGCCAAAACGCCAAACGCCATATGATTTGACGAGCAAATATGTCGTAGTCGTAGGCGCCAGTGATGAAAATGATGCAAGGGCGTATTTTTCCGATTATGGGAATACGCTGGTCGATCTGTTTGCACCTGGCATGAATATCTTATCTACTGTGCCGGAAGCGAAATTTTTACCGCAGTTTTGGGAAGAAAGCAAGCGTGCCCGTATGACGGCCTACTACAATACGTTTACGAATATAGACGGGCTATATACGTCTGCACAGATCAGCGGCCTTCAAAGCGATTATACCGTCAGCCTTAGCTATGAACCAAATGTCGGGTTCCGTGACCAGCCGGACGGCTGCCTGAAATATACCGTAAAACGCAATATGAGGACGGCTGCATCGGGGCAGGCGGGCGCTGCCGTATTACATAACGGAAAAGAACAGGCCGGATTTATTTACCTGGATGTAACGCCGCTTGAATTAGATACAAGCCGTACCTATTATATCAGTGGCCTGATGGCTGAAAATGACGGGGACGGCACGCCGAATTGGGAAACATTCCAAAAAATCAGCAGCGCCGCAGATTCCCGCTTTGTAACGGCGGGCGGCAGAACCTACCTTGCACTTATCGGGATTAATATGAACAGTACAAAACCGGCCACCTATTATTTTGACAACCTTGCATTGTCGATGGAAGACCCGGATACGTCACAGTTTGAAAAATGCGACATCACATCAGGTTCTTCTATGGCAGGCCCGATGGTAACGGCTGCGGCTGCTGTTTTGCGCGGGGCTAACCCATACCTGGACGCAGCCAGCATCCGTAAACTGCTGATGAAATGTACCAGAAGTGCGGATACCGTTGAAAATGCATGCGTAACCGGCGGGATTTTGGACCTTTCGGGGGTTGTTATCCAAGCGTCTGGGCTGAAATTAAATAAAACATCGGCAAACGTGCGCTACGGCGCTACCTTGCAGCTGAAAGCGACAGTATCGCCTTCCAACGCAACAAATGCAAAAATTAAATGGACCAGCAGCAATACGGATTATGCAACGGTATCATCGAATGGTACCGTTGCCGTAAAAAAAGCAGGCGTCGGCAAAACCGTAAAAATCACGGCGGTGACAAGGGATGGTACAAAACTAAAGCGGACGTGCAAAGTAAAGATATTAAAAGCAAAAATATAAAGGCAAAGGTTACTTTTCACGGCCTGGGGGCCGCTCATAGTAACCATTCGGGGCGATATTGGAAGTTTGCTTCGCAAAATCGCCCCTCACTCCTGAATCATGTCCTCACGGAATGCGCAGTTTATGCGCATTCCTGGCCCGTGAATAGTAACAGGCAAAGGGCAGCCGGCAACAGCTGCAAGTTATGCTTGTGGATTCAGGCAAAAATGAATATAATAGACTGTGTTAACATTGATTCTTAAAAGTAAGGAAGTAATGTAAATGGACAGGACACCAAGGCCAGGGGAGCTGTACCGGCATTTTAAAAATAACCTTTATCAGATCATCACAACTGCAGTCTATACGGAAACAGGCGAACCGCTTGTTATTTACCAGGCGCTGTATGATGATTTCAGTATTTATGCCAGGCCGCTTTCCCAATTTGTAAGTAAAGTAGACCATCAGAAATATCCGCAGGCCACGCAAGCCTACCAGTTTGAAAAAGTAGCGCCCAGGCAAGCCGTGCAATGCGTTCCGGGTATGCAGGGCCGGACGCTGGAAACAAAGGCGCCGGATACCCAGGGCCAATACCGGGCAGCGCAAAAACCGCATATGCAAAACCAGACATTAGAAGAAAAGGATCCGGATGCGCAAGGCCAGGGCAGTGCAGTGCAGGATCCAGGGATGCAGGGGCCGCAAATCCAGGCCCAGCGCGGGAGGGTGCAGAGCCTGGATATACGCAAACGGAGGGAAAATGTGCAAAACCTGCATAAAGCGGCACGTATAAGGAGCTTGAAGCGGGAGGAAGAGCTGTGGAGCTTAAAGCAGACAGCAGATATGCATTCATTGCAGGCCGATGCACTTTCCGATTCCGATAAAGGCCAAACGCCTGCCAGCCTAGGGCAGCCGCACACAGATACTAGCCAGCCGGTTTTGGATAAATCTGGGACTGGTATCAGCCAAGCAGGCAGTGGCGTAAACCAGCCAGGGCTGGATGGAACAAGTGCTGGCACAGGCCCGAAAGGGATGGACCATACAAGTGCCGGCGCCAGTCAAGTAGGGATGGACCATATAAGTGCCGGCGCCAGCCAAGTAGCGGTGGATCAAGCAGATACGAATACCGGCCAGGGCCAGCCAGCTGCGGCTGGACCGCCTGTACCGGCAGCAGGGCAGCGGCCGCGTACCTATAGCCCGGCAGAATCCAGGCGGGCGCTGCGGCAGGATGAGTCCGAATTATCCGGGCCGGAAGCCGATTATTTAAAAAGGCGCCGTCGGCAGATGGAGGAGCGGGAGCAGCGCAGGGAGCTGTTCCGCAAAAAGGAAAAGCATGCCAGCGCCACCGAAGAGCTTCAGGCGAACCCAAATCTGATAAAATTTTTGGATACAGATACATATGAAGAGAAATATCGGGTTTTGACGGAAATACAAAACGATATAACCGACCGTTTGATTGATGATATTGCAGTCGTATTAGACGTTGTCATCCCCGAAGGGCCGTTAACCGACCGGTTCCATCAGTTAAGGAACATTGTGCTGACAAGGCAGAAATACGAAGTCAACCGTTTCCGGCGCTAAAACAGCGGTTCCATTATGCGGCCGGTGCGGCTCATTTCGCTGTTATGGTAACGTTTATCATAAGTAACGTCCGCACCAAACCATTCTGGCGGCACAAACGCGTCTGCCTGTGCAACCGAAGCAAACTCCACTTCTGCCAGAATGGTCCCTTTTAAACTGCCTTCAAACAGGTCAAGTTCCACGGTATATGATTGGCCTTGCCCTAACCCTAAAGGGATCATATATCTACGCTTCGTAATCAGGAAGCCATCTATTTTCTGGCGCAGATGCATATAGCTTGCTTCGGTAAGCGGCATCTCATATTCTTCATGGGCCAGCATACCCCGGGATTTATAAGTAAGGAAATACGATGTATCCATTTTCCGGATACGGACGACAGGGTCGGTACATAGATAGCCTTGTTCAATATCGTGGAACGGGTATTGTTCCAGGTTTTCCGGGATTTGTTTGAGAATAAATTTTCGTTCGATTTCCATGTAGGTTCCTCCTTTATTGTAATGGATAAAAAGAATCTGGTTCTATTTTTCTATTTCTTAATATTTATCAATAACACAAAAGGGTTTAAATAACAATAAATGGACTGTTCTTTTATTTTAACAGAACGGCCCCAAATTTTCCAATAAAATAATTCCTCCACTATTTCATCCCTGCACACCAGTTAAATTTATTATAGCCTTTACATGTAATGATAAATTGTGGTATTATCAATCATATTCAGTTTAGCCACCCAGTCCGCACGCATAGAAACGGATAAGGTGGCCATGCATAAAGGAGGATAAAAATGGGTAAAATAGCAGTTTTTTTTGCAGATGGATGCGAAGAGATTGAAGGTTTGACTGTTATCGATATGCTGCGCCGGGCAAAAGTAGAGGTTGCCAGCGTATCTATTATGGGGCGCAAGGAAGTTCATGGCTCCCATGGGATTACATTTTTAACAGATAAAGTATTGGAAGAAACCGCAATAGATGAATTTGATGGGGTAGTCCTGCCAGGCGGGATGCCGGGGACAACAAACCTGGGCGCACACGCAGGCGTCGTGGCAGCGGCAAAGAAATTTGCAGAAGAAGGCAAACTGGTAGCCGCCATCTGTGCAGCGCCAAGCGTCCTAGGGCAAAATGGTATTTTAAAAGGGCGCCGCGCTACATGCCACCCAGGCTGGGAAGGAAAACTGGAAGGTGCCGCCTTTTGCGAAGACAAAGCGGTTACGGACGGCAATATTATTACAAGCCGCGGCATGGGCACCGCAGTGGATTTTTCGCTGGCAATTATCAACTGGCTTACGGATGAAGAGACAGTTGCGCACGTGAAACAGGGGATCGTATATGCTGCCTGCTAAAAAGTTTTCAAAAAGCTCTGCAGGGCTGGTTACGGTTCACGGGCCAGGAATGCGCATAAACTGCGCATTCCGTGAGGACATGATTCAGGAGTGAGGGGCGATTTTGCGAAGCAAACTTCCAATATCGCCCCGAATGGTTACTATGAGCGGCCTCCAGGCCGTGAATAGTAACCAGCGCTGTGCCAAACAATGTTTTTAACCTATTGTTATTGGCGCCAGGGTTTGGTATAATAGGCTTTACTTGAGTTTGTAAAAATAGCGCCAGCCCTGGCCCGTCAGGCATTGGCCAGATACGTAGCATGTAAGGAGGGGTAGTTATGCCTAATAAGACGGTGCATCCGATGCTGTGTGCGGCAATATTGGCAGGCAGCCTTTGTGTGGCATTGTTGCCGGGTGCAAATGTGGAAAAAGTGCCTGCAGCCGTAGGAACAAGTATGCGGCTGCAGGAAAAAAGCGGGCTTGTAAAGGAAAGTGGCGCTTACCGTTATTATGAGGACGGCAAGCTTGTAAAAAGCTGTTGGCGCAAGCTGGATGGTGGAACCTATTATTTTAAAAAGAATGGAAATGCAGCAGTTGGCAGCTGTAAAATTAAAGGCAGCTACTATATTTTCGATGCCCAGGGAAAATTGATCCAGCCATCGGCTGTTACGGTTATAGACATCCAGATTGGCGGCGCATCTGTGAAATACCGTGTAAACCCGGATGGTACGGCAGCAGCTGGCTGGGATAAAAATAAAACGCATTATTTTTTTGAAACAGGGGAAATGGCCAAGGGTGTCCAGGTGCTGGAGGAGAAATTTTACGGGTTCAAACCAAATGGGGCATATGATGAAGCAAGGACAAAAAAACTCCGGAAAGCTGCAAAATATGAAAAGCCTTTTGCTGCACTCAAAAAAATGATTGGCGAGCCAAAAAACGCGGTGTATTATCCGAGCGGCGATAAGCAGGGGAAAGAGGGCATTTTAGCTTATGGCGATTATGAAGTCTATACTTTCCAGCCAGAGCAGGGTGCGGAACTTTATATGGGTGCAGAATATAAGTAAGGCAAGGGCCGGCAAATAGGGCAGATAGGAAAAGGAAATTTGAAAGTAGCATAGAAAGGGGTTTGGCGCCGTAGTATGCGGCCCGCCTTTTCTACTATGCATATGGGGAGCCGGTATATGTGTTTCTTATAACAGCGGCTTCTTTTTTCATGATCGGATGAAGAAGGCACCGCAAGGAGAAGGGGGAGGAATATGGCGATTCACTATGAGCAGAAAAATCGTATTTTTACGCTGCAAACAGCCCATACGGCTTATCAAATGAAAGTGGATGCGTATGGTTTTTTGCTGCATCTGCATTATGGCGGATGGGCAGAGGGTAATATGGATTACCTGCTGGCCAACTATGAACGGGGGTTTTGCAGCAATCCAGCGGATGCAAGAAAAGACCGGTCCTATTCCCTGGATGTGCTGCCACAGGAATATCCAGCATTCGGGATGGGCGACTACCGCAGCAGTGCATTGGTTTTACGCAATGCAGATGAATCGGAATGCTGTGACCTGCGGTATGCCAGCCATAGCATATACAAGGGCAAGTATGCGTTAAAAGGGCTGCCTGCAGTATATGCACAGGAGGATGAAGCCGAAACGCTGGAAATTATGCTGGAAGATGCGGCAAACGGAGTCCATGTGCGGTTATTGTATGGCGTTTTAGAAGACGACGATGTGATAACTAGGAGTGCGGTTATCTGCAACCAGGGAAACGGCAAGGTAGTGGTGGAAAAAGCAGCATCCGCATGCCTGGATTTTTTGCATGGGGATTATGAGATGGTCAGTTTTTATGGACGCCATGCGATGGAGCGGAATTTTCAGCGTACCGAAATCCGGCATGGCAATTATTCCATCGGCAGCCGCAGGACTGCTTCCAGCCATCAATACAACCCAGGCGTGGTAGTTGCGCAAAAAGGTGCCAGTGAAGATGCCGGAAGCTGCTATGGATTACTGTTTGTCTACAGCGGGAATTTTTTGTGTGAGGCAGAAAAAGACCAGCTGAACCAGACGCGTATCCTGATGGGGCTGCAAAGCGACCTATTCCACTATCCGCTTGGGCCAGGGGAAGAACTGTATATCCCGGAAACGGTTTTAAGCTATTCTGCCACCGGGTTTGCAAAGTTGTCCAACCAATTCCACCATTGTATCCGCAGGCATATATGCAGGGGCAGGTATACACACCAGCCAAGGCCTGTACTGGTGAACAGCTGGGAAGCTTCTTATTTTTCATTTGATGGGGAAGCTATTTACCGGCTAGCCGGGCAAGCCGCAGCGCTTGGGCTGGATTTGGTGGTTATGGACGATGGATGGTTTGGAAAGCGGGAAAATGACCACAGCAGCTTGGGTGACTGGCAGGCCAACGAGGAAAAGCTGGGGTGTACGCTTGGAGAACTGGCCAGCCGGATTAACAAGCTTGGCCTAAAATTTGGTATTTGGATTGAGCCGGAGATGGTTTCCGAGGACAGCCGCCTGTACCGGGAACATCCAGACTGGGCATTGCAGATTCCAGGGCGCAGCCCGGTTTATTGCAGGGACCAGCTAGTGCTTGATTTTTCAAGGCCAGATGTCCGGGATTCTATTTTTGAACAAGTGTGCGCCGTGTTGGACCAAGGGAATATTGAATATGTAAAATGGGACATGAACCGCAGCCTGTCGGATTTATATTCCCAGGCACCGGGAAGCTTCCCAGGAAAGCTTTCCTATGACTATGTGGCTGGTGTCTACGATTTCCTGGAAAGGCTTTTGGAACGTTACCCATACCTTTTTATCGAAGGGTGCAGCGGCGGTGGCGGCCGTTTTGATGCCGGTATGCTGTATTATACCCCACAAATATGGTGCAGTGATAACACCGATGCTGCCGACCGCATCCGGATACAGTATGGGACATCGTTTTTTTATCCAGCCTCTACGGTTGGTTCCCATGTGTCAGCCGTACCAAACCACCAGACGGGGCGTAGCATTTCCCTGCATACAAGGGGGATTGTTGCAATGGCAGGCACGTTTGGCTATGAACTGGATTTTGGTACGTTGGGGGATGCGCAGAAAGAGGAAATCAGGCGGCAGGTAGCCCAATATAAAAAATTTGCCGATTTGATCCAGCACGGATATTATTACCGCCTGTCCAACCCGTTTGAAGATGGCTATGGGGCTTGGATGTTTGTTTCTAAAAATAAAAAACATGTATTGGTAAATGTAGTGTTGCTAGAGGTACATGGAAATATGACGGTTACCTATGTACGTTTAAAGGGCCTTAGCCCGCATGCAGTTTATGCCGATGCCGCGACGGGGACCTGCTATTATGGGTCTGCGTTAATGGAAGCTGGAATACCGATGCCGGTAGAAAAGGAGGAATATGCCGCTTATCAGATAGAATTACGTAAATGCTGACAAAGCCAATGTTGCATAAAATAGCTTTTGGGCTACCTTGTTTTTAACAGATGATAACCCGCATTTTATTATGGGACAGTTTTTCATCGTATTAGGAATAAGAATATCAGGCAGACATCGGGTTGCCTGGGAAGGAAGGTTATAGAATGGGAAAACAGAAGTCGGCAGCAAAGTCTATACTTATCGTTTTGGGCATTCTTACTGCGTTTTTGCTGATCGCACTCCTGGTCTGTTTTTTCCTTACGGCATCCTATTATGCAAAGCATTTTTTTCCGGGGACGGTACTTAATGGCATTGCAGTGGATAAGCTGACGGTAGAAGAAGCAGAGAAAAAAGTGGCACAGGAAGTTGCAGATTATATGTTAAACATTCAAACAAGGGATGGCGAAACTTATCAGATTATAGGGCCGGATATTGCTTATGCGTATGACCCAGGTACAGAAATCAGTGATATATTAAATGCGCAGGAAAATTATAAGTGGATAACACAGCGTAAAGGTACCAAAGCGGTTGATCTGGAAGTATCCACGTCTTTCGACGCAGACAAGCTCGATGAAAAGGTTGCCGGGCTGCCATGTTTTCAAAAGGAGAATATTACGGCACCAAAAGATGCATACTTGAAAGAGACGGATAAAGGCTACGAGCTGGTTGCATCGGTGGATGGGAACAAGCTGAAGCTGGCCAAAGTACAAAAATTAGCTCGCAAAGCGGTAGAGGCAGGCGAAAATGAACTAAAGCTTACCGATGCAGCGTATGAAAAGCCAAACGTAACTTCCGATGATGAGGATTTAACAAAAGCGCTGGCAAACATCAATTCCTACCTAAATACAACGATCAAGTACGATGTAGGCGAAAACGGCGAAGTGCTGGACAATACAATGATAAAAGACTGGATTACGGTGGCCGACGACTATTCCGTAACATTTGACCAGGAGAAAGTAACCAGCTATGTCCAGTATTTGGCCAGCAAATATAACACGTATGGCGACGTGCGTAAATTTAAGACGTCAAAAGGGGATACCGTAGAAATCGGCGGCGGCGATTTTGGATGGGTGATCGATAAAGAGAAAGAAAAGGCACAGATTTTATCCGAGATACAGTCAGGCAAGACCATTGAACGGGAGCCGATATTTAACCAAAAAGGGATTGTAAAAAGTGAATCGTATGATATTGGCGATACCTATGTAGAAATTGATTATACAAATCAGCATATGTATTACTATGAAAAAGGGGAGCTGAAGCTGGACTCAGACGTTGTAACCGGCAATATCAGCCTGCATAATGGTTCGCCAGACGGGATATATAAAATCGTGTATAAGGAACGGGATACAACGCTAATAGGGGAAGATTACCAGTCAGAGGTAAAATACTTTATGGTATTTGCCTACAATGTTGGATTCCATGATGCAAGCTGGCGGTCAGAGTTTGGTGAAGAAATCTATAAAACGTCCGGTTCGCATGGATGTATCAATATGCCGGAGAAAAAGGCGGAAAAATTATTCCAGATGCTGGAAACAGGGACGCCGGTAGTAGCCTATTATCGGGAACCGGTAGAGCTTACAGCAGAAAATGCAAGGATTTCCAATGCATTTTCGTATGTAAACAGGAGCGGGCAGTAACAGGATGCCTGTGGGCTGCCTTTTGGTGTCCTTCGGGTAGATGATGAATGAGAGGGATAGACATCGGATAGGCGATTGCTTTTTGGCCGATGGACCAGACAGGAAAGCTGCCGTGGCCCATCGGCCTTATTTTTATCTACAAAAAGCCTGGGCAGCGGGATGCAGCTGGCATGGCCAGATTAAAACAGGCCAGTAATCCGCCCTTGGCTATCGACATCAATTCCATACGCTGCCGGTGTTTTGGAAAGCCCTGGCATTGTCATAATAGCACCGGTTAATACTACCACAAACCCGGCCCCGGCGCTTACATAAACGTCCCGGACGGTAATGGAAAATCCAGTTGGCCGTCCAAGCTTATGCTGGTCGTCGGAAAGGGAGTACTGGGTTTTTGCAATGCATACCGGCAAATTGCCAAACCCAAGCTCTGTTAAGCGGGCCAGCGTTTTTTCCGCAGCGGGGGTATAAACTACGCCGTCGGCACCATAGATCTGGGTTGCGACGGTGTGTATTTTTTCTTTGAGCGGCATCTCATCCGGATAAAGCGGCTGGAATGCGGACGGTTTTCCTTCCAGTGCCTGCAGTACCTTTTGGGCAAGTTCGACCCCGCCTTCGCCGCCGTTTTCCCATACTTTGGACAAAGCGAAATCGCAGCCTTTTTCTTCGCAGAATCGGCGGATAAATTCATATTCCGCAGGGGAGTCTGACAAGAAGGAATTTAAAGTAACGATAATTGGTACGTGGTATTTTTGCAAGTTTTCGATATGTTTTTCCAGGTTGCAGATGCCTTTTTTTAATGCGTCCAGGTTTTCGTCCGCCAGTTCGGATTTTGGCACGCCGCCGTTGTATTTTAGCGCGCGTACGGTAGCAACCAGCACAGCGGCATCCGGTTTTAGCCCTGCCTTGCGGCATTTAATGTCAAAGAATTTTTCAGCGCCTAAATCTGCGCCAAATCCGGCTTCTGTAACTACATAGTCTGCAATCTTTAAAGCTGTTTTTGTAGCACGGATAGAATTGCACCCATGCGCGATATTGGCAAATGGGCCGCCGTGTACAATAGCGCCGGTGTGTTCCAGTGTCTGGATTAAGTTTGGCTTTAAGGCATCTTTCAACAAGGCTGCCATTGCGCCGACTGCCTGAAGCTGCCCGGCTGTTACCGGCGCCCCGTCATAGTCGTACGCTACAATTATCCTACTAAGCCGTTCCTTTAAATCAGCCATATCGGAAGCCAGGCACAAAATGGCCATAATTTCCGTAGCAACGGTAATTACAAAATGGTCTTCCCGTACAAACCCGTCTGATTTCGTGCCAAGCCCCACAACAATATTGCGCAGCGAACGGTCGTTCATATCCATGCAGCGTTTCCAGACGATCTGGCGGGTATCGATCCGTAACGCATTGCCTTGCTGGATATGGTTGTCGAGCAGGGCCGCCAGCAGGTTATTAGCAGAGGTAATCGCATGGAAGTCCCCGGTAAAATGGAGGTTTAAGTCTTCCATTGGCACGACCTGCGCATAGCCGCCCCCAGCGGCTCCTCCTTTGATGCCAAAACAAGGGCCAAGCGACGGCTCACGCAACGCCAGCAGGCAGTTTTTTCCAAGGCGGCCAAATGCCTGGGCCAATCCGATACTAGTGGTCGTTTTCCCTTCACCAGCCGGTGTCGGGTTGATTGCGGTAACTAAGATCAGCTTTCCGTCTGGGTTGGATTTCGTTTGTTCAACCAGTTCATCGGAAAGCTTTGCTTTATATTTGCCGTATAACTCCAGTCCGTCTTCTGCAATCCCGTATTTTGCTGCAACGTCTTTGATATGCAAAAGCGGCGCTTCTTGTGCGATTTGAATGTCTGTTTTCATGCGGGTTCCTCCTTTTGCGGGTGTAGTAACTAATTATAGCAGATGCATAGGATAAAGTCACGTGGTTTTCTGGGACATTTTTGTGGATGCCCCTCCTCCGGCTGGTATTCACAACAGTAGGCAAAGTGGCAGGCTTACAATAATAGCTACCTGCCATACGAAAACAACAGCCATCCCCTTTTTTTGTATAAAAATTATATTTTTTTCAAAATTCCACTTCCACTTTTGGCCAAAAGGTGCAATAATAAAAGATAAATACTTATCAATGAATGGACATCAGCAAAGGAGGAATTGTAATGGATAGGAAAGGCAGAATAAATGGGATGATCGTAGCGGCCCTGCTTACATCGGCCTTCCTGGCAGGATGCGGTGGAAAGGAAAAACAGGATGGGTCCAGACAAGGGGAGGGGGCACAGGGCCAAACCGATACCGGCATCGAAGGCAGTGGGCAGGAAGAAAAAAACTTGGAGGAAGGGCAGTCCGGTGGCAACGTCAACCTAACGTTTTGGTGCGATGAGAGCGAGGCAGCTGTATTTGAGGAACTGCTGCGCAAATTTGAACAGACGTACCAAAACGAGGCACATATCCAGGTTACCTGTGAAACGGTAGCTGCCAGTGACTGCAAGGATACGTTTTTAAGCGATGTGGAAAACGGGGCGGATGTCTTTTGTATGCCGGACGACCAGCTGTTGGCAATGGCATCGTCCGGTGTACTGGAAGCTGTCAGCAATGCCCAGGAAATAGCCGGGCGCAGCCTGGAAGGGGCGGCAGAGGCGGCCTCTATAGATGGGAAGCTGTATGCATATCCGCTAACGGCTGATAATGGGTATTTTTTGTACTATGATAAACGGTATTTTGACGAAGAAGACGTACAGACACTCGACCGGATTTTGGAAGTCTGTGCACAGAATAACAAAAAATTTGTAATGTCATTTGAAAGCGGCTGGTATTTGTATTCCTTCTTTGGCCACACGGGGCTGGAAATAAAGATGAATGAAGATGGCTTGACCAATTCCTGCAACTGGAATGCGAAAACGGGTGAAATCAGGGGTGTGGATATTGCAGAGGCGATGCTGGACATTGCAGGGCATCCAGGTTTCCAGGTATCGGACGCTTCAAAGTTTGCTGCGTTGGCAAAAGACGGGACTGCCATCGCAGTTGTTAGCGGCGTATGGGATGCTGCCAGCCTGAAGGAAGCGTTTGGTGGGGAATATGGCGCGTGCAAGCTGCCAACCTATACTTGCCGGGGCAAACAGGTACAAATGGCTTCTTTTAAAGGGTACCGCCTGGTTGGTGTCAATTCCTATTCAAAAAACAGGGGATGGGCAGAAAAACTGGCGGATTACCTCACCAGCGAAGAAAGCCAGAAGTTCCGGTTTGAACAAGCGCAGCATGGCCCGGCCAATAAAAATGCGGCGGCTTCCGACGAGGTAGTTAAGGTCCCTGCGATTGCCGCGGTATTGGAACAGGCGGACTATGGGGTACTTCAGCAGATAGGGCAGAAATATTGGAATCCAGTGGCTTCCTTTGGGGTTACCATAGCCAAAGGCAATCCAAACGGGATACCCGTACAGGAATTGATGGACCAGATGGTAAGTGGGATTACGGAATAAGTTGGATAATGGAAATAGGGGGATTCAAAGATGAAACAAAAAAAACGGGGAAGTATCCGTATGCATATTATGCTTCCAGTCCTAGTTTTGGGGATTGCTGCTGTGCTGTCTAACCTGGCTGCGCTGTCCAATATCCGCAAGGTGAATGAAAATGCGTCAGGCATTGCAGACCACTATATGGTTAGCCTTACGAAACTTAGCTCTATTAAAGAAACGATACATGAAATACATAACCTGGGCCTATCCCATGCAACTGCATCCAGCGCATCCCGTATGATACAGACAGTGGATACGATGAAAGCCAAAGAAGCCGAACTGGCAGAAAAACTGGATGCATATCAGCAATACTTGGACAGTGGGGACAAAGGGCCCTATCAGGCACTGGTGCAAAAGTATGATGAATTGATCCTTTCCGTGCGGCGTATCTGTGCATTTAGTGCGGACAGGCAGCAGGCAAAAGCGAATGAAACGGCAAATGGGGAAATCGCCCCATGCGTGGAACAGATGCTTGGCAGCATTGCCGAAATTGAAGCCCATGCCCAACAGGCGACACAGGATGCAAGGGAGCAGCTTGCCCATGTATACCAGTTAAGCATAGAGATTAATGTTGCCACGATCGCAGTCAGCGTGCTGGCGATCATTTATGCTATCTTTAGCGTAAACCGGCATGTTGTACGGCCGATTAAAAGGGCGGAACATGATTTGTCTGGCATGATCGCAGCCATTGACCAAAAAGAAGGCGACCTGACGAAGCGGGTCAGTATTTTGTCCAACGATGAAATTGCGGCCCTTAGCCGCGGTATCAATATCTTTTTGGAAAAACTGCAGAATATCCTGCGCACCATTACGGATAATTCCAATAAAATGGACGGGATCGTAACCGAAGTGCTGGATAATGTAAAAACATCAAATAATAGCGTTACGGAATTATCTGCCTTTACCGAAGAACTGTCCGCCACAATGGAAGCCATTTCGGACCATACACAGACGATCAATGAAAATGCAGAGTCCGTCCGTGAAGAAGTATCCGGCATTGCCGCACGCACGAATGAGATCAACGGCTATGCCAAGAAGATGAAAAGCCACGCAGACGGGATGGCATCCAATGCACGCACAAACCGCGAGACAACGAACGAGAAGGTCAATGAAATCCTATGTGTACTAAACCAGGCTATTGAAGACAGCAAGAGCGTCGACCAGGTCAATACGCTGACCAGCGATATATTAAAAGTAGCAAGCCAGACAAACCTGCTGGCGCTGAATGCCTCTATTGAAGCAGCCCGGGCAGGTGAAGCCGGGAAGGGGTTTGCCGTGGTAGCGCATGAAATCAGCGAATTGGCGGACTCTACCAGGGAATCGGCCAATAATATCCAAAAGATCAACTCGGTCGTGATCGGTGCGGTCCATAACCTTGCCGAACAGGCAGGCAGCCTGGTAGATTATATGAAAGATACGATATTGCCGGAATTTGAAAGCTTTGTCGGCACAGGGGAAGAATATAAACAGAATGCGGCTTATGTGGAAGAAGTGATCCAGGAAATCACCGGAAAGACAGATACATTAAAAGAAACCATTTCCGAAATCGCAGGCGCTATCCATACGATTAGCCAGGCCATCCACGAAGGCGTAGATGGTGTAACTGGTACAGCGGAAAATATGCAGGTGCTGGTTATGGATATGAATAACATCCATACGCAGATGGATGAAAATAAAGGGATTGCAACCAAATTAAAACACGAAACTGAAATATTTACAAAATTATAAAGGCAGGTTTGGCCATTTTGTATGCCGGGCTGTCCAAAATACGGTACTGCACACTAAAAAAGTTCCCTGTATCGGGGCTTTTTAGTGTGCGTTCCTGTTTTATGCCGCATATGGCGAAAAAAGCGGGATCCGTGGCGGCATCCAGGTAAATACCACAAATGATAAAGCTGCTACAGCCAGTATGAAAAAAAACGGCAGGTTCGAGAGTGTATAGCGGGTGCCTTCTTTTAGATAACGGTAGCTGTACCAGTAAGAAAATATGACGCCGCCAAAAAATATAGCAATATCGGCAGGCAGGTACGTAAACCCTAAAATGCCGCTGTACGTGTAAAAACATGCGACAATAAACAACATCCCAAGAAGGATCGCATAGGTTTTAATATTCCAGTAGTCGGTTTCCGGTTTTTTAAGCAGGTAATATTCTACAATGCTAATAAACAGCAGCGGGTAAAACAATAGTTTTAGATGTTCCCAAGTAGATTCATTTACAGGGGAAATCCAGGCGGCAAACGGAGACTGCCCGCTCCAGCCATATACAAAATGCAGCAGTACACCGGCAGCCAGCGCAGCCAGGCAGCTTATGGTTTCTATGGATTTTAATTTACGCATAGGTTCCTCCAGGTACGCATGCAGAGTAGGCGGTATGGCATGCGCCAGTTTTTATCAATATGTGCAGAAGCTGGGATTTTTATACGTTTTGGGGAGTGGCAGCCAGTTTTTTTCGTTTATCAGTAGACGGCGGCGGAAAACATGCTATAATAAAATAATAGAAAAATACGGTAAAACGATGTAATGGACGTATGAAAAAGGAGGTTAACCATATGGACCGGACAAAACGGTGGTTTAGGGCAAGGTTCCAGCCGAATTTAGCGCTTGGGGCAAACCAGCAAAAGGCCACAGCATCCGCCGCACATTTAGCGCTTGCACGCCAGGCGGGCAGGGAAGGCATTGTGCTTTTGAAAAACAAGGGGAATTTGCTCCCAATAAAAAAAGGCACGCGCCTGGCACTGTTTGGCAAAGGCATCTTTGATTATGTCAAAGGCGGGGGCGGCAGCGGCGATGTGACCGTATCCCATATACACAATCTTTATGACGGCCTGGTCAAACGGGAAGAAGCAGCGGATGTATTCCAGCCGCTGGCACAGTTTTACAGGCAGAACGTACAGCAGCAGTACAAGGATGGTGCAATGCCTGGCATGACGGTGGAGCCAAAAGTACCGGCTGGGCTATTGGAAGAAGCACGCCAGTACGCGCAGGTTGCAGTCATTGCAATCAGCCGGTTTTCCGGGGAGGCTTGGGACAGGAAGAGCGTACCCTATGAAGGCGCCGTTTCCAGCGAAATAGAACAGGCGGAATTAAGCCGCCGTATTTTTGAAAATGGAGACTACTGCCTGACAAACGCGGAACAGGCCCTTGTCGATGCGGTCTGTGGCGCATTTACGCAGGTTGTAGTCGTGCTGAATGTAGGCGGCATGGTCGATACCAGCTGGTTTGCCGGCAATGATAAGATTGCTTCGGTTATGCTGGGCTGGCAGGGCGGTATGGAAGGCGGGTATGCGATGGCAGATATTTTGCTTGGCCTGGAAAGCCCGTCCGGAAAATTGCCGGATACGTTTGCATCCGGGCTGGACGGCTACCCATCCAGCGCAAATTTCCACGAATCGCCGGATTATGTAGATTATACCGAAGACATCTATGTAGGCTACCGGTATTTTGAAACAATGGCGCATGCACACAGCCTTGTCAATTATCCATTTGGGTTTGGGCTTTCCTATACATCTTTCCAGATGGATGTAGTTTGGGCAGGCGAAAAAGACGGCCTTATTTCCATTGGCGTACAGGTAAAAAATACCGGCAGCATGGCGGGCAAGGAAGTTGTGCAGGCATATTACAGCGCACCGCAGGGCGTGCTGGGCAAACCGGCAAGGGAACTGGCCGCATACCAAAAAACAGACGGGCTAAAACCAGGCCAGGTCCAGGTAGTAACGCTTACATTTGCCACAGAAGCAATGGCATCGTTTGACGACACTGGCAAGCTGGCAGCATCCGCCTATGTCTTGGAAAAAGGGATATACCGTTTTTATGTGGGCAATTCCGTGCGCGATGCGAAACCAATTGATTTTGTTTATGAACTGGCAGAAAACCGTATCGTGCAGCAGCTTACGAAAAAAGCAGCTCCTACACAGCTGAAAAAACGTCTTTGTGCTGACGGTTCCTATGAAGAACTGCCACAGGCACAGCCAAATGACTTTATGGAAAACGGCCTTGGATGGAGCAGTGAGGAAACCGAAGGCGTAGCGCCTATGGTCCGTGCCCAGGCACGCTACCTGCTGTTCCAGGCAGAGGATGGCAGCAGCCAGGAAAAAAAGAAGATTATGCTGGATGACGTGGCGGATGGGTCAGCTACCCTGGATGCATTTTTAGCGCAGCTTTCCGACAGCGACCTGGCCGAGCTGCTTGGCGGGCAGCCAAATACCGGCGTAGCCAATACCTTTGGGTTTGGCAACCTGCCGGAATATGGCGTCCCAAACTTGATGACGGCGGACGGCCCTGCAGGGCTGCGTATTGCACCGGAATGCGGAGTTTATACGACAGCATGGCCTTGCGCAACGATGCTGGCATCCACCTGGAACCCACAGCTGGTGAAAGAAGTCGGGCAGGCTGCCGCACAGGAAGTGAAAGAAAATAACCTGTCCATCTGGCTGGCGCCTGCTATGAATATCCACCGGAGCCCGCTTTGCGGCCGAAATTTTGAATATTATTCCGAAGACCCGTACCTGGCAGGTACCATTGCATCCGCTATGGTAGATGGCATCCAGTCGCAGCAGATAGCAGCTACCGTAAAGCACTTTGCCTGCAACAACAAAGAGACCAACCGCAAAAACAGCGATTCCAGAGTTTCTGAACGTGCGCTGCGTGAGATTTATTTAAAGGGCTTTGAGATCTGTGTCAAACAGTCGCAGCCTTGGGTACTTATGACCTCCTATAATCTGGTCAATGGGCACCGGGCGTCCGAAAGCAAAGACTTGTTAGACGGAATCCTCCGTGGCGAATGGGGGTATCAGGGTGTTGTTACAACAGACTGGTGGACCAAAGGGGAGCATTATAAAGAAATTAAAGCCGGAAATGACATCAAAATGGGCACCGGCTACCCGGAGCGCGTCCTGCTGGCATTGGAAAAGGGGCTGCTGTCAAGGGCAGAACTGGAAGATTGTGCACGCAGGGTGCTGGAGCTGATCTTAAAAGCCGATGGGGCTTTATGCAGCTAAAACCGGTATTTTGTTGGTAGTGGATCAAAATTTGTGGAAAAGGAGGAGGACCTATGAATGCAAAAATTATGGAAGGGCTGTCAGGGGCAGGCACGAATATGAACTTGGTAGGAGTACCGATGAAAGTGTTCCGCAAAGCAGTTCAGGATGAAAATGCAAAGAAAATGCAACGGTCGGCAAATGTTGCCGGTGAACTGAAAGGAAAAGCTGACAAATATCAGGTAAAAGCGAAAAAAGGCATGGCCGAACAGGCCGAAGAAGCCCGCGAAAAGGCAAAAGCAGCACGTGAAGAAGCCATTGAAAAGCGCAGGAACGAACGCGTCCAGAAAGATGGTACGCAGCCTGGCCGGGAAACCGATACACGCCAAAAGCCAGACAAAAAAATGGGTGCCTTTGTCCAGATCAGCAATGAAGGCAAAGAAAAGGCCCGCCTGGCAGCGGAAGGCAGCGTGCGCCAGACAGCTGGCATATTTGGGAAAAAAGCCGTGCAAAAGCAGCCTATGATATTTATGCAGGCAGGCAAAAAGGCGAATGCCATATATACTGGCGGGCAATAAAATTTGCTAGTAGCGCCGGTTCACAAGCGTCAATACAAGAGGCTATATGGCAAATTTTGGCTCGTGAGTATAGCAAGCATAAAGGAAAGGCAGCCGCCAGCAAAAAGCCACCCATGTACCGTACAGCGTACAGGGTGGCTTTTGCATGTGCTGGAAATATGCCAAAAATATAATAGTATTTAGCCCGCCTTCCGCAATAGCAAACATTTCAGAAACAAGTAGACAGATGTCGCGTATCAGTGTAAAATAAAATAGCATCTAGCAATTTGCACATAAAAGAAAGGAAAAACGAATGGGGATTAGTAAAGAAGTACAAAAGCAAATTCAGGATCTGTGTGAAAAGCAGCAAATACGGATGATCGATTTTAAAATGACGGACATCGACGGCCGCTGGCGGCATATTACGATTCCAGTGGAACGTTTTGGCGAACATACCTTTACCCAGGGGATTGGGTTTGACGGGTCGAATTATGGATATGCGCCGATTGAAAAAAGCGATATGGTATTCCTGCCGGATGCGGATACTGCATATGTGGATCCGTTTGCATCAGTGCCAACGTTGACGATGTGCGGAAATGTCTGTACGATTGGAGCCGGGGAAAATAAGCCGTTTGACCAGTACCCAAAAAATGTAAGCCTGCGGGCCATTTCCTATATGCAGGAGGCTGGGATTGCCGACCGGATGCTGATCGGGCCGGAATTTGAATTCTACCTGTTTGACCAGGCACGGTTTGAAGTGTCTTCCAGGCAGTGCGGCTACCGCATTGATACTAGGCAGGCAGGCTGGAACTGCAGCCTGGATACACCGGGCAATAACGGTTACGAAGTGCCGGATAAGGGCGGCTACCATATCGCCTCCCCGCAGGATGTCGGCTATGACCTGCGTAGCCGTATGTGCATGATGATGGAACAATGGGGCATAAAAGTCAAATACCATCATCACGAAGTCGGCGGCCCAGGGCAGATGGAGATTGAAGTAGAACTTGCAGATATGCCGCAGATGGCAGATAATACAATGATTACCAAATACATTGTAAAAAATATGGCGGCCCAGGAAGGCAAGACAGCTACTTTCCTTCCAAAACCAATATATAAGGAAGCTGGCAGCGGGATGCATGTCCATATGCTGCTGCTCAAAGATGGAAAGCCGCTGTTTTATGATGAAAACGGCTATTCAGGCTTAAGCCGCACGGCACATTACTTTATCGGCGGCCTGCTAAAACATGCAGCATCTTTATGCGCATTTACCAATCCGTCTACCAACTCCTTCAAACGGCTGGTACCAGGCTATGAAGCACCGGTTACGGTCGGGTATGCAACCTCCAACCGCAGTGCGGTCATACGCATCCCTGCTTATGCCAAAACCCCGGAAACCAAGCGTTTTGAACTGCGCTGCCCGGATGCGACAGCAAATCCATACTATGCGTATGCGGCAATTTTAATGGCCGGCCTAGACGGCATCCAGCATCAAGTCGACCCTGCTGAAAATGGCTGGGGCCCTTATGACTTTAATTTGTATACACTGTCTAAAGAAGAGCAAAAAAATATCAAAGGCTTGCCAAAATCGCTCGGTGATGCACTCGATGCATTGGAGGCAGACCATGGCTACTTAACACAAGGCGGCGTATTCCCGCAGCGCCTCATTGATGTATGGGTTGCCCGCAAGCGCAGCGAATTAAGCAAACTGGAGCAGATACCAAATCCTGCGGAATTTAAGATGTATTATGACCTATAAAAGTATTGCAAGCAGAAACAGGGTTTTTAGGGCGGAATAAGAACCGTTTTTTAGATAAAACAATCCCCATCCCCTTGCATTTTCCCTCAAAATCGTTTAAAATATAATAAGATTTTGTCAGAATAATAATTTTTTTGTATATAGTCAACAACCATTATTCTGCATAATCCGAACCTGCATGGCAAACGGCATCCAACAGCCGTTTGCTACGCATTATCGTTGCGGGATATATTCAAAACAACCGCACAAAAGAAAATTACAGGGGGGAAAGGACATGAGCAGGTTATCAGTAGTTTCTACGGACAAGGTAAATTCCACCACAGAAAAACTGATGAAAGAATTTACGCAGCGTATCGTCGCAAACCCGCCAGGGGTCTGTCCGGTAGATATGCAGCTTGCATTCTTAAAGGTCTGCCACGCACAGACCTGCGGGAAATGCGTGCCGTGCCGCATTGGGCTTGGGGTCTTGGAAGAGCTGTTAGAGAGCGTCTTGGATAACACGGCGACCATGGAAACGCTGGATTTGATCGAGCATACGGCGACAAATATTAAGAATTCGGCGGACTGTGCCATCGGCTTTGAGTCGGCGCGTATGGTACTGGCAGGGTTTGAGGGGTTTAAGGAGGATTATATTTCCCATGTCAGGGACCATCAGTGTACAGGTACGTTTGAGCAGCCAATCCCATGTGTGACGCTGTGCCCGGCAAATGTAGATATTCCAGGTTATATTGCACTGGCAGGAGAAGGACGCTGTGCAGATGCGGTGCGCCTGATACGTAAGGACAACCCGTTCCCGACAGCGTGTGCGTTGATCTGTGAACATCCATGTGAATCCAGGTGCCGCAGGACCATGATTGACGATGCCATTAATATCCGTGGCATTAAACACTATGCATTGGACAAGGCGCGTGCCAGCGAAGTGCCGGTTCCGGCATGCGCGCAGGCTACCGGCAGGAAAGTAGCCATTATCGGCGGTGGCCCGGCAGGGCTTACGGCGGCTTATTTCCTGCAGCTGATGGGGCACCAGACGACCGTTTTTGAAGAAAAAGCACAGCTTGGCGGTATGCTGCGCTACGGAATACCAAACTATCGGTTTCCACGGGAACGGCTGCAGGAAGACATTGATGCGATCCTGTCTACCGGCGTGGAAGTGAAACTGAACGCAGCGGTAGGGACGGAAGAACTTAGCGAGATTAACGACACGTTTGACGCAGTATTTATCGCAATCGGAGCACATGCCGAAAAACGCTTGAACTTAGAAGGCGAGGATAGCGGCAATGTAGTATCGGCTGTTGAAATGCTGCGCGAGATCGGCGACAACAAGTATCCGGATTTTACTGGAAAACGCGTACTGGTCGTAGGCGGCGGAAATGTGGCGATGGACTGCGCAAGGACTGCGATCCGTTCCAATGCCAAGACCGTCAGCATTGTTTACCGCAGGCGGAAAGAAGATATGACGGCGCTGCCTGCCGAAGTAGAAGGCGCGATCGCAGAAGGCATCGAGCTTTTAACATTGAAAGCACCGCTCCGTATCGAAGCGGACGAAGCCGGCAATGCCCAGGCATTGTGGGTGCAGCCGCAGATTATCGGTATGGTAAGGGGCGGGCGGCCATCGCCTAGAAAAGCGAATAAAGAAGAAGAACGGCTGGAATGCGATGTCATTTTGATGGCAGTCGGACAGGATATTGTTTCCGCACCATTTGAAAAGGCCGGAATTGCTACCAAGCGCGGGCAGTTCCAGGCGGACGCTTCCGGTGCCTTAAACCGCGTGGGCATGTATGCCGGCGGCGACTGCGTGACCGGGCCAGCCACTGTGATCAAAGCGATTGCAGCCGGCAAAGTGGCAGCGGCCAATATAGACGAATTCCTCGGGTTCCACCACTCCATTTCGGTCGACGTAGAAATACCGGAGCCGCTGTTAAATGATAAAGTGCCATGCGGGCGCGTAAACCTGGCAGAAAAAGAGTCCTGGGCGCGCAAAGATAATTTTGAAGGCATTGAGCATACGATGAGCGACGAAGAGGCATTGCAGGAAGCAAGCCGCTGCCTGCGGTGCGACCGCCACGGATGCGGCGTATTGAGAGGAGGCAGGCAAGACAAATGGTAAATTTAACAATTGATCATAAAAACGTACAGGTACCGGAAGGGACGACCATTTTAAAAGCTGCTGCGGCCGCCGGTGTCGAGATACCAACGCTTTGTTTTCTAAAAGATTTGAATGAAATCGGCGCATGCCGTATCTGCTGCGTCGAAATCGAAGGCAAGGAAACACTGGTCGCATCCTGCAATACGAAGGTAGAAGAAGGCATGGTCGTATACACGAGCAGCCTGAAAGCGCATTATGCCCGCCGCATGAACCTGCAGATCATATTATCCCAGCACGATTTCCGGTGTGCAGCCTGCCAGCGGAACGGGAGCTGTTCCCTGCAGAAAATCTGTGCCGATATGAACATCAATGACGTACCATTCCAGCAGGATTATGAAAAAAGCGAATGGGATTTGAGCTTCCCGCTGATCCGCAATGCCGGCAAATGCATCAAATGTATGCGGTGCGTGCAGATTTGCGACAAAGTCCAGTCGCTAAATGTATGGGATATTGTAAACACCGGCAAACGTACTGGCGTCGGCGTATCCAAAATGCGCAAAATAGCGGATGCCGACTGCTCTTTATGCGGCCAGTGCATCACCCATTGCCCGACCGGTGCGCTCCGTGAAAGGGATGATGTGCGTAAACTGATGGACGCCGTCAACGACCCGGAAAAGATAGTCGTAGCACAGATTGCACCGGCAGTACGCTCTGCCTGGGGCGAAGGGCTGGGGCTTGCCGAAGAGATGGCGACCGAAAAGCGTATGGCTGCTGCAGCCCGCGCACTCGGCATCGACTATGTATTCGACACGAATTTCAGCGCCGATCTGACGATTATGGAAGAAGCAAACGAGTTTTTGGAGCGTATGGCACACCGCAGCGAATACCAGTGGCCGATGTTTACCTCCTGCTGCCCAGGCTGGGTGCGGTTTGTAAAATCACAGTACCCGGAAATGGCAAAACAGCTTTCCACGGCCAAATCCCCGCAGCAGATGTTTGGCGCCATAGCAAAAACCTATTTTGCCGAAAAAGTGCTGGACGTCGACCCGGAACGGATCTTTTGCGTATCCATTATGCCTTGTACGGCCAAAAAAGCGGAAAGCGCCCTGCCTAATATCAATGACGCAGGCGCAGGCCGCGATGTCGACGTAGTGCTTACGACACGGGAATTTGACCGGATGCTGCGCAGCGAACTGATTATGCCGGCAAGCCTGGAAGAAGAAGAGTTCGACTCCCCGCTTGGGACCGGCTCCGGTGCAGGCGTAATCTTTGGCGCAACCGGCGGCGTTATGGAAGCGGCGCTTCGGACAGCCTATTATGCATTAAACAAAGAAAACCCGAAACCGGATATGTTCCAGATGGTGCGCGGCCTGGACGGCATCAAAGAAGCCACCCTGGAGATCGCAGGCACTCCAGTACGTGCGGCCGTTGTACACGGGCTAGGCAATACCCGCAAGCTGATGGAACGCATCCAGTCTGGAGAAGCAGAATATGATTTCGTAGAAGTCATGGCATGTCCAGGCGGCTGCGCAGGCGGCGGCGGGCAGCCGATTACCGAAGGGCGCGAAATGGCAGGCGAACGGGGCAGCAAGCTCTATGAGCTAGACCGCAAAAACCCACTGCGTTTCTCGCATGAAAACCCATCCGTCATCGTGCTGTATGACCAATACCTGGAAAAACCACTCTCCCACCGTGCGCATGAACTGCTGCATACGGACCATTTAGGATGGACTATGCCGTCAGAGAAACATTAATGGCAGCCCGGCCGTTTTCCGGCTACCTTCCAATTAGGTAGCTGGAAGGCGGCCGGGTTTTTCGTTATACTCACGAGCAATAAAATTTTCCATATAGATTTCGATTTTGACGCTAGCCTTTTGGATCCACGGATTCAGATCTGGCCATATTTGGAAACAGGGCAGTTTGTCCCTATGCAGAAAAACGTTTTACCAGTGTTGTAGCAACTTCAATCTTAACCGTATGTGGGACAGGGCATGCCAGCTGCTTTATTAACTGGCATGCCGCTGTCTGCCCCATGAATTTTCTGGGAATGTCGATAGTCGTCAGGGAGGGGTCAATAATGCGGCTTTCTGAGATATGTGTGCCTATGAAGGAAACATCAATTTTGGCTGGGGGAATATAACAGGCGAGGAGATGACGCGCAGGTTCTGGGAAGGCTGCATACGCGGAGGCTATCTTTCCCACGGGGAAGTTTATGTACAGTATGAGCAGATCTGGTGGGCCCACGGCGGGAAACTGCATGGAACCTGCCCGGAAAGGATTGCGTTTTTGAAAAAGGTAATGTCAGAGGTGCCAAAAGGCGCGGCCCCGTTAAAGCTTACCCCAAAGAACCATGAGGCGAACTGGGATGTCCCATGCCTGTGCAAAGAAGACAACTCTTATTTTTTATATTATTTTGGATTCTTTAAGCCTGCCTTCCGGACCTATGAACTGGCCCAAGGGTGTTCCTATGAGATAGAACTGATTGATACATGGGATATGACAATCCGTAAGCTGCCGGGGGTGTATTTAGGAAACATCAGGATTGACATGCCGGAAAAGCAGTATATGGCTATCCGGATGAGGAAGGTCTGACTTAAAAAATATGTTGTATAGATGAAAATGAAGTACAAATTTTTGGTATGATCGGGGAATGGCAGCTTTTAGAGTGCCATTCCCCGATGCCTTATTCTGCACTTGTGAACGCTTAGAAGCTATTCTATATTTTTACCAATGAAAATTGTCCCCACGTTATCCCCTTTTACTATTTTATAAAGGGCAGCGGGATTTTTGCCGTTTGTGATTATCGTGTCAATCCCCTGTGACATAGCCAGTTTTGCCGCCTGCAATTTTGTTTTCATGCCGCCAGTCCCCCGGCGTGAGCCTGCGCCGCCTGCCAGTGGCAAAACCTTTTCATCAATGGCCGATATACGTTCAATTAGCTTTGCGTCCGGGTGCAGGCGTGGATCGCTGTCATAAAAACCGTCAATGTCTGAAAAGATCACAAGGCTTTTTGCTTTGCAAAGTACCGAAACAACAGCCGATAGGGTGTCATTGTCCCCAAAAAGTTTATCTTCCGACTGTATTTCCGTGTAGCTTACAGAGTCGTTTTCATTGACGATTGGGATAATACCCATTTCTAACAGCGTGTTAAATGTGTTGATTAGGTTTTCCTTTTTTTCCTCGTTTTCCATATCCTCCGCATTTAACAAAATCTGTGCCACTGTTTTGTCGTAGTCGCTGAAAAACTTATCATACAGATACATGATACTGCATTGCCCCACGGCGGCGGCAGCCTGCTTTATACGCATACTCGTTGGGCGTGGTTTTGTCCGCAATTTGTTTATGCCTACTGCGATTGCGCCGGATGACACAAGGATAACCTCATATCCCATGTTCTGAATATCAGACAATACACGGGCAATACAGTCAAAGGCTTTTAGGTTATTCTGCCCGATTTCATTTGTGAGAGTGGAAGTGCCTACTTTGACAACAATCCTGTTATAATAAAGTCCCATAATCACACCTCGATAACAGCCGGAATATGTTTTACATACGGTAAAAATATGTCTGTAATGTATTCCGTTTTTATTTTCATATAGCTTGTGGTTATCCCGTCACTACACCCGTACCATTCGGAATTAGCGACGTCTTTGTCTAACGCAATCTGAACAGCATTTTGTTTGTCCAGTATGGCACTGAAAACAGTTGCAGCCCCAATCTTAGTGCCTAACATTGTTTCCATAAGTTCCGCAGGCGCAAAGGAAACACGGGATACGCCTAACGCATTGCTGAAATCTTTGGAACGGAACGGCTTGCTGCCTGCGGTAATGAACAGATAAAAAGCGGTCTGCTGCCTGTTGCATAAAAACAGTGTTTTTACCATTTCCATATCCAGTTTTTTGTTGATTGCAATACAATCTTCCATAGTGATAACTTCGTCCGTTTCCACCCGTTCAAAGGGGATATGCAGCTTTTCAAGTGTTTGGTAGGCCTGTTGCTGCAAAGGGGTATGGTATTCATTTGGTGCTGTGTTATAAATATCGCTTACATAAATCATGGCGTATCCTTCCTTTCTTTTGGCGAATTTTTGGCGGCCTTGAAATCTTCCAGTGCATAGGGTATCATAAAAAACAAAATCACAAAAGCAAATATTTATCATGCTTAACATGATAAAACCAGATGAAAGAGGGCGCAGCTATGGATATGAATATTCAGAAATATTTGGCGTTTGTTAAGACGGTGGAATACGGGAGTTTTACAAAAGCCGCTGAAAGGTTGCATTATTCCCAATCGGGAATTAGCCGCATGATTAACGATTTGGAGAAAGAATGGAAAATATCACTCCTTGAACGCAGCCGGTCCGGGGTGCGGTTAACATCAGACGGCTTGGCACTTTTGCCTTATGCAAAAAGCGTGTGTGCGGAATATGAAAAGCTACAGGCGCAGGTCGATGAAATAAACGGCCTGCAATCGGGTATCATCAGAATAGGGACGTTTTCAAGTGTGGCTACACACCTGCTTCCCAATATCATAAAAAGGTTTCAGGCTGATTATCCAAACATAGATTATGAGCTGTTGTTGGGGGACTACACGGAAATTGAAAGCTGGATATTAGAGGGGCGGGTTGATTGTGGCTTTTTGCGCCTGCCTGCACACCCGGATTTGGAAACGTATTTTTTGGAACAGGACAAATTGCTTGTTGTGCTGCCGGAAAACCATGCGCTTGCAGACAGTGGACGTTTTCCGGTGAAAGCCCTTGCCGATTATCCCTTTATGCTGTTGGAAAAAGGGGCAAAAGCTGAAATATCAGAAATTTTTGAAAGGTGTAATGTTATACCGAAAATACATTTTACAACATGGGACGATTACGCTATTATGTCTATGGTGGAGAGTGGTTTGGGTATCAGCATATTGCCGCAGCTTATTTTGCAGCGGGTGCCGTATAAAATCATAACAAAGGAATTAGATGTCCCGGCGTACCGCAATATCGGCCTTGCCCTGCGGAGTAAGAAAAACAGTTCCTTGGCTGTAAAACGGTTTTTGGAATATATAGAATACAGGTTGTAAAGTAGTGTAAAAAATAAGTTACTGATTGAATAAAATCTGAAAATAGCTTTCATAATACATTTTTTTATGTTTTATGCAGTTTAGGCATTGTTGATTATTTAATATAGGTATTGGATTTTTGCAAAAACTCATTTTATAATAAATTTAATTCAACAGAAATTTTTTTGTGAATGGTGATACAGATTATGCTTTGTCTGTGTCTGAAGCCTTCTGCGAAGGCTTTTAGGGAAATGCTTTTGGAAGGGCCGGTTGCCATACAGATGAGCGGTTACGGGGATATGGAAAAAGTCGGGCCGCTGGGAAAAAGCCTGCCGGCAAATGATGAAAGTATTACGGCTGGCCCTGGAGGCCTGATTCTTTATCAGGGCAATTCACCGGTCATTTACTATGATACGAATACATGGAATTTTATAAGGCTTGGGAAAATTGATGGTGTTACAGGACAGGAGCTTCTTGCAGCTTTTGGGAGAGGTGATGTAACGGTCACATTGTCGCTTTCGTAAGGATTCTTAAAGAAATAACGTGACATATTGCTTGTCTTTTTCTCCGATAGCACAAGGCAAAAATTAGTTACATAGCCCGCTATGCGCCTAATTTTTGCCTTGCACTCTCGAAGAAAAATCCTGCGCAATCTTGTCACGTTATTTCTTTAAGAATCCTAAGTAAATCAGGAAAGGCATGGTATGCAGGAAGTTTTATACAGGGAGTCTGTCTACCTCTGGTATTATTTTATCATCCAGTTCAGGCAGATTTTCAGATACTGGATATTAGGCATGGCAATCGGTTCCGCAGTTTCTGTATTTGCAAAGAAGAAAATACATGGGATATTTCAGAGCCTGTCCAGCAGAAAAATTGGGTTATTGGGAATTGTGGCAGGCAGCGTGCTTGGGATTGCTTCGCCGTTATGTATGTATGGAACGATCCCGGTTGCTGCGTCGTTTTCAAAAAGCGGCATGAAGGACAGCTGGCTGGCTTCCTTTATGATGAGCTCCATCCTGCTGAACCCGCAGCTGATCCTTTATAGTGCAGCTCTTGGAAAGACAGCGCTGGCTGTCAGGATTGTTACCTGTTTTTTTTGTGGGATTGCAGCAGGGGTGCTTATCCATCTTTTTTACAAAGACAGCGCATTTTTTCATTTTAACGGGTTTTATGTACAAACAGACCGGGATACAGACCCAAACCTTTTTTTACGGCTTTTAAAAAATTTTGGCAGGAATGTCCGTGCGACGGGGGTGTATTTTCTTGCGGGAATCCTGCTGTCAGCTGTCTTCCAGAGGTATGTGCCTCCAGATTTTGCAGGGAAGCTGTTTGGCGGGAACGGGCGGTTTGGGATATTTATGGCGGCAACGATAGGGGTTCCCCTTTATGCCTGCGGCGGCGGTACGATACCTCTGCTTCAGACGTGGCTGTATGAAGGTATGGGAATGGGGAGCGCGGCTGCATTTATGCTTACCGGCCCTGCAACAAAGATCACAAACCTGGGTGCAGTGAAAATCGTGCTTGGTATGAAGAAATTTCTGCTGTATCTGGCATTTGTTATGATTTATGCATATCTGTCAGGTTTTATCGTTGATGTAGTGGTTCATGGATGATTTTTATAAAGGCAGTATCTGTGTAACATATTGCAGTTGAAGAAGGCAGTATCTGTGTAACATATTGCAGTTGAAGAAAAAAGAAGCGGAATCATGGTTTCGGGAGGCATTTATGGAAAGAAAAAGACGAATAAATCTTTGGGCTTTGCTGATGTGTATCGTATGTCTGGCTGTTTTAACGGCAGGCGTGCTGTATGCACAGACGGCAGGCGGCCGGACGGTAAAATCCATAAGTATTAGGATTGGGAAGAAAGATGTAACAAAAAGAACGTACCGGATGAAAACAGGAAAAACAAAAAATTGCAAAGTATTGGTTAAGCCATCGGACGCAAAAGACAAAATCAGCTATCAGTCAGACCATCCGGCTGTTGTATCTGTAAATAACAGTGGGAAGCTTACGGCGAAACGTTCCGGGAGTGCAAAGGTTACTGTTACAGTAAACCGCAGAGGGAAAAAGAAACGTACATGGATGGAAGTCAGGGTAACAGGCAGCAGTTCAGGTAAACAGGAGAACCAGCCTTCAGGCGGAGATGAAAAACCGTCGGATGGCCAAAACAGTGAAGCGGCAGGAACGCCTATTGTCTATATGACTAGAAATATAGACAGCGCAGGGCTTATGAAAGTCTATCAGGCGCTTCAATGGGCACCGTCAGGCAGGGTTGCCGTAAAATTGAGTACAGGGGAGCCGCCTGCAAGCAATTATCTTGACCCGGACCTGATCCGGGAGCTTGTACAGTCTGTGGATGGGACGATTGTAGAATGCAATACCGCATATGGCGGTTCCAGATCTTCTACTGCAATGCATATGCAGGTAGCAAAAGATCATGGATTTACAGAAATTGCAGATGTGGACATCCAGGACGCGGATGGTTCTATGGAAATACCAGTGAAAAACGGGTCGAAGCTGTCCGTAAATTATGTCGGAAAGAATTTCGGGCATTATGGCTCTTATCTGGTACTGTCACATTTTAAAGGGCATGCTATGGCAGGGTTCGGCGGGGCAGTGAAAAATATTTCCATCGGCCTTGCATCCAGTGAAGGAAAGTGCTGGATTCATTCCGGCGGGACAAGCAGGACGAATGCATGGAGCGGGAAGCAGAATGATTTTCTGGAATCTATGGCGGAAGCCGGAAAAGCAGTATCTGATTATCTTGGAAACGGGAAACGGATCATGTATATCAATGTTATGAACCGCCTTTCGGTGGACTGTGACTGTGACGGGCACCCGGCAGAGCCTGACATGCATGATATAGGGATATTGGCGTCCGAAGATCCAGTTGCGCTTGACCAGGCATGTGTGGATTTGATATATAGACAGAAAAACGGGGACGGCGCCTCCCTTGTAAACCGGATCGAAAGCAGAAACGGGCTGCTTACACTGGAACATGCAGAGGAAATAGGGCTTGGGAGCAGGGTGTATTCGCTTGTGGATGTTGACAGGTAAAGAGAATTTTATAAGCGTCTGGCTGCCATGTTTCTCTGTCTGTTTGTGGATGGCAGCCCGATCTTTGATACTGCCGCAGGACTGTAAAGGCTACGGCAGTACAAAGGGTAACGGGCCAGGAGCAGATGGAGTTGGTTAGATACCTTTCAGTTCCAGCCGCCTGGCAGCTATACAACGGTTCAGATTCAAAACGGGCTGCAGGATGCGGCAAAAAGCCAGGGCAGGCTGCTTGTCGGCAGCATCCGTATTATCAGACTGACAGAAAATTCTGGCAATTATCAGTATAGAATTGAATTGCCTAAAGATGCCCTCATGAAAGTGCGGGTGAAATCAGAACAGGAAGCCGTAAAAGCTGCGGCAAAAGTTTTAAAAAGCGGAAAATATGCGGTGTTGGCTTTTTCTATGTAAAGAGTAATTATCTTACATACCAATCAACATTTAGTTTTTATCTACGCCAAGAGCCTTATATAAAGGATTCAACTGGTCTTTTACTGCATTTGCTATTTTTTCCATATCCAGATGCTCTATCATTCCATTACTCTTTATTCCTTTATAATATACTTTATTGGCCTGCTTGTACAAACGCTGAAGTTTATCATACCCACTCTTTCCAGACACTTTTGTATTTTTATTCAACCTTAAAAATGCTAAAATCCCTTCTAGGTCACATAAAAACCAATCTTCAATTGACCTTTTTGCTTGTACATGAATGATTTTTGAAGCCCCATTATTTATAAGTTCTCTCTTTACTTCATCCCATTTTATCGGGGGCTTGGAAGCAAACTCAAACACATCTGTATCACTGCATAATACAATAGTAAAGTTACAATCATCTTCATATTTGGGCTTGATTTCCTTTACAAATTTTCTGAGAGCAATACTTTTGAACCCTCCTACACCTCTAACGTTTCTATATTCAATATTAGTATCAAATCTATCCTCAGAACGCAGTTTTCTAATATTAGCAACCAATTGCTTATAAAATTCAATCTCTGTATCACCTTCGACAAAAAGTACAAGGCATTTATTCATCAGCATCACACTCCAGATAGTCCCTTATATTACTCTCTGTGTCAGCCAGCACTGAGAACAAATAATCCCCTATACTCATATTCAGTTCTTCAGCATCATTCTCTAATTGCTTCTGGCCAGTTTTCTTAAACGCAAAGAACTCTGCCACACCAGGCTTCCTATTCATACCAATATGAATCCATGAAGGATTTAAATAACTAATAATATATGGAGAATGGCTAGTAATAATCACCTTACAATCATCTAATAACTGGCTAATAATCTGTATATATGCCTGAAACAACCCTGGATGAACAGAGTTTTCCGGTTCTTCAATGGCTATCAAAGAAATGTTGCTAACACTAGACACAATTATCTTAGTCAGTATCATAAATACCCTCTTAGCGCCATCTGACATCATTGAAAAATTAACAGGATTTGTCAAGTTTTTATCTTTAACAAATAAAACATATATAGAATTTGTAAATATGAACGGTGCATCTTCAGGAAATTGTCCTTTTTCTGTAGCATTGATTTTAAAATTCTTTACTATCACATCTTCTATATCTGGAAACAATTGAAAATACACGTCCTTCAGCAACTCGAATTTATCTGCATTTTGTTTCTTCAGATTGAAAATAATACGAGGAAGATTATCAGCGTTAATCATTTCATTTTCAAATCCTTTACGAATGATGGGATCAGCCTGATAGAAGCTCTTTGCATCCAAATTGTCTTCCATATATATTCTCATACTATTTAGCTTCTTAATAATTGCCGCATAAAAGAGCTCATCATATGCTCTTAGTTTATTCACAACTAGTTCTGACGGTTCAACTCTAAGTTTTGAAGAACATCTTCCAGTCTCAGAACTTTTATACAATGCAAACTCTTTTGTTCTATTTATTAGTTGCGTATATTTTTTCCCCTTTTCATCTAATTTGATTTTTAGATATTCCTTAACAATTTTTGGTTCGTCATCTTCATCACACTGCCATGAAAACTCATATCCATACTGAACACGATATTCCTGTTCTTCGTCCGCTGTTAAAACATCTACCTCGAACTTGTAGTTTCGCCCCTGCATACTCTGGTTAATTGGAATAAGATTAGTATTAGCCATCATCCCCATTTTGTCATCAAGAGGTGCTTTTATAAAAGCTAATCCAAAGTCAATGCCAGAAAGCACATTAGATTTTCCAAAATTATTAAGTGCAACAAGTGCTGTAATATTATCAAATGTAATTTTCACATTAGATAAATTTTTAAATCCATCTATTACTACAGCCTGTATCTTCATAATGACGCATCCTTTCTCTTTGCTCATATATACTATATCACCCCTTTTAAATATATGCAATAATTTTTTTCGTATTATTTTATATTATTATATTCATTATAGTTTTTTGTATTCATGGCGCAATTCCATTTTGCATATTTTATAATACTTTTTCACAATGCAAAAGGTTTTAAGTCCAGCTAAGAAATGTCAATGGGTAAAATGAAAAATGTTTAAAAAGTTTT
>CAMUML010000042.1 GCA_947089855.1 uncultured Eubacterium sp.
ACTGATTCCACATTAAATTGTGCTGTTTTTTCCATAATCATTCCTACCGCCTGTATTTTCTATCTATACAGTATGTCGGATACTTGGAACAGTTTCCTCATCCTGTGTATTTTCTTATTTTTTGTAACAGTTACTTTTTATTCTGCATAACCCGCGCTTGGCCCATCAGGGCAAGCCTTTGGCGTGCTACTGCATACTGTTTGTTCCGAGTTCTTTGAGCTGGTCTATCAGCGCTATATCCGAAGCTGTCAGCTTTACATTGGAAGCCAGCTCCTGGCCGTCCGGATACCTAATAATTAACTCAATAATTGTCCCTTCTTCCATCGGCCGGCTGGTGGCTGCCTGCAAAAAGCGCGGCAGCTTGGGATGGTTGCGCGAAAACTCATCCCACATACTTTTTATCCTAAAAATCATTGCCGGATTTACCATTTTTTATACCCTCCGTTTTCATTCTTGCGGGGCAGCAAGCCGCACCATTCCTCTAATTTATGCCGGACGCTTCCGATAAATGCCTTACTTCAATCAAACTTCCCCTTCGTAAAATGCCCGCATCATTTCCCTGGTCAGGCTGAACCCATCATCCATATCTTTTAGCTGCGCCCTATCAACCCATTCTGCGGCAGCCAGTTCTTTTTCATCAATACGGATGGCAGCATCCCCGTCTAGCTGTGCAAAATAGCCGATCAAGAAATTACTGTCGATCCCCCAAGGCTGCGTCTTATAGTAACGGATATTTTTGACACGCAGGCCCACTTCCTCCATAACCTCGCGGCATACCGTTTCTTCTGCTGTTTCGCCGATTTCCGTAAACCCTGCGATCAATGCATAGCGTTTATATTCCCGCCCTGCATATTTTGACAGCAAAATCCTGTCGCCGTCCGTAACGGCTACAATAACAGCCGGGGCTATTTTCGGGTAAATCTGGTTGCCGCACTGCCTGCAAAATAGCATACGCTCTGTCCGGTCCGGTTCTACCCGCCTGCCACAGCGGCCGCAGAACTGGTTGTTGCGGTACCACTGGTACAGATGGTAGGCAGTATATACTGCAAAACACAGTTCTTTTTCTGCCTGGCTGCGCAGCCCGGATATTTTACAAAAAACCGCCTGCGGGCAGCTGCTGCCTGGGGCAGCCGGATCCAAGCCTTCCCCATCCAGGCTATCAAAATCCATATAAAGGAAATAATGTTCCTCTTCTATACGGAATAAATACTGGTATGTAGCGTCCACTGCATGCAATTCTTGAATACGCGGCAGCCGCATGCCGCTTTTGTTTTGTATGATCAGGACTTTATTTTCTGAAAAGGCTGCTACAAAATCACTGCCTTTTGGTTTCTTTAATTCATATTCATTATACAGTTTCTTTGGTGCAATATCTTGAACCATCCCTGTGGCACCTCCCATCCATCTGCTATGGGGTTGAATCATGTTCTCACGGAATGCGCAGCTTATGCGCATTCCTGGCCCGTGAATAGTAACGCTATGGGTTCAAAAACCGTTCCCACTCTTCCATATCGCGGCCCCCTGCTATATGGAGCAGGTAAGTCCGGCCATTGCTGGCATCTAACGTAAATAAATAGCCCTTCCCCTGTTTTTCCAGGGCATAAATACAGCATTCCCCGTCAGCCAGCGCTTTTAAGGCATCATTATAAGCCTCCGGCGCCAACAGGCGGTCTTCACACTGCCCTTTGAAATTTCCATCCGCATCATAAGTTTTATACCCTTCTTCCACCAGCGACTGTACGCTGCCGTCCTGAATCGTCAGATTTAGCCCATTGGTACGCATTTCCCGAATATCCCGGTTACAGGAATTCTCTGGAAGGATAATAACATTGTCCAATGTAAACTGTAAGCTGCCATTGATTTTTTGTATGGCGCTTATATAAGCTTCCGAAAACCGGAAATGCGCAAATTCATTTGTTGTCCGATACTTCATATTTTACTTGCCAGCCTTTTCCTTCTTTTTGCCTGTCCCTATATCATATTTTTTCTTTAATATTTCGTTAATGGCAATCCCAATCCCCATCATAATCCAAAAAATTGGCGCCACTGCAACCGTAGAATCATTTAAAAATGAAATCACCATATAAGTAAATGTAGCAAGCAGCAGCCCTGCACCAACCACTTCCATACCATCCTGGTAGGCTGCCTTACGGTAAATACGGAAGCCTGTTACAAAATACCAGCCATAAAAGGCAAGCAGCGCGATCAGCGCCGGGATTCCGCTTTGCGTTGCAACCTGCAGGTAAAAGCAGTGCGGCTTTGCATCAATCGCTGTTACTGTACCGTCATAAGTCTTATCGACATAATCATCCTGCGGATAAGTCACCGTATACGTATCCGCACCGGAGCCAAACAGGATGCAGTTTTTCAGCATTGGGATCGTCTTTGACCATATCGTCCCACGTTCTTCAAATTTCTTCTCCAGGAAATTCACAGCCACACGGGGTGCATTATTAATTTTATCCCAACGCCCATATGCATTATAGTAATAATAACCGCCTTCTGCCTGGCGGAAATACCAGTCACGCCCATCCATTTTCACATCAATGGCAATCTCTTCTGCCAGCCTGACGACTTGTACCGCCAGCCCTGGAAAACGTTCATCCTGGGCAATATACGTAGAGGTTTCGCTGTCCAGCGTATTCACGATTTCTTGCCCGCCGCCATCTACCATTTTCACGCTGATATAGCCATTTTCGTCCAACACATAAGAAACGTGGAACGTCTGGCCCAAATACGTAAATGCGACATCTTCCTCCCCAGTCACAATTTCCGAAATAGCGTCTTGTGCAACATCCGCCGCTTCAAACAGCCGCACAAATTTTTCAATGATCATATTATTCCTGGAAATAAAAACTGCAATAATAACCCCGGCCACAGCCACAGCCGGAAGTACAAATTTCCATGCTTTGCATATCTGGCGGAACAACATCACCAACGTCAGCACAAGGGTTGCTGCAAATGCCACAACGCCGCTCCGGTTGCCGGATGCAAGCAGGCATACCAGCGACGCCGCAAGCATCACTGCATAGACCACACGGTATGCCAGTTTTTTATTTCTAATAAACAGCGCAACCTCAACTGGTATCATCAGCGCAAAATAGGACGCTACATAGTTTGGGTTATACACGGTTAAAAATACACGGCCCTTTTCAAATACAAGGCTGACCGTATCCGGGTCTTGTGTCCCCCCGGTAATCAGCATCTTTCCAATGTCCGTCCCAAAAAAATCATGCCCAGACGCCTGCAATACGCCAATTAGCAGCATAACGGCCAGCCCTACCGTCAGCCAGTCCATAAGATAATCTATATCGTCCATTGTCCGGATAACCTGGTAAGCATAAAATGCCATTACACAATAGCCCAGCAGTACCCAAAGCGACTCAAAAATCTGCGTGACGCCATGAAAACTAAAATAACGGTATTCAGAAAAAATCGATGAAAGAACCGTAAGGGCAGCATAAATGCCAAGCGGTATAAATTCATAGCACAATTTAAACTGCTTTTGCTTCGTCTTATAGCGGAATGCAAGCACAACGCACATAATGGCTGACAGTGCAATAATTGCAACCGACTTATAGTACAAAAACCAGTCCTGGTCCTTTTCAAGCGTCGTATACCAGTCGTACTGCGATAAATTCGTATCAAATGTGTACAGCCGTACAATCAGCGGTACTATGGTCAATAATAAAATTAATGGAATGAAACTTACGGCTGCTTTTTTCTTGCTCCTCATAAAAGCCCCTCTCTTATTATTGTAGAATTATGTATCCGGAAGCAATGGAAACAGATGGCGCCTCCAATATACGCATAATACGCAAAAAAACCTCAGCGACTGCTCACTAAGGTTCTCCCAGCTGGCCCACAAGGATTCGAACCTTGAAATGACGGAGTCAGAGTCCGTTGCCTTACCATTTGGCGATGGGCCAGTATTCTTGTCGACTTTTTTAATTTTGCTGTGCCTGCCGACATCATGTATTATATAACGCCATTTTAAAAAAATCAAGCCTTTTTTTCAATTTTTTTTATTTTTTTTCGGCGGTTTTGCGGGCGCCGGATGAATGGGCAGCGTCTTGGCACATTACAGCCAAACTTTATCATCATCATACCCCGGTAAGCTGCCGCAGTAATTGACAATGATTCCGTTTGCCTAACGTGGTACATCCAAATGTCCAGCCAGTTTATACCGATTATAAAAACAGCCGGAAAAGCACATTCCAATTGCTTTTCTGGCTGTTTTTTATATGTTTGCCTACATAGGCAGCAAAATATTTTATAAGCTTCTTCCTTGACGCCCGCATGGCGGCGTGAATAACAGCTGCTGCTTTATTGCTTTTCTGCTTTCACCCTTTTATAAACGGCCACGGAACCGTGTCCCAACTGGCTTGCCTTCCACGATTGCATATAGCGCCTGCGGCCTAGCGCCATTTGCAATCACCATGTCCATGCCATGCTCCATTGCTATCTTTGCCGCATGGATCTTCGTTGCCATGCCGCCGGTTCCAAGCCCGCTGCCCCTGCCTTCTGCTTGGGCCTCAATCTCTTTTGTAATCTTAGTTACAACCGGGACCAGCCTGGCATCTTGGTTTTTATGAGGGTCTTTGGTAAACAGCCCGTCTATATCACTAAGCAGCACTAACAGGTCTGCTTTTACACTGCACGCAGTCATAGCTGCCAAGGTATCGTTGTCCCCTACCGCTATCTCATCAGTAGCGATGGTATCATTTTCATTTACAACCGGAACCACGTCCATTTCAATCAGGCGGTGCAGTGTATTCTCCAGATTTTCCCTGCGGGCTCCGTTCGTAAAGTCCGCCCCTGTCAGCAGGATCTGGCCGACCGTATGGTTATATTCGCTAAACAGCTTGTCATACGTATACATCAGTTCACACTGGCCGACAGAAGCTGCCGCCTGCTTGGTTGGCATATCCTGCGGCCGTTGCTTTAACGCAAGCCGGCCAATGCCCATCCCGATCGCACCCGATGATACCAGTACGATCTCATGCCCGGCATTTTTAAGGTCGCTTAATGTCTTGATCAGCAATTCTACATGGCGGATATTTAGGCAGCCGGTGGGATATGCAAGTGTAGAAGTGCCTACTTTTACTACAATCCTCATAGTCTACCTGCTTCTGTTAGCATCCTGCATTTAACATAGCATCCGCCAGCGCTTCCAAATCTGCCATATTTTCTTCTTTTAACGTAGACTTTATGGTTACCGTCGGTTCTACAATAGAAACATTTTTCATTTTCTCTAAAATTGCACGCATTGTCCGGGCAGCAGTTGGCGCCCAGGAACCATTTTCCAGGATGCCGACCGTACGCTTCTGATAAGCTTTGCTCTGCAGATGGTGCAGAAAATCCTGCATACATGGGAATACGCCGCCGTCATAGCTTGCCGCTGCCAGCACCATGCGGTCATACCGGAATGCATCTTCAATTACCTCTGCCATATCATCCCTTGCAAGGTCGCTTACAACTACTTTCTTTACCCCTTTTTCACGGAGCATGTCCGCAAATTTTTCCGCTGCTTTTTTCGTATTGCCATGAATCGACGCATAGGCAACCAATACCCCTTCGCTCTCTGGCTGGTAGCTGCTCCAAGTATCGTACAGGCCAATATAATATCCCAGGTTTTCTTTTAAAATCGGGCCATGCAGCGGGCAAATTGTCTGTATATCCAGCTTGGCTGCTTTTTTCAGCAATGCCTGTACCGAAGTGCCATACCTTCCTACGATATTAAAATAATACCTTCTGGCTTCACAAGCCCAGTCGTCGTCTTCCGTGTCCAGGGCTCCAAACTTGCCAAAACCATCCGCAGAAAACAAGATTTTTTCACTGCTTTCATATGTGACCATAACCTCCGGCCAGTGGACCATCGGCGCCATATAAAAGTTCAAGGTATGGGAACCAAGCTTTAGGGTATCCCCTTCCTTTACTTCAATCGAACGGTCATCCAGTGTCACATCAAAAAACTGCGGCAGCATATTGAACGTTTTCGCATTTCCAACCAAAACAACTTGTGGATACAATT
This sequence comes from uncultured Eubacterium sp., assembly GCA_947089855.1. Classification (GTDB taxonomy): domain Bacteria; phylum Bacillota; class Clostridia; order Lachnospirales; family Lachnospiraceae; genus Eubacterium_J. Next base: position 6,035 of record CAMUML010000042.1, read on the forward strand.
CCAGCAGCCTGCCGATGCTTCCAGCGTGGTCCGGTTCCAGATGGGAAATGACCAGGTAGTCTACGTTCCTGCCATCCAATGCGGCCTGCAGGTTTTTCTCCCATTCCTCCATACCCCTGGCATCTACGGTATCCATTAGGGCTATTTTTTCATCTAAAATTAAATAAGAGTTATACGAAACGCCGTCCGGCACTTTGTACTGGCTCTCAAATAAATCAATCTCCCTGTCATTGACTCCAATGTATTTAATAGAATCTGAAATTGTCACCTGCACGATTTTTCTCCTTTCACTTTTTGTACGATCCTAAATGTTAACGCAAAATCCATATATATCCAGCCATGCATCAAATATAGTATACTCTATGACGGGATGTTTTTCAAACATTTTCTTGATTAGTTTTTTTATATGGCGGGGCGAAGGTGTATGTGGGAGCTGGAACCCAGCCCACCGCCCCCTCCTCCAGCGTCCTCCCAGCCACTAAACCATCATTCCGCCAAAATATAACATCCTGCATCAGCCAAAGCAGCCGCACAAAACCAAAAGGGCTGCCATAACGCAGCCCCCGCACTTAACCATACTTCCGTTTAAAATACGCCATCAACCGTTCCAGCGCCCCGCCAAGCACACGGCTTTCTTCCTCACTGATATTTTTCATAATATAGGCAATCATATCCTGGTGGAACTGCTGATGGTGCTTATACGCCCGTATACCCCGCTGTGTCAGCATAATATTGACTACACGCTTGTCGTCTTCACTGCGGCAGCGGCGGACATACCCTTTTTTTTCCAATGCATCGGCAGACTTTGTAAGCGTCCCGGTCGTCACATTCAGTATTTTGGCTGTCTGCGACATTTTCTGCGGCTTATCCAAGCCGATCGCTTCTATTACATGCATGTCATTATAGGTAATATCTTGAAATTCCCCTGTGATAAGCTTTTTTTCCTCAATTTCCATGATATACTGAAAGAACTCTACCAAAAGCCGGTTCAATGTCCGTTCTGTATCCATCCTCGTATTCCTCTATTTGCCAAGTTTACCAGGACAGCACGGCTGCGCCCCAGGTAAGCCCGGCCCCAAATCCTGCCAGCACAATTTTATCCCCGTTTGACAGCTTATGCCCGCGGTTTACGTAATCCAGCAAAACCGGTACGCTTGCGGCGGATAAGTTGCCGCATTCCGCCAGGCACACCGGGAACTTTTCGATGGGCTGTTTCAGCCGTTTGGCAACGGCTTCGATAATACGTTGGTTTGCCTGGTGCAGCAGGAACAGGGATATTTCTTCCGGTGCCGTACCTGCCTGTTCCAAAGCCTGGCTAATACAGGCTGGTACGGTACGGACTGCAAATTTATATACGGCCTGGCCGTCCATCTGTACGTATGGATGGCCTGGTTCCCCTGATACAAACGGGTGTTCCAGCGGCCTGCCGCCACATGCCAATACCATCCCCTTTGCCCCATCTGAGCCTTGTACGCCTGCATAAATGCCGTCTTCATCCGCGCATACCACTGCGGCCCCGGCCCCGTCGCCAAACAGCACGCAGGTGGAACGGTCTGACCAGTCCATAAGTTTTGACAAGGTTTCTGCCCCGATAATCAATATTTTCTGATACATGCCGCTTTGGATATATACCTGCGCCGTATTCAATGCAAACAGAAAACCGGAACATGCCGCGCCCAGGTCAAAAGCCGCCGCCCGGCTTGCCCCAAGCTCCCGCTGTACTTCACAGGACAATGGCGGTACAATGTGGTCTGCCGACACCGTCGCAGCAATAATCAGATCTAGCTCCTGCGGTTCCATACCTGCCTGGACCAGCGCCTGCCGTGCAGCTGCCACAGACATGCTTGTTGTCGTTTCCTCTACCGCAAGATGCCTTGCCTGGATGCCGGTACGGCTGCGTATCCACTCATCGGACGTGTCCATAATCTTGCCCAAATCATCATTGGACACGCGTAACTTCGGCAGGCTGCTGCCAGTCCCTACGATTCTTGCCCGCATCTTATTCCCTCCCTCTCGTGCTGTATGTAACTGGTACTCCATCCAGCCCGGTGAAACTGCTGCCACATTTAAAATTTCCGGAACCGTTCATACCGCTCCTTTGCGAAATCTTCGCCGCTCCTGCCAGCCTGTGCGGACAGGTATTTTTTAAGCTGCTGCTTCATGTAAATGGCGATCGCACCGACTGTTATCTCATCTGCACCGCCGTATTCAGGGATTATCTGTTCGACCACCTCAAGCGCATACAAATCCTGTGCCGTTATTTTCATCACACCGGCTGCTTCCTCTGCGCGGCTGCTGTCCTTCCATAAAATAGAAGAAAAGCCTTCCGGCGAAAGCACAGAATACGTTGCATGCTCCAACATCCATACCTGGTTGCCGACTGCAAGTGCAAGTGCGCCGCCGCTGCCGCCTTCCCCAATCATCATACAGATAACAGGGACTTTTAAGGCCGACATTTCATACAGGTTCCTTGCAATGGCTTCCCCCTGCCCTAATTCCTCTGCTTCCATCCCGCAAAATGCACCCGATGTATTTACAAAAGTAACAACCGGACGGTGGAATTTTTCTGCCTGCTTCATCAAGCGCAGCGCCTTGCGGTAGCCTTCCGGCGAAGACATGCCAAAATTACGCTGCTGGCATTCTTCAATCGTTGTGCCTTTTTGGATGCCGATCACGGTCACCGGCTGGCCGTCTAAAAAGGCAATGCCGCCTACCACAGCCGGGTCGTCGCGGTACTGCCGGTCGCCGTGCAGCTCCATAAATTGGTCGAAAATAAGGTTAATATAATCCATTGCGGACGGCCGGGTAACCTGGCGTGCTGCTTTTACCTTTTCCCAGGCGGTCTTACTGTGCGCCATTTCCATACGTTCCCGGCTGCGTTCATCCGGCGTCGTATCGATCTGGACGCTTGTGCGGAATGCGTGGAAGCTCTGGCTGCTGTGGTGGTATTTTAAAATCTGTGCCAGCGTCTGCTTTAAATCTTTCCGTTCCACCACTGCATCTACAAACCCATGCGCAAGCTGGAATTCCGCCCGCTGGAACCCTTCCGGCAATTTTTCCCCGATCGTCTGCTCGATCACCCTTGGGCCTGCAAAACCGATCAATGCGCCAGGCTCCGCCAAGATTATATCGCCCAGCATAGCAAAGCTAGCGGTAACTCCCCCTGTCGTTGGGTCTGTCAGTACTGGAATATATAAAAGCCCCGTGTCGCTGTGCTTTTTTAAGGCTGCGGACGTCTTTGCCATCTGCATCAGCGAAATAATGCCTTCCTGCATCCGGGCGCCGCCAGAACAGCAGAATAAAATAACCGGGAGGCGCATAGATGTCGCTTTTTCTACCGCGCGCGCTATTTTTTCACCTACTACATGCCCCATGCTGCCCATCAAAAACCGTGCGTCGCAAACGCCCAGGACAGCCGGTTCCCCGTCGATCCTGGCATAACCGGTCGTAACGCCTTCATTCAATTTTGTCTTTTCCCGGGTGGCCGCCAGCTTTTCTTCATAGCCTGGGAAATCGAGTGGGTTGGCTTCTTGTATTTCTTCAAACCAAGGTTCAAACGTCCCCGCATCCGCTACCATTTTTATCCGGTTATTGGTACGCACCCGAAAATAATAGCCGCACTCTTTGCATACGTATTTATTCGCTGCCGTTTCGGCTTTGGAAAGGGATGCCCCGCATTTTTTGCAGACGAATACATCCTTGTCCGCGCTGCCTGCTTCGCTGCCAATGCCTTCTTTTTTTTGCTTTTCGAAAAAGCGGCGTTTGGTTTCCTGTGCTTCGGGTTCCTTTGGGCTGTCTAGTCCATCCGCAGCCGCTGGCATATCCCTTTTTTTGAAAATATGGTATTTCTTCCGGTTTTCTTTTATTTTATTGAACATCATAATGCCCCTGCCTCACTTCCAATTGCAAACATGATTTCTGCTGAAGCAGCCAATTTTCCATTTACGGATGCAGTCCCCTTTCCAATTCCAACCGGGCCTTTGACTTTGACGATCTCTACTTCCAGTTCCAGTACATCTCCCGGCACGACCTTTTGTTTAAACCTGGCCGAATTGATACCTGCAAAATATGCCGTCCTGCCTTTCATTTCCGGCTGGGAAAGCATTGCCACAGCGCCAGCCTGCGCCATTGCCTCTACCACCAAGACGCCAGGCATAACCGGCTCGTTTGGGAAATGCCCGGCAAAATATGGTTCGTTGTAGCTAACACATTTGCGTGCCCGCACGCGGCGGCCTGGTTCTAACTCTTCTACCGTATCCAACAGCAAAAACGGCTGCCTATGCGGGATTATCTCCATTATATGGGACGCGTTTAATAAAGGCATCTTTTTCCCTCCATACGTTTCCTAGCCAAGGCATGCATTTGGGCCGGCCCACGCTGCCAGGCGCTTGCATACCCTAGCCTGCATATTTTGACACCACAAGCGTTGCGTTATGCCCGCCAAACCCCAGGGAATTGGTAAGGGCATGGCGCACCTCTTCCTCATACGGATGTTTACAATAGTCCAGGTCCAGTTCGTCATCCGGCTCGGTATAGCCAACCGTTGCATGGATATAACTTTCCTGGATTTCTTTGACACAGGTTACAAACTCAATCGCCCCGGCCGCCCCCAGCAGGTGCCCGATCATAGACTTGGTGGAATTTATGCGCAGATTGCGCGCATGGTCTTCGAATGCCAGCTTGATCGCCCTAGTTTCAAATAAATCATTATGATGGGTAGCTGTGCCATGTGCATTGATATAAGTAATATCCTGCGGCGCCAGCCCTGCATCTGCGATCGCATTTGCCATCGCTTTTGCTGCGCCGGAACCGTCTTCTACTGGGGAAGTAATATGGTAGGCATCCGACGTACAGCCGTATCCGGCCAGTTCGGCATAGATATGCGCCCCACGCTTTTTGGCATGTTCCAGTTCTTCCAAAACCACAATCGCCGCGCCTTCCCCCATAACAAAGCCGCTGCGGCCTTTATCAAACGGAAGGGAACAACGTGCCGGGTCGTCTACCGTAGACAATGCGGTCAATGCCGTAAACCCGGCGATCCCAACCGGCGTTACGCAGCTTTCACATCCACCGGCCAGCATCACGTCCGCATCCCCGTACTGGACCGTGCGGAACGCTTCCCCTATGCTGTTTGTACCAGTCGCACAGGCTGTAACAACGTTAATGCTCTTGCCTTTCAATCCATAGGCAATCGATACGTTGCCTGCTGCCATATTTGAGATCATCATCGGCACAAACAATGGGTTGACCCTTGACGGGCCTTTTTCCAATATCTTTTTATGTTCCCGTTCAACCGCCTGCAGGCTGCCGATACCGGAACCAATGGAACATCCTACGCGGTATGGGTCTTCGGCTGCCATATCCAGCGCTGCATCTTCCATTGCTTCTTTGGATGCTGCCATCGCAAACTGGCTAAACAGCTCCATCCGCTTTGCCGATTTAAAATCCATATAATTTTTGCCGTCAAACCCTTTTACCTCTGCAGCCAGGCGGCATTTATATCCAGCCGCATCAAAACGGGTAATCGGCGCAAACCCGGTCCTGCGTTCTTTGACTGATTCCCAAAATTCAGCTACACTCAGCCCAATTGGCGTGATCGCGCCCATTCCCGTGATTACCACTCTGCGTTTCATGTTTTTCCTCCTAAATAGCCATGCCGCCGTCCACACACAGCACCTGCCCGGTCATATAGGCAGACTGGCTGGACGCAAGGAACAAAACCACGTCGGCAACCTCTTCCGGCGTAGCAGCCCGGCCCAGCGGAATCTGCGCCAACATCTGCTCTTTTGCCTTTTGTGGCAGGCCATTGGTCATATCCGTCTCTACATAGCCTGGCGCAATGGCATTTACGCGGATGCCGCGGGATGCAAGCTCCCTTGCCGCGCTTTTGGTAAGCCCAATAACACCAGCTTTTGACGCGCTATAGTTCGCCTGCCCTGCATTGCCCAGGACGCCTGATACGGATGAAAGGTTGATAATGCTGCCGCTGCGCTGCTTTAACAAGTACCTGGACGCATGCCGTATGGTATGGAATGTCCCTTTCAGATTGGTATTTAACACCATATCGTAATCGGCTTCCGACATCTTCATGATAAGCCCGTCTTTTGTTATCCCGGCATTATTGACCAAAATATCCAGCCTGCCGCTTTTTTTTATGATTTCTGCAACCATCGCGCCGCAGGCTTCAAAATCGGCCACGTCGCACTGCACCGCTTCAGCCTGGCCGCCGGTACGGACAATTTCCGCTACGGCGGCTTCGGCCTTTTCTTTGGAACCGTTATAATTTAAATAGACATACGCGCCATGTTCCGCCAGCTTTTTTGCTGTGGCAAGGCCGATGCCCCTAGAGGCACCGGTCACTAGCGCAATCTTATCGGTTAACATACGCTTGCAGGTCCTCCGGTTTCTCGATATGGTATACTTTGGCATCACGGTTTATTTTTTTCATAAACCCGCCCAGCGTAGTGCCAGGGCCAATTTCTACAAATTCATCTGCCCCCTGCGTAATCAAAAGCTCGATGCTCTGCTGCCAGCGTACCGAAGAGGATACCTGCCTTTGCAGCAGCCCTTTTACCTGTGTACTGTCTGTTACAAAATCAGCCGTAACGTTGGATACATAAGGGATCACAATACTGCGCACCGGCACGCTTTCTAATTCCGCCGCCAGTTTTTCGCCAGCCCCTTCTAACAGTTTGGAATGGAACGGGCCGCTGACATTTAATGGGACGATCCGTTTTGCACCGGCCGCTTTGCAGGCTTCCCCTGCTGCGTCTACCGCCTTTTTTTCTCCGGTAACCACAATCTGCCCTGGGCAGTTGTAATTTGCGATCGATACAACCCCTGGCGTTTGTTCGCATACTTTTTCAATTTCTGCTGAATCCAGCCCAAGCACCGCTGACATAGCGCCTCCTTCCGGCACGGCTTCCTGCATAAAAATACCGCGCTTCCTTACGATACGGAAGGCATCCGCCGGGTCAAGCGCTTTGGATACGATTAATGACGCATATTCCCCAAGGCTTAAGCCTGCTGTAAAATCCGGGCGCATGCCCCCTTGTTCCATTGCCATAAAAATGGCTGCTTCTACGGTCAGCATAGCAATCTGTGTATATTCTGTAATATTTAGTTTGTCGTTTTCTTCAAAACACAATGCCGGAATATCCACGCCAGTTACATTCGACGCCAATTCAAACACAGCCTTACAGACATTGTAATTATCATAAAATTCTTTTCCCATACCTACAAACTGTGCCCCTTGCCCCGGGAACATATAGACTGTCTTTCCCATATTCCTCTTCCTTTCCGCCATCCTGATTTACGGCTGTATATTCACGATTTTTATTTCAGCAGTTTTTCGGCACCGGCCATGATCTCATCAATAATTTCTTTACAGGTATTCTCCTGTTTTACCAGACCTGCGATCTGCCCTGCCATAAAACTCCCACCTTTCAAATCCCCATCCATAACTGCCCTGCGCAGGGAACCAAGCGTAAGCGTCTCCAGTTCTTCGAGCGTAGCGCCTTGTTTTTCCATTTTCAGGTATTCACGGCTCATCTGGTTGCGCAGCACACGGATGGGATGTCCAGTGGAACGTCCGGTTACTTCCGAATCAATATCTTTTGCCTTAATGATACGTTCCTTATAATTTTTATGTGCAATGGATTCCGCCGCTACTACAAACCGGGTCCCCATCTGCACGGCCTGCGCGCCCAGCATAAAGGCTGCTGCGAACCCCCTTGCATCGGCAATGCCGCCGGCTGCAGCCACAGGGATCTGCACGGCGTCTACCACCTGCGGCACCAACGTCATCGTAGACTGCTCCCCAATATGCCCGCCAGACTCCATGCCTTCGGCAATGACGGCATCCGCGCCTGCCCTTTCCATCATTTTTGCCATCGCAACGCTGGCTACTACCGGGATTACTTTTATACCTGCTTCTTTCCACATCGGGATAAATTTCCCCGGATTGCCTGCCCCAGTCGTAACTACCGCGACGCCTTCTTCTGCAACCACCTGGGCTACCTGCGGCGCATTCGGGTTCATCAGCATTACATTGACGCCAAATGGCTGGCTGGTCCGTTTTTTTGCTTCGCGTACCTGCTCACGCACAACTTCCGGCGGCGCGCTGGCAGCCCCGATAATCCCTAACCCGCCTGCATTGGAAACCGCAGCGGCCAAATGGTATTCCGCCACCCAGGCCATGCCGCCTTGCAGGATCGGGTACGTAATCCCCAACAGTTCTGTAATTTTCGTTTTCATCCTTATATTACCGCCTTATTATCATTTTATACCCACGGGCGGTAAAATTTGCCATATAGCCATTTGTATTGACGCTCGTGAGCCGGCGTTACTGGTAAATTTTATTGCCCGCCAGTATATCATGCCAAAACAGCCCCTTTGCCGGGAGCCTGCTGTTTTCAAGCCACAGGTCATTCAGAAACATTATGGTCCTTTAAATACTGTACCACATCGCCGACCGTACTTACATTTTCCAAGCTTTCCGACGGGATTTCTACGCCAAATTCTTCTTCCAGTGCCATAACCAGTTCAAAAATATCAAGGGAATCCGCCCCAAGGTCGTCTTTAAACGAAGTCGACTCTGTAATTTCCATATCGGTATTCAACTGTTCTTTTATGATTTCTGCGATTTTTTCTAACATATTTACTCCTTATCTGTCCTGCATCCATATTGTTTATTTTGAACCATTGTATGATGCTCCCGCATGTTTATGCCAAGCATTTGTTTGACTGTCAAAATATTTGATGCTGAAAGCATCATAGTACGCCTGGAAACATTTGTCAAGATGGAATTGGGATTTCTTTTATTTAACGGTATAGTGCAAAATCCTGCATTTCCTTGATAAACCCCGCAGCAGATAAATCGCCTTTGGCCGTACCTGGGTATTCTTTGACTACGATACGCTTACATGCAGGAAATAGCTGCCCTTGCCGGTAGCCCTGTACAAATTGCTTTAAGCACGCTGCCTGATGGCTTTCTTCAAATATACGCAGCACCTTCCCCTGGCGCTCCAGCACTGCCACAGGCAGCCCGTCCACACATGCCACAGCTGTGCCCGGCACATTCAAAAAGCCCCTGCCTTCTTTATGTGGCAGGATTTTCCCCCACGGCTGTGCGGGGTCGGCGGCGTTTATCCAGACAAGCCCCTGCCCAGGGCCTTGCAGCCTGCGGACAATAGAAGCATAGTCCCTGCCCAGGATAAACTGGGCGCCAGACATCCCATCCACAAAATAGCCCCTGCGCGCCTGCCCGGTATATTCCCATATGCGCAGTACCGATAACGCTTCCTGCCAGGGCAGGCCGCAGGCAGCCGCCGTTTCTTTTGAGAGTACCAGCATCCGGTGAAAACAATCTTCCAGCCGTTTTTCGGCCGAGGCCGAGGGCAAGGCAGCTTTTAACGGCCTTACAATATCCCACCGCCCTGCATGCAGTGCTTTGGCCCGCATCCCGGCACGGTGTTTTACGGCTGTTTTACTTGTCTTTACCTGTTTGGCCTGGGCAAGCCACTGGCGGACTGGCGTAAAACTGTCTGCATAAACAAGCCCCCGCTCCATTAAAGACAGCAAAATGCTGGAAACCGGCGCGTCCGGCAGCAGGCTGCTTAATGCCTGCGCAAAACTTGCACCACGCCTTAACAGCGCCTGATACAGCACCTGTTCTTGCCCGTCAAGCCCCGGCGGCAGCGGATCCGGCCCGGCATCCCAGTCAATATCCGCCTGCCGCTCAAAGCACAGCCCGCCTTTGCCGTCCATATGCCAAAACAGTTCCCCCCTGGCCAAATACGTATCCAACATGGCTTCCCGGTAATTTTTCACACGGGCACAAAGCAGCACTGTTTCCCAAAAAGGCGCCGGAAAAACCACGCCCGCATACTGCTGCAAGGTATTTTGCAGGCATTCTTCGCTGGGTATGCTGGTTGTTATGCAAGAAAGCAGCAGGTCCGCATAGGCTTGCGCTGGCACGGTCTGTACCTGGCTGCGGCGTTTTTTTAATGTCTGCATCCTGGCGCGGCGGTAAAGCTTGGCATGGTAATAACGGCCATCCTGTTCGGCTACATCTTTGTTTTGGCATAATTGCGCAAGGATTTCTTGCGCCATGCTCTCTGTCCATCCATAACGCTCCGCAATCTGCGCAACGTCCGCTGCCCCGCGGTAGCGCAGCATCCGCCGTACAATCGAAAGCTGCTGTTTACATAGCGTGCCTTCCTGGTTCAACGCAGCTTCGTATTCCTCCGCCTGTTCCGCCGCTATCCATAACCCTTGTTCCAGATACCGGACCCGGCCGTCTTTGGCAAGTTGATCCAGCCATTCCGGCAAAACCTCCAATTCACCGGCCGCCAGATCGCCCTCAGCCATCAAAAGGGCATGCAGCTGCTTTTCATCCTCCGGCAGCTTCAAATAAGGGTCGCGCCCCTGCGCCTGCAAAAGCTCCTGCCTGTCTGGCTGCAAGCCCTGCTGCGCCGTTTTTGCAAACCCTTTCCCCGCCTCTTCTACTGCTGCATAGACCCCTCGCGTTGTCGGCGCATAATCGTACATCACGGCCGCTTCCTGCGCCCACTGCAACGGCAGCGACATGGGGGACGGCGTCTGGGTATAAATCTCCCGTACCGCAACAGCCCCGCTGCGGATGTCTTCCAGCAGTTCTTTTACGCCGTTGGAATCCCATAGTTCCTGCAGGCATTCCCGCCTCGTTTCCCGCATGAGGGGATGCCCCGGTTCCCGCACTACCTGCTCTAACATCTGTGCGCTGCGCAGCCGCTGCATCCATAGGGGCTGCCGGCCGACTTTACGTACCCCCATCATCAGGGCCCGGCCGCTATTGTAACGGAACGCCATATGAAAAAGCGGGGTAGCAGGCAGCAGTATTTCCAGCTTCTGGATACAGGTATCCGGCTGGATCTGGTACAAGACGCCTTCCGGCAGCAGCTGGTCCCCATAAGAATACACCAAAAACCCGTCTTCTTCATCCACGAAGCCGACTTCGGCCTGATACAGCTGCTTGATGGCATCCGATGCCAGCAGCGCAAGCGGGGCATTGATACGCCTGCCAAAAATGGAATGCACCATCAGCTGGCTGCAGCCGGATGCATCCCGAAAGTGTTCGACAACGATCGTTTTATCATCTGCAAGGCCTCCGGCTGCCTGTATCTGGCGTTCCAGATAGCCAGCGGCAAGGCTTACCGCTGTTTCGTCCAGGCCAAGCCCTTCCAGCGCCTCCGCCAGCCTCCCTTCCGTATGGGCCTGCTGCAAAGAATGGAACATGCGCCCAAATGCCTCGCTTGTCCGCCGGTCCCGCCCTTTCAGCTCCCCTTTCCAAAACGGCAGCCTGGCGCCCTCCACCTGGGCAGGTTCGACTGTTACCGTATCCCGGCTGATATGCACCACCCTCCATGCAAAAGAGCCTAAGATAAACCGGTCGCCTTTTTGCGATTCATAGACAAATTCCTCATCGACTTCTCCAAGCTTTACGCCAGCTTCCGTTTTTACGGCATACAGCCCCTTGTCTGGTATTGTGCCTGCTGCGGAAATAGCCAGCATGCGGCTATAGCCATCCCCTTCTACCCGCCCGTGAATCCGGTCATACAGTACCCTGGGGCGGGCCGGAATATCCTGGCTATGTTCATAATCCCCAGCCAGCATTTCCAAAACTGCAGTTACATCGGCTTTGGTAAGGCTGCAAAATGGCCACGCCCGTGGCAGGATTTCCATGACTTCATCCAGATCGTAGCTGCTATAGGCTGCCATTGATACCAGATGTTGTGCCAGTACATCCAGGCACTGCGAAGGCGGGTTTACCTGTTCCACCCCACCCTGCCTGGCCAGCTGTGCCGTCATACCGCAGGAAATGCATTCTGCCGCCGTGCGCGGGAACAGGTACATCACACTTACCCGCCCGGGATTATGCCCGGCACGCCCAAGCCTTTGCATGGTTCCGGAAACCGTACGTGGGCAGCCGACCTGGAGTACCTGGTCGATTTCCCCTACGTCAATCCCTAATTCCATAGAAGAAGTAGCGCACAAAAGACGGAGCTGGCCATTGCGCAATGCCAACTCCGTCTGTATCCGCTGCTCTTTGGACAAGCTCCCGTGATGTACCCGGGCAAACCCTTCCCCTCCAAGCAGATTTACAAAATAAGCCAATTTTTCCGCATAACGCCTGCCTTCCACAAAGGCAATCACGCTACGGCTGCCCTGGCAGTATTGAAAGACCAGCTTGCCCAGCTCTTCCCATACAGGGTCTTTGCGCCTGCCGCCTTGTACATTGGCATAAGGGCCAAGCACCTCCAGGCGGATCTTTTTGGCCATAGCCGGCGCTGCAACCGCAGCTTCTTCCGGCGCCAAGTAACGGGCCGCGCCCTCCAGCGGCTCAATCGTCGCAGACAGGCCGATACGCTGCAGCGGCTTTCCACACAGCCGGTCTAGCCGGGCAAGGGAAAGCATCAAATGTGCGCCGCGCTTTGTATCAATCAGTGCATGCAGTTCGTCCAAGACCACAGCACGTGCCGTAGCCAGCATATTCCGCCCCGTCTTGCTGGTTAGCAGCAGGTACAACGATTCTGGGGTTGTAATCAATATATGCGGCGGTTTCCTGACCATCTGCTGGCGGTCTTTTTGCGGCGTATCGCCCGTGCGGACCCCTATTACAATTTCCCCTCCTGCCCCAATGCCTTCCAGCGGCCGTTTGAGGTTTTCCCGTATATCCGCCGCAAGCGACTTCAATGGGGAAATATATATCACATACAGCTCCCGTTTTAACCGGTGTTCCCGCGCCTGCTGTTTCAAGCGGTCCAAAAAAACCAAAAAAGCAGAAAGCGTTTTGCCCGTCCCGGTAGGTGCAGATACAAGCACATGCCTGCCAGACGCAATGAGCGGCCATGCCTGCTTCTGCACCGGCGTCGGTTCCCCTAACGTGGCATGGAACCAATCCGCCGTTTCTTTTTGAAATAGCTTTTGCATATCTTCCATAATCGCTTGCCCCTATTCCCCTTGCTTTTCTACAAATAAATCATCCCTTGTAATATTATTCAGCCATTTCCGGCTCCGGTAGTGCCGTATTACCCAAGGCCATTTGACAAATTCATCCGTGCAGATCAGAAAATAAACCCACAAGACCGGCAGCTTTAATACAAACGCCGCAAAAAAGCCCAGCGGCACGGCATATACCCACATATCAACCGTATCGCAGATAAAACCAAACCGGCTGTCTCCCCCTGCCCGGAATACGCCTGCGATTAGCGTCGTATTCACTGCCGCGCCCATAACATAATAAGTATTGATAAACAACATATATTTTAAATAGTGCATGGCCTGGCTCGTCAGATCCGCATACGAAAGCACCAGCGGCATAGCCCCTAAAATAATCAGGCCTCCAATGGCGCCAGTGGCCACCGTCAGCTTCATCAGTTTTTTTGCACCGTCTTCGGCTTCTTCCATTTTATTCTCGCCAATGATCTTTCCAAGCAGGATACCCCCGGCATTCGCAACACCAAAACATAAAATCGTCCCAAAGTTCCTTACTACAACAACAAACGAATTTGCCGCCACCGCATCGTTGCCCAAATGGCCCATGATCACAGAATACATGGAAAACGCAAGGCTCCAGCTTATATCGTTGCCAAGTGCAGGCAGCGAAAGCCTGACAAAATCGGAAAACAGCAGCTTATTACGCGCAAAGATATACCGAAAGTCCAGCTTTATATCTTTGCTTTTATATGACACGATAAAACATGCCGCCAGCTCGACCAGCCTGGACAGGGAGGTCGCGATCGCCACCCCCATCGCCCCCAGCTTCGGCGCCCCAAACAGCCCAAAGATAAAGACGGCATTGAGCAGCACATTGAGGGAAAACGCCAGGACATTCATGGCCGTACTGACCACCACCCTGCCGACGCTGCGCAGGACTGCCAGATACACTTCCGTAATGCCCCAGCATAAATAACAGACGCTCATGCAGCGCAGGTAGGAAGCGCCGATTGCGATCAGCTCACTATCATTTGTAAATATATGCATCATCTGCTTAGGCAAAAAAACGGCTGCCATCGCAACGGCAAACGATATGGCTAACGAAAAGCGCAGGGCGATGCCTTCGATCGCCTGTATTGCACGCATATCCCCTTTTCCATAATATTGGGCGCACAGCATGGACGCCCCGGTGCCAAGGCCATAAAAAACCATGAACAAGACGCTGGCGTACTGGGCAGCCAGCGATACGGCTGAAATTGCCGACTGACCTACGTAATTAAGCATTACGACGTCCGCGGAATTGACGGCGGCGCTTAACAGGTTTTGTATGACGATTGGGAGTACCAGTTTAAATATTTGGCTGTAAAATGTGTTATTTTGTATATTTGTGTTTTGTTTTTTCTGCATTGTAGGCACCATTCATTTCTATTTTTATTTTTGTTTTATTTGGATCTTCTATAATGGCTTTCTTGCCATATATTATATGCTTTCGTCACAGGGATTACAAGCAGCCGTGTTGAAAAAGGCGTAGGAATTTGCCTTCATGAATGAGGGGGGGGATATTTGTGGAGGCACGGACGCATGAGGGGGGGGGGGGGGGGGGGGGGGGGGGGGGGGGGGCGGTGGGCTGGCTTCCTGCTCCTATTTTTAACATTTTTCCAACGTCGCTGGAAACCAGCCCACCGCCCCCTCATCCGGCTGGTTTTCTCAGGTTTTACGTTAAAACACTATGGCAAAACTGTGTATTTGGTATTTATTTCTTACATTATAGTGGCTTCGTTATGTTATGTCTTACAGTTATTTGATTCAAAAATCTATTATTTTGACTTTATTGGTAATTTCTAATCGTTTTGACCGGTTTGTGCCTTTTTTTGAATAAAAAAGTGGAAAAGCATCTTTTCGTACCGTAAAAAGCGACGTTTGTGCCGGAGTACTTTTCTATCACCTAGATTTTGGTAAAATGAAAAAGGCTTGCCGAAAGGTACTTGTAATTATCAATTGTATTATGTATGAAGGAGGAGCAACTGATGAAAAAGTTCTCAATTCAAAGGACATTCGCTATTTTGCTTGCAATGGCTATGCTGGTTACATCTTTGTATATCCAAGATGGGGCAGCCTATGCCGCGGCAAAGTCCGTAGAGGGCATAAGCCTTAAGATTGGCGCAAAGAATGTCACAAAAAAGACCTTCCAGATGACAAAGGGTACAACCAAGCAATTAAAGGTTACCGTAAAACCTGCGTCATCTAAGAAGGCGGTCACTTATGGATCCAAAAATAGCAGGATCGTTTCCGTTTCGAAAAAAGGGAAGTTGACCGCTAAAAAAGCCGGAACGGCCCAGATTATTGTTAAGGTTGCCGGGAAGGATGGCGCCAGTAAGCAAACCTGGGTAAAAATTAAGGTTGCGGAAAAGAAAACGGGCAGTACAAATCCGGATACATCGGTAAAAAGTATTAGCCTTAAAATTGGCGCAAAGAATGTCACTAAAAAGACCTTCCAGATGGCAAAGGGCGCAACTAAGCAGTTAAAGGTGGCCATAACACCTGCGTCGGCTAAGAAGGCGGTGGCTTATGGATCCAAAAATAGCAGGATCGTTTCCGTTACCAAAAAAGGGAAACTGACTGCTAAAAAAGCCGGGACAACCCAGATTATTGTTAAGGTTGCCGGGAAGGATGGTGCAAGTAAGCAAACCTGGGTAAAAATTAAGGTTGCTAATAAGCAAACGGCAACGGATCCAAAGGATGATACAGACCCAGGCAATACGGATGTACCGGACCTTCCGAGTACACCAAGCGTGCCAGATACGCCAAACGTGCCAGATACGCCAAACACGCCTGGTACGCCGGGATCCTCAGGGGGATGGACAACGGATAACCGGCCGGTTTCCCCATCAAATGGTTCAAACGGCTCGAATGGCTCAAACGGCTCGAATGGCTCGAATGACCAGAAAGAAGAAACAACGGTTACTTCGCTTGAAAAGTTACTGGCGGCACTTAGCAAACAGCCGTCAGAAGTGGTTTTTAAATCAGATGAAGATTGTGAAATTGTAATACCGAAAGGGGATTATAAGAAGACGTCATTAGTAGTGGATGCGCCTAACGCAACGATTACGAATGAGGCTGTTTATGAGAAAATCGAGATCAAAGCCATTAAATCTGATACATGGATTGAAAAAGCTGTGGGCAATTTTATCAATGTAGTTGCCAAAAAGTCACATATCAAGATAGCGGATGGGGCTGAAACAGACATCCAGGTAAACGGCGGTGCCGAAGAGGTGGCCATTGATAACGACGGGAAGGTAGGCAAGCTTTCTCTATCCGCAAAGGCATCGGTCTTTATTAGAGGGAATAAACAGAAACGCATCCCGCTGGCTGTTGATGAAAATGGAAAAGATGCAATGGTAAATACAAGTGTCCCTTTGGATGTAACGGCAGCCGCCACCATTGTCTTACAGCTTCATAGCGGGGCGGAAATAACCAGCGTGATAGCAGTTTCCAATGCAGGTGCAATGCCAACGATTGTAGCGGCACTTGTGGGTTATCTGCAGGTTACCAATATGCAGACCGGAAGGGCTGAAGACGTGCTGGTTACCATGCCGAAGCCAGGCGACAAAGGGTTTGATACAACTCCATCAAAAGGACTCGGTTCCATTACAGGCGAGGTAAAACGTATAACGGCCGGCGCTGACGGGAAGGTAGACAAGCAGCCAGTGGCAAAGGCGCAAGTACATGTGATCCCATATGAGCGTGGGGTTTGGGAATCTGACCTTGAGGCGGCAATCCGGGCAGCACAGGAGATGGATAAGTGCTATATGCAAAAAACCTCAGAGGACGGTAAATATACTGTCGAAAATATCCCTTATGGCAATTATGTGATTATTGTAAAAGCAGACGGTTTGCAGGACTATCTCTATACGATTGTATTGGATGCGGAATCGAAAATCATTGATACAATTACAATGGTTGACCAGTCTGAAGGTACCGGAAATGTCAAAGGTGTCATCAAGGATGCGTTTACTGGGGCTCCTATTACTGAAACCATGAAATTATATTTGCGTAAAGGGGCAGGTACCGTAGCAGGCGAGGCAATCCGGGTAACCGAAACAGGCAATGGCGGCGAATACAGTTTTCAAGATCTTCCGGCAGGAGCCTATACGATACGTGTCGTTGATGAAAGGCCAAGTGCGCAAGGCGTAGAGCCTTATATTAATGTTACCTTTAATGTGGTGGTTTTGGCAAATACGACCATCGCACAGGATATGACCATCACAAAGGCGATTGCAGACGACCAGATCCGGTTTGTGCTGCGTTGGGGCGAAAAGTCTAACGATGTCCCACAGGATCTGGATTCCCACCTGATCGGGCCTAAGGCTTCAGGGGACGGTGATTTCCACATCTATTATCCACAAGAAAGCCGGTCTTATTCTGAGGGCGGGGTAAAGTATGTAGACCTGGATGTTGACGATACGGACTGGGAAGGGCCGGAAACAACAACCGTTTATAAGAAAACGGACGGGGTATACCATTTTTATGTATACGATTATTCGGAGCAGGATTATTCCAATAACCAAAAACTGGCTACGTCCCAGGCAAAAGTAGATATTTACCTTGGAGGGCGGCTGCTTACGACTTATAATGTCCCGGACGCAGTAGGGACCTTGTGGGATGTATGTACGTATGATACGGTTACCAATACGCTTACGCCAATGAACAAGGTCTATTACCACCCAGCAATCAATTCCGATAATATCGGCCTGACAGGAATGATAAAAGAAAGCCTGGGCCAGCTGATCAGCATGTATGATGGAGACATTGCAGAGGCCTATTTTGGAAAAGAAGCAGCAGCGCAAGTGGTTGAAAAACTCCAGGACGCAAAAACGGTTCAGCAGTCATCTACAGATTTCGGCGAGGTTTTGGCGTGCCTTGACGCCTTGAACCAGTATTTTGACGGATTAATGTATAGTACAATGATCCAGGATGTTAGCTTCACGGGCCAGAAGAAGTATGAGATTAACCGGTATATAAATAATGGCTATTCACAGATCTGCCTGTATGGGGATACGGCGGAATTTCCGGCAGATTTAAAATTACAGTTCTACAGCGAAAATGTAACTTATGAATTCAAAGATATTGATAAGGGAGACGCGCTAGGAAGCGGATACCAGAAAAAAGCAATTGTAACAAATAGCGATACTAAGGTTCAAGAAACTTACTATATCCAATGCAAGGAATATGTCCCAGATTTCACATTGTATGGGATCACGGCAGATGGCAATGGTAAAATTAGTTGGAGTACCAGCGAAATAGCTGATGTGGATGGCGGGGCAAAAAATGTTTTAACCGTCACAGGGCAGGCGCTTGAACTGAAAAATCCACACTTCTCTTTCTATAGCGAAGATATACAGGGCACCTATCAAGAGCTGCCAGACGATCCAAAATACGTGGGTATGCTGACAGCAAAATCTGGTGAGCATGAAAAGGTATTTTATGTAACATATGGTCCACTATTGGAACCGACTGGCGTAACAGACGGTGAAAATGTGGTCAATGGCTGGTACGTAGAATATAAAGACAGCAGCGATAAGGCAATTAACTGCATCCATATTTATGGCGCAGCAAGCCAGTTGACAACAGGCGCAGCGCTTACCTTTGACTATTCGAATGATATTGAAAGTACCTATGAGCCATTCGAAGGGCAGGAAGGTTATGCTGGTAAGTTTACCGTCCGCTGGAATACTGCCGCAAAGGAATATTACGTAGCATACCACCAAGGAATCCCGGAAATCCTCTTATGGGGCGTTTCGGAAGAAGGAAACAATATCAGCCGGATCATCATAGAATCAGGGGAAGCTGGCGGGGTAGATAAGATCTACCACATCAAAGGTTCCAACCCGGGCCTTGGAAAGGATACCTCTTTAAGCAATGTAACATTTGATTTTAATGTTGCTGTTGACAGTGGCGCTGTTAAAGTAACGCCCGCAGGTTCCCCGGACTCCCCTTGGGATTATCAATTGCAGGTAACCTATAAAGGCCAAGAACAGTCGATTTATATCAAATATACGCAGCAAAGTAAATAAACGCCCGTTTGAAAGGCCCTATTGGACGGTCTACAATGGTAAGGCCACAAAGCAGGGATCCGCGCAGCTGCGGGCCCGCAGCATAAAACGGCAGGTATGTTTTCATACCTGCCGTTTTGGCCGCCCCAGGAAATACAACCTGGTACCTATATATTCGGCGATTGAATACTGCTCAATAAACCCGATAAACGGCGGGCCAGAAATAAAGGATATTGCGCTGAAATTTTACGCCGTTTATATATTTGGCAACACAATCTATCTGCCTGAAGCTACAGCGAAAGGTCTACATTGCCGCCCGATTCCATAATTGGGGCTTCCGGCATATCAACCGGCATATCAAGCCCAGAAAGCTGGAAAGCAACGCCGCTTAAATTGTTTAAGGTACTAGAAAGCGACTCTTTTTCCTTTTGCAGCTTATTAAAGAATGCCCTCAGGTACTTCATATCTGCCTCCGCCAGTTCCCGCAGCTCATCTGACCGGTGCCGTTTCTTCATCCGCTCCAGGTCTTCTGGCTCCGTTTCCTGTGTCACTTCGGTAAGTTCCTCTGCCAGCTTATCTAAGCCTGCCTGCTGTGCCAGTTCATCCATCGACTGCTGCATCATCTGCTGGTATTCCTGCATCATCTGCTCCATTTCCTCGTCGCTGAACGCTTCGTCAACAGCTGCGCCTTCTTCTTCTTCATCCTCTTCATCTGTAACGAGGAGTTCTTCTTCGGATTCTTCGGAATGCCCTTTTTGCTCGATTTCTTCTTCTTTCTTTAAATGCAGCATACGCTTTTTCGCTATGCGTTCCATTTTCCTGGCGTGTTTGACTGCCATTTCCAACTCTTCGTCATCATAATCGCCTGTATTCATCCTGCGCATTAGCATTGCAATCGTCCCGCGCGCCTTTGTGATCGCCTTGCTGGCGGCGTTTGATGTTTTTGCAAGCAAAATCTGGGACGACATGGATTTAAAATTATAATTCAGCCGTTTTACTTTTTTTGAGGCTGGCTTTGCAAAACTGATTGACCCAGCGGTCGACCCGTCCCTGTTTTTGATTACGATCCGGTTGGAAATTCCTCCGATTCCTATACCCATATGCTTATCCTCCTTGATCTTCGCAATCCTTATTACATCGTTCTTGTACCATGTCCACATACAGCCCAGGTAAGTCCGTTTACCATTTATGTATGTTGATTAATTTTTATATCGGCATTTTATGCCATATGCTTTAGGAACTGTCCCGAATAACTTTTAAATAGTACGCAGGTGATTTACCATATGCCCCTTAATGCCGTAGAAAAAGAGCCTGCGTAACACACAAGCTCTTTTTCCATAATTATATGATTACTAAGGGGATTAGATTTTGCCAATCTAACGCTTAGTCAGACCAGCCTATACTTCAAAGATCAAATCGCCGTAAGAAGGCATCGGCCACATATCTTTATCTACCATCATTTCCAACTTATCCACTGGGCTCCTTAACGCGTCCATTGCCGCCTTTACTTCATCCCGGTAAAAGACCGCACGGCTGCGCCCTTCTTCCATTGCAGAGCCGACTGCATCTACCTCACCCAGCTTTTTCAATGCCGCTTTTGTCTCTGCCAGCAAGCTGGATACTTCTTTGAGCAAATCAACCTGTACACTTACATCCGCATCGCAGGCTGCCTTTACACTATTGATCGAATTTGCCAACGCCGTTGTAAATTTAATTACCGACGGGATGATCTGCTTGCCGGCTATATCGATCATTGCTTTTGTTTCTATATTGATCGTCTTTGCGTAAGTCTCATATTCAATTTCTACACGGGACTCCAATTCCGTCTTTGTAAAAACATTGAATTTCTCAAAAGCTTTTATGGAATCTTCCGCTGTATAAGCCGGTATCGCATCTACCATAGATTTGATATTTGGAAGGCCCCGTTCCGCTGCTTCCTGCACCCATTCATCCGAGTAGCCGTTGCCGTTAAATACAATCCTTTGGTGTTCTACGGCATACTGCTTGATCAGATCATGGACAGCCGCATTGAAATCTTCCGCCTTTTCCAGTATATCGCAGGCTTCGGAAAACGCCTCTGCCACAATGGTATTTAAAACCACGTTTGACTGTGCCACAGAATCCTGCGAGCCAGCCATACGGAATTCAAATTTATTGCCAGTAAATGCAAATGGCGACGTCCGGTTGCGGTCAGTAGCATCTTTCCTAAAATCCGGCAGCGTCTTTACGCCGGTTTCCAGCATTCCGCCTTTTAACGAATGGGTCGCCATACCAGTACTGATTAACTGGGCGATCACATCGCCGAGCTGTTCGCCTAAAAATACGGATAATATTGCAGGCGGTGCCTCATTGGCCCCTAACCTATGGTCGTTGCCTACGTCTGCCGCAGATGCCCGCAGCAACGATGCATGTGTATCTACCGCTTTTAAGATACAGGTCAGCACAAGCAAAAACTGGATATTTTCATGCGGCGTAACCCCTGGATCCAGCAAATTAATGCCGTCATCGGTTGTAAGCGACCAGTTGTTGTGCTTGCCGGAACCATTCACACCGGCAAAAGGCTTTTCATGCAAAAGGCATTGCAGCCCGTGGCGGCCGGCTACTTTTTTCAATGTCTCCATAATCAGATGGTTGTTATCCACCGCAATATTGCACTCGGCATAAATCGGCGCAATCTCATGCTGTGCCGGTGCAACTTCATTATGCTGTGTTTTTGCAGAAACACCCAGCTTCCAAAGCTCTTTATTGACATCTTTCATATAAGCCGCAATACGTTCACGGATGGCACCAAAATAATGGTCATCCATCTCCTGGCCTTTCGGCGGCATTGCCCCAAATAGGGTACGGCCAGTAAAGATCAAGTCTTTCCTCTGTAAATATTTTTTACGGTCTACAATAAAATATTCCTGCTCCGGGCCTACTGACGGCGTTACTTTCTTAGACGTTGTATTGCCAAATAAATGCAGCAGGCGCAGGGATTGTTCGCTGATCGCTTCCATCGAACGCAGCAGCGGCGTTTTCTGGTCCAGCGCCTCGCCTGTATAGGAACAGAACGCAGTCGGAATACAAAGCGTAGCGCCAGCCGCATCCTGCCTTACAAATGCCGGCGACGTGCAGTCCCAGGCCGTATAGCCCCTTGCTTCAAATGTTGCGCGCAACCCGCCGGAAGGAAAAGAGGATGCATCCGGTTCCCCTTTGATCAACTCTTTCCCCGAAAAGCTCATCAGCACTTTGCCGGTCGCCATTGGAGCAGTAATAAACGAATCATGTTTTTCGGCTGTAACCCCAGTCAGCGGCTGGAACCAATGTGTAAAATGCGTCGCCCCTTTTTCAATTGCCCATTCTTTCATTTCATGGGCAACCACATCTGCGGTAGCAAGATCCAATTCTGCACCGTTTTCTATAATTTCCCTCATTTTTTTATAAACTTTTTTCGGAAGGCGTGCCTGCATAACGGAATCATTGAACACATTTTCCCCAAAAATATCTGCTACGTTAAAATACTCGCTCATGTCCTGTCCTTTCTTTCCAAACCCCTTGGATAAACTATGTACAATAAAATTTATCTGAAAAAAAACAAGGATGCCCCTGCCCGGAACATCCTCGTTCGTTTTCTCAACTGCATTTACCATACCGCATTTTAAGCGAAATTGCAATACTTTCTTTTACTTTCATGATTTAATGCATTTTTTCTGCATGATTCCCACTCATTTTCGGCAATTTTACCAAGCATACCTGCCACAGCCATCTTTCCTTATGCTTTGCCGACAGAACCAAATAACTCCATTTTTTCTTTCACAGTAGCTTTGATCGCTTCTGCGCCTGGAGCCAGCAATTTACGCGGATCGAATCCTTTGCCCTGCTGGTCTTTGCCTTCTTCAATATATTTGCGTGTCGCTTCCTGGAAGGATAACTGGCATTCAGTATTTACATTGATCTTTGCAACGCCAAGCGAGATTGCTTTTTTAATCATATCTTCTGGGATACCGGTACCGCCATGGAGCACTAACGGCATTTCCCCTGTCTTTTGCTGTACCGCATCTAAAGTTTCAAAGCTTAAGCCTGCCCAGTTTTCCGGATATTTGCCATGGATATTGCCAATGCCCGCTGCCAGCATATCTACGCCAAGGTCAGCAATAGACTTGCATTCATCTGGATCCGCGCATTCGCCCATACCTACAACGCCGTCTTCTTCGCCGCCGATGGAACCTACCTCTGCCTCAATCGAAAGCCCCAGGTTATGGGAAACTGCTACGAGTTCTTTTGTTTTAGCTACGTTTTCTTCAATCGGATAATGGGAACCGTCGAACATGATGGATGTAAAGCCTGCCTTAATACATTTATAGCAGCCTTCGTATGTGCCGTGGTCTAAATGCAAAGCTACCGGTACGGTAATGCCAAGTTCTTCGTCCATCGCTTTTACCATAGCTGCAACGGTTTTAAAACCGGTCATGTATTTGCCTGCGCCTTCGGATACGCCTAAAATAACCGGGCTTTTTAATTCTTCTGCGGTCAGTAAGATTGATTTTGTCCACTCCAGGTTATTGATGTTGAACTGTCCTACGGCATAATGGCCTGCTTTTGCTTTTTTTAACATTTCTGCTGCTGATACTAACATGTTACTTCCTCCATCTTCTTTTTCTGATTATTCTTTGCATTTATATCATATCATTTTTCCGCCAAAAAATAAAGTAAAAATTTGGAAAAGCATCCTGTCCACCACACCCCCTCTATTTCACCATAAACTCAACAGCCCTGCTGCAATTCTTTACAGCCGCTTCCTTATGGATCCCCCCATATTCCCCATCCAATGTCCACGGCACCTCTTTTTCAGCCATAAAATGGATCTGGTCTGTTTTAAAGGAGTAAATCAAATCGGTATTGTCGACCTTTGTCAACAGGGAAGCTATAATCTCGTTTAATTCCAGCGGGTTTTTCGGACATTTGATCAAGGTTACTTCAAACAGCCCGTCGTCCAGCAACACGTTTTTGCCTGCAATCTGCTTAAACCCTCCGACGGAAACGGAATTGGATACCATTCCGTAAATAAAATCCCCTTCTAAAACTTCCTCTCCATATGTGACGCGCATTTTGTAGGAAGCAATATCCCGAAGGCTTTTTGCCCCTTCCAAAATATAGGCGGCATGGCCAAGCAGGTTTTTGAGTTCCTGGTTGGTCTGGTAGGATACTTCCGTAAAAATCCCAAAGGCTGCTACATAAATAAAGTGATTGTCGTTAAACTGCCCGACATCACAGGCAAACCGCTGGCCGCTGACTGCGATTTCCATCGCCTGCTGTGTATTTTTGGGAATTTGAAGCGAATTTGCAAAATCATTCGTACTTCCTGTAGGGATATAGCCAATGGGCCGTTTTTCTTGTAACTGCATCATACCTGTGACAACTTCATCCAGTGTGCCGTCGCCGCCGCTGCAAACGATCAGATCATAGTCCTGTGCTTCCTGTGCAATGAGTTCTGCCGCTTCGTTCGGCCACTGTGTCGGATGCGCCGTGACGCGGTAACCTTCTTTTACCATCCGGTCAATAATATCTGCCAGCTTTGCTTTAATCGTACCTTTCCCTGAATGTGCATTGTAAACAAATAATAATTTCTTCATAACAATCATCCCTTTTTACAGCTTTTCGGCTGTTGATAGCCTTTTTGGACCGCAAGCTCTTCCAATTTGCGCAGCCTGTGGTTCACACCGGATTTTCCAACTGGAGGGCTGCAGAATGTGCCAAGTTCTTTGATCGGCGCCTGCGGGTATTCTATACGCAGCTGTGCAATTTCTTTCAGCGGCTGCGGCAGTTCTTTCAGATAGCCGCCTTCCTGCAAAAACCGGATCGCTTCCTGCTGGCGGTATGCTGCATGGACAGTTTTGTTGATATTTGCTGCTTCGCAATTTACCCTGCGGTTAATATCATTACGCATTTCTTTGATAATCCGGACATTTTCCAAATCCATTAAAGCGGTATGTGCGCCCATGATATTCAATGCATCTACAATCTGTGCGCCTTCTTTTAAATATACGATTTCATGGCCTTTGCGTGTTACGATCTTTGCTTCCAGCCCAAAGCAGCAAAACTGCCCCTGTATCTGCTCCGCTTGGCTGCGCCCTGTACAGACAATCTCAAAATGGTAGGATTTTTTTGGATTGCTCATAGAACCGGTTGCTAAAAATGCCCCACGCAGGAAAGCACGTTTGCAGCAGGTCCGCAAAAACAGTTCCTTGGATGGAATGCCGCCTGTACAAAGCTCCCCCGTATCATCGATATACTTTAACAATGCCAAAAGGCGGACTGTATCTTGCGGATCGGTTATTTCTGCCACATACGCCTGTTTATTTTTCTGCTGCGTATGGGGGGCCTGCGTAACCACTGCAAAGATACCAGCAGCCTGTTCCAGCAATTTTGTATACTTTTGAATTGTTTGCCTATTTTCAGCTGTTAAGGAAACCTGGAACTGCCCGCCTTTTTGCCTTATGCACCCTAGGCCGCTTAACAGCCCTGCCAGTTCGGCTGCCTGGCAGTGTATCTGCTTCCCATAAAGGGCAGACAGCTCTTTTTTTACTTCACTCGAAAATGACATTTTTGCTACCGCCTACATGCGCAACGCATCCTTTTCAATATCACGGTGTTCGATTTTTAGGCCGTAATTTGGCCCCGCTCCATTTTCTGGCTGCTGTGCCGGCTGTTTTGCATCATGGGAAAGGCGCTGGTACAGTTCATTTGCTAGCGTAACCGAGCGGTGTTTCCCACCGGTACACCCAATTCCGATCACAAGCTGGTTTTTTCCTTCTGTGATATAATATGGGATTAAAAACCGCACCATATCATCCAGCTTATTTAAAAAATGATGTGCTTCCGGAAACTGCAGCACGTAATCCTGTATTTCTTTATCATTTCCGCTTTTGGCGCGCAGCCCTTCTACATAATAAGGGTTTGGCAGGAAACGTACATCAAAGACCAGGTCGGCATCTGCCGGGATGCCGTATTTAAAGCCAAAGGAAAGTACCGTTATAAACATATTCTGGTACTCTTTGTTATTGACAAATATTTTTTCAAGCTCTGCTTTTAATTCGCGTGTCAGCAGGCGGCTCGTATCTATAATGTAGTCAGCCTGTTCTTTCAAAAATTTAAGGCGTTCCCGTTCTTTGCCAATCCCTTTATCTACACGTTCCCCAAAGGCAAGCGGATGGCTGCGCCTTGTTTCTTTATACCGTTTCACTAAAACGGGGTCTTCCGCATCCAGGAACAGGATTTCACATATCCTGCCGCCCGCATGGATATGTGCAAGCACCTGGCGCATTTCATCTAAATTCTGCCCGTTCCTGACATCAATGCCGACTGCCACTTTTTGCAGTTCCGTACTGGCGGAATCGGAAAGTTCTATAAAACGTTCCACCAGCGGAACCGGAAGGTTATCTACGCAGTAGTACCCCATATCTTCCATCATTTTTAACGCCGTACTTTTACCGGCCCCCGACATCCCTGTTAAAATCACAAAACGCATACTGTACTCCCCTTTTCTGCTGTATACGGACCGCAACACCATTATCCTGGCGCTTTTTACCTGCGCAGTACGCTGCTTTTGCCGCTTTACGCTTGCAGTTCACTGCTGCCCCCTCCCCTAGCGGCCTTGCAATTGCTGCACGTGATGTTTCCAGTGCATGACGCCCGTTGCTGCCTACAGCTGGCCTGGCTGCCCGCTGCCGTCATTGGATGCAAATGCACCGATGCATTTTACTTCCATTTCCAGCGCCACGCCAAATTTTTCCTGCACTGTGTGCTGCACATGCTGTATCAGCTGCAATATATCGGCTGCGGTGGCTCCGCCCTTATTTACCACAAATCCGCAGTGTTTGCTTGACACCTGCGCACCCCCTACGGTAAATCCGGACAGCCCCGCATCCATGATCAGTTTGCCTGCAAAATACCCTTTCGGGCGTTTAAATGTACTCCCAGCACTTGGGTATTCCAGCGGCTGCTTTTCGGCCCTCCGCTGTTTTAAGTCCTCCATCAATGACCGTACCTCTGCCTGCGGCTTTGGCTGAAGCTGGAACTGTGCGTCCAGCACAACCATCCTGCGGCCTGGAATGCAGCTGTGCCGGTAGGATAATTCCAATTCTGTACCGCTTAAACGCTGCACTTGCCCGTCCTGCGCCAGTACGGTAGCCTGGCGGATAATATCTTTGATTTCCCCGCCATAAGCACCGGCATTCATTACAACCGCACCGCCCACGGATCCTGGTATGCCGGCCGCAAATTCCATACCGCCCAGCCCGGCGTTTAACGCTGCGGCCGCTGCCTGCGACAGCAATGCACCTGCCTGCGCTGTCAGGACATCCCCTTCCACCGAGATGCCTGACGCTGGCCTGGAAAGCGAAAGTACCACGCCGCGTACCCCAACATCCCCGGCCAACAGGTTGCTGCCATTGCCGACCACATAATATGGCATCTGTCCGTTTTGGCAAAGTGCAACCACATCCGCCACCTGCTCCAGCTTTGGCTGCAGGAAGAAATCTGCCGGGCCGCCAACACGGAAGGTTGTGTGGCGGCTCATTGGTTCCCCGCATAAAATCTGTTCTTTGGAAAGAATTTTGCATAACTGCGTATAGAAATTTGACCGATCCATATTGATTTCTTTGGGTTATCCATTCCTTTCTATCGATATTCTATCAATATTCTTGCTCTGTTGCCTATCCCAAACCGGCGGTGCCGTTTTGCCTATGCTTCCTTTAAAAACGCCATATAGCCCCGGTACGCTTCATAGAGGTCCACTTTGCTGATAATTTCCCAAGGTGCGTGCATATTCAGTACCGGCACGCCGCTGTCAATCACTTCCATGCCATAATTGGCCAGAATATACGCAATCGTTCCGCCGCCGCCCTGGTCTACTTTGCCCAGCTCCGATGTCTGGTAAGCCACGTCATTCCTTTCAAATATATCACGCAGGTGCCCCATATATTCCGCATTTGCATCATTGGATCCAGATTTTCCCCTGGAACCGGTATATTTATTAAATACCAGCCCATTTGCAAAATAAGCTGCATTCCTTTTTTCAGAAACCGATGGATAATTCGTGTCAAATGCCGCGCTTACATCCGAAGATAACACTTTCGATGCTGCCAGTGTACGGCGCAGCGCAAGCTCACTGTACTGGCCCGCTGCATTCATTACCTCAGCCGTCATATTTTCAAAGAAACGGGAATGCATACCAGTTGCCCCGACGCTGCCGATCTCTTCTTTATCTACAAGCAGGCAAACGCTGGTACGCTCTGGCACTTGCCCCATATCCAGCATTGCCATAAATGACGGATAGGCACATACACGGTCGTCATGCCCATACCCCATAATCATGCTGCGGTCAAATCCATAATCTTTTGCTTCCCCTGCTGGGACAACTTCTATTTCCGCAGACAGGAAATCCTCTTCTGCAACCTGGAATTCCTGTTCCAGAATCCTAAGGATATTGGCTTTTACCCGGTCTTTAACCGGCTCTCCATTTTCCTCTTTCTTTTCCGGTGCTGGAATGCTTCCTATTAGAAGGTCCATATTTTCGCCTTCTACTACTTTGGAAGCTTTTTTATCCATCTGTTCACCAGCTAAATGGATCAAAAGGTCACTGACGCCAAATACCGGATCCCCTGGCTTATCGCCAATGCTGACCGGTACTGTAGTTCCATCTTTTTTCACAAATACGCCATGCAGTGCAAGCGGTATCGTCACCCACTGGTATTTTTTTACCCCGCCGTAATAATGCGTATCCAGCATTGCCATTTCCGTGTCTTCATACAGTGGCACCTGTTTCAGATCCAAGCGCGGCGAATCAATATGCGCCCCTAAGATATTCATGCCCTGTTCCATTGGCTGCTTCCCGATCACATACATTGCCATTGATTTATTCATATTTACCGCATATACTTTATCCCCTGGCTTTAATGCCCGTCCGCCGGCAACGGCTTCTTTTAGGTCGAAAAAGCCTGCATCCTTTGCCTGCTTTTCAAATTCTGCTACACATTCGCGTTCCGTCTTGCAGCCAGATAGAAACTGCCTGTACGCTTCTGCAAACTTCATTAATTTTTCCCTGTTGTCCTGCGGATATTTGTCCCATGCATTTTTTCGTTCCATTTGATCTTTTTTCCTACCTTTCTTGCTATTTTATTCCACTTTTTAGCCCTAATCAACTGCTAGCTTTCTTTATTTAAATTTTCCTGCACACGCCGGTATAGTTCCTGGGCCGCGTTGTACCCCATCTTTTTCTGCCTGTGGTTTGCTGCCGCCGCTTCGCAGATAACAGCAAGGTTCCTGCCTGGCCGGATCGGCAGGGAATGGCATACCACTTTGGTGCCTAAAAACTCCGTATACTCCTGTTCCAGCCCAAGGCGGTCATATTCGTTGTCCCGCTTCCAGTCTTCCAGTTTGATCACCAGGTCAATGCTTTGTTTTTCCTTAACGCTCTCAACCCCATACAATGCTTTTACGTCAATGATCCCTATGCCGCGCAGTTCAATAAAATACCGGGTAATATCCGGCGATGTGCCAATCAGAGTCCGTTCATTGATCTTGCGAATTTCCACAACGTCGTCTGTGATCAGCCGGTGCCCGCGGCGGATCAGCTCCAATGCGGCTTCGCTTTTCCCAATCCCGCTTTCCCCCATGATCAAAAGCCCTTCCCCATAAACATCCACCAATACCCCATGAATGGATATACATGGCGCAAGCTCTTCATTTAATACACGGATCACTTCTGCTGTGATACTGGATGTCCTTCGTTCGGTACTAAGGACCGCTACATTGTTCCGCTTTGCAATCTCGATAAAATCTGTGTCCGGTATCAGGCCGCGGCAGAAAATAATACACGGCATATCATAAGCACAAAAATCTTCAATTGCCCGGTTCCTTTTTTCTTTATTCAACTGCTGGAGATATGTGTATTCAGCCTTTCCTACAATTTGGACACGTTCCTTTGAAAAATATTCAAAATAACCGCAAAACTGCAAAGCCGGGCGGCTAATCTCAGATACTGTTATTTCGCGTATACTCAGGTCGATGTCACTGGTCAAATTAACCATATGAAACAAATCAGCCAATCGCTGTACATTAACACCTTTCATATTTTCTTCCTTTCTGTATATGGAAAGCCCTCTTTTTCTATCTTTTAACCAGTGTATCACATATTCAGCCGCACGGCAATTAGTGCGGCAATTTCTCTTGAAAATATTGGTAAACTGCCAGCGCTGCCTTTTCATTCATGCTGTCTGCTTCGCACAGCTGTTCTACGGATGCAGCACGGATCGCTTCAATGGACTGGAAATAGCGCATCAACGCTTTGCGCCTTGTTGGCCCAATCCCTGGAATATCATCCAATACAGAATGTACCTGCTCTTTGCTGCGCAGGGAACGGTGGTATTCAATTGCAAACCGGTGTGCTTCGTCCTGGATCCTGGTGATGAGCTGGAACCCCTGGGAATTTTTGTCAATTGGAAGTTCTACATTATTATAATATAGCCCACGTGTCCGGTGGAAATCGTCTTTGACCATCCCACAAACCGGAATGGATAAATGCAGTTCTTCCAGCACTTGCAGCGCAATATTGACCTGGCCCCGGCCGCCGTCCATCATAATCAGGTCCGGAAATTTGGTAAAGCTGCCATATGCATCCTCTAGCTGCTTTACGGCCCGCTCTTTTTTCTCTTCCATACCATGTATAAAACGGCGGGTCAAAACCTCGCGCATAGACGCATAATCATCCGGCCCGGCGACCGTACGCAGTTTGAATTTGCGGTAATCGCTGCGGCACGGCCTGCCTTTTTCATAGACTACCATAGACCCAACACTTTCAAACCCGTTTGTATTGGAAATATCATACGCTTCCACGCGGCTGACGCCCGGCAGGTTTAAAATACTGCCAATTTCTTTCATAGCGCCGATGGTACGGCCCTCTTCCCGTTTCAGCCGTTCTTTATCCTGGTTTAATACAAGCCTTGCATTTTTCTGCGCCAGATCAACCAGCTTTTCTTTCATCCCTTTGCGTGGCACACGGATATACACCTTTTGCCCGCGCTTTTGCGCCAGCCATTGTGCAATCACATCCAAATCCTCAATTGCCGTCTGAAGCATAATTTCTTTTGGGATAAACGGCGTACCCGCATAATACTGCTTTAAAAAAGAGGTCAAAATCTGCTGTGTCGTGTCACCTACATCAATAGTTACATAAAAATGTTCCCGCCCTATTAACCTGCCGTCCCGGATAAAAAATACCTGTACTACAGCATCCCGGTCATCTTTTGCCAGCGCGATAATATCTTTGTCTTCCCCGTCTGAATTCGACACTTTCTGCTTTTCCGACACCTGGCGCACACTGTTGATCAAGTCACGGTATTCCATCGCTTTTTCAAAATCCAATGCCTGGGATGCGGCCTGCATTTTCTGTTCCAGCTCATCTAAGATGGGTTTATAGTTGCCATTTAAAAAATCCAGTGCCTTTTTTATCTGGATACGGTATGCCTCCGGGCTGATATAGCCTTGGCAGGGGCCTTGGCATTGATGGATATGGTAATTTAGGCACGGGCGGTCCTTGCCGGTATCACGCGGCAGGTTCCGGTTGCAGGTACGCAGCTGGTATAGTTTCTGGATCAGCTCAATGGTATCCTTGACTGCCCCTGCACTGGTATACGGCCCAAAATACTGCGATTTATCCTTTTTCATTTGACGCGAAAAAAGGACCCTGGGGTAAGTTTCCCCCAGCGTCACTTTTATATACGG
>CAMUML010000043.1 GCA_947089855.1 uncultured Eubacterium sp.
CAATATCGCCCCGAATGGTTACTATGAGCGGCCCCCAGGCCGTGAATAGTAACATACTGCAGGCCGCCAGAATTTACAGTAATATAACTAAGAAAGTATTTTGCTTGCGGCCCGCAGTCGGGTTATACTGTAAATTTAACTGGTGTGCAGTATAAATAACGGATCCGGTTTTAATTTGGGGGTTGGCAGCCGGAAAAAGCCCTTCACTATGTATGATAGGAGTTTTGATAACGGGATTTGATACTGACGGGCAGAAAAATCCGCCAGCAACGCCGACTCACGAGCGCCTCTACGGAAAGATATATGGCCGCTTGACAGCGGGGGTTATAGTAATCCATGTCCTACAAATTTCGTGGTCGATGTACTAGTACACCGTAAAATCCCCCGCGCCCTTAATCTATACCATCGAACAATCGTTCAAAATCAATCTTTATATTCGGGAAATGAATCAAGTGTAAATCTTTTTTATTATCTTTTGTAACCGTATCTATTAAAAAATACTTAGGAATACCATTTTCATAATCCAAGTCATATATCTCAATAGACCGTTTCCAAATATCAACAATCCAGTACTCTGGAACTTCTTCCGATCTATATATTTCCTTTTTTTCTGTCTTATCATATTTTGTAGTTGATGGAGATAATACCTCTAATACAAACTGTGGTGCATTTATAAAACTATTTCCCTTTCTGCTTTTCGTCTGGCAATTAATCGATGCATCTGGGATTACTGTTTTTTCGCTTCCGTCAGTCATTCTCCACTTATATTGTACATTATCTGAATAAACTCTACATGTACTGTCTTTTAACTGATTGTAGACCATATTTACAAAATTAATTATTACAGCAGAATGATCTGGTGATGCTCCCGCCATATCTGTGATCTGTAGATTTAAACTCATATACACACCCTCTTTCTTATACATTATATCAAATTACCACCTATTTTCAAGAATAAACTCTGATCTGATCAGAATAAAGTTACTATTCACGGGCAATGTCATTAACTTAGGCTCTTTCCTGCTGAAATTCAGCTATGTAAAGCCTTGAATTATCAGATGTTTTCTAATACTGGTCAAGGGCCAGATGGCTTAAGTAAATGACATTGATTCACAGGCCAGGAATGCGCATAAACTGCGCATTCCATGAGAATATGATGTAGGAGTGGGGGCTATTTTGCAAAGCAAACTTTCCATATCGCCCCGAATAGTTACTAAACAAGAATACCACATGAAACAGATAAAATTAAAAAAGGGTCTTCCTAAAAACGGTCAATAAAGTTATAATAAACAAACAGCACTGCTTTACAATTTTTAGTGCTGCTCAAACACCAAAAAAGATACGTTATCCCCGTCCTGCAATAGTTCAGGCAACTGCCATATGCTGTGTTGCCACAATGTATACCGGATTCCACGTAAAGCCTATAAAAACCAGCCGGAAGTCCACTCCCCCTCCCCAGCATACAGCACCCCAGCTAAAGGAACCAAACCCCATGAACAAAAAATTTTTTACCCTCCCAAAAGAACGCCAGCAATCCATTCTAAACGCAGGCTACCAGGTATTTTCCCGCAATTCATACAAAAAAAGCCCCGTCGGTGAGATCGCCGCCATCGCAGGCATCAGCAAATCACTCCTGTTTTACTATTTCCGCAACAAACAAGACCTCTACCTATTCCTTTGGGAAAACTGCCTACGCATAACGTCCCAATATATGAACGCATCCGGCTGTTACAGCAAACAAGATTTATTTGAAATGATCTACTGCGGCATGCAGGCAAAAATGCATCTATTATACCAATACCCAGACCTTGGCGCCTTCGCCATCCAGGCGTTTTACGAAAAAGACCCTGACGTATGCCCTGCTATCCACGCAAGCTACGAACAATACAAAAACACAGATGCCAAAGACGCCCTGGAAAACCTTGACCCCAGCCAATTTATCGAGGGCATCGACATCCGCATGATGTACCGTGAGATGTACTTGGCAGCCGAAGGGTATTTATGGGAAATGCTGCATAAAGAAGAGCTGGATTACAATAAAATGGAACAAGATCTTTTAGAATTAACCGCATTTTGGAAGAAAATATATTCGAGGAAAAAATAAATATGAATGCAATTGAGATAAAAGGGCTGACAAAATATTACGGCAAGTCCAAAGGGATTGAAGCACTGGACTTATCGGCCGCCGAAGGGGAATTTTTTGGCTTTATCGGGCCAAATGGGGCTGGCAAGAGTACGACAGTCCGTATCCTGCTCGGCTTGTTAAAAGCTGACAGCGGCAGCGCAACGGTTCTTGGAAAAGATATACGTACACAAAAAGAACGCATACTCGCCGAGGTCGGCTACCTGCCCTCGGAAACTGTTTTTTACCCAGGCATGCGGGTACGGGATGTCATCCGGTTTTCGGCCAGCCTGCGTGGGACCCCCTGCCCAGATGCTGCAGGCTTATGTGAACGGCTGCAGCTGGATACATCAAAAAAAGCCGCCCAGCTTTCCCTTGGCAACCGCAAAAAATTAGGCATTGTCTGTGCGCTGCAAAGCAGGCCCAAACTATGCATCTTAGATGAACCGACAAGCGGGCTTGACCCTTTGATGCAGCGGGCATTTTTTGCGATATTAAAAGAGCTGCATGCGCAAGGGACAACGATTTTTCTATCTTCCCATATTTTATCCGAAATACAGCACCACTGTACAAGGGCCGCCGTAATACGGGAAGGGCACATCATTGCCTGCGGCAGTGTAGCAGATTTGGCACAGACAAGCGCGAAACGGGTACAGGTGCAGGGGGCGGTAGACGTTTCGGCACTTCCTGGCATTAAAGATCTGCAGCAGTCAGAAAATAGCCAGCGGTTCCTTTATAGCGGCGATATAACCCGCCTGGTCCAAATACTGGCAAGCCAGCCGGTTACCGACCTTACCGTTACCGAACCAGATTTGGAAGAAATATTTATGCACTACTACCAGCAGGATACCGGACAGGAAGCGACATAAGATTGTGCAATAAGGAACTGTCCCAAAATAACTTACCGTATTCCTTGTCTTTTTCTCCGATAGCACCACTTAAAAATCAGTTACATAGCCCGCTATGCGCCTGATTTTTAAGTGGCACTCTCGAAGAAAAATCCTGCGGACTATCGGTAAGTTATTTCGGGGCAGTTCCTAAAGCAACAAAATAGCAAAATGAAATAGGGGTAATCGTATGACATTATTAAAACACGAACTTCGGCAGGGCCGCGGCCCATTGATCATATGGACAACTGCAATTGGGTTCCTCCTGCTTATCTGTATTTTGATCTATCCTGAAATGAAAGAAGAAATGGATGAAATGAATGATATTTTTTCCTCTATGGGCAGTTTTACACAAGCTTTTGGGATGGATAAGGTCAGCTTTGGGACACTGGCTGGGTTTTACGCAGTAGAATGCGGGAATATCCTTGGGCTGGGCGGAGCGCTGTTTGCTTCCCTTTGTGCGGCCAATATCTTGGCAAAAGAGGAAAAAGGGCATACGGCGGAATTTTTGCTTACCCATCCGGTCAGCCGCGGCAAAATTGCTACAGCCAAAGGGGCAGCCGTGCTTTTGCAGATCGCAGTTTTAAATGTGGCGGTATACCTGGCTGCCGCAGGCTCCATTGCATGGATTGGGGAAGAAATTCCTTGGAAACTGCTGACACTGCTGCATCTGGCCTACTTTCTGGTCCAGGCGCAGCTGGCCGGCATTTGTTTTGGCATATCCGCATTCCTACGAAACGGCAGTACTGGCATCGGGCTTGGAACTGCCGCCATCTTGTATTTTTTAAACCTGATCGCAAATATTTCCAGCCAGGCGGAATTTTTAAAGTATATCACCCCGTTTGGATACGCCAATGGCAGCGAGATTGCAGCAAATGGCTGCCTGGATGGGAAACGGGTGCTGATCGGGATGGCTTTCCTGGCTGCGGGTGTTTTCGCTGGATATGTAAAATATTTGCATAAAGACATTACATAGCCTAAACACAGTTATCCTTTCCCCTCCAAAACAACCGGCTCATAGAAGGTATCCGGGTTTTGTGCATCGAACTGTTCATTTGCCCATATTACCGTAACCAAATCCTGTGAATCTGAAAGATTCGTAATACTATGCGTATACCCTGGCAGCATCTGCACCGCCTGCATTTGGCTGCCTTTGGCTTCAAACCGGCAAACTGGATATGCTTTGCCCGTCCCTGGGTCTATGCCAACCTTTTGCTGCTGGATAAGCCCGTAGCCTGAAACGACGAAAAAGATTTCCCATTTGGAATTATGCCAATGCTGCCCCTTGGTAACCCCTGGTTTTATAATATTGACCGATACCTGCCCACAGCAGGGTAGCTTTAGCAATTCGGTAAAGCTTCCATTTTCATTTATATGGGGCTGTAAACGGTAAGCCATCTTTTCCATCGGCAAATAAGAAAGGTAGGTACTGTAAAGCTTCTTTTCAAACGAACCCTCCGGCAATTGGGGCATAAGGAGCGTTTCCGGCACAGACCGGAACACTTCCAGCAAGCCGGTGATCTTGCCTAATCCTGCCCGATGTGTAACCGGGACATAGCAGTACTTTCCAAAACCGTCCGGCACGGGGCCATCCCCTTGATAGGTACAACGGTGTTCCCTGCCCTCCAATGCGTCCAACATTTCATTTACCAAATCATCTATATAAACCAATTCCAGCTCTATGGAACGGTCATGGACCGTATACTCCAAGCCGTTTGCTATCGCATTGCAAAAAGTTGCAACCGCCGAATTATAATTGGGCCTGCACCATTTTCCAAAAAGGTTCGGAAACCGGTATACCAGCACCCGCGCACCCGTGGACTTTGCATAATGGAAAAAAAGCCCTTCCCCTGCCCGCTTGCTTTTGCCATATTCCGAACCGGCAAACCGTCCGGTTAACGCTGCCTGGGAGGAGCTGGCAAACATTACTGGGCAGGTATTGTGGCACATTTTTAAAGTATCCAGCAGTTTTTCCGAAAAACCAGCGTTTCCATCCATAAATTCCGACGGTTCTTCCGGCCGGTTTACACCTGCCAGGTGAAAGATAAAATCCGCCTTTTTGCAGTATGTTTCAAACAGCCGCGTATCCGTATCCCTATCGTACTCAAAAATATCCGTAATGGCCAGATCCGCGCGCCTTTTGTCCTTCCCGTCGCGGACTGTTTTCAGATTTTCCACCAGATTTTTCCCGACAAACCCTTTTGCCCCTGTGACCAATATGTTCAATCCCCCGCCCCCTTCCACTCTTTTCGCACATAATCCGTTGTCATTAATTTTGCTACCGCACCGTCGACATCCAGCCGCCTTGTATTGTGGCTGGTATAAGCCTCTTCTGGCCGCACCGCCACCTGGCCGTCAACAAAATATTTATCATAATTTAAATCCCGGTTGTCGGCCGCCACACGGTAATACCTGCCCATATCCTCCGACCGCAGGCGCTCTTCTTTTGTCATCAATGTTTCATAAAGCTTTTCCCCGTGCCTTGTCCCAATCGTTTGTATCCCAGTATCCCCAAACAATTTTTGGACCGCCTGGGCCAGCACGCCAATCGTACTGGCATCCGCTTTTTGGATAAACAGGTCGCCCGGCCTGGCATGCTCAAATGCAAACAATACCAAATCAACTGCTTCATCCAGGTTCATCAAAAACCGCGTCATTTCCGGATCCGTAACCGTAACCGGTTTGCCTGCCCGGATCTGGCCGATAAAAAGCGGAATCACTGACCCCCTGCTGCACATAACGTTTCCATACCTAGTACAACATATGACAGTATCGCCCCGTTCAGCCGCAACCCTGGCATTTGCCCGCACTACATGTTCCATCATCGCTTTTGACGTCCCCATTGCATTGATCGGGTACGCCGCCTTATC
The DNA here is from genome assembly GCA_947089855.1 of uncultured Eubacterium sp. GTDB lineage: Bacteria > Bacillota > Clostridia > Lachnospirales > Lachnospiraceae > Eubacterium_J. Next base: position 5,880 of record CAMUML010000043.1, read on the forward strand.
AGTGCTAAGGCATACCACCCGTTTCACCTTTTCTGCTATCGCAGCGTGCAGGACATTATTTGTGCCTTCTACATTAGTCAACACCGCTTCCATTGGAAAAAACTCGCAAGACGGTACCTGCTTTAACGCTGCTGCATGAAAGATATAGTCCACGCCAACCATTGCGTCATGGACCGCCAAGGGGTCCCTGACATCCCCGATATAAAATTTTACCTTCTTTGCTGCATCCGGATATTCCGACTGCAGCCTGTGGCGCATATCATCCTGCTTTTTTTCATCACGGGAAAAAATCCGGATTTCACGGATGTCCGTCGGAAGGAACTGTTTTAACACCGTTTGCCCGAAAGAACCAGTGCCCCCTGTGATTAATAATATGGAATCTTGAAAAGACAACATTTTTTTCTCCCATCAACCGTTTTATAAATTCCTAACCAAAAAAACGTGTTTCCAGCATCAAACACCAACAATGGTAAATCGGCAAATGCAGCTCCTGGACCCGATAGGTTTCTGTTTCCGGAACCCTGACCGCAATATCCGAAACTGCTGCCAACGCCCCGCCGCCAGAGCCTGTCAGCCCCAGTACTTTCATGCCGCTTGCTTTAGCCACTACCGCAGCCTTTATAATATTTTCGCTGTTTCCAGAAGTTGACACACCCAAAAAGACATCTCCGGCCCGTCCGAAACCAAAAAGCTGCTGCGCAAATACCCCTGTGCCATCCACATCGTTCGCGTAAGCCGTAGCCAACGCCCCATGCGAGGTCAACGCGATCGCCATCAAGCCTTTTTCCAGCTTTTGGGCCAATTCCAATCCACGTTTTGGATCCACTGACCGTAATTTTTCCGCATACGCCTTTGTAACTGGCCTTGGAGCCTGGAACCGTTTCATCAGTTCTGCCACAATATGCTCCGAATCTGCCGCAGAGCCGCCATTTCCCGCAACCAGCAGCTTTCCATCCTGCTGGTAGCAGGCTTCCATAACAACATATGCATCCATAATATCCTGCGCAATATCCTTTAACTTTGGATACCGTTCAACCAGCTGTGTGATATGGCCCTGCAATTTGGCACGCTTTGGCAAATCCCCATTTATCAGATACAATGCCCATCCTCCCTCCATCAGCTATACTCACGAGCGATAAAGTTTACCATATGATGTAAGATAAAGACGCTCGTGAGCCGGTGTTACTTGGCAAATTTTAGTGTTTGCCAGTATAAATAACGAAAATATACTGCGCACCAGTTAAATTTACAATATAACTGTACTACCTGACCAGGAATTGCCTGCTGCCTTGTGCCGCACCTACGCCTGCCCGGATTTTCCCCCTCCAATAATTTAACAGGTCCTCCATTGTTTTTTCATAAGGGATCTGTGGTTCCCAGCCTGTATGTTCCTTAAACTTCCTGCAGTCCGGCACCTGCAGGTCCGCATCGACCGGCCGCAGCCGCCCCGGGTCGGCTACCACCTCGATCCCATCTTTTTTTGTACTGAAAGAAAGCAAAGTACGCAAGGTATCGCCCACTTCACACGTATACGACCCGCCAATATTGTAATATTCCCCTGCTATTGGGTTTTCGGTGACCAGCATATAATAGGCACGCACCGCATCGCGGACATCCGCATAGGTACGCAGGCTTTTTAAATTCCCTACCATAACTTTTGGCCCAATGGCCCCTGCCTCCACCATTGCAATCTGCTTCGCAAAGCTGCTTTCATGGAATACATCGCCGCGCCTTGGGCCTGTATGGGTAAACATCCTGGTCGTCACCACCGCCATGCCATACGCCTGCGCATAAAACCGCCCCAGCAGGTCCGTCCCGGCCTTGCTTATGGCATAAGGGCTGGCCGGGTGGAACCGGCATTCCTAGTGGATGCCGCCCTGCGGCTTTTCCCCTGCCGGTATCTTGCCAAATACCTCGGAACTTGCGCAGATATGGATAACCGGACGGTAGCCGCTGTCCGCCCTGCACGCATTCCGCAGGGCCTCCAGCAGCCTGCAGGTGCCCAGGATATTCGTATTCAACGTATCAACAGGGGCATCAAAGCTGGCCTGCGGGTAGCTCTGTGCCGCAAGGTGGAACACATAATCCGGCCTGCAGCCGTCAACCACCTTCACAAGCGACATCTGGTCATTCAAGTCCGCATATTCAAAAAACAGCCTGTCCCCCCTGTTTACCCGGCCAAGCAGGTGCCCGACATTATCCAGCGGGCTCCTCCAGCGGCACACGCCATAGACTTCCCAATCCGTATGTTCCAGCAGGAAATCCGCAAGGTGCGACCCTACCATCCCTGTAATCCCTGTAATCAATGCTTTTACCATAATACCACCCCTTCCATTTCGCGCCGGAACTTTTCGGTAAAAGTGCCTTCCGCCAGCACCCCTTCTGTGTCCAGATACAAACTCTTCATCCGGGTAACCATTGGCCGGTTTTTAAAAAACCAGCTTTCTGGCCTACAAATAATATATTCCAAACCACCACTGGCCAGCCAGCACAGTTCATCCGCGATACGGATGCGGCTGACCAGCTCCCTGCCTGCTACATTCAAAGCAAACGGCTGGAAGCTTTCAAAATGATCCATAAGCCAGGCTACAGCTGCTACAACATCGGACATCACAATGCAGTTGCGGTAAAACGGATGGTAAACCTCTGCAATATGCCCGCCCCTTGCACAATCTAGGCAGTATGTTACAAACCGGTCATTTTTCGACACCACATAAGGCAGGCGGATGGCCTTAAACCCCTTTTTCTTTTTAAATTTATCCTCTACTGCTTTTTTCATCTCCCCATATGCCGTCACAGCCATAGTCCTGGACTCCTCGGTGTAAATACACCCTGGCATATCCCCAAAGACCGCGTCGCTGGAAAAAAACAGGACTTTGCAGCCATAGCCCAGTGCCTGCCTGATAAAATATGCCGTCCCATCGACATTGACTTTCCAGCATTGGCTGTAATGGCTGGCACACTGGTCCGGGCTAGAAACAGCCGCCGTAAATACAACAAAATCGGCCGTTTCCAATACAGGGTACCGGAACGCTTCCGGCTGGTTTAAATCCAGATATTCCGTATCTGCACCAGACCGGCCAATATCCATGACCGTATGGCCTTTTTCAAGCAAATCTTTCCTAAGATAGCTTGCAATATAGCCAGAACTTCCAACGATTGCTACCTTCATATCAAATGTCCCCTTACTTGCCATATAGCCTTTTGTATTATAACGCCCGTGAGCCGGCGTTAAGAACTGCCGCAAAATAACATGCCCATCCTGCTTGTCTTTTTCTCCGGGAGCACAATGCAAAAATCGTTTTCATAGCCCGGCAAGCAATGGCAATGCCGTATCCAGCCTATGCCTGCTGTCCCAGCCTGTGCTGATCCCCCAAAACACATGGCCGGTAGTTACTTTACTATTCACAGCCAATTTGTTCTTGACAAATATTCTAAGTTATGAGGCTGTAAATAGTAACATTCGCAGGCTCATGGAAAGAATTTGCCTTGCAAATTGGAGCCTGCTCACTCCTGAATCAGCTTGGCAGCCACCTGGACAGCAGGGTGTTCAGGTGGCTGTGAATAGTAACGGCTGGTAGCCTTCGGGCGAATAATGGACCACACTCGTACCAACCGTTTCAAATGCAAACGGTATATAAAGCAGGCCGCGCATTGCTTCCATAACTGCAGCTTGATGCTCCTCATCCACATAAAAAACAAAAAACCCACCTCCACCGGCACCAAGCAGTTTTCCGCCCAATGCCCCAGCCCGGATCCCCCTTTGGTATACCTCATCTATCCCATCTGTACTGATGCCCGCACCGGTTTGCCGCTTCAACTCCCACGCATAGCCAAGCAGCCTGCCAAATTCATCAAGGTTTCGTTCCTTATCAACCAAAATCGCCTCTGCTTCGTCAACAAGCTGCGCCATTTCCTGCAGCTGTGCCGTTTTCCCTGCCCAACCCTTTGCATTTTCCTTCTGCACATCGCAGCTGTATCGGGTAAACCCGGTAAAAAACATAAAAAGCCTGTCATTAAGCTGTTTCTTACGCTGCGGGGAAATAATGACCGGAAACACTTCATAACCGCCGTTATGAAAATTGATCCTGTTAAAACCACCATAAGATACTGCAATCGGATCCTGCCACCCGCCAGCTTCCCCACACAATACACGTTCCAGATAAATGGACTCATCTGCCAGTTTCTTTTTATCTGCATACGTCCCTTTTAAACAATAAAACCCATTTAACATGCCAACCGCAAAAGAACTGCTTGTCCCAAGCCCGCTCCTTGCAGGCAGGTCCGAATCATACGTCAGGCGCAGCTCGTGCATATCCAGCATCTGCATGGCATTGCGTATCAAAGGGTGTTCAATCTCGTTATATCCATTCACATACTCCATTTTGGAATAGGTAAGGTGCGTTTTATATGTAAAGAAACGCGGCAAATGCCGAACCGTCACATAGCAATATTTGTCAAATGTTGTAGAAAGCACGGATCCGCCATACTCTTTAAAAAAATCCTCTATATCCGTCCCTCCGCCGAAAAAAGACATCCGAAACGGTGTCTTGGTAATTACCAATTGCCTGCCACCTCCCACAAATACAATTCCTGCCCTGCATGTATCCCATAGTTACCTCATAACCGGATGCCAAGTATCCTGTTTATAAGATAACGCCGATTTCCTTTTCCGGACCAGCCTGGCTGGATTTCCTGCATAAATACCTGACTTTCCGTAAATCCCCCTCCGGACCAGCGACCTGGCTGAAAATACACAGCCATCTTCTATCACCGCTCCGCCCAAGACGATAGAATCCGCAAAAATAGCCACATGGTCGCCTATTTCAATCCGCTCCCCATGATACGCAAATATATCGTCATCTATCCGATGCCCTCCTGTAATTAATTTTGTATAAACCGCTATCGTCACATTTGAACCAATCGTTACCCCCCCCCGGCCATCCAGGAAACAATGTTCATTGACATACGTATGGTCCCCAATTACAATCCCACGCGGATAAACTACTGTAGTATCTTTTAAAATATAAGATCCTCTACCAATCTTCATCCCTTTGATCCGATAATACATTTTTCGGACTGTCCAAAATGGAATCTTGGCAGCAACCGAATTTGTGATAAAATAAGAAAGCCCAGAAAGGAACTCTGAAACAAATGCCAAAACCATACCCCCTGCCTATATTTCTTTACCTGCACCTTTTATTATTTTTTTATTTTTGACTGTATTTTTTATACATTCTTTAAAGAAACTTCCTGCTTAAAATAAGCGGTTATTTGGTTTGCTACATGCGGATAGGTATAGTTTTCAAAATTACGGCCTTTCCATTCCTGTGTATGGTCCAGCAAAAAACAAATCGCTTTGGCCAAACTAGCCGGATCTTTCTTTTTTACAATAACCCCGCAGTTTGTATCACGGACAATTTCCGGGATCCCTCCAACATCCGTAGCAACCACCGGTTTGCGGAAGGCCATAGCCGTAAATAAGACCCCGCTTTGTGTTGCAGAAATATACGGGAGGACGACCACAGAACAGGAACGGAATAAATCTGCAAGCGCCTCGTTATCGATATATTCATTTATCACCGTCATATTTCTTGCATACTTTTCTTTTTTCAAAATGGCAGCTAACGAACTGCCCTGGCCAGCTATGATAAAATTAGCATCTGGGCAATGCCTTTTTACGGCCTCGGACGCCCGGATAAAATAAGCAATGCCTTTATATTTTGAAATACGTCCAAAAAATAAAACCTTCGGCTGCCCCCCCCCGGCTGAAATATTGTATGTATGGCCCGGGCAAGAGCCACAACCATAGCCAAGATAAATATCATGCATCCCCAAACTGGAATACCGCACTTTTTTTGAAGAAACAGCATACATTCTGCGGAAAATGGCAACGTCTTTTTTACTGTGTACCAAAATATTGTCACAGCATCTTGCCATCAAAAACGCATTCAGCATTTTCATAAATTTCTTTTCCCCTAAATGTGGAATGGGGTCATGGATTTCTGCAACCTTATAAAAATCATTGCATTTCCATAATGGTCCAAACAAAAATATACTGCCGTCTTGTATCATAAAAACGTCAGGCTTGCCTTGCCGTATTTTTTCGAATAATTTCCTATAGTACAGGATCCTCTGGCGGACATCCCCCCTCGGCTTATGGATTTCATAAACGGCAATACGGCTGCTTATGGCATGCTTATAGCTTTGGTAACAGCTATTGTTGTCTATATAAAGCTGTACCTCGTTTTGCCGTGCAAACCCATTTGCCAGCATAATGGTATGTTCGACATACCACATGCTTAACATGGCTATTTTCATTCTATTTCTCCATTTCTTTTTATACTGCTGGCTGCCAGGATGTACAGTAATGTAACCAAGGAAGTGCTTGGCTGGTGGCCTGCAGTCGGGTTATACTGCAAATTAACTGGTGTGCAGTATAAATTGTGCATCTGCCCCAATTACAGCCGATAGGCTACATTGTCATGGCGTTGCCTGTCTTTTACTGGAGGCAGCCGCATAAAATCACCATATAAATTGGTCAAATAATATTCCGGCATCCGGAATGCCATAAATTCCCTATCCCGAAATGTTACCTGATTGCAAAACTCATAGACAACCTTTGGCATAATTTCCCTGGACCCATAACCGGCGACAATATTCGCTGCATATTTACTGGAATCAAAACTATATTTTGTTGCTGCACGGTCTACAATACGGGCAAGGTCAAATTTGAAAAACCCCATTTTATCAATAAACTGCCAGAACACCCTTCGTACCCCTTTGGAATCCTTTGCCTTATATTTTGCTATCCTGGCCGCATACAAAATTAAAAACCTGCGTTTCACCTTTTTGCGATGGTTATCTTGGCTTGCCGGATACCCCCCCCCCAGGCAATCCATCTATCGGAAAAATATCAACATATACATGCCTGCTAATTTTCTTATCTTGGGGCGATTCAATCAGCTTCGTCCTCATATCATACACTTTGCTGTATGCGTTAAAATTGTTTTTATCATTATATGGCGATGAAATACGGTAATACTTTGGTAACTGCGACTGAAGCTTTAAAAATTTTTCATAATCAGTACGCGGCATCCCAATATCAATATCATCGTCCCACGGAATAAAACCTTTATGCCGGACCGCACCTAACAAAGATCCTCCGCATAAACTATAACGTAAATGGTTGCGTTCACATACGTCGGCAATACAGCATAAAATACCATATTCTATATCCTGCATTTCTAAAAGAGACAATTTAACCATCCCTTACCTCCATCCGTTATCCAACCTTCCCTATAATATTTTTTAAATAACAGGCTGCTTCTGCAATTTTGCTTTTATTGAAAATGGCCCATAGCAAGAAAACTACTACAGAGATTGCCACCATCTCCGCTTTGCCCAGAAACCGGACTGCTATCAAGACAACAAACATTTCTATTACAATGCAGCCGACTACTTTTTTATTTATATCCAGTTTCACTTCGGATGCTGCAAACCAATAGCGCAGCAATGACATGATTACATAACCTGCACACAAAGCTATGCTTAATGCATAAATACCAAACCTACGGATAAATATGGATGCTATACATACATTAACGGCCGCCCCAGCGATAGTAGAAATTAATATCTGATCTGTTTTTTTATATACAGCATTCATCGTACCTAAGATCCCAGATATTCCAGAAAAAAACGCTACATAAACAATGAATGGTATATATTTCGCTGCATCTTTATATTGGTTTCCACCGATAACTGGCGACAGCCAATATAGTACAAATATAAAAATTGGAATCCCCAGCCCAACTAATTGAAAAAAAGAATTCAGATAATATGAATATACCTCATTTTTGTTTTTATTGCCTGCCACCAAAAACGCCTGCTCCTGCCATGCCAATGAATATATCGAAATTAAAACGGATAAAACCGCTGCATACTTAGAAACGTAAGCATAATAGCCACTAACCGTTTCCCCGCAGGTTCGAATCAAAACGTTTTTATTATAAATATCAAAAAATAAAAAGGAAAAAGCATTCAGCATCAACGGCATACAATAGGTAACCATTTCTTTTACCGCCACATGGCATCTGGTTTTAAAAATTGCCGCATAATAACATTTCGTTTTCCATTCTACATACAAAACAGCAACTGCATATCCGATACATTGTGATAAAATAAGATATGCAATCCCTTTTTTCAAGAAAACAGCAAATAAGATACTAAGCCCGCAAGAAACCACCGTACTAGCCGTCCCCGCTACCACATAACTCCAATTTTTTTCATACCCCCGGCAAATACTGTTTGAAATGGAATAGAACAAGTAGGTTAGTCCATAAATCAGGGTTAAAACAGGGTATTTTATATCCATAATCTTTCCAAGGACAAAAAACGCTACCAAATAAAAACAAAAAAACATTGGCAGCAGCCTCAAAAATGTATTTACCGGCGACGCCTTATCCTTTTCTTGAAAAATATACCGCAAAATGCCTGACCAAATTTCCATAAATGAAATGGAAATAACCATTTGCGTGTTCTGGATGGCAACATCATAATAACCATAATCGGCAGCCGGAAAAACCCTTGTATAAACAGGAATCATAAAAAAAACTAAAATTTTGGAAAAGAACGTACCTAAACCATATATTACTATTCTTTTTAACATACAACCACCTGCTGCTTCCTTTACCAATAAATCGGTACCAGTCCATACCCTGCTGCCGAAACCGTAAGAAACCGGTACAAAACCCATAGATTCAATATACCAATACACACACTATCCGCAGCATACAGCACCCTCTTTCCACATGCATTGCAATGCCCACGGATATAGCCGCATGCTATGTAATTGGCAATATTAAAATAATCCAAAAACCGGTACCCAATGCTGTTATAGAACTGGATTGGTATAATCAAAAAAGAAAACAGCAGCAATAAAATCACATGCTTAAGCTTCATATGGTTCCTGTATTCCCCGATTTTGATAGCTGTCATAAAAATCAGGAATAGCAGCAGCATCCGCACCAAGTTGCTTAATAGCGCAATGCTTCCAGACTGCCTGGTAGATAAATAAAATGCTATTTTAGAGCTGATTTCCCCCATCCTCGAAAGCACAGCCGGTAAAAACAGTACAAGCACAACAACAGGCAAGCTATACAGCAAAAGCGCCTGATACAATTTTTTTGGTTTTTCCATAACAGCTAAAAAAATGAAAAAGCCAATGATAATCAATGCAGAAAAATGTACAAAAAACGCGGCAATTGCCAAGGCATAGGCTTTTTTTCTATCTCCTTCAAAATACAATAAAACAGCTAGCCAGCACATGGCATAGGCAAAAGAGATCCTCATCAGGCAACATCCCAATACAAGGTTCGTCGCTAAAAAGAAATAGTCAAAATACCGGTTCCCCCTGCACCTGTAGGTTTCTGTTACTTTCACTGCAAAAAAATACATCAGCGCAAAGTAAAGGACTCTTACGGCTGTATAGGGCAGGCTGAACCTACTGCAAATCCAAAAAAAGCCAAAAAATAACACTTCTATTTGCGCAATCTTTTCCAAGTACCCTGCTAATGGCAGCCCCTGTGCCAAACCATACATCCGCTGGTATTCCACGGCATCTGAATTTTGGACAAAAACCACCCGCCTCATGCCGCAAAATGCAATTACGAGAAACAGCCCGGCAAATGCAAATATCCGGTCATTTTTATACCTCCCGTGTAAAAATAACAAGCCGGATTCTAACAATACAAAAATTAACGTTAAAATGTAGTCCACTTTGATTCTGCCTTCCGTTGTACGTAATGTTTCAAAAAATCAACATGCACCTTTGCCATATGCTCAATCGTATATTTGCGTACCGATTGCAAACACGCCTGCTGTACTGTCCCATCACACCCATGCTTTAAATAATAGGTAATTGCATCTGCCAGCTGGCTGGCATTGCCAGCCTCCACCAGCCTGCCATTGGCCCCATCTTGTATCAGTTCCTTTCCTGCAACACATTGTGTGGTCGTTACCACTGGCAGGCCATTGGCTAACGCTTCGTTGACCACCAGCCCCCAAATATCATATCTGGTCGGAAAGGCAAATACATCTGCGCACTGATAATAGTATTTCAGTTCCTTTGCAGCCTGAAATTCCTTAAATACTACATTGCCCCCTGCCAGCGCCTTCATTTTGGCGTAATACCCCGTATCCGGATGCGGCCCAACCACCAGGCACTGGATATGGGCATCTACTTTTTTTAAAGCCCGAAGCAATACATCTACCCCTTTGCGCGGTATGACCTGCCCCACAAATAAAACCGTCTTTTTATCTTCCAAACCCAGACGTTTGCGTATGGCCTTTTTTTGCTGGTTAGAAACCGGGCTTTTTAACAGGTCTTGCTCCCTTAATGATGTAAAATAATAACGGAAAATATCTTTTTTCTGCACGCCATAATGCTGGAGAAACCGGTCCGATTCCCCGCTTGGGCTAAAATATCTGCCGGCCCCTTTGATCAAAAATGTTTTCAGGCCATAAAGCAGCCTGCTTTCTGGTTTTAAAATCCCCCCGTCGATTTCGAGGACAAAAGGGATATGAAAAAGCATCATTTTCAAATAGGCAGCCAATTCTGTGCGGTAGGAATAATTCGTCGCAAATATCACATCATACTTGTTTTTTTTGATAAATTTGAAAATAGATAAATCCAAACGCCTTTCTTCAATATAGCCATCTTTTAGAAATATGGGCCGGAAGTTTTGGCACTTCCCCTTCCCTTTCCAGTCAAATACAATCCCCCTTGCCCGCTTTGCTTCAAAAAGGACGGTTAACTCTACATATTTACCCAGTTCTTCAAAAAATGCGGCCCGGTAAGGGGATGGGATGTTACTGATAAACAATACCTTTTTCATAACCGTCCAAACACCATTTCCCTGTATTTTTTCTGCATTTTTCCCGCCTCACGTGTAATATCATACCCTGCTTCTTCCACTGCTTTCCTGGCATCCAGGTTACGCCCCATAACCGCTTTCCCTATGGCTGCATCCGCCCACAGGCCAATGGCCCCAGGCCCAATATCCAGAAAGGTATTTGTATCAAGAATATCCACTTCGTCTGTAACATTAGAAGAAAAAATACACGGCAGCCCGTTGCACTGCGCTTCCACTGCACAAACCGGCAGGCCCTCAAAGATGGACGGCATTACAAATACATCAAACGCCGAATAATATTCCTCCACATTTGGTACAGAACCAGTAAAAACCACAAAATCCTCCAGCCCATGTGCGGACACATACTGCCTGAACGTGCTGCTTAAACTGCCATCCCCTACTACCATTAGCACCATTGGCTTTTTTTGCCTGGCCAGCTTTCCCATCATTGCCAAAAGGAACCGATGGTTTTTCCTCTGTTCCAGCCTGCCTACTACGCCAATAACCATCCGGTTTTGTATCTGGTATTGTTTCCTGATTTTTTCCCTGGACTTTGGGGAAAACAGGTATCTTTCTATTTCTATAGCGTTACGCATGGTACAAAACTTCCTCTTGCCACCATACAGCCAGTCCCCCGCCGCTTTTGAACACGCCCACAGGTGCGTTGCGTACTTTGGAATCATAAGCTTTTGAAGGTCATTCACAACGGTCCGTATCCTGCCTGCGTCTGTAAGCGTATAATCTGTATTATGGCTATGCGAAATCCTGGCAACGGCCCCGCATTTTTTTGCGATCCGCAAGATATGGGCATTCCCGCTGTCTGCATGTGCGTGTACAATATCATAATTGCCTTGTTTGATAATGCGTTCCATCCTGCTTACATTCTGCATATACGCCTGGCTTTTGGCTGGAATATGATAAACCCTGCTGCCCATTTTTAATATTTCATGATCCCTTGGCCCATAACTGCTGCCCTGCCCAAGAAAATCAATCTTTACTGCATCAGCGTCCATATGCCTGGCATAATTTAACATTACAGAGGATATGCCGCCATAATCCATACATCCCCCATTGACATACAATACCCTGGCTGCCCTGCCCATAACCGATTCTCCTTATAAACAATATACACCGATCGATCAATATCACACGGTGAACCATGCAAAGCACAAGTACAATTTCTGGCCGGATGGAGTACTAGCGCTGGAATACTAAATTCCTTAAACCTTCCACTGCTTGAAAAAGCCCCCTGCAATCGCCCTTTTTGACTGCTGCCCCATAGATCCTGGCACTTTCCGCACTCCCTCCGGTATGGTAAGTTACGACGGGCGTGCCGCACGCAACCGCTTCAAGGTTCGTGGTCGGATAATTATCCTCATAAGTAGGGTTCAAATAAACATCCGCCACCGCATACAGCTGCCGTAGCGTTTCTACACTGCCTGTCCTCCCAAAAGCTTCGACCTGTTTTGGCAGCTGCCGCTTTTGGCGCCTGCTTACCCCGACAAGCACCACTTTGCAGCTGCCGCCTGCCAGCCTGCTAATTTTAATCATATCTGCCAGCCCTTTCCTTGGCTCCCATAGGGCAGAAACGCCGAGGATTACTTTTTTGCCTGCCAGGCCAAGTCGGTGCCGCAACGCGAAAAACCCTTCCTGCGCGTCCACCCCCCCCCGGCCATACAAAGCCAGGTATTCTGCTACGGCATCTTTTTTATCTTTTGCCATACCCACACCCTTGCCTGCCTTTTTTTTGGCGGGCACTGTTTTAATTGCTTCCAGCACCGCTTGCAGGTCCCCTTTTTCCACCACCTGCCCCATACCCACAGGGACGCTTTCGGGGCTCCCGCCAGTATGGTAGGTAATGACCGGCGTCCCGCAGGCCAATGCCTCCAGGTTTACCGAAGGATAGTTATCGCAGTAAGTCAGGTTTAAAAATAGGTCCGCGGCGCTGTAGATCATCGCAAGCTCTTTGGTACTGTTTGTCGGGCCAATCCCCAGCACTTTCTTTGGCAGGCGTTTTTGCTGCCCTTTGGTAACGCCTACAAGGACAATCTGGTAGCGGCTATCCAGCATTGCCGACAGCCGGATAAAGTCCAAAAGCCCTTTCTGGCGGTTCCAGCTGCTTGCAACCCCCAATAGGACCGTCTTTTTTTCCAGGCTGTAAAACCGCCTAAAATCATTTTCCAATGGATAAAACTGCGAAGTATCGACGCCATTATGGATGACCGACGTCCGGTAGCCCGACAGGAAGGACTGCCCCACCAGCCTTGCCAGCCATACGGACGGAGTGGCCAGCTCCAGGCCCGGTACGCCGGTAAACAGCCTCCGCTTCCTGTCCCAATTCCGGCTGCTATGGTCTACCAGGCTTTTGGGGTATGCCGCTGTCTGCGGGCAGCGGCCGCACCCCCGCTTCCATTTCTGGCATCCCACAGCATCGCAGTATACGCTGTGCCCGGTAAATGCCCAGCAGTCATGCAGCGTCCAGACCACTTTTTTACGGCTGGTTTTCAGATACCGGAACAATACCTCTACATTTATATAATACCCGTGGATATTATGCAGGTGGATAATATCCGGGCCATACGTTTCTACCCATGCAATAAAACGCTCTGTGGCCCGCCTGCTGCCAAAACCGGATGCATCCGCCAGCCTTGCCTTGCATCCATGCAGGGCAACGTCTAAGCCGCTGCCGATCCGGACCGCATATTTTTGGTATTCCTTTGGCACCTTCCCCCGCCCATATGCGATTTTAACGCTATGCCCTGCCTGCTCTAGCCCCTTCGCGAGGTCCGTGCAGATCCGTCCTGTACTGCGGATACCGCAGACAACATTGATAATCAAAACTTTCATCCTACCCAGCCCTATGTTTCTATAGGTTCCCCTTTCCATGCCCCTTTGGCCTGATATCCAGCGCCTGTGCAAAATACCTTTCCATTTCATCCATAAGCCCTGCCTTTTGGAACCAGGCCTTGTAATACCGGAAGCTGTTCTGGCCCATTTCGGCAAGTTCTGCTGGATGGCCCATCATCCATTCCACGGCATCTGCCAACGCCTTGGCATCGCCAATCCCCACGCAGATACCGCACGCAGCCTTGCCAACCAGCCGTTTTGTTTCCCCGTTTGCGGCCGCAATAACAGGCATTCCACAAGCCATGTATGATGGAAGCTTTGCGGGCACCGTTTTTGCCAGCAGCTGCGTATCCCGCAATGATAAAAATGCGGCATCGCAAAAAGCCAGTATTTGCGGCACAGCCTGCGGTTTCTGCCGCGGAACCATAAGAAACTTATCCTCCACTCCCCGCTTACGTATCTCCTCTTCCAGCTGCGTCCGGTAACGGCCGTCGCCCACAATAACAAACCGGGCATTCACGTTTTTTAATAACCCCGCTGCCTCCGGCAGTATATCCAGCCCCTGTGCAGCCCCTATATTTCCAGTAAATGCAATCTTAAACGCATGGCCTTTGGAAACCTGATGCAAATATGGCCGCCGCCCTGCCTGTTTTAAAATCCAGCTTTTCTGCAACGGCCGATAAAACGCTTCCGCATACTGGGGCCAGTAATGTACTTTCCCCCTTGGTACCACGCCCCTATGGGCTATGGACTCTACAAATGCATGGGAAGGTGCAAAGATCTGATCCGAATTTTTATAGATATAGTCCACCATTTTATGGATCGGCCAAATGACAAATGGATTTGTAACCCCTGCAACTGCCTCTACATTCTCCGGCCATAGGTCCTGCACATATAAAAAATGCGGCACATGATGCTTGTTGCGGTACCAGCACCCAATCAAAGCCTGGGTCATAGGCGATACTTCAAATGTAAACACCAAATCTGCCTGGATACGGCCCGCCAGGTTCCAAAAAAATCCGGATACGGCAAACGATATATAATTAAATGCCAAACCAACGCAAGATGCCCCGCGTGGGAGCAGCGGAATACGGACCACCTCCACGCCGCGCCAAAATTCATGCCTGCGGCGCCGATAGCCATAGCCCTTAAAAAATTTCCCGCCCGGATAGTTAGGAATCCCTGTCAGTACCGTAACCTGGTACCCCCGCTTCACCCATTCCGCTGCAATATCATTAATCCGGAAGTTTTCCGGATAAAAATATTGGGAAACTACCAGGATATGCGGTTTTAATGCGTCTGCACCTTTGCCTGCCATACGTTCCTCCCCTTCTGCCTCCCGCTGGCCCAATTACATGCCACCGATGCCCCTCGCCATCCTCCAAAGCGGCCGCTGCGGGGTACTATGAAAATGCAGCAGCCCCAATAACCGTTATGCCATTATCAAAATAAAACTCCATAATACGGTCGATCACCCGGTGTGTAGTTTTGCCTGTTTTGCATACCAGCAGGATATGGCCGGACTCCGGCAGCTCTTCCCATAAGTTGGGGCTACTGCCCACATTTTCAACGATTGCCATAGTAATCCTGCTATCCAAAAGCTGTGCTGCGATACGACCCAAGCAAGCTTTTTCCCCAGCGCTAAGGCAAACATCCGACGCAGCACAAAGCTTTTCTATCCCATACTTTTTACACGCCAGCCGGATCCGGTTTAACAGCTGTGCCTCCCCAAGCCCGTAGGCATCCTGCCCAGCGCCTTTTTCCACCCTGCCGGTTTTTGGCGCCATGCCATTTAGGGGGATGCCAGCGTAAACGGGAAACGTATAAAGCCTTTTCATTTCTTCCACACTTTTTACCGTATCGCACATCAGATACCAGCAGTAAAATAGGCCAGCATAAACAAAAAGGCCGCCAAAAAGGCCCAGCACAATATACTTCACCCGGAAAATGGAAAAGAAACCTCCATCTGCTTCTTCCAGCCCATCCTCTTTTGCTTCCACACCTGCTGCTTCCCGATAGGCCGCCGTCTGCACCTTGTTAAAAGCGTCCGTCATCGCCTTTAAATTTGCCTGGCCAGAAGACAAAAGCGCCTTTTTATCATGCTGCTGCGTCTGAAGGCTGCTGTCTGCCGTCGTATTTTTTTCACTGCCAACCAGCGTCAGCTTATGCCCTCCTGCCGTTTCTTTTGCTTTTACACAATAGGATTCCAATACCGACTGCATGTCCAACGCCATCTGCTTTGCCATTTTTTCATCCATCCCTGTTATTTCCACATAAAAAAGGGATTCCGACTCCAAGCGGCTTCCATCCAGGCCCTCAGCCACAACCTGGTAAGGGGAGCTATATGTTTTCTGATACGCTGATATAAGCTCCGACAGATAGCATTTGTCCATATCCCATACTGGGCTTCCTGATTTTTGCAATGCATCCAAAGCCCCGCCATTTGAAATATAGTTTAAATAACTCTCCGTAATCCTTGGCAGTTCCTGCCTTTTTGCCCGGTCAATGCTGTACAGCATCACCTGCTTGTCCTTATGGTACGGGTCAAGCTGCATTAGCACAGAGTTGTCCAGATACTCTTCCAGGCTGCTAACCTCCCCTGCAAGCCGCACAGCATCCGCAACCGCCCGTTCTTCTTCCTCCGTCAGCTCCATTTCCTGTGCCGCATCCGCCCCGCCTATATCTGACCCGGCCCGGCCCCTGAACCAACCATAGGCACCCAAAATAACGGCAAATGCCAAGGCGCAGGCAGCAGCCTGTTTCCATTTTTTCATAAACCTGCCAAGCAGGTCTGCCAGGTCAATTTCTATCTCCTGTGTCCTCTTCCAAGGATATTGATTTTCCATCCCTGCCCCTTTCCTTTCATCGATAACGTGCCTTGCTAAAGTTATTTTTTCACAGTTCCTTACGTCTGGTTCATAATCTCAGCCACCGACTTCATAATACGGACATACATCGCATAACTATCCGCCTGTTTGCCATCTCCCTTTTGCTGTTTTAGCTGGCTTTGCGTATCCTTTCCTGCCAGCCCCCACATAGCAAGCACCGCCCCGGACGGCCCTGCTTCGCCCCACAACAGCTCATCTGCCCCGGCATCCAATGCATTGCAGATGCTTGCAAAAGTTTCCAGGCTCATAACCCTGCTGCCACGTTCAATATGGCCAAGGAACGACATACTAATACCGCATTGTTTGGCCATCACTTCCTGCGACCAGCCTTTTGCTTTGCGGACTTGGCGTATCCGCATCCCTATTTTTCCGTAATCCAATCCCTGCATTGTTTTCTCCATTTAACCTCTCTAGCAAAACCTTCTATCCGTTAAGGTACCAGCTATCTGCCCATGCTTCCGATACCTATATGAATGCTGCAACTCCTGTGGACAACTGTATATCGCTGCGTTATACCCACGGGCGATAAAGTTTGCCATATAGCTTGAGGCAGTAACGCTCGTGAGTCGGTGTTAATTGGTAAAGTTTACTGCACACTAGTATAAATTGCAGGTTATGTACTGCCGTGCATAACATTTTCTAATATTTTGTTATGTATAAAATATTGCTTCTAAAACCCATGATGCCCGTATTTATGCGGGTTTCAAAAAAAATCGAAAACAAAACAGGCGTGTGTACCGCATACTATTTGCGGCGTCTACGTTCTGTATTAAATTTCAATTATAGTCTTTAGAACCAGAAAAAAATTGTGGATTTTACACAAAAACAAAAGACAAATAAATGCAAAAATGCGCTAGAAACTGGAAAAATATACAATTTTTTCTTAAGGGTTGCAAAAATCATCAGATTGATATAGAATCATTTTCAGATAACATTTTATTAGAAAAAGTTAACAATAAGCCTTGTATACTTATACTTTCTATCTCATACGGCCAACGCCGCAAATGCGCAGGCCTGTCTAAACTTACCGGACGGTAACTATATTTTGTTACTATTCACAGCCACCTGAACACCCTGCTGTCCAGGTGGCTGCCAAGCTGATTCAGGAGTGAGCAGGCTCCAATTTGCAAGGCAAATTCTTTCAATGAGCCTGCGAATGTTACTATTTACAGCCTCATAACTTAGAATATTTGTCAAGAACAAATTGGCTGTGAATAGTAACTATATTTTCAAGATTTTCCCTGCATCATATTTACAACCATTCCTATTTATGGTACGCTAAAATTATTATTTCATAACTAATTATGTGGAGGTCCGTCATTTATGGATAATACATGCAGAACAAAAACAGTCCAGGCTTTAACAAGGGACATCGCAAAAAAACGGATAGTCCTTTCCCATAAACTGCAAAGGAAAGAAGGCCAATGGGGAAAACAGCAAAAATCAGACTTGATTGACAGTTTATTAAGGAAATACCCTATCAACCCAAATTATTCGATTAAAGAAAACGGCATTCTATCCGTGATCGATGGCGTACAGCGCCTGTCTACGGTAAGGGATTATTTAGACGATGGGTTTGCCCTTTCTAAAAATTTATGTACCGTAATGATCAACGGGGAAGAAAAGGAAATTGCCGGAAAAAAATTTAGCGCACTGGATAAAGAAACCCAGGATGAATTAAAAGCATCCGAAATGCAGCTTTACGAACTGACCGACTGCACCGAAAAAGACGTGCGGGAAATGTTTCGGCGCCAAAATGCAGGAAAAGCCTTGAACAGTACACAGCTACGCACGATCATCGAAACGGATGAAATGGCAGACATTATATATTCGCTTACATCCCATCCAATATTTCACAAAATACTGACAAAAGCACAGCGGAAAAAAGACCTGGATAAAGATATTATCAGGGAAACCTTGATGCTGATGGAAACAGACGCTGAACATGACTACACTTCCTTTAAAAGCAGCCATATTAATGAATTTATGAAACTCTATCAGGCGGATATTAACGACGAGAAGCTTACAAAGCTTGAAACCTTAAAACAATCTTTCAATAAATTGGATGAAGGGTTTGATTCTTTAAAAGTGAACACGGTTTCCATACCTATGATCTTGTATGCAGGATACTATACCTTAAAAAACCATAAAGATTTTGATAAATATATGGATGCTATCATAAATTTTGTTGACAATTATGACTCAAATGAAGAATACAAGCAATTTTGCCAGTCTGGTACTGCTGCAAGTGAAAAGGTGCGTGGCCGTTTCGATTATTGGCAGAATCTAGTAAACAGTTTATAAGTACCGCCGCATAAAATGCATAGCTTTCTTTTTACCTCGGAACGTAAGTTCTGCATCTTTATAGATCATGGAGATAATGCCAGAACCTTCCCAAGCTGTTTGAAACTGACATTATAAAGTATCAAATACAAGGGATACTATCTAACAGGAAAGAAAGAAAGAAGGTACCTTTATGGATGATATAACCCAAAAAGTATATAATCATATGAAATCATTGTCTAGCAAGCACGGATTCCTGCCTACAATCAGGCAGACGGCGGAACAGCTAAACCTCGAAATACAAGATGTCGAAAATGCGATCAACAAGCTGCAGCAACTAGGAAAAGCCGTAGTAACCGATATTCCGGCAAAAAGTATTATTGAACTGGTAGATTAGCCTGCATTGGGCTTCTACCAAAGGACAACTTGTCCTGTGCATGCCAAAAACCAGAGGCGTAACGGCCCTACGCTTAAGATTTTTGGCATGTTGGTTATTTCTTTGATCCCCGTCCCCACCCTCGCAAATACAGCCAATGCCTGGTAATAACTATAATCCGTCACAATACATATGTACGCAATCGGGGCATAACAATCCTTGAGGAATCGAACCTCACACCTACCCTTCCGTGTGCCAACCAATGCTGCAAACGCTGCGTGGCATTCACCCTGCTTCTGCTACCAATCTTTCTTATTCTATTAAATCCGTACTCCAATTGCTTTCCTGCAATTTATTGTCTAACAGGCGCAGCTCTTTGGACATAGCATCAATCTGTGACTGCCAATCCGCAACAGAAATGGCAGGTTTAATCTTAATTTCTGAATTTCTGGCACGGTAAGACAACTGGCTTCCATTATATGTTATCTCTTTATAGATATGTATTTTCATTAAAAGTGTATCTTTTTTTGCAATCATTTCCGTAAGCGTATGCCCGTCTATGGAAACTGTGCAATTCGTCTGATTGATATGGGCTATCAAATAATCCAACCGCGATAGGGAAGCGTCCAGCTCCTGTTTTAATTGTTCTGGATCTTCCACAGGTGTTTCGCCTTCTTGCACCAATACATTATTGTTAAGCCTGTTTTTTAATTGTTCAATATTGCGGTTTATATCAGCCCGTTCCTGTAATGCTTCTGCAAGTTTCATAGCACAATCCTCCGTCTACTGCTGTTTGTGCGCCCCAGTTTTTCTTTCCATCCCTTATGAATGAAATAAGCTATCTGTTTCTAACCGTATGAAAAAACAGGCAACCTTGATTAATCAAAGCTACCTGTTTTTAAGGTATGCAGAAGATGGGACTTGAACCCACACGGTATTGCTACCACAGGCACCTGAAGCCTGCGCGTCTGCCAATTCCGCCACTTCTGCTTGGTACGTTATTTATAATACATGATATGCATATATTCGTCAAGTACTTTTTATAAATTTTTGAAAATTTTTTATATCCATTTTTTCAACATTCATATTGACATTTATACAGTCTGGTGATATGATATATGAGTCGCCGGAAATAGCGGCGTTTATAAATGCGGAAGTGTCGGAACTGGCAGACGAGCAAGACTAAGGATCTTGTGGGCAATGCGCTCGTGTGGGTTCAAGTCCCATCTTCCGCATTGAACCTTGGTAAATATAGAGTTTACCAAGGTTTTTCTTTTCTAATGCTTTCTATCTGTTCCTTTTTTACTCGCAAGACTGCTTTACCGTTTTTTGAGCGTTTGACGAGCATAAGAAAGGAGCATTCCCATGAAAAATTATCCCTTAAAAACTCAGACAACTTAACCGTGGACGAAGCGTTTGCGGACTTCAAAGGACATTGCCGGATTAAAAATCTGTCTGGGGAAACAATCAAACTTTATCAGTATCAATTTAACGTATTCCACCGTTTCTTAGATGATGAAACACTCTTTATTTCTGACGTTACGCTGGCTACTGTAAACAGCTTTCTATTGGAGTTGCGTTCCGATAAGCATGTCTGCAATGATGTGACGGTTAACACCTACCTTAGAGGGCTTCGGGCTTTCCTTTATTACTGTATGGAAATGGACTATATGGCTGATTTCAAAATCCGTATTCCAAAAGTGGATAAGAAACTCAAGGAAACCTATACCGATACGGAACTGAATGTGCTTTTGAAAAAGCCCAACTTAAAGACCTGTGGATTTTCGGAATATAAGATTTGGGTATTCTCCAATTATCTCTTAGGTACTGGAAACCGTATCTCCACTGCCCTTAGTCTCAAAATAGAGGATATAGACTTTGACAGCAGTATGATAGCGCTCAACCACACGAAAAACCGCACCGCCCAAATCATACCTCTTTCGAGGACGCTGGCAAATATCATGAAGGAATATCTCAAATACCGAAAGGGCGAAGCGGAGGACTATGTATTCTGTAATACATACGGAAACAAAGGGGATATACGCACCTATCAGGATATGTTAGCGGCATATAACCGCAGTAAGGGTGTAGAAAAGACCTCAGCCCACCTTTACCGTCATACATTCGCTAAAAAGTGGATATTGAACGGCGGGGATATATTCCGGCTTCAAAAGATACTGGGGCATAGTGATTTATCTGTAGTAAAGGAATATGTGCAGATGTTCGGCAATGATTTATCTGTAGAAGTACCTCCAAAAGATAAGCTTACGAGAAAACAAAAAATGTATCTTTGTATTAGGAGGAAACACACCTCTATTCCGAGTTTAAAATAAACAACTGCTGCCATAAAGATGTTTTCCAATGGGCAGCAGTTGTTTTAAAAATTATTTTAAATTTAGGGTTTCATTTTAAAGACTATGAGCGATTTTGGAAATGCTTACAGGCTGTGATGTAAACGTGCCATATGAAAAGTTTAAAATATGCTATTTGTGTCTTCCCGCAATACCCTTAAGACATGGATTTCTGCGCCTGTTCCTTAATTCAGTAATTTTATCAAATGCTTCTGCTAAAGGCAGTTCCCTCCCGGCTTCCATATCGTCAATGCCCCGGTCAAGCATTTTATCGTGATTGATTGTTTCGCTCACTTTTTCATCTTGTAATGCATATGCCATAAATCTGCCTACTTCCTTCATACAATTTATACTTTTTAGTCTAAGATACCATGATCCCACCTATGAATCAAGTTTTTTCTTATTTCTTTTGATTTCTTTTGATTGACTTTCCTGTTTTCTACTGCTATGCTTAAGCACAAGGAGGTAAATGCCTATGTCAACTTTGGAAAAAGCAATCGGATTATTGCAAAAAATGCCCGAACACAAGCTAGAAACTGTATATACGTATATGTGTTTCGTAGATTCACAGACCGACGACGTGGATTCTGCTTCTTCTGAAAAGAACAACGCAGACTCCATAGCAAGAAAACAAAGGGGGTTCCAGGGGCTTCTGTCTTTTGCCGGGACATTGCCGGAAGATTTTGATTATAAAAAAGAACTTGAAGAAGCCCGGGAAGAAAAATATGCTCATTTTATTTGACACGAATATCATACTTGATATCCTTGAAAACCGCCAGCCCTTTTATGAAGCATCCATGGTTACTATTCACGGCCTGGGGGCCGCTCATAGTAACCATTCGGGGCGATATTGGAAGTTTGCTTCGCAAAATCGCCCCTCACTCCTGAATCATGTTCTCACGGAATGCGCAGTTTATGCGCATTCCTGGCCCGTGAATAGTAACCATCCATGTCCGTTTTGAAGGAATGTATTTCAAATGATATACGCGGCTGTATTGCACTGCATTCTGTATCGAATATTTATTACATTTTGCGAAAACGCTTTTCAGCCGCTGACAGGCGAAAGCTTCTCCTTGATCTTCTGGACTTGCTGCAAGTGGCAGGCACTGACCATGAACACGTAAAAAACGCTCTGCAAAGAGAAAGCTTTTCCGACTTTGAGGACTGCCTGCAAGATGAATGCGCAAAACAGATTCATGCAGATTATATTGTAACCCGAAATATAACGGACTTTTCCACATCGGATATACCGGCAGTAACCCCGGAAGATATGCTTAAAATCTTTCATCGATAAATGACCGAAAATCTTTTACTTTTCCCGCAAGAATAGAAATAATAAAAGGGACAAGAAGTAAATTAGCGGCTCGTCAGGCAAGTGTCGGAACTGGCAGACGAGCAAGACTAAGGATCTTGTGGGCAATGCGCTCGTGTGGGTTCAAGTCCCATCTTACGCATTGAACCCTTGGGAAACCTTGTAAATCATAAGGTTTACAGTGATAAGGAAGTATAGAAACCAACTTATCATTAACGCTGACAAACAGGGTGCCAGCAAAAATAATAGGAGTGAGGAATGTCCCTCACTCCGCTCCTATTATCAATCTCCATTAAATTCAATCGGCCCAACAACAAATCGGCTTTTATCCAAGATTCTATCAATAGAGCACCGTATCCTGTTCCATAATAGAAAGATAACTTGCTAAATCTTCACTTAGAAAACGTATAGATTGGTTTAAAGAGCGTTCCATTCCAAGATTCCCTAAAAAACATTTTTCATTTCCTCAACTGGCACACAACTTTCAATAATATTATTTGGGTCTTCTTTTAGTGACTTAAGAAATGAAACCAATTCATCTTTGTTTTGAGAAGCATATTTATTTTCCAACTTGTACTGAAAGCCCCACGCCTTGATAAGCCGCAGGGCCTCCGGGAGCTGTGGGAACGTGGCCCGCAAAAAAACCGCCTGCGTTATTACAAGCGGTTTTCTAATAGGGTTTTTATCATCTTTCCGGTGCCGGGAAAATGATGCTGTTATTCGTTTGGTTCATCTGCCTGCGCATCACCGAACAGAATACGCATATAATCGCGGCGGCCATACAAAATACGGTCTATATAAACATCTTTTCCATAAGCCCGGTAGAACACAAGGTAGTTTCCGCTTACGAGAAAACGGTAATCGCTTTCCGTGTCCGCGGCTGAAGAAAGCGGAGTCCCTACATAAGCCTGATTTTTCAGGATGCGGATTTTCTTTGTGATCCTGCTTATGGTTGCCAGAGCCGCGTCAGGGTTTTCAAGCTCCTCCGTGATATAGGCTTTGATTTCAGCCAGGTCATTTTGCGCCTCTTTCGATAAATGCAGGTTATTCATGGGAAAGCCCGAGGCTTTTCTCCACGGCCTCCAATGTCAGCCAGCCTTTCTCTTCCCCGGATTTCCGGCCTTTTTCAAGCTCGTTCATCAGCTGGATGGTTGCCTGTGTCTTTTCATAGTCCTGTATGTCAATAATTGCATAGCGCCCCCGGCCGTTTTTCGTCAGGAAAACGGGAGCGCCCACTGCTACATCACGCAGTACCTCGCTGTAATTCCGCAGATCGGAAATAGGCTTAATGTTTGGCATAAGGTTCAGCTCCTTTCTGCCATTAGTATAACCCAATCTGCTGTAAAATTCAACAGCAAAATTTACAACGATAGTGTAACTTTACTTGGGGGTTTCAATGAGCAGGCTATTCCCTTAATTTTTGAATCTATTTTATTAATATACGCTGGCAATTACATTATTAAAGAGGATTCATCTTCCTCTGTTCTTTCTGGTTCTTTCTCTTTCTGCTGTTTTACCAGCTCCAGCATGTCCCCATCATTTTTCTAGTAAATTCTTATATGCGCCAGGCTGTCTGCACCATCCCATCGGCCGCGAACTCATCCCTCGTTGGAGTGTGTCAATAAATCTGTGTAAATTGTCCTGACTGCAATTATAATTTTATTGAATTATCAAAATCCTGTAAAGGCTGAAACCCTTGCCTTGACAGGATTCCGATAATTCAAATTACATCAATTGAGCAGTCAATAAGAATATTCAGACAATTTACTTACACAGTTTATCTGACAAAGCTGCTCGTTGAAATCCCCAAGGTTACTATTCACGGACCAGGAATGCGCATAAACTGCGCATTCCGTGAGAACATGATTCAGGAGTGAGGGGCGATTTTGCGAAGCAAACTTTCAATATCGCCCCGAATTGTTACTGTGAGCGGCCCCCAGGCCGTGAATAGTAACTCCCCAAGTAAAGTTACACTATCTTCCGTATTCTTTTGATTGACTTTCCTGTTTTCTACTGCTATGCTTAATCACAAGGAGGTTAAGTTATTATGCCAGCATTTGCACAGCAAAGGCCCTGTACCATGGATGATATTTATGCTTTGCCAGATGGAGAACGTGCCGAACTGATTGACGGCCAGATATACTACATGGCACCGCCCAGCACCAAACATCAGCGGATATTGTCATTTTTGCATCTGGAAATAGGGAACCACATCCGTTCAAAAGGAGGTACCTGTGAAGTCTTTCCGGCTCCTTTTGCCGTATTTCTTTATGCAGATGAGTCCAAATACCTGGAACCAGATATATCTGTAATCTGTGATAAAAGCAAACTGGATGAACATGGCTATAAAGGTGCCCCTGACTGGATCATTGAGATCGTATCCCCCAGCAGCAGCGCCATGGACTATTATACAAAGCTTCCTCTATACCGCGAAGCAGGCGTTCGCGAGTACTGGATTGTGGATCCAATAAAGCAAACCATCCTGGCCTATAACATGGAGCAGGCCGCCGCACCTACTATTTACTCTTTTTCCGATACAATCAAAGTAAATATTTATGATAACCTGGAAATTAATTTTTCCGAAATGCAGTTATGATTTTAGGCGGCAGGTTGTCCAAAAGTAAATTCATAATTAAAATCATTTCACGAGGAGGTAACCAATGAACCAATTCAAACAATGGCAAAAAAAGCTCTTTACGCTCCTGCTTGCTGTCTGTATGCTGATCGCCCCACCCTGCACCATTTTGCAGGCTGCCGCTGAAAAACCGTCTGCATGTTATGTAGCGTTTGGCGACAGTATTGCTGCTGGGTATGGGCTTGCGGGTTATTCCAGCGGGCAGGGCAGCGCCCCGGCGGACAGCTATCAGGCATTGCTTGCTGATTTTTTGCATACTACATCCCGCAATTATGCAGTAACTGGAGACGACAGCAGCCGATGTATGGAACTGCTTGCTTCCGGCGCCGCTGACAGCGATCTATCGCATGCGGATATTATTACGCTCTCTATCGGCTCCAATGACCTGCTCCTGCCTTTTTTGCAGATCGTAATGGATTACTACCAGATTGACCCTGCGGACATTGATGGATCCATGTTTGCAGACGGCATCCAAATGCCGCAAATAGGGCAGGCGGAACTGGTAAAATATTACCAGCAGTCGGAAGCGCTGATCGCAGATCTGAAAAACAACGCCACACTCCATACACAGGCAGCTGCATTTGAGGAGAAGCTGCAAACCATTATTTCTACACTGCGTCAAAAAGCGCCTGGGGCTGAAATTTATGTGACAAATATTTACAATCCTTTCCATTCCATCCCGTTGCTTGGCGAAATGGCGGAAACCTATATTTCGGAAATAAACCAGGCTTTTTCGGTGGACCATCCGGAATATACCCTGGTAGACGTACATACGCCTTTTAACCAGAAAGAACTTACCAATATCCATTTAAACCTTTCTGACCTTTCCAATATCAGCATTGACCCGCATCCTTCTGTGGAAGGGCATAAGGTGATCGCAAATAGCCTGGTTGACGCGCTAAAAAAAGCCCATACTCCAAAAGCCGCCTCTATCCTATCAATTTCCTCCAGCAGCAAGTATAAGCTGGCCGTAAAACTGCAGTATGGAAAAGACGCTGATGGCTGCGAAATCCAGTTTGCGGCATCAAAAAAAGGATCTTACCAGACATTGGCTTCTTCCTCGAAGAAAACATTCCGGTCCAATTCCGGGAAATTAAAAAAAGGAAAAACTTATTATTTCAAAGTACGCAGTTTTAATAACAAAAACGGCGTTACCTATTATGGAAAACTATCCAAAGCCAAAGCTTTCAAAATAAAATAGCCTTGTACCAGGAAGCCTAAAACGGAAACCAATACCAAATCTGCAAAAGGAGCCCAGTTTACCATGCATCTGACTATGTACCAAAAATATGACCAGGACTGCCAGGCACAATTAAATGGCATCGCCGCCAGCTGCCGCCGGATTTCTTTTTGGCGGGGCATTTTGTTCCTGGCCGCTGCCATCTTCGCTTATCTGGCTTATAAAACGATGGACGGGATATTTTGCATACCGGCTGCAGCAGCCCTGGCCGTTTTTGTGCTTTTGATCCAAAAACACCAATCCTATAAAAAAACGCAACGTTTCCTCCACGGCTTCCAGGCTTCCGCAAAGGATTATATGGCACGGTCCGACGGCCAGTGGCAGTGTTTTCCAAACAACGGTGCGCAGTATCTGCCTGAAAAAAGCGGAATAGAAGCAGATCTGGACTTATTTGGCCCAAACTCGCTGTACCAATATATTTGCACCGCTTCTTCGGTCTATGGGCAGGACTGCCTCGCCCGCTGGCTAAAGGATCCTGGCTGGGATATAGCGGAAATTCAAAACCGCCAGCAGGCAACCGCAGAACTTGCCAAAAAAACAGCGTTTACGGCCAATTTTGAAGCGGCAGCCAGGCAATTGCGGGATATACCATATGAAGACGCCCAAAAATCACTCGAACATTTTTTTGCTATTTTAGAAGATCCGAACCGGAATACTGGCCAAGGCCGCAGCGGTGCCAAAACCGCCCTGCATACAGCCGGGCATCTCTTAATCTGGCTGTTTCCTGCACTTACCCTGGCCTGCTTATGTTTTGTTATATTGGGCCTTTTTGCCCAAGCCGCTGTTTCTGGTTTTATGCTGCTGGCAACCCTACAGCTGTCTGCCGCATTTATCTGTTATTCCAAAAACAACCAGATACTGGCCCCCATTTATCAAATGGAAAAAACCATTGCCCCATACCGCCAATTAATCGGGTATATGGAACAGGAGGCATTCCAAAGCCCCTATTTACAGAAGCTGCGCCAAAGCCTTGGCCAGGAAGCAAATACTGCCTTGCAAGAACTGGAAGCCCTTGCAGGCTCAGTAGTGCAGCGCCGCAACCTGTACGCTTTTATCCTTTACAACAGCCTGTTTTTACATGATTTTCATTGTATGGAACGCTACGCAGCTTGGAAAGCTAAATATAAACGCCAAGTACGTACCTGGCTTATGGCAATTGGAGAAATCGAGGCGCTTATCAGCCTAGGCGTAATTGCCCATACCAAAGAAACCCATACGATACCGGTTATTGAACACGCAAGACAGCCAAAATTACGCGCTGCCTGCCTAAAGCACCCGCTGCTACCAGAGCCACAGGCAGTGGGAAATGATTTTACATGCACCAGCCGCACCTGTATTATCACCGGCTCCAATATGTCTGGGAAAACTACTTTTCTGCGCAGTATCGGCGTAAACCTGGCCCTGGCATATGCCGGGGGATTCTGCACCGCCCAAAGCTTAACCGTTTCACGGATGGAGCTGTGTACTTCCATGCGGATCGAAGACAATGTCAGTGCCGGCATTTCCACTTTCTATGCCGAATTGCTGCGGATCAAACACATCATTGAATGCAGCAAAGGCCACAAACCGATGATCGCGCTGATTGATGAGATTTATAAAGGTACAAATTCCAAAGACCGCATTGCTGCTGCGAAGGAAACCATCCGCAAGCTTTCGCGCCCTTCGGTCCTTACATTTTTAACCACACATGATTTTGAATTGTGCAGCCTGGAAAATGAAGAAGCGGCAAATGCTACGAACTACTATTTTACAGAACATTATAATGGACATGAGATTTTATTTGACTATAAAATCCACAAAGGCCAGTGTACAACTACAAACGCACAATACTTGCTGCGGATGGCAGGTATCCTACCATAGCACTATATGAAAGGGGATCGGAATGATGGAAATATTAAAAAATATCAAAAAATCAGAAATCGTCACATTAAAAGACGAGCTTCCTTATCAGGAAGGGCAGGTAATAAGCAAAACGCTTGTACAAAACGCTGCCGTGAGCATTACTTTATTTTCCTTTTGGAAAGGGGAAGAAATCAGCACGCATGAATCCGGCGGGGACGCTTTTGTGACATGCCTGGACGGCGTGGGAAGCATTACGGTCGACGAGGTGAAATATGAGCTTTGCGAAGGGCAGTCTATTGTTATGCCGGCCAGGCATCCACATGCTGTATGTGGAAAAGAAAATTTTAAGATGCTTTTAGTTGTGGTGTTTTAGTTAAAATGCGTTGATTGCCCGGACGCGGGAAGATGGAGCAAAAAGGCCTCTTTCACACATCATTTATGCCCTAACAAACCACCCTTTTTAGTTCCTCTAACCCAGTCCGGTAAGATGCATCTACTTCCTGATAGAGTTCTTTATAAAACCTGGCTGCTGCTTCCTGCCTTTCCTTTGCGAGTTGTTTCCCTTTTTGCGTGTAAAATTTGTCGTAGATATGTTCTAATTTATACTTATACTCCTGAAAAAAAGAAGGGTTGGTATCCCCTGTGCCATCAGAAACCTGCCCGTCTGGCTGCAAGGAATACAATGGTTCCCCAACGGCGCCTTCATAAAGGAGTGTACGGGCCATTCCAATGGCGCCCGTTACCTCTAGCTTATCGGCATCAAACAAAATCTTGGCCTCTATGCTCTGAGGCTGGCAGTTTGTACGGAACCGGTGCGCCTCTATACAGCTTTTTACACATTCTGCAAAATGGTGCCCAAAACCGTGGCTGGTTAAAAACTGATATGCTTTTTCTGCCCCCGCCATTGCATGGCAGACTTTCGGATTTTCAAACTGCTCCCTCCTAGTATAATAATGATATAGCCACAAGAGCTATAGAGTTAATAAGTTA
>CAMUML010000044.1 GCA_947089855.1 uncultured Eubacterium sp.
GCTACATTTTCATACGGTCTGCGCAGTAAATGCGCAGGCCTGTCTGAACTGTTACCCGCAAGCTACAGTTGGCAGACAAAATACTTTACATCTGCTACTACGTTAGGTATACTATGAAATGAGAAATGAGAAATGAGAGAAAGTGGCATACCATATAGAAAACAAGATTACTATTCACGGGCCAGGAAGGCGCATAAACTGCGCATTCCGTGAGAACATGATTCAGGAGTGAGGGGCGATTTTGCGAAGCAAACTTTCAATATCGCCCCGAATTGTTACTGTGAGCGGCCCCCAGGCCGTGAATCGTAACAAAACAAGTATGGCTGCCCAAAATCAGGTGAAAAACATGAAGAAAAGTATCGCAACCCTCCCATTGATGGAAGCTTTCCGCGCTGGCAGCGAATGTCCGTTCTGCTATCTGGAACGTGCGGTGGAGCAGCATTGTATTTCTTTTATTTTAGGCTCTGCATATATGGAAGACTATATCCGGGAACAGACTGACCAGGCTGGTTTTTGCCGCCACCATTACAAAATGATGTACGACTATGGCAACCGCCTGGGAAGCGCCCTTATGTTAAGCACGCACCTTAAAAAGTTTAATAAAGAATTAGAAACGCAGCTTCAAAATTTTACCCCTGGGAAGTCTTCTTTTTTGAAACGGGCCAAGCCGTCCCAGGCTGTAGGCGCTAAATCGAAAACACCGCTTGGCGCATGGCTTGACCACAAAAGCCAGTCCTGTTACGTGTGTGATTATTTTAACCAGACCTTTAACCGCTATTTGGATACCTTTTGTGACTTATACCGTAAAAATGAAGAATTCCGCGAATTGTTTGAACAAGGCAAGGGGTTTTGCCTGCCGCATTTCCGGGATTTAATGGAATGTACACAGGACAAGCTGTCCGATGCGGAAAAGCAGGATTTTTACCCAAAAGCCTGCGCACAAATGCTGGAACATATGAAACGCCTGGAAAGCGAGGTTTCCTGGTTTGTAGAAAAAAACGACTACCGCAATAAAGAAAAAAGCTGGGGAAATTCCGCCGACAGCGTACCACGGGCTATGCAAAAATGCTGCGGGGGCTATCCGGCTGACCCGGTATTCAAACAGGATCCTTAACACGCTCTAATACTGCAATTTTATAAAAGCACCTAAATTTCCCCGTTTTCCGTGGCTAGCGCGATGGGAAAACAACAGATCCGAATTGCAGGATGTGCAGATATTGGCTACCGCTAAATGGGATGGCTGGATGCCTGCTTCTTTTAGCACGATTTCATTGGCTTTCCACAGGTTTAGCTGGTATTTGGCCGCCTGCTGCTGTGCCTGCTGTTTTTGTTGTGGGCGGCATAGTTCCTGGCCGCCTGCTGGAAATTCTTCCTGGAAACGGAGCGCCAGTTCCTCGCTGACTTCATAGCAGGATTGGCAGATGGACGGGCCGATTGCGCAGTAAATATCTTCTGGGCGGCTGCCGAATGCCTGCCCCATTGCCTGTACCGTTGCCTGCCCGATGCGGGCAATCGTACCGCGCCACCCTGAATGGCTTAGGCCGGCTGCCCGGTGTATGGGGTCGACAAAAAACAACGGTACGCAATCAGCAAAAAAAGCGGACAGTACCAGGCCGGGTTCATCCGTTATCAGCCCATCTACATCGTGGTAATCGCGTTCTTTTAAGACCCCTTTCCCACGGTCAGCTTTTGTTGCAATACGGATTACTGCCGTATGCGTCTGGTCGGTCAAAACAAAATCGGACACCTGCGCGCCGATAGAAACCGCTACACGGCGGAAATTCTCATCGACTGCAGATTTTTGGTCGCCCCGTATATAGCTTAGGTTCAGCGTGGAAAATATCCCGCTGCTGGCACCGCCGACGCGTGTCGTAAACCCATGTTCTACAACTCCGGTTTTTTGCAGCAGCGGAAATTTTAAAAGCGGTACCCCGCCTTCGGGCCGGCAGTCTTCCACGTAAACGGCGGGCTGCCCATTTGCTGTTTTAAAATCGTTTATATCCATATCTGGCCATCTTTCTATGAATTTTTATACACATACACGGTTTTTGCCGCCAGCTTTTGCTTTATACAGCGCTTCGTCCGCCTTTTGGAAAAACTGGCTTGACGTTTTATATTTCGGGTGGTAGAATGCTATCCCGATACTGATCGTAAAACTGTTTATTACCCCATTTTCCGTAGGGATTTTTTTCTGTTCAAAACATTTGCGGATCGTCTCCGCCTTGGTAATCGCATCGGACTGGTTTAATTCCATGATCATGGCAAATTCTTCCCCGCCGTAACGCGCTACAAAACATTTATCGCTGGATTCTTCCGAAAAAATGCCTGCCAGCACCCGCAGCACTTTATCCCCATAGGCATGCCCAAAAGTATCGTTTACTTTTTTAAAATTGTCTATATCCGCGATAAGGATACTCAGCGGCTTGGCGGCTTCCTGGAATTCTGACAGCTGCTTGTCCAGCTCCGTATAAAACGCCTCATGGTTAAACAGCCGGGTTAAGGAGTCAATTGTGGTCTGCGTATTTAACATCTGCGTATATTTGCGTATCTGTAGGATAAGCCGCGCCATCAGGACAATATCAAACACGATCCCTGATAAGTTCAGCAGCATACTGCCTTTCCACTGTGCCGTAGATTCCATTTCAATCGCAAGGAACTGGACGATCATCATAGCTGCCGATATGGCAACCTGTAAATCAATCAGCCTAGGGTTCCCAATGATCAGCCCAAAGATCATCGGCAGGATACAAACTGCCTGCAGGCTGTGCGTCCATCGGTCCGATGTAATAATCAATGTTACTGCAACGTTTAAAAGGATCTGTATTGTATAATCTGATAAAGGCAGTTTAAAATAGCCATAGCAAGCCTGGAACGCACCTGCCGACAACAGTAAGACTGCCGGTGCAATGGCAATCTCCTTTAATGTTGTAAATATGGGCGCATACCCTCCCCCTACCAGCACGATGTACCAGAATACATCCAGGCAGAGCAGGCATTTTGCAAAGATCCATAAAGAATGCTTTAAAATGTCATACCGGATGTTCCATTCTTCCTGGTTTATGGCTGGCACTGCATGTTTGTTATTCTTATCCTCAGTAAACATAGGTATTTTCCTCATGTGGCCATTAGCCGTTACTGCGTTAATTGCTATATACTCCTAGTATACCTTGAAACATCCTTTTTTTCAATCAATTTTCAATGTGGTATGAAATCAAATGCATTTTGGATGACCGTCCACTCCCCCTGCATATATGCCGCTACATCGAACCGGCAGGGCTGCTCCGGTGAAACTGCGTATTTTAGGCAGTAATACGAAGCTGTGCGGCTGATATTCCTTTGCTTTTTATAACCTACGGCTTCCTGCGGCAGCCCAGCCGAAGCATCCGTGCGGTATTTTACTTCGACAAACACAAGGTATTCCCCATCTTGTGCGACCAGATCGATTTCCCCTGCCCTGCACCGGAAATTCCGCTGCAAGATCCGGTATCCAAGGCCCTGCAGATAATTTGCAGCTTCCTGCTCATAGCAGGCGCCTGTTGCACGTTTATTCCCCATACTGCTTTAAAACCTTCCTAAGCGGGCGTCCTACTTTTTGGAATCCCCCAGTTTTTGCCTGATCTTATCCATATCATTGACAAATACCAGTATCTCTGCCACAACCTGGTACAGTTCTGGAGGTATCATATCCCCGATTTCCAGGCGCGAAAGCGTATCCGCCAGCTTATCATCCTTATAAGTCGGGACATCCGCCTGTTTTGCCGCATCGATAATTTTTTCAGCCAGCACGCCTTTGCCGGTAGCAAGGATTTTCGGCGCCTGTTCCCCTGGCTCATAGGCAAGCGCCACTGCGGTTTTTGGTTTTTCGTCTTTTTTGCGCGTCAATGTTCCACCCCCTCATTTTTTACCGGTGCCGGTTCCATCGCTGGCTGACGGCAACGTAATACTGGCGGAAACAGCGGATGCTGGTACAACCAGTCAGGCACGCACATCAAAAGAGTACCGCTGCAGCATCCCGCGCGCTGCGGTATGGCCTGCCGGCTGGTTTTTTTGTAAAAAGTCCTGTACAAAATCCACTTTTTCTTCCCGGTTTTCCACGCTAACGCTGCAATGATAGCCCAGTTTGGACAGCCGTTCTTTCAACTGCGGCAAATGTTTTTCCACTAAGCCGTAAGACGCGTCGTCTTCCAAGTAAAATTTTGTACTGACATTTTTATCCAACATTTTAATAGACACGTCGGTGGTACCAAGGTTTTCCAGCTCCAGGTGCAGGAACGCAGACAGCTCTCCCCCTTTTTTCCGTAAGTTCCGTTTGTTCGTATAGACATACAGGTCGCTGTGTGCATTCTGGTTAGCCATTTTTAACGGGATCTGCACATACGTATACGCCTGGTTGATCTGGTGCATAAATTCGATATTGTCGCGTACTTGTGCCGCCGACTGGGAAAATTGGCTGGTATCCATGCCTGCCTGCTTTGCAAGCTGCTCCATCTGGCCCATCTGGCGGTTCAGCCGCTGGTATAATTCTTCGACTTTATGTTCGGACTTTAAATCTTCCGGACGCAGCATCCACTGCTGCTCCATTACGTCTTTTAACAGGGTATGGTACCCTTTGCCGGAAAACAGCTTTGACAGTGCCTCCTTATCAGAAGGCTGCTGCTCCGCCAGCTGGCGTGCCAACGCCTCCAAAAATTCGTTGGCCGTCAGCTGCCCATTCAATTTTAAGTGTTCCGCCTTTGGGAAAACGGCTTTTAGCTGCGCTTCCAGGTCAAACATCTGGTGCCTGTTTAATAAATCCGAAATCTGGCGCTGCCCGCCTTTGGAACCTTCCTGTTCCGCCGCCTGGCTGGCCGCGGCATCCGCCCCCTGCAAAGCTGCCTGCTTACGGCCTGCCCCGGCTGCTGCTTGGCTGCCTGCACTTTCCACTGCCCCGGCTGCTGCTTCCTGGCTGCGGCCTGCCACTGCTTCCTGGCTGCGGCCTGCCGCCGCTTCCTGCCCGTCTGCCGTACGGCCCGCACCTGCCGCTTCCTGGCTGCCTGCCGTACCAGCTTCTTGGCCATTTGCCACGCCATCCTCCTGGCCTGGCACACCGCCTGCACCTGCCGTTTCCTGTGCAGCCCAAAGCACTGCCGCCTGTCCGGCCGATATGCTGCCGCCCTGGGCGGGTACCCCGCCTGGCATATCCGCTGCCCCGCCGCCTGCCTGGCCTGTGGCACTGCCTGGTGCACCGGATGCAGCGCCGCCTTCTTCCTGCCGCATTCCAGCCAGGCTTCCATCTGCACTGGCTTCCCCTGCCGCATGCAGGATAGCCAAGACCTGCTGGTTCAGCTGCAGGATGCCGGAAGCACTGGCGGCTTTTGCAAACACCGAAGGCAGGCCGTCCATCACCTGCTCCATCTGCCCCAGCACGGAATGGCGGTCATTGATATAATTTTCAAACTGCGCCGCCATACTGTCGTTGACCGGTATACCAAGCTTGTTCATCATAATGGCTGTATTCATGGAAATATGAGGGTTCTGCATCAGTATCTGGCGCATCGATGCAAGCGAATGCTTGTCGATTGGCATCCCCTCCTGCATCATGCGGTTTACCATATCCATCGTTTCTTTGGTCATCTCCATGCCTGCCGCATGCAATGCTTTTTGGATGGTCGGGTTAAAAAGCTGCCCGGTATATGGCTTAATGGCAATCATTTTTCCGTCATTGGATTTGACCTGGAAAAATACGGACTGCCCCAGCATCAGGTTGACGCCGCTGTCCAGTTTTGCCGCGATCGTCTGCCCGTTGGAAAGCCCAAGCAGCACTTTGGAACCTTCAATCGAGTGGATGCTCCCTTCAAATACCGTGCCTTCCTGCAGCTGCTCCGTAAGCGCCGACACCAGGTCCTGCGCCGCTGTACTGGTGCCCTGCGCATGTTCCGCCAACGCTTCTGACGCCGCATTGGCAAGCGTATTGGCATACTGCCCCAAATAATCTGTAATCTGCATATCCCTGCCCCCATTTTGCTGTTTACCTATTCCCAGTCTATGCCGTCAAATATACTGCTGGCCGCCAGAATGTACCGTAATGTAACCAAGGAAGCGCCTGGCTGGCAGTCCACGAGGTTATACTGTAAATTTATACAAGCGTGCAGTAAACTTTGCCAATGCCTCAAGCTGTATGGCATACTTTACCGCTGTGGGTATAACTGGTGTGCCGTACAAAAATGTGTAAGAAACGTCCGCCTATGTATTTCACAAGGCCCAAACTGCTGCAAAGCTTCGATATGCCCTTTTGAGCCATAGCCTTTATTGGATGCAAACCCATACGCCGGATATTGGCTGTCATACGCCTGCATGATCCGGTCCCTTGTTACTTTTGCAAGGATACTTGCCGCTGCAATGGAAATGCTCTTGGCATCCCCTTTGATAATCGGGACCTGGCGCACCGGCATATCCGGTATGGTAACAGCATCGTTTAACAATATATCGGGCATTACCCCAAGATTATTTATAGCTTCCCGCATCGCCTCATATGTGGCCTGCAGGATATTTACCTCGTCAATCCGCTGCGGGGACGCCATGCCAATGCCATAAGCAACCGCCTGGCTTACGATCTGCCCATACAATACTTCCCGTTTTTTGGCAGACAGCTGTTTGGAATCGTTTAAGTATAAAATACTGCACCCTTTGGGGAGTATGGCCGCCCCCGCCACGACCGGGCCTGCCAGCGGCCCCCGCCCCGCTTCGTCTACGCCACATACATAAGTATACTGGGCATAGGTACGTTCATAGCTGCCCATTGCAAAGAGCCGCTCTTGTTCCTGCTCCATTTTAGCCAGCTGGGTGCCTGCCTGCTGCACCAGCTTTTTTACGCCTGCCCGCCCGTCCGTTTCATAGGTACGGATAAAATCAGGCAGCATCGATAACGCTGCTGCCTGGTATTCCTGCCGAATCTGCCCAATTGTTTTTGCTGCCATCCAGCCTCTTTGCCCCCTAACCTTCATAAGTAAAAAATTTCTCAGTGGATTTTCCCAAACGCAGAAAAAGGGTAGATGCGCAGGAATACTTTTCCGATGACCTCATCCCTGCGTACAAGACCCACCGAAGAATCCCGGCTGTCAATACTGTCATTGCGGTTGTCCCCAAGAACGAAATACTCGCCATCCCCTAAAATCCGCGGCGTAGCTGCATAGCCCGGCTGGCGGATCGTTTCTGCGCCATAGGTTTCCTCCAATGCTTCGTCATTGATAAAAATCGTCCCATTCGCGTCAATGCGCACCTTTTCCCCCGGCAGCCCAATGATCCGCTTCACATAAAAGGTATCCTCCTCATACCGGTATGGGAACGCAACCACATCAAACCGCTGCGGTTCCCCAAACCGGTAGCTGACCTTATCGATCAGGACATTGTCCCCGCTGTTAAGCGTAGGCTGCATGGAACTTCCTTCAATTTCGGTGCGCTGCAATGCATAGTTAACGGCAAAATAAGTACACCCCACAACGACAGCCAAGTAAATGCACAGGCTGATGACCTCCTTGATAAACGCTTTCATCCGCCATCTGCACCGTCCTGCCCTGTTTCCTGCGGCGGCGCTTCTACCGTGATCCGCCCCAGCTTCCCACTGCGGAAGTCATCGATAAAAAGCCCGCAGGCCCTGCTATAATCCAACCCGCTCCCTTTCTTTAAGCAGCCGCGTATCTGGGCCAGCTGCTCCAAGATGCCCACATCCCCTGCTGCTTCATCCAATGCATACCGTTTGGCCAGCAGGCCCGGATAAAGGGCTGTAAGCTCCCGGATCAACGCCAACGCCATATCATCCGTATTTAAAATCTCATCTTTGATCGAACCGATAAACGCCAAATGCAGCCCAACGGATTCCCCTTCCAGTTTTGGCCACAAAATCCCCGGCGTATCCAGCAGTTCGACATTTTTATTGAGCTTAATCCACTGCCTGCCTTTGGTAACACCCGGTTTATTTCCGGTTTTTGCACACGCTTTCCCTGCAAATGTATTAATAAATGTAGATTTCCCCACATTTGGGATCCCAACTACCATTGCCCGCACTGGCCGGTTCAAAATGCCCCTCCTGCGGTTGCGTTCGAGCTTTTCCTTGCATGCTTCCTGTATCACAGCCTGCACCGCCTTCATGCCCGCACGGCTCCTGGAATCCAGTTTTACGGCAAATTTATCCTGTGTTTTATAATACTGGCACCATGCCTGGTTATATGCCTCATCTGCAAGGTCTGCCTTATTTAACAGCACCAGCCTTGCTTTATTTTTTCCAAGCCCGTCAATGTCCGGATTATGGCTGCTGGACGGAATCCTTGCATCTACCAGTTCGATGACAAGGTCGACCAGTTTTATATCTTCCTGCATCTGCCTTTTTGCCTTGGTCATATGGCCCGGATACCATTGATACTGCATACGCTCCCATCCTTCCTGTCATATGTCATACTGGCTGCCCTCCTGTACCCATCCATGCAAGCTGGACGGCGGCACTTTAATGTTACTATTCACAGCTAATTTTCTCTTGACAAACATTCTAAGTTATGAAGCTGTAAATAGTAACATTCGCAGGCTCATTTAAAGAATTTGCCTTGCAAATTGGAGCCTGCTCACTCCTGAATCAGCTTGGCAGCCACCTGGACAGCGGGGTGTCCAGGTGGCTGTGAATAGTAACATTTTAATGCAGCAGCCCGATCTTATCCCTTGGCGCTGTTACAAACCAAACCCTTCCGATAATATATGACTCCTTCACGTTTCCTATATTGGCAAACCTGCTGTCCTCGCTGTTGCTGCGGTTATCCCCTAAAACAAAATATTCATCTTCGCCCAGCGTGACCTGCTTTTGTGCCGTACCGGCATCTTCAATACTGGCAACTACAGTATCTGGGCCTTCTTCAAACGGCTCCCCGTTGACCAGCACTTCCCCATCTATAATCTGCACCGTATCCCCCGGCACGCCGACAATCCGTTTCATATAATAATGGGTATTGGTATTGCCATTTGGCAGAAACGCAATCACATCCCCAGGCTTTGGCGATATAAATTTATACGAAAAACGGTCAATCAGCACCTCATCCCCGTCTTCCAGCTGCGGCGACATGGAAGGCCCGACCACATTGGAACGGACTCCGAAAAAAAAGGTAAAGACAGACGCTATCGCAATTGTAATTATAATTTCCGCCGTCCAGACAAGAATTTCCTGAAACAGCGGCAAGTTTACCTTCCGCTCCCGTTTTTTACCAAAATTAAGCCCTTTGACCCGTCTCCTCATAGCCCCATTCCTGAAATTATCATCAAACTATTGATATATCCTGATTTCTTGCATTTTTCGGTTCTTCCGTTTCAGCATTTTGAAAAAAGAGACAATCTTGCAATTGTCTCTTCCTACGCAATGATAAACTATTTTATTAATTCTTTTACTTTTGCACGTTTTCCTACGCGGTCCCTTAAGTAATTCAGCTTTGCACGCCTTACTTTACCGCGGCGGACTACTTCCACCTTTTCCACGTTCGGGGAATGCAGCGGCCATGTCTTTTCTACACCTACGCCGTTTGAAATCTTACGCACGGTAAATGTCTCACGGTTGTTATTGCCCTGCTTTTTCAACACAATCCCCTCAAATACCTGGACCCTTTCACGGTTCCCTTCTACAATCTTACCATATACCCGGACGGTATCGCCTACACGGAACTGCGGCGCATTTTCCTTCATCTGTGCCGACTCAATACTGTTCATAATTTCTTTCGCATTCATGTTTTGTGACCTCCTATTTTTTGATGTTCTTAATACTGCCGTACCAGAGGACCATCGCCTTTTCTTCACAACACTTCTAACTTATCACAAGATGGAGGGCAATGCAAGTATTTTTTACCGTAAATAATAACAACACACGTCTTCGGATAAATACGAAACCGCAGGTGCAAAACTGGCGGCGGTACTGCATACCGTAATACAGTATCCCTGGCCACTGTATTCTTTCAAATGCAGCCTGCCATTTAACAATAGCCCTGCCGCCCGCCGTACTTCCCCTGCCTG
The DNA here is from genome assembly GCA_947089855.1 of uncultured Eubacterium sp. Lineage (GTDB taxonomy): Bacteria > Bacillota > Clostridia > Lachnospirales > Lachnospiraceae > Eubacterium_J. The sequence goes on from CAMUML010000044.1 coordinate 10,021, forward strand.
CCCATCGCCTGGCGCTTCCTGCCATTCCATTATTTTTTTTTCATCCGCAGTTACCTGCCCGCTGCTAATATCAAATGCATCCATCGGCAGCGCCATGCCAACCCCAACGGCTTTCATTACGCTTTCCTTGCGTGTCCAATAACGGCAGAACAATGCTGCCTGCCCCTCTTGGTCCATAGCTTCCAGGCAGGCATACTCTGTGCTGGTAAAAAAACGCCTGGCAATGCCTGCCTGGCAGCCCCTCGGGCGCTCTATATCGCAGCCAACTACTATGCCTTGTACTTCCTCCTGCCCCTGCCAGACGCTTACGATCACATAATCCCCTGCATGGGACAGGTTAAACGCCACCCCTTCTATATATGGTTTGCCAAACGGGTTATATTGGACCGGAAGCGCGTTGCTGCCAAATACGCCTGGCACACCTTCTGTGAAAGCGCCTGGTATCCCCTGTACGCACGCCATACGGATTCCATAATCTAATAAAAGCCCTGCCCCCAGGCACTGCTTCCTAGCCTGCGGCTGCCGGTAACGGCGTATCTTTTCTGCCCGTTCTTTTGGAAGCCAATGGAAAGCATCCAGGCTGTCCAGCCTGCCGGATCCTCCAGGGTTTAAAGGATCCGGCAGCATACTGCTGTCCAGCAAATAAGTTGCAATCATAAATACATTTCCCGCTCCTTTTGTGTCAGTTCTGCGTCCGCCAGCAAATCCGGACGCCGCTCAATCGTACGGCGTATGGACTGCTCCCTGCGCCATGCATCTACTTTTGCATGGTCGCCGGATAAAAGCACCGGTGGCACCCGCCTGCCATTCCATTCTTCCGGCCGGCTATATTGCGGATATTCCAGCAAGTTCCCCTCCAGTGATTCCGTATGGCCCGATTCTGCATTGGTCAGCACGCCCGGAACCATACGCGCAACTGCATCCGCCACTACGACCGCAGCAGGCTCGCCGCCAGTCAGTACATAGTCCCCGATGGAAACATAATCCGTTACAATTTCCTCCAGCACCCGTTCGTCAATGCCCTCATAATGCCCGCATAACAAGATCAGCTCCTGCTGCGTGGCAAATTCTTTGGCCATCGCCTGGCAAAAAACAGGCGCCTGCGGGGTCAGGTAGACTGTCCGTACACGGTATCCGGCTTTATCCACTACCGCTTTCCATGCATCGTAAACCGGCTGTGCCTGCATCACCATCCCTGCCCCGCCGCCATATGGGTAATCGTCCACTTTCTTATGCCGGTCCGTTGTATAATCACGGATATTGACTGCTTCAATGGTAAGGATGCCATTTTGGACCGCACGTCCGATAATGCTTGAATGAAGCCCCTGCAAAACCATTTCCGGAAATAATGTTAAAATATGAAAACGCATTGTCTTGTTTCCTTCCCTGTCCTACTGTCCGCCCGCCTGCTGCGGCTTCCCTGCGTTCATCTCCCGAAGGCCCGGCAGCAGGCAGACTTCCATCCTGCCCCCTGCAAGGTCAATTTCTTTGATGCAGTCGTGGATAGCCGGGATCAGCAGTTCCTTTCCGCTGTCTGGACGGACTACATATACATCATTGGCCCCGGTACGCATCACGTCCTGGATAACGCCAAGTACCTCTCCCTCCTGTGTTTCCACACGCAGCCCGATCAAATCTGCGATAAAATATTCGCCTTCCTCCAGGCTGACCGCATGCTCCCTTGTCACATACAGCTTCGCACCTTTGTATTGCAGCACATCGTTAATATCATCGATGCCCTTAAATTTCATAAATACCATCTGTTTGAAAAATTTCACCCTGGCGACTTCCAGCACCGCCTGCTGCTTTCCGGTATCAGCGACCACTTCCTTCAGATCCAAAAACCTGGACGGATCATCGGTCGTCGGATATACTTTCACTTCGCCGCGCAGCCCATGCGAATTGGTAATGGCACCGACCTGCAATAACCCTTCCATCCTATCTCCCATAACGCAACCACTCCTATCTGTCCCTTTCTTGCATTTCATGGCCTTTCCTTGGCCCGTAACAAAAAAAGCATTGTAAAACAGGCACCTGTCTTACAATACTTTTATCTGTGGATATTTGCTACTGCACGATCTCCACAATCACTTTTTTGTCTGCTTTTGAGGCTGCCGCTTTCACAACGGCGCGGATCGCTTTTGCAATACGGCCCTGTTTGCCGATCACTTTGCCCATATCCGGCTGTGCTACACGCAGTTCGATCACAATTGATTTATCATTCTCAGTTTCTGTTACAACGACTTCCTCCGGATTGTCAACCAGTGATTTTGCAATCACTTCTACTAAATCCTTCATAAATCCACCCCACTATTTCTCGATTCCTGCCGCCTTAAAAATCTTAGCAACCGTATCCGTAGGCTGCGCGCCATAGGACAGCCATTTCCTAGCTGCTTCTTCATTTACATGGAATTCGCTTGGATCCTTCATCGGATTGTACGTACCGATCTCTTCAATGCTCTTGCCATCCCTGGATGTCCTGGCATCTGCAACTACGATTCTATAAAAAGGACATTTCTTCTTTCCAAGCCTTTTTAACCTGATTTTAACTGCCATTGTCTTTTCCTCCTAATATTTTGCTTTATCTATTTTATTTTTTATCTATGCGAAAAGAAAACCTGCACTGTGCGGATACCAAGGGCCGATACCCCTGCCTTGCTGTTAAAACGGCAGCTTCAGCCTTCCTCCGAACAAGCCTGCGCCTGCACGTTTTCCTTTACCGCCCATCATACCTGACATCTGCTTCATCATTTTGCGCGTCTGCTCAAACTGTTTGACCAGCCGGTTGACCTCTGCAATGTCCACCCCGGCGCCATTTGCCACACGCCGCTTCCTGCTTGGGTTTAACAGCGACGGGTTGCTGCGTTCCTGCGGCGTCATCGAATAGATAATGGCTTCAATGCGCGCCATCTTCTTTTCATCCATCGCATTTTCTATTTCTTCCATCTGCGCGCCGCCGATACCCGGCATCATCGAAAGCACACTTGCTAAACCGCCCATTTTCTTCATCTGGTTCATAGACTCTAGATAGTCGTCAAAACCAAATTCCGCCTTTTTAAACTTCTGCTCCATCTCCCGGGCTTTTTCCTGGTCGATTTCGGCTTCCGCCTTTTCAATCAGGGTCAGTATATCGCCCATGCCAAGGATACGCGATGCCATCCGTTCCGGATAAAACTGCTCCAGATCCGAAAGTTTCTCGCCCATACCGACATATAAAATCGGTTTGCCCGTTACCGCCCTTATGGATAACGCCGCGCCGCCCCTCGTATCCCCGTCCAGTTTTGTCAAGACCACACCGTCAATGCCGATCTTTTCCTCAAAATTCGTAGCAACGTTTACAGCATCCTGGCCTGTCATCGCATCCACAACCAGGATCGTCTGCGCCACATCCACCTGGCTTTTAATCTCCGCCAGCTCCTCCATCATGGCCTCGTCTACATGCAGGCGCCCAGCGGTATCCAAGATAACGATATTGTAGCCATTTTTCGATGCATGCTCCACTGCCGCTTTTGCAATGTTGACCGGCTTATTTTTATCGCCCATCGAAAATACTTCTACGCCCTGCTTCTCCCCATTGATCTGAAGCTGTTCGATCGCTGCCGGGCGGTAAATGTCACAAGCAGCCAGCAGCGGCTTTTTGCCTTTCTGTTTCAGCTTGCCCGCTATCTTAGCCGTTGTCGTCGTCTTGCCTGCCCCCTGCAGCCCGGCCATCATGATAACGGTAGGCTCCGCACCTGGGCGGAGCGCCAGCTCCGTCGTTTCCGAACCCATCATTTTGACCATTTCATCGTTTACGATCTTAATTACCATCTGCCCAGGGTTTAAGCCATTCATTACATCAGAACCGATCGCCTGCTCCTGTACAGCTTTTGTAAAATTTTTTACCACTTTAAAATTGACATCCGCCTCTAAGAGCGCCAGCTTGACTTCCTTTAACGCCGATTTCACGTCATCTTCCGTCAAGCGGCCTTTGCTGCGCAGGTTTTTAAATACATTCTGCAGTTTTTCCGATAAGCTTTCAAATGCCATTGCTGCGGCTCCTTTCCAAAATAGTGTTCGACTTCCTATAATTGATCCAAAATGGCACTGGACAATTCTGCAATCTGCTGCAGCACTTGCGGATATTGCACTGGTCCTACACCTTCCGGCTGGCTGTCGCCCGGTACACCGGTCAAAGCATGGATCTGCGCCACACATTCTTTGATCGAGAGGAACTTTTGCAAAAGATGCAACTTCTCTTCGTAGCCTTCGAGCGTTTTGGTACAACGCCTGACGACATCATGCACTGCCTGGCGGCTGATGCCTTCTTCTTGGGCGATCTCGCCTAGGGACAGGTCATGGAAAATGACGTCTTCATATATTTTCTGCTGGTGTGCATTCAGCAGCTCTCCATAAAAATCGTATAAATAAGCCTGCTCGACCTTTTGTTCCATATAATCACCTGCTTTTGGGGAATGCCTGCAGTTTTTGGTTCGGGATTTGGGGTTTTGCAAGCTTTGTGTATCTTAACATAGGGGAGGGAGTGTGTCAAGTATTTTTTCTTTACAATAGATGCTTGACTGTTACTATTCACAGCCACCTGAGCACCCCGCTGTCCAGGTGGCTGCCAAGCTGATTCAGGAGTGAGCAGGCTCCAATTTGCAAGGCAAATTCTTTCCATGAGCCTGCGAATGTTACTATTTACAGCCTCATAACTTGGAATATTTGTCAAGAGCAAATTGGCTGTGAATAGTAACGCTTGACTACCTCCACGTGCTTTTATCCGGCTGGTTTTCTTTGGTGTTGCCTGGATTTCGGGATATGCCGTGGCAAAGTAGTAGGCTGGTAGTTAAAAAAAATTCCAATCCCTTATTGACATATGTATGATTTCGTACTATAATCCAGCAATGTACGATTTCATACAACTATACTCACGAGCGAGAAAGTTTACCATATGATTCAAGGTAATGACGCCAAACTTTAGGAACTGTAAAGAAATCATCTGATAAAGTTACGCCGGATTTTTCTTTACAATTCCTTAGTGTTTGCCAGTAACAATACAGGGAGGGGATCCTATGAAGCCAACGGTAACAAATGAAATGAAACGCCTAAACTACCTAACTAGCGAAATCGACGCCGCCTACCATGAAGCTGCCTTAAAATTTGGCCTGACTGACAGCACGATGCAGGTCTTGTACGCGGCGGGCTCTAATGGCGGGAACTGCCTGATCCGTGATATTTGCAGGCTATCCGGCATCAGCCGGCAGACGGTCAACTCTGCGCTGCGCAAGCTGGAAGCGGACGGCGCCATTTACCTGGAAGCCGACAGCGGGCGGCGCAAAAAGGTATTTCTGACGCAAAAAGGGCAGGAGATCGCCAAAAACAGCGTCCACCGCCTGTTCCAAATAGAAAACGACATTTTTGCATCCTGGCCCGAAGCAGACCAGGAGAAATACCTTGAGCTGACACAGCGGTTCCTGCTGTCTTTTAAGGATAAGGTCAAGCGCCTTTGACGGAGGCGGCATTTTCTTAAGGCATTTTGGAAAACGCGGTACCTGCCTGTGGCATCTGCTTTCTGTAAAACACAATGCAAGTAGGAGGTTGCACTATGAACCAGAAAATTCAATTATCGGACCATTTTAACTATCAAAAACTCATCCGTTTTACGCTTCCATCGATTATTATGATGGTTTTTACTTCTATTTATGGCGTTGTCGACGGCTTTTTTGTATCCAACTATGTCGGAAAGACGCCTTTTGCAGCGGTCAATTTTATTATGCCATTTTTAATGGTGCCAGGTTCTGTCGGTTTTATGTTTGGTACCGGCGGCAGTGCCCTGATCGCAAAAACATTGGGGGAAGGGAAAAAAGAGGAGGCAAACCGGCTGTTCTCGCTGTTTATCTATGCAGCTATCCTAAGCGGCATTGTGCTGGCAGTTTTGGGGATTGCATTTATCCGTCCGATCGCTGAAGCGCTTGGCGCCCAGGGCCAGATGTTGGAGCAGTGTGTGCTGTATGGCCGTATCTACCTTGCCGGGCTGCCGGCCCTAATGCTGCAGTACGAATTTTCGAGTTTTTATTCTACTGCTGAAAAACCGCAGATGGGGTTAATCGTTGCAGCGGCTGCCGGGATTACAAATTTTGTCCTGGATGCTGTTTTTATTGCGGCCTTCCAATGGGGGCTGGCCGGTGCGGCGCTCGCTACGGTATGTGGGCAGCTTGCGGGCGGTATTTTCCCCCTGGTTTACTTTGCACGCAAAAATACCAGCCTGCTACAGCTGTCCAAAACAGCTTTTAACGGCTCCGCACTGTGCAAAGGATGCGCCAATGGCTCTTCGGAGCTTATGACCAATGTCTCCATGTCCGTTGTAAATATGCTTTATAATGTCCAGCTTATGAAATACATTGGGGAAGACGGGGTAGCGGCATACGGCGTTTTGATGTATGTCAACTTGATTTTCCTCGCAGCTTTTATCGGCTACGCGATCGGGATGGCCCCCATTGCCAGTTACCACTACGGAGCCGGAAACCATACGGAGCTGTCGGGCCTGCTAAAACAAAGCCTGGTTATTATCGGGTTATTTGCAGTTGCTATGCTTGCCTGCGGACAAATACTGGCCGCACCGTTAGCAAACGTCTTTGTTGGATATGACCAGGCGCTTTTTACGCTGACACTGCAGGGGTTCCGGATCTTTTGCTTCTCCTTCCTGTTTGCGGGCCTTGCCATATTTGGGTCAGCCTTTTTTACGGCGTTGAACAACGGGCTGGTGTCTGCATTGATCTCGTTTTTGCGGACGTTGGTCTTCCAGGCTGCAGCTGTCCTGATATTCCCTATGATCTGGGACGTCGATGGAATTTGGATGTCAATCGTCGCCGCGGAATTAATGGCTGCTTCTGTTACTGTACTGTTTCTGGCCCTGATGCGCAAAAAATACCATTATTAAGGAACTGCCCCAAAAAGAAAGGGCGGAAACCAATGAAAAATAATTGGTTTCCGCCCTTTGTTTTTTATTCCGTTTGTTTCCTTACCACACCTGGACCCTATCCTCTGGCGCTACATACATCGCGTCATTTTTGGTAACCCCAAATATATCGTAAAACTGCTCGAACAATGGCAGGATTGCATTAACCCGTACTTTGTTCTGGGAATGGACATCTACGGTCAGCAGGTAATCCCGGTACTGGTCGGTCTGGTTGGACGCCCAGATATTTGCATTGCTGTTAAATACTTCCATCTGCGCTTTTTTATCCGCCCCTACGATTTCCAGTACGCAGGCCATACCGCCCATATCCGCAACATTTTCCGTAACGGTCATATCGCCGTCCTGGAAAATTCCATTTGTAATCTCAATGCCATTATAGTAATCTTTTACTTTCTGCGCCTTAGCTGTGAACGCGTCCATATCCCCTTGCGTCCACCAGTTGTTAAGGTTGCCGTTTTCATCATATCCCGCCCCGACAGGGTCAAATGCATGGGTGATCTCATGGCCAATTACGGTGCCGATGCCGCCAAGGTTTTGTGCATCGCTTGCATCCTTGCTGTAAAACGGCGCCTGTAAAATCGCTGCCGGGAACGTAATATCATTTGCCTGCGGGTTATAACATGCATTGACTGTCTGCGGCGTCATTACCCATTCCGTTTTATCCACGCCGGAATCCAGTTTTTCCTGTGCCCCTGTATTTAGCGCTTCCTGGATATGGATAATATTTTCTATCACACCTTTCGATGCATCAATCGTGATTCCGTCGAAATAAGATGGCCATTTATCCGGATAACCGATCTTTACTTTCATCGTATCCAGCTTTTTCACCGCTTTTTGTTTGGTTTCATCGGAAAGCCAGTCTAATTTCTGGATCCTGCCGCGGAACGTGCTAAGGAGCGTACGGGTCATCGCTTCAATATCCGTTTTGCTTTCCTGTGAAAAATACCGGTCGGTATACAACTTCCCAAACTCCCAGGAAAACAGCCCCTGCGTCAGCTCCTTTGCCACCTCGTCCATACTCGGGTTTTCGCCTGCACCGGTAAGTGATTCATTGACAGCCTTAAGCGCCTTGTAATGCTCTGTAGTCAGATAGTTGCTATAGCCCATGTACAGCGTAAATTTCGTATAATTTTTCAACAGCTCCAGGTGTTCCGGCGTCAGGTAGCTGTTGATCTTTTTTGCGTTCTCCTCTTCGTATACGATGCACCGGTCAAACTGTGTAACGCCAGCTGCCCGCAAATACCCTTCAATATCACAGTTGCTGTACAGCGCCACTAGTTCTGCCTTCGTATAAGGATGGTAGAAATTCTTTATATCATTCCGTTCCGCCAGGCTGGCCCCGGAAGACGCCAAGTCTTGTTCCAGCTGGAATACCTGGGAAGCGATTTCCCCAGCCCTGGTATCGTTTTCCCCGGCCAGGACAAACATCTGTTTGATAAAAGTAAGGACTGCCTGCTGCACCGGCTGCCCAGCTTCCCCAACCATATAGTCTTTTGGCATAATATAAGCCGGGCCTTGATTGACGAGGACATACTTATTGGAATCCATAGAATCCTGCTGGATCTGGAAACCAAGCGCGCTGCCTACCCCAAACTTCGCCAGTTCCCCTAGCACTTCCACAAATTCCGCTATTGTTCCTGCCTGGTCAATTTTATCCGTATAAGGCTTTAATGGCGTAACCCCCGCCTGGTCCCTTGCATCCATATCACGGGTAACAAAGTAAAAATCAATGATCTTTTGCTCGATGCTGCCTTTTGCATACTTATCTTTTTCCGCTGCCAGGCTGTCGATAATCGTATTTAAGTCCTTTGTAATATTTTTCTGAAGCTCTGAAAAACCATCCCACTGGCTCTGGTTTTCCTGCAGGGTATGTGCCTGTAAAGACGTAGCATTCACTGCCTGGTAAAAATCGTCCTGCAGCCGCACCACCGCGTCAGCCGCCCGGACAGTTATGGTAACCGTTTCACTTTTATTGGTCCCATCCGTGGATGTTACAGTTATTTTTGTCCTGCCAGCTGCTTTGGCAGTAACCACGCCCTTTTTTGACACTGTTGCAACTTTTGGATCCGCCGACGTAAAAGAAAGCGTTTGATTGGAAGCATCTTCCGGGGAAATGTCTGTTTTTAGCGTAGACTGCATCCCAACGGAAAGTGCAAGCGCTGGCTTTACAATATTAACCCCCGCTACTTTCGTACCGACCGTTACCTCAACGGACGCTTTGGCGCTTCCCGAGCCCGCAATAATGGTAGCCTTGCCCTCCTTGAGCCCTTTTAACTTTCCGGCCTTGCTTACAGTTACGACCTTTGGGTCGCTGCTTTTCCAGGCCACGTCTGAGCGGTCTGCTTTTAAAGTAAACGTTTCCCCTTTTTGGATCGTAAGCGTTTTGGTTGCCACATTTGTGATTTTGACTTTTTTTGCAGCCTGTACAACTGCCAGGTTCCTGCCGCCTGCATCTGCATACGGCACTGCCGGGATGGCAAGTGCAGCTGCAAGCAGCAGGGAAATGATTTTGTTTCGTTTCTTCATGGTTACCCCCATTCGGCCGCTGGCGCCTGCGGCTTGATCCTGATAAATAAATGAGCTTTGGTATGCGCCTGTGCTGTTGATAAAAATATGTACCAGGGAAATTATACCATACTTCCCAAACCCTATTCTGTTTTCAGCTTAAATTGCCCAATCAAATCGTCCAACACAATCGACTGCGAAGACAACTCCTGGCTAGTCGCAGAAGCCTGCTGCGCAGTTGCCGCGTTATTCTGCACGACCTCAGATATTTTATTTACCCCTATCTCCGCCTGGCGCATCGCTTCCGCCTGGTCGTCCACCATAATCTTCAAATTCTTAGAAAACTCAGCAATCTGCTTAATTCCATCTACCACTGCTTCAATAGCCCCGGAAGCCCGTTCCGCTGCCTGGTTGCCCTGTTCAATTTCTTTTACGGAACCTTCGATTAACTTTCTCGTATCAACCGCCGCTTTTGCACTCTGGTCAGCCAACTCACGGATCTGTGCCGCAACAACTGCAAACCCACGCCCGGATTCCCCTGCCCGTGCCGCCTCGATCGAAGCGTTCAAAGATAACAGGTTCGTCTGCGAAGCAATCGACTCAATCTCGGAAATAATATCCCCAATCCTTGCCGAAGCATCATTAATGCGTGTCATCGCACTCATCAACGTATCCATTTCTTCCCGGCTTTCATCCGCCTGGTTTGCATAATACTGCGCCTGGCGGTAAGACTCATCCGCATTCTGCGCGCTTTTTTGCATTGTCTCGGTAATATCGCTGATCGTTGCATGCAGTTCTTCGACTGCACCGGCCTGCTCGGTCGCGCCTTCTGCAAGGCTTTGTGATGCTTCCGCCACATCGTTGGAACCGGAATTTACCTGGTTCGACGTCGCCCCGATTGCAACGAGCGTCTTTGTCATCTGGTCACGCAGCCCGCGCATCGATTCATACATCTTCTTAAAATCGCTTGTATACCTTTCGGAAATCTTTGACCTGACGGTATAGTTCCCGCCTGCCATCTCACCCAGCACTTCATCCATATCATGGATAATCGCACTTAGGTTTTCCGCCATATGTATGACATGTTCCGCCATATCTTCCACTTCATCGCCTGTATGGGTCTCAGGGAACGGCGTAGTCAGATCTCCGGATGCAAATGACTCCAGACGGTCGCCCAGCGACTTCAGCGGGTTTGCAATGCCCCTTGCAATATTTCTTCCAATCCACATAGAGGCCACTATTGCAAGAACAATTGCAAGGACCATTATAGCTGCCAAAATCCATTTTGTAATGTTAAGGCTCGTTGCCAAGCTGTTGCCTTCTGTTACTTTTACGCTTAAAAGCGAGTCCAGCTTGCTGTAAATATCGTTGTACACCCCGGCCAGCTGGTTTAACGCAATATCCTGCGCCTGCTTGCAAAGCTCCCGGTCAGTAGAAGCACCAAGCGTCATAACTTGGGAATCCAGCTCCCAATATTCGTCTAATTCCTGTTTTATTTCGTCATACGTTTTCCTGCCGTCCGTTGAGACAATTGTATTTTCTATATCTGCAAAATATTTTTCAAACAATACTTTTTTTTCATCATGCTGCTGAACTACCGTATCAATTGCCGACTGCTCATCATAGCCAATTGCCGCCCGAAGCGATGACCTAATATCTGCGAATTCAAACATTGCCTTTCCTATATCGCCCTGCGCGAAACCAAAATTTTGCAACGCATAAGAATATCTATTCGATATAGTCACAAGCGCGATCACACCAACAATCGCAGCGACCGCCGCAATTGACGATACAATAAAAAAAGACTTTACAAGCCTTTGCTCAATCTTTTCTTTTTTTGACATGATTTAAGTTCTCCTCTCCCTCTCTCAAAAATCAGCAACTGGGCATGCTGTTTCCTGTTTTCTCTGGACGCATGGAAGCGCCCTCCTACAAAGACCCGGGGCGACCCCGACGATTGCCTGGCTGCATTTAACTCCCCCCTCCAATCATCCTGCAGCCACAAGCCAGAAACGGTTCCTGTTAAAATTGTTGTAACAGCAGAATAAGCATATATATAGTTTAGCATATATTCACAAATTTGCAATTAAATTTTAAGAAAATTCACCACAAATTTCCAGCAGAAAATGAAAAAATTTTGTTTAAAATAGTTGCAAAAAAATGAAAAAATCCTTATTATAAAAATATATACATAAAATCGGCGGCGCTGTCTGCAAATGCGGCACTGCTTCAAGATCAAGAGGTATCCAATGAGAAGAAAAACTATGTCGCTCGTAAGAGCTGTCTCCCAACTGAAAGAGGCTGATTATTCAAAAGATCCGGAATTAAACGGCATTTACCAGAGGCTTTTAAAAGCAAAAAAGCAATTTGCAGAAATTTTTGAGAAAAATATCAAGGCGGTTATGCAGATAAGCTCCCTTGACCTGACGATGCAGCACCAGACCGAAAAAATCATGGACATTTCCCGTAAAGTATCCCAAGCGACCGAAACCATCTTTGGGGCTGCCACCGGCAATGACATGTTTACCGGCACATCCAACAACCAGCATGAAGAGCTGGCCAATACGATTTCCAGTATTGCATCTGCTACGACGGAATTATCGGACAAAATTGAAACTGCCCAGGAGGACCTGACCCAGATCAAAACGCTTTCCGGCCAGACGATCGATAATTCCCGCAAAATGCAAAAAGATATGGATAACCTGTTTGAAATTATCAGCCGTATGAACGACGTTATTTCAGGCATCGAAAATATTTCGCTCCAGACAAACCTGCTGGCTTTAAACGCCTCGATCGAAGCTACCCGGGCAGGCGAAGCTGGAAGGGGGTTTGCCGTTGTGGCAAATGAGATCCGCGACCTTGCGGAAGAGACCCAAAACCTAACCGGCAGCATGGGCAATTTTGTAGAAGAGATCAAGGCTGCCTCCCAAAAAAGCATTAAAAGCGCAAACGGGACGATCGACGCCCTGGATTCTATGACAAATAAAATTGAACATGTATGGGAGCTTAACAATGCAAACCATACACATGTATCGCATGTCAATGACTCTGTTAGTTCGATTGCCGCAGTCAGCGAAGAAATCAGCAGTTCTATGACCGAAATGGAAAACCAGCTCCGTGACAGTACGGACTTTATGCGCAACGTAGGCCAGGATCTGCGCAAAGCTGCCGAACCGGTCGTAAGCATCGAAAAAACGCTGGACGATTCGGTCAAACAGATGGGGGCGCTGTCTAACGACCCATTTTTCCATCTCGAAAATGCGGATTTCGTAAAACACCTGCACAATGCTGTTACTGCACACCAATCCTGGCTGCGGAACCTGCGCAATATGGTCCGCCAGCGCAGCATTGTACCGCTGCAGCTGGATTCTTCCAAATGCGGGTTTGGGCATTTTTATTACGCCTTGACGCCTGGCAATGACGAGATCCGCAAAATCTGGGACGCGCTTGGCAAAAAGCACGAACGGTTCCACAAATTTGGCAGCGAAGCGATCGCCGCCCTAAAAAAAGGCGACTATCCGCAAGCCGAACAGGTTTATAACCAGGCCGAGCACTACTCCAAGGAATTAATTGCCGACCTGGAAAAAATGATGGCAATTGCCCAAAACTATTCTTAAATTTATTTGACAAACTGGTCAATGGCACGGTTAAGATCCTCGATGGCCTGCTGGTCGCCGTGTTCTACGGCATCCACGATACAATGGCTGATATGCCCTTTTAAGATCAGTTTTCCGGTATTATTGAGCGCCGCCTTAACTGCAGCAAGCTGTACCAGCACCTCGCTGCAGTCGCGGCCCTGCTCTACCATACCCTTTACCGCCTCCAAATGCCCGATCGCTTTTGCCAGGCGGTTAATAATGGCTTTTGTTTCCCTAGGGTCATGGGTGTGGCTATGTTCCATATGCATCGCCTGCTATCCCTCCTTTCCCAGTTCCGCCATCTGGTCGATCGATGCGATCATCCCCTGTATTTCTATATCCACATCTGTCCTGCCTTTTAGCATTCCATCCAATTCAACGCGCCCTTTTTTTACAATGTCCAAGTTATACGCGATCTTCGAGCGCAGTTTTTGCCTACGGACAATCAGGTTATGCTTGATCTCCACCATCTCCTTTGGTTCTGTCAGCGCCTGCGGCTGTTCCATCCAGACCCTGGCGTCATACAGGCTGCATTTTTTTAAAAGCCCGACTAACTTTTCATAATAATAGTTCAGATCTTCATTCGTCCTGCGGTATTTTTCCTGTTCGCGCACCGCTTCCTGGTACATATCCCACAAATAAGAAAATTCCTTGGCATCACGGACATTATATTTTTTACATACATAATCAACGGCATTCGTGATATTTACATATTTTATCTTTACTTTATTTAACAGTGTGATCGCATAATTGATATTTACCTCCGCCTGGTGCATATCCCGCCTGCCGCTTTCGATGCAAAGCACGATCAACGCCGCGCCCAAAACGGCTGCGAGCATCGTACCGATCCATGCATTACGGGTATCATACGAAAAACCAATGGACAGGATAACCAGCAGCACTGCTGCCGACGCCACTGATAAAAATAGAAAAAACGAAGCGCTGCGCAGCACCTTGCGCCTGTGCCTTAAATCCTTTTTTTGCAGTTCCCATTCTCTCTTTTCCCCTTCCAGGTACTGCATATCCCGTTTTACCACAGCCTGGTATTGTTCATTTTCCTGCAGCTTGCGGACAGCATCCGGGATGGTATCCTCCTGCTGCTGGATCATATAAAACTGTGCGTCGGAAATCCGCTTGGACGTATTTAGAAACTGGTCCCTGGCACGGTTGAGCTTCGCCACATGGTCGGCCGCTTTTTTTATCTCTTCCGCCCGGTCAGGGGGCAGGTTTTCAATCGTTTCTATATCATTCAAATACGAGGTGACAATATAGTATTCTTTTTTGCCGTCGTCAATTTCCCTAGCATTTTCCAAAAGCTGCCCACAGCGGCCTGCCAATCCGTCCGGCACATCCTGCGGCAAGCTTTCCAGGCTTCCGCTGCCCTGCACGTCTTCTAATACTTTTTGTAATTTTTTTTGGTCTCTCCTGCGTTTTAAAAATCCCATCTGACATCCCTTCGTTTCTGGACATTACCCCAGGTACCCGATATATTCATCTTTCCACTGTTCTACCTGCCGCCCCATCTCGCTCCTTGCCTGCACCTGTGACACATACATCAGCCGCTCCAATTTGGTAACCGGTTCAAACTCAGCGGACACTTCCGTCATCTGTTCTAACTCGCTTAAATTTTTTTTCATTGCCGCAAACTGCTGCGGCCCAATATGGTTTTGCTGCAAAAACCGCTGTACACGCTCCCCGTCGTCCAAAAAACAGACTGCCTGTGCCGCCGCCTTGATGGAATCCAGCCGGTGGCTTAATTCATACGCCTTTTCGTAACAGCTCACTGCCCGTTCAAAGCAAAACATTTTTGCATAGGCAGTCCCCATATTATGCCAAATATCGCCGCTGACGCGTATATCAGACGGGCTGTCCGTCGCACTTAACAACAGGTTACGGTATTCCGCAATCGCCTCCAGATACTTTTCTTTCTCCATATATAAATCTGCTTTAATCTTGCGGTTTTCATAATTGCTCTGGTGGTCCATCTTCTGCAGCTTCATACCCAAAAACTGCATTTCATTTTTGGAAAAATAACCGGAGTCCGTAATAATGTGCATACAAAATTCCGGGAAACTCCCCTGCCTGGCAATCAGGCTGCGCAGTTTTTCAGAAAGCTCTGCCGCCCCCAGCTCAACTTCCACCCAGTCGCAGAATTCCGCCGTCATTATGTTTTCATCCAGCAGATAAATATTATCCTGCAAGAAATAGCACAATTCTTCAATGGAATAGATATTCTGTTTTGCGCTTTCCAGATAATACGGCCTGGCAGCGCTTTTAAAACTACAGAAAATCAGTTCGCCCATTTCTATCCTCCTGCTTTTTCTTCCCGCCTGCCAACTTCCATGAATTTACAGGCTTTGCTGCAGTTTAATTCACTTTCATCACATGTTCCCATACCATGCCGCTTGCCTTAAAAAATTCCCCCAGCCCAAGGTCGCGGATGGTGATCTTTACCGAACGGTCGGACAGCGGCTTTGCCTGGATATGCAGCCGGGTCGCCTTTTTCGGGCGCGACGGGAGGTTGGTCAGTTCTAAGGTTTCGATCCGTGCCTGCCGGCTGCGCGGCAGCTGGAGCCAAAAGTCAATCTCTCCAGGCCCGTCCAAAACCGTCTCGCACTCGCCCTGCGCCTCATACCAGTTATCCCCCGCCGAAATCAGCGTATGAAATGCCATTTCATTATTTTTCCGCACTTTCAGGCTGATATTAAATTTCATTTCATTTTCGCCCATATAGGCATAATTCCAAGGCAACAGGCCATCGTAGATTTCCGCTGCATAACAGGCCCCTTTGGTAAACAGGTTTTTCCCCAGGAACGCGCGCCTGCCCTGGCACATGACCCGCAGGGAATGCTTCATCCAGCCGCCTTCAAATCCGTCGCCCACCAGGTAGACCGACGAGATGATCTTCTTTTTAAATAGTTTCGGTATAATTTCCGCAAAATCCTGGTCTTTATTTTCGGTCAGATACCCGCAGTCTTTTTCTATGATCTGTATCAGCTGCGGCTGGGACTGTTTGGAACGCGTCAAATACCAGCACAGGATATTTTTTCCATAATACTGGAACATCACTACATCATGCGTAGACAGCCCGTCTTTTTGGTTCAGCGCATAATAATAAAAGCTTTCCATATAATCCATAACGGTAATCCGTTTCCTTGCAACTGGAAGCTGCGCAAACACATATTCCATCAGTTCCATCAGCTTTGGATTTAATTTGGAAAACGTAAATACAACCTTGCCAATTTCCATATGCGGGCCTAATTTTCCTGCCAAAAGCAGGAGTTTTTTAATAAACACAGCCAAAAGCGACCGTATTTCATAAGTCTGGTTTTGAATAATCGTAAAATCCCGTTCCAGCGCACGCGAAAGCAGGTTGCTTTCGCATTTCCCCATTTCCGCCTTTTCAAAACGGACTGCCTCGTCCCCATATACCCATTGTCCAGAAGATGCCGCCAAACAGACTGCCAACGGAATCTGGAACATCTCGCTGCCCGCTACGGTACTTACCGTTTCCGGCTCCAAATGCTGCGTCATGGCAAAACTGACCATTGCATAGCTGTCGTTTAAATCAATACCGATATATAACTGCTGCCCATATTCTGCCAAAGCCGTCCCCTCCCCCTTTTCAAGTTCCCATATACACCAGTCCGCTCCCTGATTGCTCTGCGCAAAAAAGTATATCATACTATGTAGCAGAAAACAAACCTTAAATCGCTGCCCATCAAATTGTCTTAAACAGTTTGCGTGTCAGAATATCCAGTTTTTCATACTCCTGCATCATACGTATCAGCTCCTTTTCTTCGCCTTCTTTATGCAAGTACAGCATATGGTTGATGTATGCATAGCGCCCGCCGCTTTTTACATCCCGGTACGCGATCCCTGCTACGCGCCTGCTCTGTGCCAGCTGCTGCGCCCCGTTTTCTGCTTCTTCTGTAATATAATACTCCAGCTCATCGTCCAAAAACAGCAAAAACTCCCAAGTAAAGATCCCATCGTAAATGTTGGGCATATTCTCAGTGGTAAACTCCTCCTGCTGTTTGGGCATCCGGTAATGGATCTGGATCCGGCTGTCGGGCCTGGCATGGTATTCTACCAAGATACGGTTGTGCAGCTGGTAGCGGCTGCACAGGCTTTCCGGCAGGTTTTTAAAAAATGCGAAGTTCATATTGCGGGAAATAAATTCATTTAACAGCGTATCTGCCTCCCGCAGCTGGTAGCGGTCCAGATAGCTGCACTCTGAAAAATATTTTAAAAGCCCCAGCCTACATGCAACTCCGCGCAGCTTCCCTTCCTTTTGGAGCTGGCTTGCTTCCACAAACAAGTTTTCCGGCAATACCATGCCATGCACAACATACTCATGCATACAATAAGACCGGTATGCCTGCAAAATGAACCCGCGGCCATTGTGCATACGGTAGCTTTGGTAGACTTCCTGGATCTTACTGACATATTCCGTACTGTAAAGCGTCTGCACCAGCAGCCGTTCTTCCAATTCAGCGACATCCACAAGTTCGCTCATCTGCGCTGCCTCATAAACCAGCATCATCCGCTTGGAAGGGCCTTCGTAATATTTTGCCAGATAAGCCGTAACCGCTGAAGTGCGGGCTCCTGCCAGCGTCACCGCCATGCACAGCTCCAGCAAAAATGCATCTTCACCTATATCTTTCGTACGCAGCATATAAGATGCAAGCTGTGACAGCCGCTGCCAGCTTATGCCGTCATACCCAAACCGGCTGGCCAGCTCATAGGCTTTTTCATTCCAGCCGGTTTCCACCATCAACTCAATCAAAACATTTCGCTGCCCCCTGTCCATCGTGGCAAAATCAATCTGTGCAAAATATTCCTCAACATGCTCCTCTACCTGGTTTAACAGGCAGTAACGCACAAGCCCGGGGCCAATCTGGCTTTTAAATTTACGGCTGATCTGCGGCGCATCCATTAAGATGCATAAATATTCAATATCAGACTTTGCCGGTACGCTTAACCCTGCTTTGCCATCCATATGGTGCATCAGGTATTGCAGTTTTTCCGGCGCCAGCTTTAAACACCTGCGGATATAATGCGACGGCTTCATCAGCTTTTCCAGTTCGCAAAAATCCGGCGAAACAAAACGCTGCCCCCTGTTATTTTCCAGCAAAACGGCATAGTCGTTGGAAAAAAGCTGGAAATAGGCAACCTGCGAAGACAACGGCACCCGCTGCTCTTCTTTCATATGCTTTTGGACCACTACCACATAGGCCGCCGCCGGGTTATTGCAGTAAAATTTATGCGTATATAAAATATCTGCCAGTGGGGCCGCAAGTTCCTGCGTCAAAATCCCTTTATCCAGCATTTCCTCATAAATAACCGCAAGGTTGTCGTCCATATTCCCTTTTAAAATCTCGTCGATTGCAAACTGCTTCATCGTTTCCGAATATTTTTCATAAATCGCCGGCTGTTCCTGTTTGTGGGCAATAATACTGACATACAGGGCCGCTTTGTATGGATAGGCCAGCTGGTTATTATACTGGAAATACATCTGTATCACTTTCGGCAACGGCCCTGGGCTGTGCAGGTCCATCGTCAGCAAAAACGCTTCGTACAGGCCCGTAATCTTTAAATTCTGCTGTACGCCCTGTACATACCAGGAATGGTACTTCGGATGGTACCGCTGCCCCTTGATCAAATAGGCACAGACGCCTGCCAGCATATCTTCATCCGGATAACGCTTATAGCTGCGGAATAAGATCCGGCAGACCGTAGGATGGAACTGGCGCATATTATTGGCCAGGCGCATCACCTGGTCTGCAAGGTCCCTCGTCAAAATCCCTTGCCTGGACGCCCAGTTCATCAGCAAAATCTCGTATTTATCCAACTTGGTCAATAAATATGGCTGTTCCTGATACGAGCGGAACGCCTCAACATACCAAAGCGGCGTGTACTGCCCCAGCATCACCCGCTCTTCGATCACACGCAGCTTGACCTGCGGCTGCGTGCGCAGGATGCCGTTGAGCCGCAGGGTCAGATAAAACATCATCGGGTGCGTGCTGTATTGCCTTGCGATCGTTTCAATTTCTGCTAAAAGCCGTTCGATCACAACCGGTTCTTTTTCATTTTGCAGGCAGAGATAATTATAAAAAGCCCACTGAGGCTTTTTTTTGTCTTTGTATCTGCGCCTAAAATCATTCATCAGCCATTCTGCATCCTGCCGCTGTTTATTCTGCTGCAGCGCATACGCCTTAAACAGCATATGCCATTCATCCTCCAGTTTCAGCTTCTCCAGCTGCCCGATCAATGCCAGCGTCTGCTTTGTCCACTCCCCGGTTACGATCTTATTCAAGCGGTACTCCACATAGCATGCCGTCAATAAAAACTTAACACGCTGCACCTGCTGGTAGGTCCTGTCTTTTCCGCCCTCTAAGCTGTCCGCAGATACCCACACCTGGAATTCCTCTTTTTGTACGTCGTTTTCAAAATAGATACTGGCAAAATTATTGCCTGCATGCATTTTCGCTGTATTGATCGTAAATGCAAACTGGCAGCTGCTGCCGATAAAATCACTGTCCGTCAGGCAGTATTTCTGCGGAACCAAAAATTCCGCACTGGAGGAAACCCGTATCTCCAAAAACCCCCACCCATCTTTTTGGATACTGACCTGTTCTTCTGCCGGCTTTTTTACAGAGAAATATTCTGCGCTGCGTTCTTCCAGAGAAAAACGTACCCGCCCTTTTTTCCCAATCCCGATCAGAAACTCTTCCATCGCCTGTTCCGTCAAAGATGTGCTGGAAAGGCCCAAATATAATAAGGAAGCTTTATAGTCTTTTGGGCCCAATATATTTTTAAATGCCGTGGAACGGAAAATATGGAACGCTTCTTTCCAATCCTGTTTTGCAAGCTTTGCAAAATCCCTTAGGTTTTTAATCTTGCCCGTGGAAGCTTCTGCATAAAGCCTTGTTACCGTTACCGCAAAGGACAGCTGGTATTCCCCGCCGTTGCATATCACATACAGCTCGCCGGTTATAATATCCCCTTCGCTTAAGCCATCTGCATGGAACCGCACCTGTACGTCTGCTTCTTCCCCTTCAAACTGCGGAACAAGGCATTCCATCCTTGCACTGGAAGAATAAATAATGCCCCGCATCCAAATCCCATTTTCACTTTTTATCCGGAAGCTTTCCATTACCGCCTGTCCTTCGACCGCTTCTAACTCCAGCTTTTCTTTTGAAAATACAACCTGCGGATGTTCATAGGGTATCTTCCCTTCCGCCAGTTCTTCGATCCTCTTTCGCACGTTTCCACCTGCTTTTCTCTTGCATTTTTCCAAAATACCGCTATAATTGACAATTAGGCGGTACGGTATCTATTAGCCTATCTTATGAATTATAAACTATTTGGGGTTGCCACGCAATATGTTGATAGAAATAAGGAGGATACTTACATGATACAGCATAAAGACCATTTTCATGGCAGTGACCTGGAAAAAATTGAACAAGTTTATGGCATAAAAAAAGAAACCATTACCAGCTTTTCTGCAAATGTAAACCCGCTTGGCATTTCTCCGGCCCTGCGGCGCACCCTGGCGGAAAAGATCGATGCGATTACCACTTACCCAGACCGGGATTATTTATCCCTGCGCCGCTGTATTGCACAGTATGTGGGGACAGATGCAGAAAATATCCTGGTAGGCAATGGCTCCACCGAACTGATTTCCCTGTTTATCCAGACAGAACACCCGAAAAAAGCAATGGTTATCGGCCCTTCCTATTCCGAATACGAACGCGAAATCGCACTGGGCGGCGGCACGACGCTTTACTATCCGTTAAAGGAAACCGACGGCTTTGTGCTGGATACCAAAGATTTTATCGCACACTTAAAAGACGATATAGACCTGCTCGTACTTTGTAATCCAAACAACCCAACTTCCACCTGCATTACCAATAAATCTATGCGGATGATCCTGGATGCCTGTAAACAGCACGGCATTTACGTAATGGCAGACGAAACTTATGTAGAATTTGCCGATAATATGGAACAGATCACCTCTATACCGCTTACCAACTACTATAACAACCTGGTGATCTTACGCGGTACATCCAAATTTTTTGCTGCCCCTGGGCTGCGGCTTGGATATGCCGTTACCGGGAACCGGGATCTGGCCAAGACCATCAATACGCGCAAAAACCCTTGGACCATTAATTCCCTGGCCGCGATCGCCGGCGAAATCATGTTTCGCGACAGCGCCTATATCGAGGAAACAAAGGCGCTTATCTCTTCTGAACGCAAACGGATGTACACATTATTTGACGCGCAAACAGATTTTAAGGCTTACCCGCCTTCCGGCAATTTTATGCTCGTAAAAATCCTGCGCCCAGGCCTAGACGCACAAGATCTATTTAACCGCACGATACGGCGCGGGATGATGATACGGGATTGTTCGACCTTCCCATTTCTGGACGACAAATTTATCCGTTTTTGTTTTATGAAGCCAGAACAGAATGACCGGCTGGCAGGCTGCATTTTGGGACAGGATGGCGAAGGAATCGGCTAACCGGATATGGGCGCCCAAGAACAGTTGATAATAAAAACACATACAGGGCCGATCCCCATTTCCTAAATTAACGCTTGCAAATGAGCAAGGTGTCATTTATAATCAGATTAGGAACAACCATAAGATTCAGCACGTCCGATGGTTGCCACCGGAAACTTATTTGTGATAATTAATAAGTTATAGGCTATCCCCTATTGGCGTAGGAGATAGCCGTTTTACTTGCGGTGGTTGTCGAGATAAGACAAAGCTGCAAAAATAACTAACAGCAACGTCAAAACTTCTAACGTATCCATAAGTACCTCCTTCCCGTTCCCGGAAAGTACAACCACCAGACTATCCCTACGCTGCCCTAATCTGACTATGGGATATTATAGCATATTTTGTGGGAATTGGTATAATATTTTAAATATAATTTCCTGCTACGTTTTCATTATCAACACATAATGCAATTTAATTTCGATTTGTAATCTGTTCTACCTCAAAATCAGAAATAAGTTTGAATGCGTTATTTACGTCCGCCAATTTTGGCGAATGTTTCTTATACGTTCAATATTTAAACACTAAAATAAAGGCACTGCCAACTGTATTTCTGCAATCAGCAAAGCCTTTATGCTAATGTCTAAATTATTTGCATCCTGTCAAAACGTATGTTCTCCTTTCCTGTTATATAAGCCTTGACTGATGCCAGGTTACTATTCACGGGCCAGGAATGCGCATAAACTGCGCATTCCGTGAGAACATGATTCAGGAGTGAGGGGCGATTTTGCGAAGCAAACTTCCAATATCGCCCCGAATGGTTACTATGAGCGGCCCCCAGGCCGTGAATAGTAACGATGCCAGATTAGGATAAAATATTTGAATAAAAGCACATTGAAAAACATTTTTGCATATGCTATAATGCCAGTAGGCAAAAAGATGTAAGAAGTCCAACGTTGACGAAGAAGCAAATCCCCCGACCGTACTGCAATACAGTCGAGGGATTCTTCTTTATTTTTATAGTGGCAAAGCATCCACTAGGCTAGCTGTTGCCCTTGTCGTCACCGCCTAACCATTTGATGATGTAGTGACAGGCTACTCCGCCCATAACGGCATTATTTTGCGATAATTTACGCTAGTTTCATCATCAGGCGAAACCCACCCAATCCCTGCAAACCCAGCATTTATTACGTTTTCCCTACAGCTCGTATGGTGTGCTCTGGTATACATAATAATTCAGCCAATTGGAAATTAAAAGCTGGCCCGCAGACCGCCAATTTACAACCGGTGCATTCGCCGGGTTATCTTCCGGGAAATAATGGACCGGAAGATCTGGCTGCATCCCTTTTTCCATATCACGTTCATACTCCAGCTTCAGCGTATCGGAATCATATTCTGGATGGCAGGTTATAAAAAATTGCCTGCTGTCTGTACTTTTAACAATTGCCACGCCTGCTTCCGCAGATACCGCCATAATTTCCAACTCCTGCCTAGCCAGTACCTGTTCCTCTGTAATCTCTGTGGCCCTGGAATGCGGCGCGTAAAATACATCGTCAAACCCACGGAACAATGGTGAATTTTTCTTCCTAATCTGGTGGGAATAAACGCCGGACAGTTTAGGGATATGGTCTTGTTTTTTTATCCCATAATGGTAATACAAACCCGCAAAAGACCCCCAGCAAGAATGCAGCGTACAGTGTACATGTGTCTTTGTCCACTCCATAATTGCTTTTAGCTCTTCCCAATAATCCACGTCTTCAAATGCTACAAAATCCAATGGCGCCCCGGTAATGATCATACCGTCATATTTTCTATGTTCCACTTCATCAAATACTTTATAAAAAGTATTTAAATGTGTCTGGTCCACATGTGTCGACACATGGCTTGCCATATGCAGAAATTCCACTTCCACCTGAAGCGGCGAATTTGACAGTTTACGCAGAAACTGCGTTTCCGTTACAATCTTTGTCGGCATCAGATTCAGCATTAACACATTCAGCGGACGAATGTCCTGGTGCATGGCCCGGTACTCCGTCATAACAAAAATATTCTCATTTTCCAAAATCTCACGCGCCGGAAGCGCATCCTGAATCTTAATCGGCATAAAACTTCTCTCCTGTTCTGCCAGGTTGTTTCTGGCTAATTTTCCTATTGTATTATCATACCACATTTTGACGGCTGCCTCAATCTGCTTTTTCATATTTCGTTACTATTCATGGCCCAATGAATGCCATTTATTGAAGAAATGCCTAACCAGGAATGCCGTTAATTGTGGCCTCCCGGCCGCCCACTCCTAATCATGTTCTCACGGAATGCGCTAGTAAAATTATCCGCATAGGCGATTACAGTCCTCAGTGGAATTAATTGCATTTTTTGAAATTTTTTACTTGAAAAATTAGAAACAATCGGTTATACTATATTTAAAGATGTTGAGGAAAACATCGAGACTAGCAGGTATCGTATATCGGTAGTACACCAGCTTCCCAAGCTGGTAGGGTGGGTTCGATTCCCATTACCTGCTCTGACATGAAACTCAAATAAAGTCCCGCAGGCCCAACCGTAAAATCCTGCGGGGTTTTATTTTGCATAAAAATAGAATTAATAAGAAAGACAAAAAACCTTATAAATACCGTTTACACAGCATTTATAAGGTATCAATGAGACACGGGGGAGTCGAACCCCCGACAACTTGATTAAAAGTCAAGTGCTCTACCAACTGAGCTAGTATCCCATGCAACATAAAATTTCGAAACTGGGCTAACCAGATTCGAACTGGTGAATGCAGGAGTCAAAGTCCTGTGCCTTACCGCTTGGCGATAGCCCATTAACTTGTCCTTCTGCGTATTGGCTGCTGTCCGCAACGCAAAGGGTGGATACAGGGATTCGAACCCTGGGCCTCCAGAGCCACAATCTGGCGCGCT
>CAMUML010000045.1 GCA_947089855.1 uncultured Eubacterium sp.
TACAAGCCCATCCAGGACGATTTACGGAGGCTGCAACAGGTGAAGCGGAACGCCGGATGTTGCCATACGCCAGCAAGAGCAGACCCGGCAGAAACGGCGGGAGGTGGAACGGTGAAGGACATCCCCCCGGCTGGCCTACCAGCAGTATCGCCCCCACCCCGGAAGGGAGCGACAGCACCAGTAGAGAGGGCAAGGCCATCCCCCAGCCCATGATGGAGGGCGGCAACGCTCCACCCACCCCGGACACACCGCCGCCCGATATGGTAAAGACTGTTTTTACTTCCATTTCAGCCAAACCAGCCGGGAAACCTTCACCGGCAAGGTGCTGCGCCTTATCCAATCCGATACTGTAACCTCGGAAAAATAATTGACTTTTTTCTCTATCCTTATTGACAAGACCCGAAGGAACTGTAAATAAATAACTTTGCAATTTACTTGTGGGAGCGGGTATTTAGGGGCTTTAACTGCAAAAAATTGTATAGTATATACAAAAAAATAGTGAATTATAGAAAAATAGCGGATGTAAATTGTTAAAAAATTACTAATTTTATCTTAGGAGTTGCAAAAAGAATAAGATTGCTTTAAAATGCTTATAGTCAATATTTTAAAAATAAATATGGATTATAAGAATTATAAGCAAATAAAAAAACATTATGATTTTGCCCGGGATTGGGAATCAGGGGAATGGGGCCAATCAGCCCAGCGGATACTGCTATGGCTCTGTGGAAATTGCTGGGCAGCCATTGGGGAAGGGGAAGATGGGCTATTTCGATGAAAGGGTTGGAAACCGGAATGGATGAAACGTATTCTTGGAAAAGGAAAGAAGAGATCGGTATTGATGTGCCGGATTTGCTGTACTGCCTGTGCAGGCAGTGGAAGCGCATGATTGTCTGTGCATTGGCCTCAGCTGTGCTTCTAGGTGCTTACGGATGGATAAAGGGCAGGAATAAGCCATCTGCTGCCATGTATGGCATGGAGGATGAAATAGAACTGACGGATGCGGAAGAACAGGGAGTGGCAGATGCCGTCCGGCTGGAAAGCGAGATCCGGGGGCTGGAAACCTATCTGGACAATTCCATACTGATGCAGATTGACCCATACCATAAGGCTAAATATATTATGCTTTATGGTATCGATTCTGCGCAAAGGCAGGAACTGCCTAGGATTACGGAAAGTTATCTGAATTTTGTATCAAATGGCGGTGCCGCCGATGCATTGGGGGAATCTGGCAAAAGCTGGAAAATGGATAAAAGTTATTTAGCAGAACTAATCACAGCTTATCAGAAAACATACAGTTCCCCTTACCAGATTGCAATCGATGCAGCCGGGGACCATAGCATATTGTCAGAATCTCTTTTTTATGTGGAAGTAGCTGGCAAAAACGCGAAAGATGCTGAAAAGATAGCTTTAGATATGCAAGGTATTTTGGAAGAATATTTCGCGGTGGTCAAGAAAACGGCGGGAAACCACAGGCTGACACTTTTAAACAGTATGGAAAGTATCGTTGCCGACAGCGGGCTGCAGTCACAGCAGCATGATAAAAAAATGCTGTTATCGTCAAATCGGACAAACCGAAAAACCATGACGGATGCCTTTAGCCAGGAGCAGATGGCTGTTTACCAGGCGGCCGTAGGATTGGAAGAAGGCCAGGAAAGGACGGAAGAAGGGCTGGAAGCAGCTGCGTCCGATACGGGCGGTTTTCGTGTGAAATACATATTGTTTGGGTTTGTAGGGGGTATTTTCGTATACTGCTGTATTTTTTTGGGCTGGTATGTTTTGTGTGATACGGTAAAAAGCCTGGATGAAATGGATGCATTGTATACGTTTCCGGTTTATGGCGGGATTTTGCTGGAGGACAGCGCTTTGAAGAAAGGCCGGATGGCATTCGGCGCGCGGCAAGATGCATATGGACATACGCAAGAGCAGGTATGCAAGCGGATTCAGCTTGCATGCCGCAAGCAAGGGGTGGCGGCTCTGTATATGGCATTTGATTTTGCACTTCGTACAGAGGAAAAAGAATGCCTAGAAAGGATGGCGCAAAAGCTTGCGGGCTGGGGGATTGCCGTGAAAATGGCGCCAGGCATCAGTACGGATACGTCTGGCTGGGACGAAATGGCTGAATCCGGGAATGTCCTCATGATACTGAAGGCTGGCCTGACAACACACCGCATGGTTGATGAAGCAATGGGCTTTTATGGGGAAAATGGAATCCATGTGGTAGGTGCGGCTGTATTTTTACAGCACGGATAAAATGAAAGCGGCCTGGCGGAGGGAGGACCACTATTTTGCATCGTACATATAAAAAAACGGCTGCTAGGAAAAAAACTGTGCACCGGGCTTTGGCCCATGCATCCGGCAAAAAGAGCATAGCCATTATATCTTCCCAGTATTTCTGGCTGCCAGGGGAAGCTGGCCCTACACGCTTTTATTCGATTGCCAGGATGTTTCAGGAAAATGGATATGAGGTAACGGTCATTACGAGCAGTTTTGAGCATCATGAAAAAGTGCAGAGGGATAAAAACCTTTCCAGCCCGTTTCGGGTTATTTATATCGACTGTCCAGCATATAGGAAAAATATAGATCTGTTCAGGGAGGTCAGCAACAGGGTTTTCGCATCGGGGGTCCGAAAGGTATTGAAAGAGAATCAAGGGCAGTTTGACGCGGTCTATTGTTCGCTGCCTCCGAATAATATCAGCAAAGCAGCCGGCAGGTATTGCCACAGGAACCATATTCCATTTATTGCCGACATAGAAGATCTGTGGCCGGAAGCAATGGAAATGTTGATTAAGAAGCGGGTGGCAGGCAGTCTTTTGTTCCTGCCATATAAGTGGGATGCAGAGAAAACTTATCAGTATGCGGATGCTGTCGTAGGGACTTCAAAAGAGTACAGCCTCCGTGCCTTTAAATACCGGAACCGCAAAATTCCATACCGTACAGTTTATGTTGGCTGTGACCTAGATGATTTTGACAGGGAAGCGCAAGAAAATCTGGATGCGGTTTTGAAACCGGATGGTGAGATATGGGTAACCTATGCCGGTTCCATAGGGCATAGCTATGCGGTTGACAACATTGTAAAGGCGGCCAGGCGGCTGCAAGGCCAGGGGCATGAAGAGATAAAGTTTAAGATTCTTGGCACTGGGCCTTTGAAAGACAAAACACAACAGCTGGCAGCCAGGCTGGGATGCAAGAATGTGGAGTTTTGCGGATATATGGAACATTCCCTTATGGCGGCAGTTCTTGTGAAGTCAGATGTTTTGGTGAATTCCTTTGCGAAAGGGGCGCCGCAGAGCATTGTAAATAAGATCGGTGATTATCTTGCCGCAGGAAAACCTTTGATCAATACACTGGAAAATGAGGAGTTTTGCAGGCTCGTTGATGAAAATGGAATTGGCGTAAATGTAGAAGCAGAAAACAGCCGGCTTTTTTGCGAAGCGCTGCTTAGGCTATTGAAAGGAAAAAGGCAGATAATGGGCGCCAATGCAAGAATGCTTGCGTCAAAGAAATTTGACCGGAAGCATTCTTATACCGCTATCAAGGAACTGGTAGAACTGGCAATATACAAATAAATCAGGTGGGTGTGCTCAGAATGGATGGAGTAGAAATCGTGCAGTATGATACAAAAAGAGGGGTCGTCTGTTTTGGCAAGGACAAAATAAGGGCATATTTCGCTGTATTTTTATCTGTTTTTGTTACAGATGCTGTCAGCTTGCCAGTGGCCAGCCGTTTTAAAATCATATTTCTTAGCCTGGCCGGCATGCTGCTTTTGGCAGATACCTGTTTTCTAAAGCGCAGGCTAAATGATAGGAAATTTCAGATTTGGTTTTTGATGCCGGTTTTGTGCGTGCTGCTGTCCCAGTTTAGAAATCTTGATTTTTCAATGTCGTACGAATATAAGATAGCATTGATGGGTATCGGTTTTTTTATTGCTTCCCAGATAGGTTACAAGCATTTTATGTCTGTGTTTGTAAATGTAATGTTTGTGCTTGCGGTTGTTTCACTCATTCTTTTTGCAGGTGTTGTTTTGGGAAGAATGTTTGGGGCAGAGTGGTGGAAGCTGCTTCCAATGGTGCCTGGAGGAGATTATTACACGGTTATTTTTGGCGTGGTCCCTTCGTATTTTACAGTGGCCAGGAATTATGGGATATTTTGGGAACCGGGGGTATTTCAGATCTATTTAAATTTTGCTATATGGCACTGCCTGGTTTGTTCTAAAAAAACAGACTGGAAGAAGATTGTGGTTTTTGGCATATCCGTACTCACAACGCTTTCTACAACTGGGTATATATGCACTGCTGCCATTGTTTTTATTTACCTGGTCGACAAAGGCCCAAAGATAACGAAACATCATATATGGATTTTGTTAATGATCGCAGCCGCCTTCCTGCTCGTGGCCGGTAGTGAAACGTTATACAGCAGGGTATTCTTAAAGTTTCAAAATGGAACAGCGGGGTACCGGTCTTTTATGATAAGGCTGAAGGATATACAAGTTTATTTTCATGAATGGCTGGTATCACCTTTGACAGGCAGCGGGATTACGGCATCCTATCAGTATGCGGTTGCTGAATTTGCCAGGGAAGGCGTATTCCAGGGATTCCGCGGATCGGTATCTACAACGATGAGGGAATTTTCCGGAATGGGCGGAATCTTTGGTATATCAAGGGTCCTTTTGCAGTGGCACTATGCAAAGGTTTATTCAAAAAGGTTTTTGAGCAGTATTCTGCTGTTTCTCGTGATTATGATTTTCTTAAATACAGAGGATTTGATTTATTCGGCATTTGCGAATACCATATTTTATTTTGGCATTTTGGAGGCAGGAAAGCGGGAGAAGTTATTTCAGGTGGCAGCAGCTGGGCCTGAATGAAAGAAAGGGGACGGCGGTGGGCTTAGAATGGAACAGGTAATGAAAAAAGAAAAAAAAATATTAACAATTGTAATGCCCTGTTATAACGTAGAAAAATATAGCGGGGAAGCATTGGATTCTATCGTAAAGTGTAAAAATTTCAAAGAGATCGATGTCATTGCTGTAAATGACGGATCAACGGACCATACATTAGGGATTTTACGTGGTTATCAACAAAAGTTTCCAGAAATAAGGGTTATTGAAAAACAAAACGGAGGGCATGGTTCAGCTGTAAATACAGGTTTAAAATACGCTGTGGGCAGATTTTTTTCGGTAGTCGATGGGGATGACTGGGTAGAGCCGGCTGTGTTGAACCGGCTGGTCGAATTCTTAAGGGGCCAAAAAGCGGACGTTGTGGTCACAGGGCATTATTGTGATTACATGGAAACGGGGTTTGTGGAAAATTTTTCGTATATTGAGAAGGCAGGGTTTCAATGCAGCGTTGCATATATACTTAAAAGGAATTACCTTCTTCCGATGACAGACCTATGCTACAAAACAGAACTGTTAAAAAGGGCTGGTTTTAAAATGCAGGAACATACCTTTTATGTAGATGAAGAATTTTGTACAATACCATTTCAAAAGGTAAAGACACTGTGTTTCTTTTCAAAAGGCTATTATCATTACCGTATCGGAGATCCGGGGCAGAGCATTTCAGATGAAAATGTGGTCCGGCATATCGGTTCACGGCTGCGCGTTTTTTACCGGCTTGCAAACCTTTTGCATAAGGGGGATATGCCAAAGGATAATTTTGAATATATCAGGCGGAAAGTAACAGGCATTGCAAAAGCCATTATTAGGATCTACTACTTACAATATCCAGACCGGCGTAGGGGAAGAAAGCTGGGGAAGCGTTTTTACCAGAGGTTATATAATGCCTGCCCGGCTATCTTACAGGAATGTAAGCGTGCAGACCGGATTTTTATGGCAATGAACCGATTGCATTTTGGAATGCAAAGTTATGTATTTTTAAGAAAGCTAGGCCGGAGGAAAACAGGATGAAAAGCGTAAAATATTTAATTTTAGGGGGAGGGATCTCTGGCTTATCTGCTGCGGTAAACTTAAAAGAAAAAGATTTTGTGGTCCTGGAAGAAGCAAAACATCTGGGAGGGTTATGCAAAACGCATTATGTGGGGGATTTCATCTGGGATTATGCAGGGCACTTTTTTCATTTTTCGACCGAAGAATGGAAGGAGTATTTTCACCAGCGGATCAACCGTACAGATATAAGGAGGGTCAAAAAGAATACAAAAATCTGGTATAAAGGGAAACTGGTCTCCTACCCGTTCCAGATGAATATCCACCAGCTGGATACGCCTGAATTTATAGAATGTTTGTATGAATTATATTTTAAAGAATCAAAAGATGAATACGATAATTTTGAAAAAATGTTATATGGCAAGTTTGGGAAAGGCATTACGGAAAAATTCTTAAAGCCATACAATGAAAAACTGTATGCATGTCCCCTGAAAGATCTGGACAAGGATGCAATGGGGAGGTTTTTTCCATATGCAGACCTAGGCGATATTATAAAAAATATGCGCTGGAACGACCATGCTTCCTATAATAGTTATTTTGAATATCCAAAAAGAGGGTCACAGCAGTTTATTGATGCGCTGGCATTAGAAATACCAGGCGAAAAAATACAATGCAATACAGCGGTAACTTCCATAGATATTCATAGGAAAATAGCAGTGGCAGACAGCGGGGAATATCAGTATGAATTCCTAATCAGCACGGTACCGCTGAACCGGTTGTTGAAGCTATGCGGCATGCAGGGTTGTGGCGGGCGGCTGTCCAGCAATAAAGTACTAGTATTTAATATAGGTTTTAACCGGGATGCCGAGGAGGAAGTGAAAGGCATTCATTGGATCTATTTTCCGGGCGAAGAGACTGTTTTTTACAGGGTAGGATTTTATAACCATATTTTGTCTATGGAAAAGGCAAGCCTATATGTAGAAATTGGGCTGAAGGCGGATGAAGAAATAGGGTTGGAGAAAACGTCCGCCTTGTATGGACAGGCGCTTGAGGGGTTAAAGAAATGCGGCATTATAGGCAGCCAGAATGTGGAAGCATACGAAAGCATTGTGATGGATCCGGCATATGTACATATAACAAAAGAGGGGATTGAGAACAGGAAGCATCTGCTTCGGAAACTGGAAAACGAAGGAATTTTTTGCATTGGGAGGTATGGGGCATGGACTTACTGTTCGATCGAAGATTGCCTGGTACAGGCAAAGGAAACGGCTTTGCGGATCAGCGGCATGGAAATGAAAGAAAAGGGATGACAGGATTATGATTGCGGTGATTGTTGCTACGCCTTTGCAAATGTTTAACAGCATTGTGATTATGCGCCACTTTTTTCCGGGTGATACAATGGACCTCTTTGTTTTGGATATTGCATGTGATATGCATGAATGCATAGAGAGGTACCGCTCCTTGGATGAAGTGGGCGATGTCTATTTCCTAGATGATGTGTGTAAAAAGAAATCCCGGGCCGGTATTGTATTTGACCATATTTATACTACGAAAAAACAAAAGGGGATCCTTCGCAGTATAAGGACGAAAACGTACCAGGATATGTTTACTACCTATGTAACCAGGCCGGCTACCTGGCTTTACACAAAACTGATAAAAAGAAATCCGGACATGCGGCTGCATTTTTATGAGGAAGGCATAGGTGTTTATACCAGGCAGCTGTATGAATCATACAATGGGATTAAAAGGATGTATCAGCTGTTGGGCTACCGGTGTGAAGCAGATTATGTGGAAGATATGTATGTATTCCAGCCGGCACTTTATCGGGGTACAAAACTGCCGCTTAAAAAAATAGGAAAGGTCACTGGCCAGGATACAGAATATATCAGGGGGAAATCAGATTTCCCGGTCTATCCCTATGCAAGATGCATTCTGTTTTTAGAAAATGCCTATGATGGGACACCGATGGATGGTCTGGACGAGTGCCAGATCATAGACGAGATTATATCAGCTGTAGGCAAGGAGAATGTCTGGATACGGCTGCATCCGCAGTCCCCCAAAGATAAGTATCGGGATAAGGGATACCAGATAGACCGCAACAGCCAGGTTCCCTGGGAAGACCTGATTGCTAGAAATGCTAGGATTGAGCAGGTTTTATTAGTGACCGTCCTTTCATCGGCTGTATTTACGCCAAAGATGATTTATGGGAAAGAACCAGGCATTATTGTAGCGGGGCGGGCTGTCAGCATGGAATATCCTGGTGCGGGCTGGGCCGCTGCCTGTTGGAACAGGGAATATGAACAATTTGTGGAGGGAGTCGCAGGTTTGTACCAGGATAAGGCGAAGATTATGATACCGGATAGTTATGGTGCGATAGGGAAAATTGCTAGGGGGTTTCTCTGATGGGAAGGTTATTTCTGACAAACAACCGTGTTCTTGCGCAACTGGGCAGGGAAGAAAATGAACATAAAGGATTTCAACTAAATCAGTATATAGATGATGGCCAGGTTGTTGCTGCAGCATTTTTTAAGAAAAAGATAAAAGCAGAAAATACTTTTATCGGGCAAGACGGTTTTTGTGCCTGTTCCGGTGCTTTGATTTATAAAAACAGTACAGGTAGGGAAGCATTAAAGGGTATATTGTGTGATTTTGACTTTGATATTGACAAGATAAGGAAAAATATTTTTGGCAATTATGCTCTGGCCATTAAGAAAGATGAAAAACTGGCTGTTTTTACGGATAAGTATCAGACGTACCATTTGTTTTACGCTTTTCGAAAAGAACAATTTGCTATATCCTCCGATATTATGACTGTGGCATATCTGATGGGATATGGGGATATTGACGAGTATGGCCTTTTGCAGGAAGCGTTTCAGTGCGGACCTATCAGCAATGGTACTTTTATAGAGGGAATATACAGGCTGCAGGGATATAGCTGCTTTCTGTATGATTACAGCAGCGGAATGTTTCACATACAAAAAGTTCCTTATAAAAGAGGACACTATCGTTACAAGTCATTAGATGATGCAGCACGTAGCGTTGCGGATGTGGTCTGTAAAGGGTATGGCAGGATTGCAAGGTCATATCAAACAGTTGCTGTGAATATGACAGGCGGGCTTGATAGCAGGACTGTATTGGCTGGCTGCTTAAAGGCGGGGATAATGCCTGTGCTGCTTCATGCACAGAGCAACAACCGTGCAGTAGTTGGAACGGAAGAAGGGGATTGCCATTGCGTTGCAGAACTGGCAAAACAACAGGGGCTGAAGGTTGTTTCTTTAAACTGGGATGCTGACTATCTGGAGGAGATGTCCAACTGGGATGCCCTTTTTGAAAAATATGGATTTGATTACCTTTTCTATGCGGGCAATCGAAATTTCTTCCGTTCCTATGAAAAACTGGATATAGAAAAATATCCTGATTTTATGGAGACAGGCTTATTTGGTGAGGCACTGCGGATAAGGGAAGCTTACAATCATAGAATAGAAAATTTTGGATCCATTTTTGATTTTGTAAATGAATATCAGATGCATGGAACGAACAGCGGCTATTTAGCAGACAGGCAGTTTTATCCGAAATCAGATAAAATTATCAAATTTATCAGTGAAGAATATGCAAAAGAACTTTTCCGGTATGGAATGAATGGAAATGGAATGATCGGCTTAGACCAGTTTGAAGAAGTGCGGTACATTCAGGCACGATACTCAGATTCCATTCTTTTAAATTTTCTGAATCAGTATACAAATGTGATTTCTGTTTTATCAACAGAACAGGTTGTGGAAACAATCTTTGATATTCCAAAAGAATATCGGGCTTTTGGAAGCGTGCAATTAAAGGTGATTGATATGCTGGAAGAAAATTTGCTGGAGGTCCCAGTCTTTTCTCATTGCCGGGAGTGTTTATTGGACCGGGCAAATTACAGGCTGATCCGGCGAAAAGAGTTTCATGAGAAAGGGGGAGCAGTATTAAGAAATCTTGGCCTGAGAAACACCCGCCTTTATGAATTTCTAAGGAAAAGTAAAAATGCTGTTTTCAAAGATACACAGAAGGTAAAAAAATTCAACCAGTTTGAACAGGAGAAAACAAAAATATTACCAGAATTAATAGAGATTATTAATAAGGAACAAAAAGTGATAGGAAAAACATACGTGAATACCAGTAAAGTTCCAGAAAATGATTCCATTGTCCATTTGATGTACTTTGCAATGTTATTGAAAGGGGGCAATGTGATGAAGCAGAAAAGGAGTCAATATTTTGCAAAAGAGGTGTAAATGAATCAGATCAAAAAGCTGGTAGAACGGCCGTTTTTTAAAAGTTTAGGCGTATATGCAGTTTCCTCATATTTAAATAAAGTGATCCCATTTTTGATGCTTCCTATTTTGACCAGTTATTTGAATACAGAAGAATATGGGGAAGTGTCGATGTTCAATGCGCTTACATCGATCTTGACTGCAGTCTGCAGTTGGAGCATAGACGGGGCATTATTAAGGAAATACTATGAGTCCCGCAGCCGTCTGGCCAATATATTTTTTAATTATATTTCCATTGTATGTGTATCCTTTGCAGGCGGTTTCCTTTTGCTTATCCTTTTACAAAATCTGATCGAAAAGCATATGGGGGTCCGTGCAGTATATTTGGCGCCTGCGGTCCTTTATTCGTTTTTTTCGGTTTTATGCAGCTGTATCAATAATCTGTATCAGGCAAAAGGTAAAGCATTTAAATATGGGATATTTACGAATACTTGGTCGTTTGCAAATGCAATGCTGTCTGTCCTTTTTGTTGCTGGGATGGGCCTTGGGGTTGCGGGCAGAATTGGAGGTATTACGGTTTCGACGGTTTTGTCTGGCCTGTTTGCGATGGCGTTTCTTGTAAAGGAGGCTGGATTTGAGCCAGGATTGGATGCCGGGGTAATCAAAGAAGAACTTGCTGTTTTTGGCATACCGTCACTGCCCATGAATCTGCGGGGAACGGTCTTAAGCCTTACTGACCGGATTTTTATTGCAGGCATGGTCAGTGTGTCAGCAGCCGGTGTCTATACGGTAGGAAATCAGATTGCGCTTGTGGCCGATGTATTTGTGCGTTCTGTTTCCCTTGCATTTACGCCGTGGGTGTATGGGAAACTGGAAAAAAACGATGAGGGGTCAAACCGGAAAGTAGTCAAGCTGACCCTGCTGTTATTTGGCCTGATAGCATCCGTTTCCGTATTCTGGCTTGTTTTGTCCAGTGTGGGGATTGGCAGGCTGCTCAGGCAGGAATATTGGGAAGCGAGGTACTATGCTGCATGGCTGATAGCGGGTAAGGCATTTATGGGATTTCAGCTGCTCATTGTTAATTTTATTTATTTTTATAAACAGACAAAGGAATATGCGCTGATTAGTTCCGCGTCCATCCTGTTGAACATTTTGCTCAATTACTGGATGATCACTGCCAAAGGGTCCATTGGCGCAGCGGCGGCTACGTTTATAGTCTATGCAGTTACTTTTACAGCAACACTGGTTCTGGCTGTTGCCATATTGAAAAATAGGGGAGTTATATGCAAGAAAGGAAACAGATAGGGAGGCTTTTGCCATGCTGAATGGAAAAAATATCTTAGTTACGGGGGGAACAGGCTCTTTTGGCCATCATTTTACCGATTATGCCTTAAAACATTACAAACCCAAGAAGCTTATTATTTATAGCCGGGATGAATACAAACAGTTTCTTATGGAAAATGGCTATAAAGGCAGACATGAAGATGTGCTTCGGTTTTTTATCGGTGATGTCAGGGATAAGGAGAGGCTTTGCACCGCCATGAAAGATGTAGATTTTGTCATACATGCGGCTGCTTTAAAACAGGTACCAGCCTGTGAATATAATCCGAATGAAGCGATTAAGACAAATGTAACTGGCGCAATGAATGTGATTAATGCTTCTTTGGAAGCCGGGGTGAAAAAGGTTATTGCATTAAGCACAGATAAAGCGGTAAATCCGATCAACCTTTATGGCGGTACAAAACTGGTCTCAGATAAGCTTTTCTGTGCAGCTAACGCATATGGAGGGGCTGATGGAACAAGGTTTGCTGTGGTCAGATATGGCAATGTAGCTGGAAGCAGGGGGAGTGTTATACCGTTTTTTCAAAATATTATCCGAAATGGCGGTACAAAGCTGCCGATCACTGATTACCGGATGACAAGATTCTGGATCAGCTTGGAACAGGGGGTAGAACTTGTGGTCAAGGCATTGGAAGAGTCCCGCGGCGGGGAAACTTTTATTTCCAAAATCCCCTCATTTCGTATTACGGATTTAGCGGAAGCCATGCTGCCAGGATGTGAAAAGCCGGAAGTAGGAATACGCGAAGGCGAGAAACTGCATGAGGTCATGATTACGAAAGAGGATTCTTTCCATACTTATGAATACGAAGGCCATTATATCATATATCCTAATTATAACTGGTGGGGCAAAAAAGATATGATACCTGGTGGAAGGCCAGTACAGGATGAATTTGAATATAGTTCAGGAAACAATACAAAGTGGCTGTCGGTAGGGCAGTTACAAGAAAAGCTAAGGACAGACTTGGGGAAGAAGGATTGAAGATGGCAAAGCATGGAGGCAAAAAATGAAGTATCTGGTAATCATTCAGGCAAGATGCGGGTCATCCCGCCTGCCGGGCAAAGTATTAAAGGATATATGCGGGAAAACCTGCCTGGAAAGAGTTATCGACCGGGTGGGAAGGAGCCGCATTGTAGATGAGGTGATGGTAGCGACTACCATGAACCAGGAGGATCTTCCGGTTGTGAATCTTGTTTCAGGGCTTGGGGTCCGTGTATTTGCCGGGAGTGCCGAGGATGTCCTGGACCGGTACTATCAGGCAGCGAAACTTGTAAAGCCGGAATATGTTATTCGGATTACAGCTGACTGTCCGGTAGTTGATCCGGCGATTCTGGATGATGCAGCCGGCAGAATGGCACCGGACGATGATTATTGTGCTGCGCTTACAGAAACGCTGGCAGATGGGCTGGATATTGAGGTCATGAAATACGATGCCCTGGCCAGGGCCTGGAGGGAGGCTAAACTGGCATCGGAGCGTGAGCATGTTACCTTATATATCAAGAACCACGGGGAGCTGTTTAAACTGAGGAATTATGAATGCGGATTTGCTGACCTGCATGATGAGCGCTGGACACTGGATGAAGAACGCGATTATGAATTTATACTGAAAATATACGAACATTTTACCGGAATCGGAAGAGGATATTTTTCTGCGGAGGAAATATATGGATATTTGAATGAAAATCCCGGGCTCCGGAAGATAAATGCAGGGATTACACGCAATGAAGGCCTGCAGGCTTCCCTTAGGAATGACTGCCGGGCCTGCAATCTTAAATGGAATGGATGGAATAGGGATGGAAATCAGGTTAAATAAAAATTCAATCATTGGTGACGGACACCCAGTGTATGTGGTTGCTGAAATGTCGGCAAACCATGCGGGAAGCTTGCAGCGGGCAAAGGAAATTATCCATGCTGCAAAGGAAGCAGGGGCCGATTGTGTGAAAATCCAGACTTATACGCCAGATACGATGACAATAGACTGTGGCAACGCGTATTTTCAAATAAGCAGTGGTACTTGGGCAGGGGAAAACCTTTATCAATTATATCAAAAAGCATATACCCCTTGGGAATGGCAGGCACAGTTAAAGGAAGAAGCACAAAAAGCGGGGGTGGATTTCTTTTCTACGCCGTTTGATAAAACATCAGTAGATTTTTTAGAAGGCATCGGGGTGGAGTTTTATAAAATTGCATCTTTTGAACTGACAGATATTCCATTATTGGAATATGTTGCGGCAAAAGGCAAACCGATGGTCCTTTCTACGGGTATGGCGTATTTGGCTGAAATAGAGGAGGCAGTCCGTGCAGTCCGTAGGCAGGGGAACGGGCAGATTGTACTGCTTAAGTGTGCAAGCGCCTATCCGGCTGTAACCGATGGGATGAATTTAAGGACAATGGGGAATATGGCGGAAGTTTTCGGCGTGCCAACCGGGCTTTCCGACCATTCCATGGGATCTGCGGCAGCAGTGGCAGCAACAGTGATGGGTGCCTGTGTTATAGAAAAGCATTTTTGCCTGGACCGGGGGATTGAAAGCCCGGATGCTTCGTTTTCTATGGAACCGGCGGAATTTAAACAAATGGTCTGGGATATACGCCAGGCAGAAAAGGCATTGGGCAAAGTACAGTATGGGCCAGCCAGGCAGGAAGAAGGGGGCAGGGTTTTCCAGCGTTCCATTTTTTGTGTAGAACATATCAAGAAAGGGGAAAGGCTGACAAAGAAGAATGTCCGGGTGATCCGCCCGGGATATGGGATAGAACCCAAATATTATAATGAGGTATTAGGGCAGGTGGCGCTTATGGATATTCCAAGGGGGACGCCGTTGAAAATGGATATGGTGGGCCGCCTATGTGAAGGGTATTAGAAATATTAGAAAGGCCGGTTTTCGGATATTATCCCAATGTTTTTGAAAATGGAAGCGATAGGGTGGTACGCAAAATGGGGTAGGAAGGAGGAAACTGGGGCAAAATGGGATATTTAAGGGATGCAACAATGCAGGATGCAGAGCTTTTGTTTGCGTGGGCCAATGAAAGCAGCGTGCGGGAACAGTCTTTTTGTACGGACAGGATTGGCTTTTACGCGCATATGGAGTGGATGGCACATATGCTGGCCCAGAAGAATGCCAGGCAATATATTTTTATGTGTGGCAGTACCCCGGCTGGGCAGGCTAGGGTTACCGTAAACGGCGAAGAAGCAGATATAGGCTATAGCGTCTGCCTGGAAAAAAGGTGCATGGGCTATGGGACGGAAATGCTCGGGCTACTGGTACAGCAGGTGGAAAAAGATTTCCCAAGTGTAAAAAGGTTGTGTGGGAAAGTCAAGCCGGGCAATATTGCATCCCAGAAGGCTTTTTTGAATGCAGGCTATGTGGACAAATACCATGCATTTGAACTGGAACTAGGGCAGCAGCCAGGCTGTTGAAAGAAAAATGGGCAGCAGGCAGCTGGTTTTGTAGGAAAGCGGGAGGATGGATGAACGCAGAAAATGATATTCCATATGGGCGGCAGTCGATCGACGAGGATGACATCCAGGCCGTTATAGAAGCTTTAAGGTCGGATTTTTTAACGACAGGGCCAAGGGTAGGGGAATTTGAGCGTACAGTTGCAGCGTATACGCATGCAAAGTATGCGGTGGCAGTCTGCAATGGCACAGCGGCGCTCCATGCAGCCTGCTGGGCAGCAGGAATTGGGCC
This sequence comes from uncultured Eubacterium sp., assembly GCA_947089855.1. Taxonomy (GTDB): domain Bacteria; phylum Bacillota; class Clostridia; order Lachnospirales; family Lachnospiraceae; genus Eubacterium_J. The sequence goes on from CAMUML010000045.1 coordinate 15,151, forward strand.
GGGGGATGAAGTGGTCCTGCCGCCGGTCACGTTTGCCGCTTCTGCAAACTGCGTGCTGTATTGTGGCGGGACGCCGGTATTTGCAGACATCGACGCACGTACCTATAATATTGACCCGGCAGACATCCGGCGCAAAATAACGCCCCGGACCAAAGCGATTATAGCGGTACACCTGGCTGGGCAGCCCTGCGATATGGATGAAATACATAAAATCGCACAGGAGCACCATCTAACTGTGATCGAGGATGGGGCACATGCGCTGGGTGCCTGGTACAAGGGGAAAAAGGTAGGTGGCCTTTCGGATATGACGGTTTTTAGTTTCCACCCTGTTAAGCCAATTACTACTGGTGAGGGAGGGATGGTAACGACAAATGACGAAACGCTGTACCAGCGCCTGAGCCTGTTCCGCAACCACGGGATTACCAGGGACAGCAGGCAGTTCCAGGGGCAGGGCGGCCCCTGGTATTACGAGCAGCAGGAATTGGGCTATAATTACCGGATTACCGATATACAGTGTGCGCTTGGTATCAGCCAGATGAAAAAATTGGAGCTGTTTTTGGAAAAGAGGCGTAGGCTGGCGGAAAGGTACCAGGAAGCATTTGCCTCGGTGGATAGTGTTGTTGTGCCGTTTCAGATGGACGGGGTACGAAGCGGGTGGCATTTATATATCGTGCAGGTGCCGTACCATGACAGGGGGAAGGTATTTGAATCTATGCGGGCGCAGGGGATAGGGGTCAATGTACATTATATCCCCGTATATAAGCACCCTTATTATCAGGGGCATGGATATGCAGGTACGTTTTGCCAGAATGCAGAAAACCTTTACCAGCATATGCTGACCTTGCCATTGTACCCGCTTATGACAGGGGAAGAACAAAGGCGGGTGTCAGCGTGCCTATTGGAAGCGTTGGATATAACATGATGAGATTTTGTTTAGGGACAGTCCAGTTTGGCATGGACTATGGAGTGCAGGGGGCGCGTAGGCCGTGTTATCCTGCAGTCAAGGAAATTATGGATTATGCATGGAGCCATGGCATCAGGGCCTTTGACAGTGCTGCTTCCTATGGGGAAGCGCAAAATATCCTCGGGCATTATTTATCAGAGAATAAAGAGCAGCTGCAGGATGTGCATGTGGTTTCTAAGCTGCCGCCCAATGCCTTTGACGGGGTTGCAAAAGAAAAGTGGGGAAGCATTGTTGTCAAAGATGCCAGAAAAAGCCTGGAAATTCTTGGAATAAGAAAACTGCGGGCGTATCTGCTGCATAATGCAGGTATGGTCTATAACGAGGATGCCGTCCGCGCTTTATACAAAGCGCAGGCATCCATGTCTGCATGGAAAACGGGTGTTTCTGTTTATAGCCCACAGGAGGCTTTGAAAGCATTGGAGTATGAGGAAATCAGCGTAATTCAGGTTCCATATAATGTATTTGACCACCGGCTGGAACAATGTGGTTTTTTTGAAAAGGCGAAAAAGAAAAAAGTGGAGGTCTATGCCAGAAGTACTTTATTACAAGGCCTTTTATTGATGGACGAAGAAAATCTGCCAGAGAGGGTCAGGTTTGCAAAAGATTATCTTGCGGGGTTTAAGCGGATCTGCACAAAATATGGCATATCCCCACTTCAGGCAGCCGTTGGATATGTTGGAAGGAATAAGGGAGTAGACTATATCGTATTTGGAACGGACAGTTTAGCACAGTTGAAAGAATACATTGCAATGCGGGGGCAGTCCATTCCAGATGAGATGATGCTGGAATTAGAAAAAGAATTTGAAGACGTAGAAGAAAGGCTGGTAAATCCAGCTCTATGGAACTGACACGGTGCAGGCTGGTATGGAAGCGGAGGGATCCATTTATGGGAAGGGGAATAGATTTATATAAAAAAGCAAAAGAAATCATTCCGGGCGGAACACAGCTTTTGAGCAAACGGCCGGAAATGTGGCTGCCAGATCATTGGCCATCTTATTACAGCAGGGCAAAAGGATGTGAAATTTGGGATCTGGACGGAAACCATTACTATGATTTTTGCTTGATGGGTGTTGGGGCTAATGTTTTAGGTTATGCTTTTGATGAGGTGGATGAAGCGGCAAAAGATGCCATTGATAGGGGCGGAATGTGTACCCTTAACGCGCCGGAAGAGGTAAGCCTAGCTAAAAAACTATTGGAACTTCATCCATGGGCACAGATGGTGAGGTATGCAAAAGCAGGCGGCGAAGCTATGGCAATGGCGGCAAGAATTGCAAGGGCATATACAAAGCGGGATATAGTGCTGGTATGCGGGTATCATGGCTGGCACGACTGGTATCTGTCTGCGAACCTGGAAAAAGGGGATCCGCTTGCAGGAGTGCATTTACAGGGGCTGGTTCCGGCTGGGGTTCCACAAGGGCTGGCAGGGACAAACCTGATTTTTCATTACAACCATTTGGAAGAGTTTTGGAAACTGGTGGATGGGAATAAGGGGAAAATAGCGGCAGTTATTATGGAGCCAATACGAAATGAATCCCCAAAGGATGGATTTTTGGAGAATATACGTAATGCCTGTTCTGATTTGGGGATCGTCCTTGTATTTGACGAGGTTTCATCAGGGTTTCGGCTATGTGCCGGCGGCAGCCATTTAAAACTTGGCGTAACTCCGGATATGGCAGTTTTTGCGAAGGCAATGGCGAATGGGTATCCGGTTTCGGCCGTCATCGGAAGGAAAGCGGTTATGGAAGCTGCCCAGGACACTTTTATCAGCAGTACGTTCTGGACGGAACGGATCGCACTTGCAGCAGCAGTAAAATCCATTGCATGTTACCAGAAATACGGGGTGGATAAAGTACAGGAACACGTCGGCCAAAAGGTAAAGGAAATATGGCTGGAATCAGCAGATGAAGCCGGGCTGGATATACATATATCAGGCATTTTGCCGCTGATTCATTTTGAATTCAAGTACAGGAATCCGCTGGCATATAAGACGTATTTTACACAGGAAATGTTAAAAGAAGGATTTCTGGCAGGAACCGGTGTGTATGCTTCTTTTGCGCATACGGATGAGATCCTTGAAAAATACAGAAAAGCGGTAAAACGGGTATTTCAAAAGACAGCTATATCCGTCCGGAATAAAACGGATATTTGTACTATGTTGGAAGGCCCGGTATGCCATGCAGGATTTGAACGGTTGAACTGATGGGATATGGTGCGAATGATGGCAAAGTTTAGGAAAATGGTATCGGTAATTATTACAACACATAACCGTTGCAGCTCGCTTCGTAATGCGATACAGAGTGTAAAAAAACAGACGTATCGAAACCTGGAAATTATTGTCATTGATGATGCGTCTACAGATGGAACACAGGAAATGTGTAAAAAGATAAAGGGTATCCGGTATCAGCGGATTCATGAAAAAGAGCCGTGCGGCGCAAACCATGCCAGGAATGTTGGGATTTTTATGGCAGATGGGGAATATATTGCGTTTCTGGATGATGATGACAGGTGGCATCCTGATAAATTAAAGATGCAGATGAGGGAATTTGAGGCAGATGCAGATGTTGGCATGGTTTACTGTGGGTTATTAGTATCCTATGGCAAAAAGCGCTTAAGCTACGCCGTATATTTTGATCCGGATGCCAAAGGAGATCTCGTTCAAAAACAGTGTTTTTGGCATCCCTTTTGTACGACTTCGGCGATGGTCGTAAAAAAGGCAATTCTGGAAGAAGCCGGCTGCTTTGATGAAAATGTGGCGTACTGGCAGGAATATGAACTGTCATTAAGGCTGATTCAAAAATGCAGGGTAGCGCTTGTGAACGGGCCATATGTCTTATGGAATAGGTCGATAGAAAACGGATCCCAGATGACAAACCAATACGGCAAATGGGAAGATGCTGTGAAATATATTGATCAAAAACATAGAAGCCTGTTTGAAAAACTGGATAAACTAGGCAGAAGGCGGAAATTGGAAAATTATTACAAGGAAGCGGCATACAGAGCAGCAGCTGTTGGGAAGAAGGGCTTGATGAAGGAATTTTACCGGAAGGCATATCTGTTGACGTGGAAACCAGAATACTTTATCCGATGGAAATGGAATCTGTCTAGGCAGGATACCATATATTTGGAAATTTTCTTAAAAAAGGTGTCCTGCTGTGTCAAAAAAATGATAATTGAAAGAAAGGCTGTCCATGAAAGGGCTATTAATAGTTAAATGATAGTAGGTTATATTCGTGGTACTTATGCGGAAAAAAGGCTGATCATAGATAAGGCCAGGGAATACCAGTATGTATTTTGTGATACACTCTGGAAGCTGAAATATTATCCGATCCGTCTGATTAGAAAAATACAGCACAGGCCAGACTATTGGAATGTACTGTCTTATTACAGGTACGATAAAGACGATGTTGATTTTATCCATTCTTTTAATACAGTCTGTAAGACCAAAAAGCCTTGGTGTGTTTCCTTTGAATCTTGTGTTCCACGGACAAACGCCATGGTGGGGCGTCCCTGGGAAAAGGGGGATTGCTCATCCATGAAAAGGGACACCTTGTCTGTAAGGGAATTGCGTCTTCTGTCCCAGGATAACTGCATCGCACTGCTGGCCCTTTCGCATTCTGCATACAGAATTCAGCTGCAGATGCTGCGTAGTTCAGGCTATAAGGGCAGGCAGAAGATCATACAGAAGATGATGGTGCTGCCTGCGCCGCAGGATGTACTTATATCTGCTGAGGAATTTAACAAGAAATTTGAATCCTGTATAAAATGCGTGAAGTTTGTATTTATAGGCAGAAACTTTTTTGGAAAAGGGGGAAGGCAGGTTTTAGAGGCTTTTCTCCGCATTGAAAAAGAATACAGGGGAAAGTTTTCCTTGACGGTTATTAGCGATCTGAGGACGGATCCGTTTAGCAGAAGCAACAAGGATAAGAAAATAGTAGCAGAGACGAAGGGCATTCTGAAAAACAAAAAATGGATACGATGGTTTAAGAAACTTCCGAATCCAGCGGTTTTAGATATATGCCGAAAATCCCATGTGGGGCTGCTGCCAAGCCTGCAGGAAACGTATGGATATTCCTTGCTGGAAATGCAGGCAGCTGGCTGTGCATGCATTACGACGAATATCAGGGCTTTGTCAGAAAACAATCATGCCAGCTGCGGCTGGATGTGCAACTTGAAAACAGACTCTTGGGGCGGAGAGGCATTATTGGAAAAAGACAATGACTTTTACGGGAATATCCAGATACTAGAAGATTCGCTAGTTGAAATTTTCAAAAATATACTGGACCATCCGGCTGTGATAAAGGAAAAAGGCGAACACAGTTTAAACAGGATAAAGACGGTGCATAATCCCCAAAAGTACGTAGAACAGCTCAATAAAATATATATGGAAGGGTGCCATCGGTAAAATACCATAAAATTACATCCACTTAAATGCCGCAACTGGCAGGGACTAGCCGATGGTGGGGCGCGGCGGGCGGGATTCCGGCGTCGTTGGAAGATGTTAAGAGGGCCTTAGTGTAGGCTCCTTAACCTTCTGGAGTAGGAGCTGGAAGCCCGCCCGCCGCCCCACCATCTGGCGTCCGGGAGGACAAATAAATTTAGGATGCAGGATCCTTAACATCCCGCCTTACATTTTTTTCCATAAGACAAATGCTTCATAAGGCTCCAATGTAATTTCGCCGGCCCCATAGGTGCGGCCCATATTCGAAATCAGGCATGAAGCATCCTGGAATTCTTCTGGTATTGCAAAAGTAGCTGCATGATCGGTAAAGCTGCATACCGTGAGCAGTTTTTCCGGGCTGCCGTTTCCATCTTCTAAGGTTCTTGTATATACAAACAGTTCATTGCTGTCTTCTAGCAGCAGCTCATATTTGCCATATACAATCACCGGGTATTTTTTCCTCAGTTCAATCAGCTTTTTATAATAATGGAAAATAGAATTTTTATCCGCAGTTTCAGCCTTGGCGTTGATTGTGGTATAGTTTGGGTTTACGGCTATCCAAGGGGTACCAGTAGTGAACCCTGCATTTGGGGTATCGTCCCATTGTACTGGCGTGCGGGCATTGTCGCGGCTGCGTGCGGTAATGCATGGCCAAAATTCGTCATGGGGAACCGGGCCGTTGGCACACCATTCGTCGTAGGCGTTGATGCTTTCAATATCCCGAAAATCTTTTGGGCTTTGGAATGGGTAATTGGTCATACCTAGTTCCTCACCTTGGTAAATATATGGGGAACCCTGCATCATATGCAGGCAGGTTGCCAGCATTTTGGCGGAAGCTTCCCAGTACGGTGCCCGGTCGTCGCCGAAGCGGGAAACAGCCCTTGGCTGGTCATGGTTATCCCAAAATAAACTGTTCCATGCGCAGCCATACAAGTCTGTCTGCCAGCGGGACATGATTTTTTTAAGTGTAGTAAGCGGCATTTTTTCTTTTACCCATTTTCCGTATTTCCCTTTTTCATCTACATGTTCAAATTGGAAAACCATATTTAACTCATGGGTGTCTTCGCCAGCATACTGTTTTGCCAGTTCGGTTGTAACGCCTGGCGTTTCGCCGACAGTCATAATATCATATTTGGATAATACCGTTTCATTCATTTCCTGCAGGTATTTATGGATATTTGGGCCATGTACGCAGTATGGGCTGTAATCGCCGTAAAAGTCTTTGACTTCACCGTCCGGCATTTCTTTTGTCTTAGAAATCATACTAATTACGTCCATCCGGAACCCGTCAATGCCTTTGTCGCACCACCAGGCCATCATTGAAAATACTTCCTGGCGTACTTTTGGGTTGTCCCAATTTAGGTCTGGCTGCTTTTTTGAGAACAAGTGCAGGTAGTACATAGCTGTTTGTGCATCATACTGCCATGCAGAGCCGCTGAAACAGGAACCCCAGTTATTAGGCGGAGTAGAAGCGTCCTGATTTTTTCCCTCGCGCCAGATATAATAGTCGCGGTAAGCATTGTCTTTGGATTTGCGGCTTTCTACAAACCACGGATGTTCGTCTGAGGTGTGGTTGACCACTAGGTCCATTACAATGCGGATGCCGCGTTTGTGGGCTTCTGACAGCATTTCGTCAAAATCGGCCATTGTACCAAATTCGTCCATAATATCCTGGTAGCCGCTGATGTCATAGCCGTTGTCGTCGTTTGGGGATTTATAGACTGGCGAGAGCCATATTACATCAACCCCCAGGTATTTTAAATAATCCAGCCTGCTTGTAATACCTTTTAAATCCCCAATGCCGTCCCCATTGCTGTCCATAAAGCTGCGTGGATAAATCTGGTAAATGACAGCTTCTTTCCACCATGTTTTTTTCATCGTTTTATCATCCTTTCTTACCTTTCTATTTCCCTGGATTTACTGCTATAGTTCAAGGATCACTGCCTGGTAGCCCTGTAGGTGAAGTGTATTTGCATCCTGCGCCAGATCTGCATAATTGTTCAGCAGGACTTTTTGGCAGGAAGCCGGAAGTGTTACACTTTGTGCTTCTTTTTGGTAATTGCCGATAACAAGCAGCGTTTTATCGCCTTTGCGGTAATAGGCCATCAGGTTGTGCTGCTGTTCAAAAACTGGTTCCAAGGTACCATATACAATGGTTTCTTTATATTCTGGGTTTTTGCGCAGCGCGATCAGCTGTTTGTAAAAGCTTCTTACCGAGTCCGGATCGTCTTGCTGTGCTTCTACATTGATTGAAGTATAATTTGGATTTACTTTAAGCCAAGGGGTTGCGGTTGTAAATCCGGCATTTTTCTGTGCTGACCATTGCATTGGCGTGCGGGCGTTGTCACGGCTGAAACGGGATACGGTTTGCAATGCTTCCTCTTTCGATAGTCCGGCATCCAGTGCTACCTGGTATTCGTCTAAAGTGGAAATATCATCGACTTCTTCTATGGAAGTAAACGTTACATTTTCCATCCCAATTTCCTGTCCTTGGTAGATAAACGGCAGGCCACGCAGCATAAAGTTCAGTGCGGCCAGCATTTTTTTGCTCTGTGGGCAGCAGTCGCCCTGTGGGATATACCGGCTGACGCCGCGCGGTTCGTCATGGTTTTCAATGATATTGGATAAAAAGCCAGTTTCACCGACTTTTGCCTGTGCTTCAAAACAGCATTTTTTATAATCATCTGGCGTGATTTGTTTAAAATCATACCAGCCTTTTTCGCTGGAGCCAAAAATCGTTTCATTAAAGTCAAACATGCTGGAAAAATAGCCGTTGTCGCCGATAAAATCCGGGATTTCTTCTGGTTTTTCGTCAAACACTTCCCCTACGGAGAAAGCGTCATATTTTTTGAAGGTGCGGTCGCGCATTTCACCAAGGAATTCCCCAATGCCGTGTGCTTCTTTTAACATCGTTTTTATACTGCACAGCCCGTCTGCGCGGTCTGGTTCATAATTATGCATTGGCAGGGCCTTTTTAATATTGATAATTGCATCAATGCGGAACCCTGCAAGCCCTTTGTCCAGCCACCAGTTGATATTTTTGTAAACTTCTTCACGCAGCTGCGGGTTTTCCCAGTTTAGATCCGGCTGTTTTTTATGGAATACATGCAGGTATTGCTTATCCGTCCCAGGCAGGTCTTCCCATACAGGCCCTCCAAAGTAGGAACGCCAGTTAGTTGGCAGTTCCCCATCTTTTTTGTCCCTTAAATAAAAGAAGTTTCCATATTTGCCGTCCGGGTCTTCACAGGCTTTTTGGAACCATTCGTGTTCATCGGAACAATGGTTGACGACCAAATCCATTAAAATATACATATCCCTTTTTTTTGCTTCCGCAATCAGCTGCTCCATATCTTCCAGTGTTCCAAAACGCGGGTCGATATTGTAATAGTCCGAGATGTCATAGCCTTCATCAGCCAACGGGGAAGGGTAGCATGGCGAAAGCCAGATAATGTCCACACCCAGGTCCTGCAGATAGTCCAGCTTGCTGATAATGCCAGGAATATCGCCGATGCCGTCTCCATTAGAATCATAGAAGCTTTTTGGGTAAATTTGATAAGCTACTTTATCGTGCCACCATTTTTTTGTCATAGTCATGCCTCCTGCAAATACTTGTGTAAGATTCTGTAGAAGTTTGCTTCTACCGTTTGTTTCTTACATTATAGTGGCTTATCTATCCTATGTCTTACAGTTATTTGATTAAAAAATACAATATTTTGACTTTCTAAGAAATTTTTTATAGCTGCTGCCTATCCTGCATTTGTTTTTTATATTTTAAGGGGGTTGTCCCTGTATATTTCCGGAATTCACGTAGGAAATTGCCAAAGTTGTTGCATCCGCATTCTAGGCAGACCTCCATAACCGCTAGGTCCGTTTCTTCCAGAAGCCGTACAGCCTGCTTCATACGGTATTCGTTGATATATTCCATCGGCGGCTTTCCGATGGCCTTTTTAAAAAAGCGGCAGAAATACTGTTCATTCATATTTACTTGTGCTGCCAGGTCACGGATATATATTTTTTCTTTATAATTTTCCCGGATATAAGTCAGCGTCTTTTTTATCCCTTCTACGCGTTTATCGTAGTTTTTTTCGGCAGGGATAAATAGCAGGAAGTTTGAAAGCACTGCAAATATGCGCAATAGAGAAGCTTTGATAAACAGCTGGCAGGTTAGGTCATCCGTAACAGCGCCGCTTGCGCAGCATCCCAGGTGCGCGGTAGTGTTTGGGCAGGAAGCTTGTTCTGGAAGGGGATTGCCGAAGGAATGCATAATTTCCATAAACGCGTCGCGGATAGGTGCAAATGCAGGGTGGCTTGGCAGCAGGCAACGTGGGAATCGGACCTTGCCGTTGCACAGGGGGTGGATAAGCTGCATCTGTGTGGCGTCGCAGGAATCAAAGCTTAGTATATCCGGTGCGAAAACAATAGCATATTCTCCAGGGCTATTGGATTTTTCGGCAATAATGCTGTGCAGTTCCCCTGGGTTGATAAAATACAGGCATTCTGAACGGATAAAAAATTGTTCCATATTAATCTCCATACGGAAACCGCCTTCAAAAAAATATAGGATTTCCACTTCATCGTGCCAGTGGTGTTTTACCAGCACCCCTTTTTGTGCAGAACAGGTCTGGTAAATAGCGCATGGAAATGATTTGGTGCCGTGCGGCTTTTCTTTTAGGTTGGATAATTGCGGCTGCTGCATAGGTGCCTCCTGAAAATACATTATGAAAAAGTACGAAACAAGATAAAACAAACGGCCGGGTAAACTGCCAAACGATAGAACACGGTAAACCATTGGTTTAAGAAATTACGGAAGCATCTGCTTGCTTCACACAACACCCGCAATAGCTTTTGCTCTGTCTTTGAAAAATTCCATTCTATCGAAATAGAACTCAAATCCATCAAACTCCCTAGAATCCTTAGCTGTTGCCTCTTTATTTCTAAACTGCACAGACACTCTTGCACGCAAAACCATCAAAGCGAATGGTTTCGTAATAAACCATATGGATATTTTGGGACTTATTGCGGTGTTAAGTTTCGGCTTGACCTGCTTTGGAATCGGATACTCAATTGGCAAAGATAGTAATAAGACACAAAAATAGCCGCCCCGGTCTGGAAAACTGTGCGGCTATTTTAGTCTAACATAATCCGGGCTAACCGTCTATCGGTAACGCCCTTTTCATTCTAAGTGGCTGATAATTACTTCTAGCAACCTAAATATAGCACAGCGACAAGAAAATTTCAAGTGCTTTCCGCTGGTTCCAAGCAGTTTATTCCGTTTTTAGGTTACTTCCAGAGATTCTGTAGTCTCCATATTCGAGTTTTAATGGCTTGGCCAGTAGTTTGTAAACCCCGAGCACAAAAGCCCGAATATGGCTAAATTTGGAGTTTACAGTCGAAAAGATACCGTAGCGGATGATATAAACGGTTGCTTCCGGTGTTCGACGTGCAGCCTTATAAGTGGAGCATACGGGAATCGAACCCGTGGCCTTAACAATGCGAATGTTACGCGCTCCCAACTGCGCTAATGCCCCATAAGAGCAGTATAGCATAAAAAATTAAAAAAGCAATAGAAAATTGTAAAAAGTTGTAGCTAAATGTGGGTAACTAGTTACTATTCACGGGCCAGGAATGCGTGTAAACTGCGCATTCCGTGAGAACATGATTCACGGTAACTATTCACGGCCTGGGGGCTGCTCATATAAAATGCCGTAACATCCATAAAAATACAATATCTGGCCTGAACGGTTAGCAATGCTTAAATTTGTTGACAGACAATATTATATAAAGTATAATACTATGTATTGGATAATTACATAAAAGGAGGCACAAAATATGCAGCAAGTTCATACAAACAGTATGCAATCTGGGCTACCTGCACAGGGGCGGGCAGAAAATACGCCGGCCTGGCGTATATTAAGCGGCAGTACGTTGAAAATAATAGCTTGTGTTACTATGCTGATCGACCATTGTGCAGCAGGTATCTTGGGCAGGTACCTGTCGATGCGGGGCGGTAATGACCTGGACTGGGCAGATATGAATGCTTATCAGCAGTGGGCGCAACAGAACGAAACATTGTTTGGCGCTTATAATCTAATGCGGGACATTGGGCGGGTGGCGTTCCCTATCTACTGTTTCCTATTAATAGAAGGTTTTTTACATACTAAAAGCCGTAGCAAATATGCGGGGAGGCTATTGATTTTTGCATTTATATCTGAAATTCCGTTTGATTTGCTTTTTCAAGGGAAAATTTTATATTTTGGCTACCAGAATATATTTTTTACATTATTTTTAGGGATGGCAGCTATGATAGGGATAGACTGGGCTGTTAGGAAGGGGCAAATGGCTAAACCATTTCGGGCCGTATCAGCCTGTGCAGCTGCAGCCGTTTGTATAGCCGTAGCGGATATTTTGCACACGGATTATGGGGCACAAGGCGTTTTATGTATTATAGTGATGTTTTTGTTTCAAAAATGCAGGGAGATGCAGGTGGCCGTTGGTGCTTGCTCTTTCTTATTCTTCCTGGAAGAAACTGCAGCGCCCTATGCATTCCTTTCGATTGCTATGTACAATGGGAAGCGGGGATGGAACTTGAAATATTTCTTTTACTTGTTTTACCCAGTCCATTTGCTTTTGCTATACCTTGCCAGTGTGGCGCTTGGTATTTCGGCTTACGCTTCTTGGTAGCTGCCGTTTGGCTAGGTTGTTGCATTTATAAATACCTGGGCGCATTCACGTTTTTTTTGAAAACTGCTTGACAAAAAGCAAAGAAGGAGGTATTTTAAATAGGAGAAAGTTTCATAAGGGATAGTAAAGGTTTCGACAGGGGTTTTGAAGCTGGAGAAGCGGGCCGCAGGAGATGCGTTAACTCTCAAAATTAAAATTAAACGCTAACGATAATTTAGCATACGCTGCCTAAGGGCAGCTGTCTGATCAGATGCACCTACACATCTGAACCCAGGCATCGACGATGTAGGAAACGATGCATATTAAGCTTTGCGTATGCAGGCGTATCATGAAGCTACTGAAACGGCCACCGCGTCTGTGCGGGTGCCGCAGAGGGAATGTTAAATCGCAGACTACGCTCGTAGAAGTACGGTGGAGAGGTCTTTGGACACGGGTTCGATTCCCGTCTATTCCACTCTTGGCCATGCGGTAGGCCGTCTTTTTCATATATCGCCAAAAGGAACGCGGGGAGTATGATGCTGTTATTCGTTTGTTCCATTTGTCTGCGCATCACCGAGCAGAATACGCATATAATCACGGCGGCCATACAAAACACGGTCTATATAAACATCTTTTCCATAAGCACGGTAGGGCACAAGGCAGTTTCCGCTTACGGGAAAACGGTAATTGTTTTCTGTGTCCGCAGCCGAAGAAAGCGGAGTCCCTACATAAGCCTGGCCTTGCAAATAAAGGATATACGGCCGCTGATATTCTGGAACAATGCAGAAAATTAGATGAAGCGGGTATTGAATATATTCCTTAATTAACCATCACATAAGCTGATTTATCGTATTAGGTCTTTGATAAAAAGTATTTCCAAAGGTTCTTCGGGCAGTAAAAGCGCTCCGCATTCCGTATAACCTATCTTCCGATAAAAGAACTGCCCCTGTTCATTTGACTGTGTGGATGTCAAAACCCGCTTATAGTTCTTTTTTGCCATTTCTTTTTCCCAAAAGGAAATAAGTTCTGTACCGTTTCCTTTTTTTCTGTAACCATCCAAAATATACAGCATATTTATAAACGGTATATTGTCCCAAAACAGTCCGAACCTTAACCATCCTATTAAGTTATCATTTTGATACATGACTAAAACTCTCCCGGCATGGATGCTGTTTTGCAATTCAAGTTCAGAAATGTGCTTGTCATATTCTTTCAAAACAGTAAACTCATGAAAATCAGCATATCGAATCATTCTGTATATCAACACCTCCAATTTGCCATGCAATACCCCTCACATCCAGCATTATACACCTAAACTGTGAAAAAATCTATCGCAAGCATCATATTACTATAACCCAATCTACTGTAAAACTCAACAGCAAAATTCACAACACATGGCAAGGGGGCTATAAGCTGTTACTATTCACTGGCAATGTCATTTACTTAAGCCATCTGGCCCCTTGACCAGTATTAGAAAGCACCTGGTAATTCAAGGCTTTGCATAGCTGAATTTCAGCAGGAAAGAGCCTAAGTTAATGACATTGATTCACGGGCCAGGAATGCGCATAAACTGCGCATTCCGTGAGGACATGATGCAGGAGTGAGGGGCGGTTTTGCGGAGCAAACTTTTCATATCGCCCCGAATGGTTACTATGAGCGGCCCCAGGCCGTGAATAGTAACTATAAGCTTTTCTTATAGGGCCCTATACAAACCATTCATGACATTTTCTGTTAAGTTTCTCTACTTTTGCCGATATAATATATGAAGGAAATAGAAAAAGACATTATTCGACACCGGACGGGAGGTTTCTATCATGCGGATTACAAACCAGATGCTGGATGCAACAGCGAAACGGACAGGGATACCAGTTAACCAGAACAGCCTGCTTCATTATATGAATGAAGACGGCGAAACGTCAAAAGATACCTTGCTGGATGCCTTGCAAAAAAACCATGAAGTTTCTGGCAAGACGGCAGCTGAGTACAGGAAACTGGAAAAGGCAGCCGACGGCTTAAAAGAGCAGGCGCAAAAGCTTGCGGGTACTGGGGCGGAGTCGTTTTTCCAAAAGATAAAGGAAAGCGGCAATTCGGAAGAACTGTATGAAACAGTGCAAAGCTATATTGGCCATTATAATGCGACCCTTGCCGGGCTGGAAAAAGCGCCTGGCGTATTAAACCAGTATTACCGTGAAATGCTTCAGGAAACAGCATCCGGCAACAGCCAGGCATTTGCTGAAATCGGGATTACAGTTGGAAAAGGCGGGGCTTTGTCTTTGGATAAAGAAATATTCAAAAAGGCGCCGGTCGATACGGTAGAACAGGTGTTTGGCGCTTCCGGCATACTGGCTTCGCGTACGGCGTTTTTGGCGGAGCGGATTTCTGACAATGCGCAGGCGGGCATGCAGAGCGTATCCAGCCAGTATGATGGATCTGGAAACGTTTATTCCCAGCTGGCCAGCCAGTTTGACCTGTTCCGTTGACCCTAAAAAAATGCATAGATGCCAGTCCCGACTGGCGGTAAAAGGAATTGAATTATATTTTCAAGGAGGAAAAAGCATGAACCCAATTACACAGACAGAGGCAGGCATAGCAGCCGGTTATACTGCCGCAGCAAATTATGACAAAACGGCGCAGAATTCCAAAAATACAAAAAACACGAAGAATATGAAGGAAACCCAGCAAGCTTATGAAAGCACCCCAGCCAGGAAAACGTCGAAAGTGACGAACGGCAGGACGATCGGGGAGCCGGAGTTAAGTGAAAAAGGCCAGAAATACTATGACCAGCTGAGGAAGAAATATTCCAATATGGACTTTATCCTGGTCAGCAAGGATATGAAAGGATATGCGCAGGCAAACGCAGGCAGCTATGCAAATAAAAACCGTATGGTTGTCTTGATCGATGAGGAAAAAATCGAACGCATGGCGGAGGATGAAAAGTTCCGTAGCCAGTATGAAGGGATAATAAGCGGGGCAGCTACAAAGCTAAACCAGGTCAAAGACAGTCTGGGCGTCAATGCATCGCATGTAAAAACATACGGGATGCAGGTAAATGACGGCGGAAATGCATCATTTTTTGCAGTGATCGACAAGTCGCTTGCAGCGCAAAAAGACCGTATTACGAAAAAAGCACAGCAAAAAGCCGCAGCAAAGAAAAAAGAACAAAAAGCAGCGGAACAAAAGCGTGCTGAGGAACGGCGGGAACAAAAAATACAGGAGGAAAAGAAAACAGGCAAGTACGGTAAAGCAGAAGGTATAACGGATTCCGAAGATGAAGATACGATTACGGTTACTGCAGATTCTGTGGAAGAGCTATTGCGCAAGATAGAGGATGCGATCTTTGCACAAAGAAGCCAGTATATCCGTTCAGATATGGAACGCCAGGTGGGCCAGAAATTTGATTTTGCAATTTAAAGGGGGTTTGGCATATGAAAGTAAATCAAAATATAAGCCTGTTTGCTGGTGTGGATGCGGATTCTTACGCATATAATACGACGGCAGGAAAAACTGGGAAAGCCAATAAGGGCAGCAAGTCTTTTCAAGGTTCTTATTTGAATGGGCAGTTTGACCCGATTGAGCGCAAACGTGCATTGGCGCAAAAACGGGTAAAGAAGATCATTGGCGATACCAATACCGGGGAGCGTAAGCTTGATAACGACTTATCCGAGCGTGCGGCACGTTTAGACGAACACCACAGGGTTTTAAGCGAGAACAGCAAGACCGTAAAGGAAATCGATGAAAAAAAAGAGCAGCTCCGCCAGGAATATGGTGTGGAAAAAGATAGCCAGGAACAAAAAGACCTGGAGATACTTGAAAAGTACAACCGGAAAAAACGCAATGTGGTAGGCCAGTTTATGTCGCCAGATGAACTGGCGCGCGCCAAAGAGCTGGAGGGGCAAGGGTATGGCGAAAAAGGCTATACGGAATACCAACAGCGGGCATTGGAAGCAGATTCCGGCAAAGACATCCCACTTTTAAAGATCCAGGAAGCAAAGCAGGGTATCTATGAAGAAAGCGGAACCATCCGTGCTACAAAGCTAGAACGCTTAAAATACCATAAAATGATAGATGCAAACAAGGATGCTGAGAAAATACTGGAAGCTGCCAGCGATGAGATAAAAGGGATGCTCATTGAGGAAGCAAAAGACAATATCGACGAAAAGAACGAAGAAGAACAGGAAAAAGTCGAAGAAGGCAAGGAAGAAAAAAAGGAAGAGCAAGAAAAGCTGGAAGCAGCCAAAGAACGCAAGGAACTTATGGAAGCACTTGCAGATCCGGAAAAAGCGGAGGAACACGTACAGCGCCGCGAACGGGAGGAATCCGATGCTATGTGGGGCGACCCAATGACGGAAGGGCTTTTGAAAATGCAGAATGTCAAGAGCAATGTCCAGCAGGAAGTTTCTGATATGATGCTGAAAATGAAACTGGTTGCGGAGGATGTGAAAGGCTTAAATGTAGATGAGCTGCTGTAGCGGTTTATCTGCGAAAAAACGGACAAGGACAGATTGAGGAAACTCCACCTTATTTCTATATGAGGCAGCTTGGCGAGAGGCTTTGTATGGATGCAGGGTGGGGTTTTTGCTAGTGGCGGTTATGGGCGTCCACAAGTCCAGCCGTTACTATTCACGGCCTGGGGGCCGCTCACAGTAACCATTCGGGGCGATATTGGA
>CAMUML010000046.1 GCA_947089855.1 uncultured Eubacterium sp.
TTGCGTCACAAGCAAGCACTTTTGCGAAGATTTAAGAAAAAATACGGAATAGTGGGCTACTGTCTATCAAAAGTCTTGTGTGTTATTTTATCGTACATGAGCATTGTCCCAGGGGTTCCAGCCCAGCTCTGCCAGCAGCTCCGCTTCCGTCACTGCAAAGGGGACATCCGTAAGGCTGGCCCTTACGTTTCAGCTTGGCTGCAACAGCAAGGCACAGCAGGATATCAAAAGGGATATGGCGGTTGTCCCTGCGCTGATCCGGCAGGGCCTGGGAAAGAATATCTGTAAGCCCCCGTTTTTTCATGGAAATCCCCCATTCCTTATAGCAGATTTTTTATGACTTTGCCAAAAGACTTATTGAAGGAACACAAAGAAACACCTTGACACCACTCCCAGAATATGCTATCGTAATAACTGTTGTAAAAACAAAGTAGAGTATCCACTCTCACCTTAGCACTGATGCGTGACTAAGCGTTAATATGGACAATGTTTATTCAGTATGCTGAATGGTGTCTTTGGAAGTGGATGGTCTGCCTATCCACTTTATTTTTTTGGAGGTGTAAAACCATTAGTGATTTAATGATTAATGAACAAATCCGTGACAGGGAAGTTCGTGTGATTGGTGACAACGGACAGCAGCTTGGCATTATGTCCGCAAAAGAAGCGATGAAACTTGCGCAGGAGGCAGAGCTTGATCTGGTAAAGATTGCGCCGACCGCAAAACCGCCGGTATGCAAGATTATTGATTACGGCAAATACCGTTATGAACTGGCTAGGAAAGAAAAAGAGGCCAGGAAGAAGCAGAAAGTGGTGGAATTAAAGGAAGTGCGCCTTTCGCCAAATATCGATGCCAATGATTTGAATACCAAAATAAATGCCGCCAGGAAATTTCTGTCCAAAGGGAACAAGGTAAAGGTTACCCTCCGTTTCCGTGGACGCGAAATGGCCCATATGCACAGCAGCAAGCATATCTTAGATGATATTGCCAAGGAGCTGGAAGAGGCGGCGATAGTGGAAAAAGCGCCAAAAGTCGAAGGACGCGCAATCAGCATGGTGCTGGCAGAGAGAAAATAATGACATACAATAATTGGAGTTTAAGGAGGTAAGAAACAATGCCAAAAATGAAAACAAAAAGGTCCGCAGCAAAGCGCTTTAAAGTGACAGGCTCTGGAAAATTAAAAAGAAATAAAGCTTACCGGAGGCATATTTTGACAAAAAAATCCCCGAAAACCAAGAGGAACCTTAGAAAACCGGCACTTGTTGACGAGTCAAACGTAAAGCCAATGAAGCGGTTATTACCATACATTTAAAGTAAAGGAGGAAATCAGATATGGCAAGGGTAAAAGGCGGCTTAAATGCCAAGAAAAAACATAAAAAAGTACTAAAATTGGCGAAAGGGTACAGGGGCGCCCGCTCAAAACAGTACCGTGTTGCAAAACAGTCCGTTATGCGTGCGCTGGCAAGCGCGTATGTAGGGCGTAAAGAAAGAAAACGGCAATTCCGCAGGTTATGGATTGCACGTATCAATGCCGCAGCAAGGATGAACGGCATTTCCTACAGCAAGTTTATGTATGGTTTGAAATGTGCAGATATTGACTTAAACCGCAAGATCCTGGCAGAAATGGCAGTTAATGATGCAGAAGGTTTTGCAAAGCTTGCAGAGATCGCAAAAGAAAAAGCAGCATAAACTGGCAGGCATAGTGTTGCGTTCTTGGCAGTAACGAAAAAGCAGGCCGCCAGAGCAGGCGGTGGAAGGATGGTTTTTACCCCCTACGGGCTGTTGCCTGTGAGGGGGTTTTGTTTTGCCTTTTTTAGCGGTTTTTTAAAATAAATTTTGCAATATTTTTGCACAGGATGGAAAATAGTATGGGTGGGATAAATAATTTTGATATATTAAGAAGTAATTTTGCCGGAAATTGACATTGAAAACAATTTGGGCATACTCAGTTTTGATATAGAAAAATTAAGAAAATCAGATATATTTCCATATGGGTTGATTGATGATAAAATTACAAGGTTAAAATCGGAGGGGTATCGCACGGTTGGCCAATTAGCGGAATGTACACAAGCGGATCTGCGGAAAATATACCGTATCGGGGACAGGACCGTAGAGCGGATAAAGAATGTAGTGGATCAGGCGATCTGGATGTAACGCAGTTGGTTTATATATAGCGCGACTTTGCCGAAATAATAAAGAAAGTACCACATACTCCACTGGACGGCTAGCAGTAGGCCGACAGGCAAAGCTGTAGTAAAAGCAATGCGTCAGGCCGGTCTAGCGGCAGTAAGGGGCAGTTTCTAAGCAGCATTGGTAAGGAGGAGACATATGAAATCGAAAACCATATCCTTGATACTGGCATTCCTGTTTGCAGCAGGCCAGGCTTCCAGCTTTGCAAGTAAGGCGGACACAGCGGCCGAAGAAGCAAAGCCTAGCACGTTGCTCGATATGCGGCCGGTGGCAAGTAGCCGTTTATTGGCAGCAAAAAGTTATACAGAGACTCAAAATGGCGACATCATCGACCAAAAGAGCGGTTTTGAATATAATATCCTTGATGATGGCGCGATCGAGCTGCGTGCCTACACAGGCAGGGCCAAAGAACTTGTTATCCCTAAAACTTTAAACGGCAAGAAAGTAACCAGCCTTGATTTTTTTGGAGGGATGCTGATGGAACCCCACCTAAGCAGTACAGTTGCCAAGCTTGTGGTGCCAGACAGTGTGGTACGGATTGCTTCTGGCGCATTTGAAGGGTGCAGCAGTTTAGAAGAGGTTACGCTTCCAGACAGCGTGTCCGAAATCGGCTCCGGTGTATTTTCTGGATGCAGCAGTTTAAAAAGCGTAAAGCTGCCAAAAGGCATGGTGCAATTGCAAGGATCGTTTTTTGAAGGGTGCGGCAGTTTAAAAAGCGTAAAGCTGCCAAGCAGTATTGCTTCCATTGGGGACAGGGCCTTTTATGGCTGCCGCAGCCTGGAAACAGTTATTATGCCCCAGCGGATGGAAAAGATCGGTGCCAGCGCTTTTTACGGCTGCCATAGCCTGCAGGGCATCCATATCCCCAAAGGTATTTCGGCCATTGCAAAGGACGTATTTTTTGACTGCCGCAGCCTTGGGTTTGCCGTTATTCCCAAAAGTGTAGGGACCGTAGAAAGCAATGCCTTTGCCGGCTGCCAAAGCTTGAAACAGGTTTATTATGAGGGTGGCAGGCAGGATTGGCAAAAAATCCAGGTGGGTACTGGAAATGAGGCATTAAACGGGGCAAAACTGCAAAACGGGGCTACGCAGGCACCACAGCCGGACAGTGCGCAAAACAGTTTCCAATACCGCACCTTAGATGATGGGACGCTGGAAATTACCTGGTATTCCGGTTTGGAACCCGATGTCGCTGTCCCAGCTGAAATTGGCGGGAAGCCGGTTACACGTATTGGCCCAAAAGCATTTGAGGGGAAACGCGGCCTGGCATCTGTTGTGCTCGCAGACAGCATTGCCGCGGTTGGGGAAAGCGCGTTTGAAAACTGTACGGGGCTAACGGAGATTACCTGGCCGGCAGGCCTTCAAACTATCGGCAGCCGGGCCTTTTACCAATGTATCAGCCTGAAAAAAACCCCTGCGTTGCCAGGCAGCCTAACAGAGCTTGCCGACAGGGTATTTGCTTTTTGTGAAAATTTACCGGGTATCCAGTTGCCGGACAGCTTAAGAAAGATTGGGGACTACGCGTTTATGTGCTGTACCGGGCTTAAAAATATCCGCCTGCCAGGCAGCCTTAAGGATATAGGGGTATCTGCATTTAGCGGCTGTACCAGCCTTACAGGCGTTGTGGTTCCAGACGGGGTTGCCAGTATCAAAGAGGGTACTTTTTCATCCTGCAAAAACCTGGGTTCCATTACGCTTCCAAAGCAGATAACCAGCATTGGCAAGGATGCTTTTGCATCCTGTATCCGCCTGGAAACAGTTTCCATCCCAAAAAAAACAGCTTCCCTTGGACGCCGGGCATTTACGGAGTGCAGCAGTTTAAAAACGATATTGATACCCGACAGCGTAACCAGCATTGGCAAACAGGCGTTTGAAGGCTGCACCAGCTTAAAGGATGTGCGTATGCCAAAATATATTACATCTATTGCAGATTGGACGTTTTACCGCTGCAGCAGCCTACGGTCCATTACAGTTCCGGATGGGGTAGCCCGTATCGGATACCGTGCGTTTCATGGCTGTATCCGCCTAACATCCATTTCTTTGCCGCCAACGGTAGCTTCCATAGCAGATTTTGCGTTTTGCAGATGCCTGGGGTTAAAAAAAGCAACGGTTGGAAAACATTTGGCTTCTATTGGCATCCGCGTATTCCAGGGCTGCAGCAAGCTGGATATGGTCCGGATCCAGTCGTTGGATTTAAAAGAAGTTGGCGAGGATGCTTTCCAGGGGATAGCGCCAAATGCCAAAATAAAAGTCCCTGCACGAAAATTAAAAGCATACAAAAAGCTGTTGAAAGGCAAGGGGCAAGGGCGCGGCGTAACGGTTACCAGTTATACTGCAAACCGCCAGAATGTACAGTAACGTAACCAAGAAAGTGCCTGGCTGGCGGCCTGCAGTCAGGTTATACTGTAAATTTAACTGGTGCGCAGTATAAAAGGCTGTTGGAATAGAAAGGAATGGGGTGCCTAACATGCTCGTTTTGCAAGCAAACCAGGAACAGGAACAAACATTTAATACATTGCTGCAGGCAATGGGGGAACAGGTGGAATGGACGGGGCGGTTTATAGTGATCGATAGCCAGCTTATTTTAGAGGGTGTTGTGCGCTCCCTGGTTATGGATTTTGACACAAAGGAAATCCTCACAAACCTTTTTGACTTGCCTATCCAGGAAGGCCAGGTGCTGGATATTGCCAAACATCCCGCATTGCAGGATTTAGTGAACCTGTCTTTGTACGCATTTGGTAAGTGGGGAAAATTAAGGGGCCTGCGTGTAGAGCAGGATTTCCAGCAGCTAAACCAGCTGTTTGAAAAAATATTACATACGTATTACATTGAGCCCTCCTACCGCAAGGAGAACTTCCGGTTTTACAAAGTAGGCGTACGTGTTACTTATGAAGAAGTGCTGGAAACGGCACTGCAGGCAGAAAAAGCGCCCGAAGAAGAGCCAGGGGCGGAAGCGCAGGGGCTTTGGCATAAGCTGGTCTGGAAAAACCGCGAGCGGGTATTTAAAAAGGAAGAAACTTCGCTGCAGCAGCGCCAGGAAGACCGGATCGGCAATAATTTCTACCTGGTTGGCTACCAATGCCCGGTCTGTTCGCAGAAGCTGCATATGGCGGTCTATCCGGAAGGCCAGGAGGTCCGTATTGATACTGAGGAAAAAGGGGTTTATCTGGCACGGGCCTATACCTGCCGTGACTGCTGCTGCTTTTACACGCCGCGTCCAGGGCGGCTGATCGCAGAGGGCATCATTTATGAAATGGCATTTGAAGAAGACACTAGGGCCTACGAAGATTATTTGGAGCTTATGGGCCACGCAGCGCAGCGGACAGCCAATTTTAAATACAATGAATACGAAGCTTTGCGCAACCAAAGGCTTGAAAAAGAAGGGCAAAAAACAGTGGGCGGGCAGGAAAACCCGGATATTTTGTTGGATGCCGATGATGCGCTTAAGCAGATGGAAACGTTCAGCAGGCAGTTTGGCAGCTTGCCGGACCATGTATTCAGGCGCTTTGCCCACCGGGTAGAAGAAGGTTTTTATCCGGATACTGCTGTGCGAAGGCATGAAAAGCAGATCCGCCAGCAGATAAAAGAGCGTGGGATGGAGGATTTGGCAGCTGGGGCAGCCAGGCATATGGCAGCGGGGCCAGGTGCAGGCCAGGCGGTACAGAATCTGTCTGGCGGGCCGGCACCGCGTCAGCCGGGGGGCAGGTTACAGCCAGCGGGCAGCCAACACGCACAGGCTGGGGATGGGCAGACGGGGAATTTTGACAGCAGCCTGGGTGCAGGCCGGGCAGCTGGGCAGGCAGAGGATGCGCTGGGCGGCAGAAGGGCTGGGCACGCAAGCGGCCCAGGCGGAACGGACCGCACAGCAGCTGGCCCATCTAGCAGCAGCCCAGGCGGAACGGGCCGCATGGCAGCTGGCCTATCTAGCAGCAGCCCAGGCGGAATGGACCGCACGGCAGCTGGCCCATCTAGTGGCAGCTCGGGTGGAATGGGCAGCGGTGCAGCGGCTTTGGCTTCCTATAACGGGAAGCCAGGCAGTGCCAGCGGCGGTGCCCCTGATGCATCAGGCCGGCAGAATGGTAGGCCAGGCAGTACAGGTTCCGGTGCAACAGGCCCGTCTGGTGGCGTAACCAATGCGTCCAACCGGCAGGGCAAGCCTTCTGTTGCAGATGAAAAAATCGAAAAATACCAGGCCCGCCTTGGCGTCTTGGAACGGCTATCCGAGCGGCAGAAAACAGAGTTAAAAAAACAGATACAAAACGACCCTGCGATCAGTGAATACGACAAAAAAGCGCTTTTACAGCCGATCGAGGAAGCGCAGTTTAAGGAAAAGACAGACGCGGTTGAAAAAAAAGTCGAAAGCAGCCAGAGCCGCAGTTATGCGCAGATACAAAAAGCCATACAGGATATAGAAAAGGAAGAACTGCCAGCACAGGTCAAGCAGGGGTATTTAGACAGGCTTGTACAATACCGTACACAGCGCGGTGCCGAGGAGGTGCGCCAGGTTCTGGAAAATGCCCCACAGCGTTTAGGCCGGGCGGGATACCAGAATTTAGAAAAAAAGCTTCAGGCATACGAAGGTGTCGACTTATCCCCTTATACAGAAACACTGCGGCAAAAACGGGAGGCAGCCGAAAAACAGGAAATCACCAATATCGTCCGCCGTTCCCGCAAAGTAAGCCGCGGGGACTATGTCAGCCTAATGCGCCGCTTGGAAGAACAGGAATTTGACGATGAAAATGTAGCGCCATATTTGGAAAAAATTGAGGAAAAAGTAAGGAGCCTGGATGAAGAACGTCTGGAGGAACTGGCAGGCCATGCGCAGCAGATGGATTTTAATGAAGCAGCAGCCGCCTATGAGCAGATCGACGCAGAAAGTTTTCTGCCGGAATTAAAAAGCAATGCACTCCAGCTGCTTTCCAGGCGGCTGGAAAAGATCCGTACCGATGAATGCGAGCTGTTAGGAAAAAAGCTTCAGGATCAAATGCAGGGTGTGATCAAAGAAAACCCAAGGCACCATTTTTACCCGGCACGGAAAGTCATGTTAAAAACAGCCGAACCAGAGGAAACCCGTGCCATAGATGCTGCGCTCTTAGCCTATGCGGCTGACAGGGATATGTTTGAATACCCTATTTTTTCAGTTGATACATCCAGAAACCACAGCGGCAGGGAAGGGATGCTTTTAACACCGGAAAATTTATTTTATGGTACACGGCTGAATTCTTATGGGATCCCTATTTCTTCCATTGCTTCGATTACTGCATCTACGGGGCTTTTGAACCGGAAAATAAATTTGGAAGAAACAAACGGCGCCAGGCATAAACTCCCTTATGCGGTCAGCGGCGGCGAGATGGCTGAATGGGCCGGGATATTGGAGGAATTTATCCAGTACCTGCAGGAAAAACCGGCATCCAGGAAACTGAATTACCTTGCGAAAGAAACCCATGATACCATATGCTGCTTCCGCTGTGGCCATGTGTACCAAGGCAGGGATGTATGCCCGGAATGTGGATACAAGAAAAACAGGTGATACAAAGGAAAATATAATAATTAAAAACTAGATTTAAGATTGGAGGAGGAAATGTTTATGGATATGAAAAAGTTTCAATGGGTAAGGGAACCGAAAAATTACGTCGTCCAGGATGGGCGTATCGAAATCACTACAGAGCCGCATACAGATCTATGGCAGCGGACGTACTACCATTTCCGCAATGATAATGCGCCAGTGTTCCAGGTAGAAACAGAGGAACCGTTTTTTTCCTTTACGGTTAAAACATCCTTTGAAAGCAGCAGCCACCGTTTTGACCAATGTGGGGTTGTTATGTATTTGGATTCCGAAAATTGGTTGAAAGGGTCGGTAGAATATGAAAATAGCGAATACCAGCACCTTGGCTCTGTGGTAACCAACCATGGATATTCCGATTGGGCTACAACAGCAATTCCAGCTGATGTAAAAGAAATGTGGTACCGGTTTAGCCGGAGGCAGGATGATTACTGTATTGAGTGTTCCCGGGATGGGATAAAGTTCTCCCAAATGCGGATCTGCCATATGTGGGAAGGCGCAGGGGCAGCCCGTTTTGGAATCTATGCGTGCAGCCCGGAAGATTCCAGCTTTACAGCAGTTTTTACGGATATGGAAATGACAGAATGTATGTGGGGAGCACATGTAGGGCAAAAGCCGGACATTGAATAAATAATGGTGGACTTCCACACAACCTGGCCCAGAAAATGCCTGACTAGGAACGCTGTTCATTGTGGCCTCCCGGACGCCGGATGGGGGCTGGGAGGCCACATGCAACACCCTATCTGTACGGCTACGCTTAAGTAAATGGCATTGGGCTGTGTATTTCTAACACGGCTTCGTTTTCAATCTTGCATCGTTCAATTTTCTATATCTTCCGGGAATTTGCGCACAAGGATAGATTCTATCATTTCAGAAAGTGCGGACAGGTCGGCCGAGAGCAGGTTTAACTGCTTTTCATCTAGGCATTCAGCCAGCATACAGGCAATCGAAGATAAATAATAAAGGCCAGCGCAGTGTTTTGTGTCCATATCATAATCCGGTATTGTTTTTTTATATTATATGGGCAAAATGGGAGATGGTGCTAGACAACTTTTGTACCAGCCGCCAAGTGTTCCTCCGGGATAATCTGTGTGTGAACCGAGACACTGGCGGTACGGGCAGGCCCGCACTCCTCCCAGAACTGGTACATGTAAGTTATTATAGGGTACCATCCGAAGAAAATCAAGATGTAAATCTATGAAAATCCGTTACTATTCACGGGCCAGGAATGCGCATAAACTGCGCATTCCGTGAGAACATGATTCAGGAGTGAGGGGCGATTTTGCGGAGCAAACTTTCAATATCGCCCCGAATTGTTACTGTGAGTGGCCCCCAGGCCATGAATAGTAACGAAAATCCCTGGTTTACGCCAAAACCAGATTGTGTTATAGTAAGGGAAAAGAAAGATGCGGCAGCTTCCAAAGGCAGCCGGCATTTAGAATATGTTCAGAAAGAGGAAAGAGGACTGTACCACATGATTTATAACAATATATTAGAAGCCGTAGGCCATACCCCTATGATCCGCTTAAACCGTATGGTACCGGATACCAGCGCACAGGTGCTTGTCAAGTTTGAAGGTTTAAACGTCGGCGGTTCCATAAAAACCAGGACTGCCTATCAGATGATTTTGCGTGCAGAAAAAGAAGGGCGCATACATAAGGATACCATCATTGTCGAACCGACAAGCGGCAACCAGGGCATTGGGCTTGCGTTGATCGGGGCGGTGCGCGGCTACCAGACAAGGATTATTATGCCGGATTCCGTCAGTGAGGAACGGCGCAAATTAGTGCGCCAATATGGCGCAGAGCTAATCTTAATCCACGATGCAGGCAATATCGGCGCATGTATCGAAGAATGCATGGAAACGGCGCTGCGCATGGCAGCCCAAGACCCAAATGTATTTGTGCCACAGCAGTTCGAAAACCCAGCCAACCCCATTGCCCATAAATACCATACTGGCGTGGAAATTTTAGAACAAGTAGAAGGACAGATAGACGGGTTTTGTTCTGGAATCGGGACGGGCGGTACCATTACTGGGATTGGGGAAGTGTTAAAGGCACAGTACCCAGACATATTGATATGGGCAGTGGAACCGCAAGATGCCGCTATTTTATCCGGCGGTTCCATTGGTACCCATTTGCAGATGGGCATTGGGGACGGTATTATACCGCAGATCTTAAACCAGCATATTTACGAAGATATTTATATTGTTTCCGATGAGGAAGCGCTCCAGACGTCCAAAGACCTTGCAAGGCTGGAAGGTATCCTATGCGGGATTTCCAGCGGTACCAATGTAGCGGCGGCCATAAAAATGGCGGAAAAACTGGGCAGGAATAAGACAGTTGTCACAATTTTGCCGGATACGGCAGAACGGTATTTTTCTACGCCGCTGTTTGAAATAGGTTGAACAAAAAGTGGTTAAAATGAAAGGAAAGGAAAAGCAGAAATGGGAAAAACAATCAAACAAAGGCCATTTTACGGCTCTACATCACCAGAAGCATCTGCATACGAAGCGCCGCACCGTGCGATTGCCAGGCGTGCCGCGGCGGAAGGGATGGTGTTGTTAAGAAATGAAAAGCAGGTGCTTCCGCTTCCAATGGGCAGCAAAATTGCACTGTTTGGGCCAGGGGCTGTGCATACGGTCAAAGGCGGAACTGGTTCCGGCGATGTAAACGAAAGGGAGTCGGTCAGCATCTACCAGGGGCTTGTCAATGCCGGCTACCAGATCACCAGTAAGGGCTGGCTAGATGCATATAGCCAGATTTACCAAAATGCAAGGCTGGAATGGAAGCAGCGTATCCGCAACAAAGCAGACGAGGCGCAGGACAGTGGTGACCTGGCTTTCTTTTTTGCATACGCCTCCTGCCCGTTTTCTATGCCGGATGGCCCGGATATTACGGATACAGGCACGGATACAGCTATTTATGTGTTAAGCCGGGTGGCCGGGGAAGGGTCGGACCGCTTTGACAAGCCAGGCGATTATTGCCTGACAGAAAAAGAAGCAAAGGATATGCAAGATTTGTGCTGGTTGTATGAAAAAGTGGTCTTGGTTATTAATACGGGCGGCCTGGTAGACCTTTCTTTTACCGAAGGCTATGAAAATATTTGCAGTATCCTGCAGATCGTGCAGCCAGGCATGGAGGGCGGCAATGCTTTTGCGGATATAGTAAGCGGCCGGGTTGCGCCGGGCGGAAAATTGACGGATACCTGGGCCAACGCATATAAAGACTATCCAAATGCTGGGACATTTTCCCATAATAACGGGGATGTCAGCCAGGAAAAGTATGAAGAGGGCATCTATGTTGGGTACCGTTATTTTGATTCCTTTCAAATCCCGGTGAAATATAGCTTTGGATATGGCCTGTCCTATACATCGTTTTCCATGGAACTGGCCCGTATAGCAGCAGGCGGAACCGTAGAATTGGAAATTAAGGTTGCAAACACTGGTACGGTATACAGCGGCAGGGAAGTCGTACAGGTATATGTGACGGCGCCTGCAGCTGGCCTGGAAAAAGAATTCCGGCGGCTGTGCGGGTTTGCAAAGACATCCAATTTAGCGCCTGGAGAAAGCGAAACGCTGGCCATCCGTTTCCCGGCCTACCAGATGGCTTCCTACGACCCGTCTAAGGCAGAGTGGATACTGGAAAGCGGTATTTATGGGGTCTGGATCGGGGATTCCTTGGAAGGCAGCAGCCTGGAGGCCTTGCTTGCCCTAAACCAGCCAAAAAAGGTGCTTGTAAAGGTGAAAAATATCTGCCC
Source organism: uncultured Eubacterium sp. (assembly GCA_947089855.1). Lineage (GTDB taxonomy): Bacteria > Bacillota > Clostridia > Lachnospirales > Lachnospiraceae > Eubacterium_J. The sequence continues at coordinate 11,511 of CAMUML010000046.1, forward strand.
GCTGCCAGTTGGCGAGACAGTATCGGAGTTGTCCATTCCGGAGCAAGAGCGGCTGGCACGCTATGAAGCTGCGGTTGCCAGTGCACGCAGCCGTGGCGTTATACAGGCAGACTGGGATTTGTCAGGGGTTAAGACACAAGTAGTAGATTATAATGCACCGTTTGAACCGGATAATGACAAAGCAGCACAGATCGTAAAACAACTGGATACCGCACAATTAATCCAGCTGGCAACAGGCGACCCAGGCAAAGGGCAGGGCAGCAACCTTGGTTCATCCGGGATTACCGTGCCAGGTTCCGCAGGCGAAACAAGCACGGCGGCATATGGGGATGGGGTTGCCAATATCGTATTGGCAGACGGCCCGGCTGGCCTGCGGCTGACACAGGAATATTCCGTAAAAGATGGCAGCATCCAGATGCCTCCGTTTGAAGCGGGGTTCGAACATGGTTTTTTCTGTAGCGATATTGTATATGAAGGGACGAAGTATTACCAATACTGTACAGCCATCCCCGTTGGCACGCTGCTGGCACAGAGCTGGGATGAAGCACTATTGCAGGAAACTGGCACAGCTATTGCAGAAGAAATGGAACAGTTTGGCGTAACGCTGTGGCTGGCTCCAGGTATGAATATCCACAGGAATCCGCTATGTGGCCGGAATTTTGAATATTACTCCGAAGACCCGCTGCTTAGTGGGAAAATGGCTGCCGCGATGACAAAAGGCGTACAGCGTATCCAAGGATGCGGTACGACGATCAAGCATTTTGCCTGCAATAACCAGGAAGACAACCGTATGGGTTCCAACAGCATCCTATCAGAACGTACCTTGCGGGAAATTTATTTAAAAGGGTTTGAAATAGCGGTCAAAGAAGCAAAACCAATGTCGATTATGACCAGCTATAACCTGATCAACGGCGTCCATGCCGCAAACTGCAAAGACCTATGTACCACAGTGGCCAGGCAGGAATGGGGCTTTGACGGCGTAATCATGACAGACTGGACAACAACGGAACAAGGGGAAGACTGTACTGCGGCAGGCTGTATGCGTGCCGGCAACGACCTTGTAATGCCAGGGAAACCGATGGACCACGACAACCTGCGCAAAGAACTGGATCAAGGGACACTTGCCAAAGAGGAGCTGCAAGCTTGCGTAACGAGGCTTGTAAGGGTTGTATTGCGTTCAAACCTCTACGAATAAAGGTGCGGAGATGTAAACGGCAGACAAAGATTTGAGGCGGACGCCGGATGGTGGGCGGTGGCTGGATTCCAGCGTACACCCCGCCATACCCCCACCGCTTATAAGGCCAGCAAAAAATTCAACGACCCCGCCGGGTTCCCCGTCCCTTTTTCTAAAAGCGAAATCAATGCCCTCATAGTCTCTTCGATATTCTCCTGTGTAGACGGCAGCAGTGAATTGCCCAATTTGACAGTCAGCACAATCAATACGATCTCCGCCAGAGCCGCCGGATACCCGAAATGGATCTCGCCGCTTGCAATGCCTTGTTCAATAATTGCGGTAAGTTCCGGCTTTAGCTCGCTGATTAAGTACGTTACATATTTTTGGTGCAGATAGGCTTTTTCCTGTGCCCCAAACGAAGAGGAGGACGTATCCTGCCGCATATATTCCACCGAAGCGTTCCGGCATGCCTGCAGGATCATTGCCATGCGTGTAAATGGCGGTATATCGGTCTGTTTTGCCAAGTTTTTTGCTGTTTCCAAAGGTTTCTTATAATTCCGCTCGATCAGTGCTTCTAAAATAGCTTCCTTGGAAGAGAAGTAGTAATAAATGCTCCCTTTGCCAATGCCGGCTTTTTGGGCAATTTCGCTTACCGTGATCGTCTGTAGATTCTGGCTATCCAATAATGATTGGAGTGCATCTAATATTTGGTCATATTTTGAAATATCTTGCATATCGTTTTCGCCTTCCTGATAAATACATGGACTGCGGCCCGCGCCGTGTTTGGTATAGGGTGGATGCGGGTCCGTCAGAATAATTATACTGATGCCTGCTTATAATACAAAATGTGTGGATATTATTTTAAATATTCTGACGATTATACCATACCTTATGCCAGAAAAGTATACAGAAACTAGATGATTTTTTTGTTAAATTTTAATAAAATCGCTGGTTGACCAATGGTCGAATTAATGGTAAGGTAATTATAACAGCAAATCGACCGGCGGTCGGAACAACAAGAAAGACAAATGGAGGAAACGATTATGACTTATGCAGATTTTTTTTCAGATATTAAAGGCCGTTTTATGGAGGCGGATGTCAGCGATATTACAGAGCATCTTGCGTACCAGTTTAATATTGTCGGGGATGCGGAAGGCATTTTTTATGTAGAAGTAAAGGATGGTGCCATTTATGTAGAACCGTATGAATATTTCGACCGGGATGCGATGTTTACCGGTAAAGCAGAAACATTTATGAAAATCGCATCTGGAAAATTAGACCCTGTATTTGCAGTTACGACGCAAAAATTAAAAGTAGAAGGGGATATTACCAAAGCATTGCGTTTGAATGAGCTGATTAAAAGCAAAGGGAAAAAGAAATAAAGTCAAAATATAAGTTTGGTATCAGATTGCAAAAAGGAAAGCCAATGGTTTGCCCCTTGGGAAAGGAAAGGCTGATATGAAAAAATTTTTAAAAACAACTGCCGTTTTGGCCGGGACGCTGGCAGCAGCGGAAGCGGGTGCGTCTGCTTATTTATACCGCAGGACGATGAAACGCAGCAAGGCAAAAGTGGAACGTACTATGAAAATGGCTGGAACGGACTGGAACCAGTATATGCCGATCATCCAGGAGCGTAAAGAGCGGATGATGCGTGAGGTGCACGAAGACGTCTACCAGCAGTCCTGTGACGGGCTGCGCCTGCATGCGATTTATTTGCCACAGGGAAGTGAAAAAGAAATCGCGATTTGTTTTCATGGCTATACAGGCCAGGCATCCAGCGATTTCAGCGGCCTATCTGATTATTATTTAAACCGTGGCATTAGTATGCTGCTGGTAGACCAGCGTGCGCATGGGCAGAGTGAAGGGGAATATATTGGATTTGGCTGTCTGGACCGTATCGATGCCCGTGCCTGGATCGACTGGGTGGTCAACCGGTGCGGGGAGGATATAAAGATTATCCTGCACGGTATTTCGATGGGGGCTTCAACAGTGCTGATGACAAGCGGCCTGAACCTTCCAAAACAGGTAAAGGGCATTATTTCCGACTGTGCATTTACTTCCCCGAAAGAAGTATTTACGCATGTCCTGCATTCGATGTACCATATTCCGGCATTTCCGATGATGCAGATTACCGACTATGTGAACCGCCAGAAAGCAGGTTATGGGCTGGATGAATGCAACGCAGCAAGGGAAGTGCGTAAAGCACAGGTGCCAATCCTTTTGATCCACGGGGATGCGGATACGTTTGTACCATGCAGCATGTGTGAAGAGATCGAGCAAAACTGCGCATCCAAGGTAACGAAACTAATTGTAGAAGGCGCGGCCCATGCAGAAAGCTACTATAAAGATATGCCGGCCTATGAACATGCAATGACTGAATTTTTGGAAGGAGTTATGAAGCCATGAAAACAAGGAAAGGGTATCAAACGTATCCGTTGACCAAAGCGCAGAAATTTCATTTTTATTATTTGAAATTTTCTCCTAAAAAAGAAGTATTGAATATTGGGACAAGCCTGACGATCGAGGTAGACCTTGACTGGAATATGCTGCGGGAATGTATATATGAAGCATATGGGCGCAATGAATGTATGCGTGTCCGTTTTGCGTGCGATAAAGATGGTGAATGGTACCAGTATGTGGTGGAAAAAGAAGAGCGCGAAATCGAATTTGTGGATTTTACCGGACAGACGATGGAACGGGCGGAAAAGGAAATGCGTGCATGGACCGCAGTACCTTTTGAAAGTGAAGACGCCCCGATGAACCGGATTGTTATGATCCGTACACCGGACGGCTTTAACGGCGTGTACCTGCTGGCAGACCACAGGCTGATGGATGCCCAGTCGCTGATCTGCTTTTTGCGTGATATTATCGAGCTGTACTGTAGTAAAGTATACGAGGATGTCCCATATCCAAAAGCAATGTCTTCTTATATTGACCAGATAAAAAAAGACCTGGCTTATGAGGCTGGAAGTAAGGCAAAAGAAAGGGATGAAGCATTTTTCCATAAATTGATCGAAGAATCCGAGCCGATTTATAATGGTATTGACGGCAGCGGACGGCTGGAAATGGAACGGGAAAAATCGGGCAACCCAAATCTGCGTGCGGCAGTCAATGTATCGGACAGCGTGGATGCGGACATTGATACGTTTCATCTGGAAGAGGAACCGACCAAAAGGCTGATGGATTTTTGTGAAAAATACCATGTATCGCTTACCTGCCTGCTGTTGATGGGCCTACGCACGTATTTCCAGAAAATGAACGGCAATGACGATGTTTCTATTAATACCGCAATTGCAAGGCGTGCAACTTTGAAGGAAAAAAGGTCTGGCGGTACGAGGATCCATTCGTTCCCGTTCCGTACCATTATTCCGCAGGAAAGGACATTTATCGAGGCTATTTATGAAATCCGCGATAAACAAAATGAGATGTTCCGGCACGCAAACTATGACCCGGTTGATTATTTTGCATACCGTAGCAAGATGTACCCAAATGAATCTGGGCGTACTTATGAACCGATGGCCCTGACCTATCAGCCGATGACGTTGCAAGATAACGGCTTAGAAAAGCTGGGCGGTATCCGCTACAAGACAAAGTGGTATCCAAATGGCGCGACAACGCAGGGGATGTACCTTACGGTTATGCACCGTCCGGAAGACAATGGCCTGGATTTTAATTTTGAGCATCAGATCCATGCGGTAAGCCGTAAGCAGCTGGAGTATTTGTATTACTATCTGTGCAAGATCATGTTTAAAGGGGCAGAAAATCCTAATTTATCGGTAGGGGAGATTATTAAATTAATTTAGCATTTGATAATGGAACAGAAGCGTTTGGGAAAATGGGATTCAAATAAATATAGAAATTTATTTATAACTTAATTATAGAAGGGGTTACAGATATGTTTGAAAAATTAGCGGAGATTATTAGCAATTATGTAGAGGTAGAGCCGTCCAACGTAAAGCCGGAATCCCGTTTTATGGAAGATCTGCGGTTTACATCGTTTGATTTTATGAGTATGCTCGGCGAACTGGAAGATGAATTCGACGTGGAAATCAACCAGCAGGAAGCAGCACAGATCCGCACCGTGCAGGAAGCAGTAGATTACTTGGAAAAAATATCTGCGTAAAGAAGGAAAACACACAGGCGGCTAAGGAACTGTGCATAAATAACTTATGTACAGTTCTTAAACATAAAGCCGCCGGAATAGGAGGAAAAAATGACATGCAGTACGATCCGGGATCTATTGGTGCAGTCTGAGCAGAAATTTGGGGCGGAGGATGCAGTACGCTATAAAATAAGCAAAGATACGGTGGAATCCAAAACATATACACAGTTAAAGCAGGATAGCGAGCGTTTTTCGGGAGTGCTACAGGCGCTTGGCGAACAGGGGGGCCATATCGCGTTAACGGGAATGACTTCTTACTTGTGGCTGGCTGTTTACCTTGGGACAGTAAACAGCGGCAGCGTGGCTGTCCCGTTGGATGTGTCGCTTCCAGCGGAAGAGATGTGCGAATTGATTGACCGCTCGGATGCTACTGTATTTGTGGTGGACGAAATACGCAAAGATGTGCTTGCAATCGTAAAAAGCCGGTGCCCGAAATTAAAATATGTACTTTCTATGCAAAAACAGGATGGGCCTGCACAGCCAGGGGATGGGGAAGCGGTTTTATCTTTGATGCAGCTTATGGATGGGCAGCAGGGCGGCTTTTCCTATGAGCCAGGCCCAGAAGCGCTTTGTACGATTATGTTTACATCCGGTACGACAGGAAAAAGCAAGGGGGTTATGCTTACCCACCGCAACCTTGCGGACAATGCTACCTGCCTGGATATGAAAATCCCGCCGCGCACGACGATTTTATCTGTCCTGCCGATCCACCATGCATATTGTTTAAGCATGGATATATTAAAAGGTATTTCCTTGGGCAGCATTATCTGTATCAACGATTCTTTGCTCCGTGTTGCGAAAAATATGAAGCTGTTTGAGCCGGATATGGTTTTGATGGTCCCGCTTATGATCGAAACACTGGCAAAGAAACTGGAAGAAGCAGCCGCGTTGCCTGCCGAAATTGTAAAAAAAGAAATGTTTGGCAGTAAGCTCCATACAATTTGCAGTGGCGGCGCTTATTTAAATCCAGATTTGATTCCATTGTTTGAAAAATATGGAATTACAATCCTGCAAGGCTACGGCATGACAGAATGTGCCCCAGTCATTAGTACAAATCTAAGCTGGGATATACGCAAAGATACCGTAGGCAAGCTGATGCCAAACTGTGAAGCTAAAACTGTTGACCATGAAATATGGGTACGTGGCAGCAGTGTGATGCAGGGGTATTACAAAATGCCGGAGGAAACGGCACAGACGCTGGTAGACGGCTGGCTGCGCACGGGTGACCTTGGTTATATTGATGAAGATCATTATATCCATCTGACCGGGCGTTTGAAAAATCTGATTATTACGAAAAACGGCGAGAATGTATCTCCGGAAGAATTGGAAAATAAGATTGGTTCAAACCGCCTCGTACAGGAGATTTTAGTACGTGAAGCAGACGGCGTGATTGAAGCGGAAATTTTCCCGGATTATGAATATGCACAAAAACAGGGGATTACAGACTGCAGAAGTGTACTTCAAGAGATTATAGACCAGTATAATAAGGAAGCTTCTGCCCACAAAAAAGTTTACAGCCTGAAAGTACGTGAGAAGGAATTTGATAAAACACCTTCCAAAAAGATTAAGCGGTATTAAAAAGGGGCGTATCCATACCATAAACGTAGAAAACATGCGGCAGTCCGGCTTTGGCTGGGCTGCTCCATGTTTTTCTTTGTTGTAGCAGATTTTGCAGATGCGATAAAAGAATTGACGCTAATGGCATCATCAGATATAATAATAAAATCGAAACGGAGGGTAGGAAAAATGATGCTTTTTTTTGGATTGGCGGGGATACTCGTAATTCCGCTTGGCTTTTATTTATATTTTGTGGTGGGCAGGCTGTTTGGGCTGCTTTTTCCAGCGTGGGGCAGGCGTTTAAAAAACACTGTTTCCATTGTGGCGGCGGTAGCCCTTGCCCTTCCATGCGTCAATTTGTTTGGTGCCTGGGCGCTGGTAGTGTTGTATTTTTCAGCAATTTCTATCTGCATGGATTTATTGCAGCTATTCATACGGCGGGTATTGCGCCGGGCACAGAAAAAGGCAGCCAGCGTAAACAGGCTGGGGACACACAAGGTATGGGGCATCTTATACCGCAGTGGGGCGGCGGCAGCGTTTTTCACAGCAGCGGTGATAGGGTATGCTTATTGGAATATGCACCATGTAGTTACAACCAGGTATACAGTGGCGACTGAAAAAAATATCCGCCAGGAAGGGTACCGGATCGTTTTCCTTTCCGATTTGCATTTTCCTACGACAATGGATAGGGAAATGCTGGAAACGTACTGCAAACGTATGGAAGCAGAAAAACCAGACCTGGTTGTACTGGGAGGGGATATTGTAGATGAAGCGACGGCTTCGGAAGATGTGGAAGCGGCATTTTCTGCGCTTGCACAAGTCCACAGTACTTATGGGACATATTATGTGTATGGCAACCATGATAAGGGCAGATATGCTAGGGATTGCGATTTTACCCCGCAAGGGCTGGAAAAAATGATCCAGGAATCCGGCGTCAAAATACTGGAAGATGAAACCGTGCAGCTGGACGGGCCATTGTACCTTTCCGGCCGCCGGGACCGGTCAGAAGCGCAGGCGCAGCAGGGGCGCTTATCTGCAGAAACGCTTGTAGAAGCAGTGCCGCAGGATGCATTTCATATCCTGGCAGACCACCAGCCGCGCGGGATGGAAGAAAATGCACAGGCAGGCTTTGACTTAATGCTGTCTGGCCATACCCATGCAGGGCAGATGTGGCCGGTCGGCCTGGCCACAACATTATTTGACAAAGGGACGTTTAATTATGGGCATAAAGAGTATGGGGCTATGGATTTGATTGTATCATCTGGAATTGCCGGATGGGGCTATCCGCTGCGCACCGGGAAACATAGTGAAATTGTAGTGATAGAGGTACAAAAGGAATGAACAGGCGCAATTACCAAAAAGAGCTGGATGCAAAAATCGCATACCACCAGGGCCGCGGGGAAGTGCCCACACTGTTGCTGCATAGCTGTTGTGCGCCGTGCAGCAGCTATGTGCTGGAATACTTGTCGGCGTATTTTCAGATAACCGTACTTTATTATAACCCCAATATATACCCAAAAGAAGAGTACTGCCAGCGTGTAAAGGAACAGCAGCGGTTTCTCCAGGAATTTCCGATGGAGCATCCAGCTATCTTTATCGAGGGGGAATATGAAACGGAACAGTTTTATCAAATGGCACACGGGATGGAGGAGCTTGCGGAAGGTGGACAGCGCTGCTTCCTGTGCTATGAAATGCGTCTGCGTAAGGCAGCAGAATATGCCAGGCGTTTGCAGCTGGATTATTTTACAACCACGCTTTCCATCAGCCCAATGAAGAATGCACAGAAATTAAACGAGATCGGCGGCCAGCTGGCACAGGAATATGGCATCCCATATTTATATTCGGATTTTAAAAAGAAAAATGGGTATCTGCGTTCCATACAGCTGTCGAAAGCATATGGGATGTACCGGCAGGATTATTGCGGGTGCATATTTTCCATGCGGCAAAGGGAAAACAATGTTAAATCGTGAATCTATTAAACAAAGAATAAACAAAAATTCTATAAATATTAAAATAATATTTAAATTAATACAAAACATAATAACTTAAACAAAGAAATGGAGGAAATATAATGGCACAGTTATGGGGCGGGCGTTTTACAAAAGAAACAGATAAACTTGTATTTAACTTTAATGCGTCAATTTCTTTTGACCAAAAGTTGTTAAAACAGGATTTGGAAGGAAGCATTGCGCATGCGGTTATGCTGGGCAGGCAGGGAATATTGAAAAAAGAAGAGTCACGGCAGCTGGTTGCCCAGTTAAGGGCTATGGCTGCACAATTGGAAGCCGGGGAACTGGAAGTTCCGCAAACGTATGAAGACGTCCACAGTTTTGTGGAAGCCGTCCTAATCGAACGCCTGGGCGATATTGGCAAAAAGATCCATACCGGCCGCAGCCGCAACGACCAGGTAGCCCTTGATATGCGTATGTATACCCGTATGGAAATCCGCCAGATAGACGGATTATTAGAAGAATTATTAAAAACAATTTTAACAATCATGAAAAACCATATACAAACAATTATGCCAGGCTTTACACACCTGCAAAAAGCACAGCCGGTTACACTGGCGCACCATATGGGTGCTTATTTTGAAATGTTTAAACGTGACCGGCTCAGGATGCGGGATATTTATGGGCGGATGAATTACAGCCCTTTGGGGAGCGGTGCACTTGCAGGTACGACCTATACGGTCAACCGTTCCTTTACCGCAGAAGCGCTTGGCTTTTACGGCCCGTGTTTAAACAGTATGGACGGCGTATCCGACCGGGATTACTTGATAGAACTCCTGTCTGCCCTGGCAACGGCCATGATGCATTTAAGCCGTTTTAGTGAAGAGATCATCTTATGGAACTCCAATGAATACCAGTTTGTGGAAATTGACGATGCATATAGTACAGGAAGCAGCATTATGCCACAGAAAAAAAATCCGGATATTGCAGAGTTGGTGCGGGGCAAAACCGGGCGTGTGTATGGGGCGCTGTTTTCCCTGCTCACAACGATGAAAGGGATCCCGCTTGCCTATAACAAGGATATGCAGGAAGACAAAGAGCTGACGTTTGACGCCATTGACACCGCGAAAGGGTGCCTGGCGCTGTTTAACGGGATGCTTGCATCCTTGCAGTTTTGCCCCCAAAACATGCGTGCCAGCGCAGCGCTTGGATTTACCAATGCAACGGATGTAGCCGACTACTTGGTAAAAAAAGGCGTGCCGTTCCGGGATGCACATGGGATCGTAGGGAAAATCGTCCTAGATTGTATTGAAAAAAATATTGCAATTGAACAAATGCCGTTAGACCAGCTCCAGGCGGCCAGCCCAGCCTTCGGAAGTGATATTTATCAAGCGGTTTCGATGGAAACTTGCGTCAACCAGCGGCTGACTATCGGCGCACCGGGCAAGGAAGCAATGGAGCAGGCTATTTTGGCAGAAGAAAAGTACCTGGAAGAATCCGGGTTCCCGCAGGAAGATTGGGAAGGGGCGCTGCTGGAAGGGGCGCTGGATGAGTGGCTGCCATAAGCGCGGCACCCTGTCTGAACGGTTACTGGCAGCCCAAATTTTGTTACTATTCACGGGCCAGGAATGCGCATAAACTGCGCATTCCGTGAGAACATGATTCAGGAGTGAGGGGCGATTTTGCAAAGCAAACTTCCAATATCGCCCCGAATGGTTACTATGAGCGGCCCCCAGGCCGTGAATAGTAACCAAATTTTAAGTGGGAAATTAAGAATTTAGCTTGCGTTTTTTGGATTCCTGTATTAATATATATAAAATCAGCTGTTACAACGATAATTTGTATCGGGGTTGTGAAGCGGCATACGTTCCTTGCACATTGCAGGGCAAAAGCAGGAAAAGTTATGGAGGAATTAGGAGATTGGTCATGGACGAAAAATTAAAAGTCGGTATCCTAGGGGGGACAGGTATGGTCGGGCAGCGTTTTATTGCGTTGTTGGAAAACCATCCGTGGTTTGAAGTGACAGCGGTCGCAGCCAGCCCAAGGAGTGCCGGCCAGGCCTACGGGGCTGCGGTAAACGGGCGTTGGAAAATGGATACGCCAGTGCCGGAGCCGGTGAAAAATATTATTGTTTCAAATGTAAATGAAATAGAAACTGTGGCTGCTGGAGTGGATTTTGTATTTTCGGCAGTGGATATGTCCAAAGAAGAGATTAAAAAAATAGAAGAAGCATATGCAAAGACGGAAACGCCGGTTGTTTCCAATAACAGCGCACACCGCTGGACGCCGGATGTACCTATGGTAGTGCCGGAGATCAACCCGCACCATATGCAGGTGATCCCGTATCAAAAGCAAAGGCTTGGTACCTCCAGGGGCTTTATTGCGGTAAAGCCAAACTGCTCGATCCAGTCCTATGCGCCTGTGCTGACGGCCTGGAAAGAATTTGAGCCATATGAAGCGGTGGTGTCTACGTACCAGGCCATATCCGGTGCCGGGAAAACATTCCAGGATTGGCCGGAGATGCAAGGGAATGTGATACCATATATCGGCGGGGAAGAAGAAAAGTCAGAACGGGAACCGCTGCGTATTTGGGGCGAGATAAAAAACGGCGTGATCGAACCAGCGCAAGGCCCGGTTATTACAAGCCAATGCATCCGTGTCCCAGTATTATATGGGCATACGGCTTCGGTTTTTGTAAAATTCCGCCAACGGCCGGAAAAAGAACAGCTTTTGGAAAAATTGGCCAGTTTCCGCGGCGAACCGCAAAAGCTGCAGCTGCCTTCTGCGCCAAAACAGTTTATCCAGTATCTGGAAGAGGATAACCGCCCGCAGCCAGCCTTGGACGTTGATTATGAAAATGGCATGGGTATTAGTGTCGGGCGCCTGCGCAAAGATACTGTTTACGATTGGAAATTTGTAGGCCTGTCGCACAATACTGTCCGCGGTGCGGCTGGAGGCGCTATTTTATGCGCAGAGCTGTTAAAAGCCCAAGGGTATATTACAAAAAAATAAAATAGCAGTATAGAAAGCCAGGGTATATGCTGCTGCAAAGTCCATATGGCCGGTAAAGGCAAGGCCCGCCAGGAGGATACAAGCTGCGGCACGGCGGCGTTATGCGGCCGTGCCGTTATTTTGTCCCAGCTTCTATTTGAAAAAGTTATAATAAAATATGATTTTCATAAAATCCGGAAAGAACCTGATAAACGGCATCCTGCGGGAAGCCGTTTGTATAGAAACGCAGTTTTATACATAAAATTTAGGAGAAAGTCATGGTAGTAAGACACACAGAATTAAAAAAAATGGAGCAGCAATACGAAGATACAGGAAACCAGCTTGTCCTGCTGTACGGACGGGAAGGGTGCGACAAAGAAGCATTTATCCGGATGTTCTGCAAAGGAAAAAAATATTTTTACTATCGTGCGCGTAAGGCATCCCAGCAGGAACAATGTATGCAGTTGGGGCGTGAGATTGAAAAGCAGTACCATTTAAGCCTTACCAAATATAACTATACAGAGTTCTTTAACCGTATCCGCAGCGGCAATGCCAGCAAGCTGGTTGTGGTTATCGATGAATTTCAGTACATAGCAAAACGGGATGAGGAATTTTTCAAAGCGGTTTTAAAACTAAAAGCCAAGAAGCTATATCCAGGGCCTGTGATGATCATCCTTGCAAGTTCTTCCGTTTCCTGGGCAGAGCAGGAGTTAAGCGGCCGGTTTGAAGACGGCATGAAAAAAATAGACCAGACCATCAAGCTGGATGATCTGAAATTTATCGATATGGTCCGTTCCTATCCGGAATATTCCGTTAGCGACTGTGTAAAAGCATATGGTATCCTGGGCGGCGTATCTTCTTATATGGGCCAGTGGAATTCCAAAAAAGACATACGGACCAATGTCTGCCGCCATGTGCTGTCGCCAGACGGCTACCTGTTTATGGAAGCGGAGCGTTTTATCGGGAGCGAACTGCGTGAACTTGCGATCTATAACACAATCTTGGCGGCTATTGCGGCTGGCCACCGCAAACTGAATGATTTATTTAATGTGACTGGTTTTTCGCGTGCAAAAATAAGCGTGTATATGAAAAACCTGGCAGCATTTGAAGTCGTGGAAAAAGTCAGCTCTTTTGAAACTGGCGGATGGGAAAATGCGCAAAAGGGTATTTACCAGATACGCAGCAATTTCGTAAACTTCTGGTTCCGTTTTGTATATCCGCACCTTTCGGACCTATATATGATGGCGCCGGACCAATTTTATAGTGCGTATATTGCGCCGGAGCTGGATGATTATATGAACCGGTATTTTATCCAGGTATGTACGGAATACCTGGAGCTGTTAAATATGGTCGACAAACTGCCGATCCGGATACGCAAAGCAGGTACCTGGGTTGGGAAAACTGGGAATATTGATATTATCGCACAGGACAGTGCAAGGAATAACCTGATCGGGCTTTGCAACTGGTCGAAACCGCAGCTGACCTATGAAATGTGTGAAAAGCTGTTTGATACGATGAAAAAAGCAAAGTTAAAATCCGATTATTATTACCTTTTTTCAGCCAAAACATTTGACCAAAAGCTGCTGGAGAAAGCGGAGGAGGACAAACGGCTGGTGCTCGTTGATATGACGCAGCTATAAAGTAAGGACGGCAATGCGCTACCGGTTTTTCCCGTATACGGCGCTGGCAAAAATAAGAGAAGGAGCAAACTATGCCGAAAGCATTATACATCGCCGAAAAACCTTCCGTAGCACAGGAGTTTGCCAAAGCCCTGAAAACAAATATGAAGCGGTATGACGGCTATCAGGAAGGGGAAACTGCGGTCGTGACCTGGTGCGTCGGGCACCTTGTTACTATGAGCTATCCGGAAGCCTATGATATGAAATATAAAAAATGGAGCCTTGAAACGCTGCCGTTTATCCCAAAGGAATTTAAATACGAAATTATCCCAAGCGTTGCAAAGCAGTTTAAAATTGTAGCATCGCTGTTAAACCGCAAAGACATCGGTACGATTTATGTTTGTACCGATTCCGGGCGTGAAGGGGAATATATTTACCGTCTGGTCGAGCAGCAGGCGGGTGTCCACGGCAAACAGCGCAAACGGGTCTGGATCGATTCACAGACCGAAGAAGAGATCTTGCGCGGCATCCGTGAGGCGAAAGACTTATCTGCTTACGATAACCTGGCTTCCAGCGCTTACCTGCGTGCAAAGGAAGACTATTTAATGGGGATTAATTTTTCCAGGCTGCTAACGCTAAAGTATGGGGATGCAGTTGCGGGCTACCTCCATGAAAAATACGCTGTGATTTCCGTGGGGCGTGTTATGACCTGTGTACTTGGCATGGCGGTACGTAGGGAACGGGAAATCCGCGATTTTGTCAAAACACCATTTTACCGGGTTATTGCCGGGATAAGCGTTCAAGGCCATACAATGGAAAGCGAATGGAAAGCCATAGAAGGGTCAGCCTATTTCCAGTCACCCAAACTGTATAAGGAAAACGGGTTCCGGGAAAAACAGGAGGCACAGCGCCTAGTATCCCATTTAGAAGCACAGCCTCCGGTTACCGCGCTGGCCCTTTCCATAGAAAAGAAAAAAGAAACAAAGAATGCGCCGCTGCTATTTAATCTTGCAGAACTTCAAAATACCTGTTCCAAATTTTTCAAGATCAGCCCCGACCAGACACTTCAGACCGCACAGGATTTATATGAAAAAAAACTAATTACCTATCCGCGTACCGATGCCCGCGTCCTTTCTACTGCAGCGGCCAAGGAAATCCGCAAAAATATAAGCGGCCTTTGCGGTATACCAGGCGTCAGGGCCTTTGCGGAAACTGTGCTGGAAACTGGCAGCTACAAAACGGTCGCCAAAACCCGTTATACAAATGATAAAAAGATTACAGACCATTATGCCATCATTCCAACCGGGCAGGGGCTTGGGGCATTAAAAACATTGGGCAAGACATCCATCTATGTCTACGAAACCATTGTGCGCCGCTTCCTTGCGATCTTTTTTCCGCCAGCGGTTTACCAAAAATACAACATTGCTTTTCAAATCAAAGAAGAAACATTTTTTTCCAGCTTTAAAGTCCAAAAAGAGCAAGGCTATTTAGAGGTGATGCAGTATTCGTTTTTCCAGAAAAAAGAAACGGAAGAGGAAGCATACAGCGCAAAAATG
Organism: uncultured Eubacterium sp.; assembly: GCA_947089855.1. Classification (GTDB taxonomy): domain Bacteria; phylum Bacillota; class Clostridia; order Lachnospirales; family Lachnospiraceae; genus Eubacterium_J. Next base: position 26,519 of record CAMUML010000046.1, read on the forward strand.
GCTGCTGCAGCTGTTGGCCTAAAAAAAGGCATGGTACTTGGCGTATCTGGGTTTCAAATCAAAGAGGGGGAAACTTCCCCGCCAAAGCGCTATAATTCCGGTTCTATGATCCTGGCGATGGAAAACGCCGGGCAGCTGATCGAAGATGAACAGCTGCGCGAAACGATAAAAGGCAGCGGCATTGGAACCAGCGCCACCCGCGCCGAAATCCTGGCAAAGCTGGTAAAAATTAAATACCTTGCTTTAAATAAAAAGACCCAGGCGGTCACGCCTACGCTGCTTGGCGAAATGATCTTTGATGTAGTAGCCGCTTCCATCAAACCCCTGCTAAACCCAGAGCTGACAGCCAGCTGGGAAAAAGGGCTGTCTTACGTGGCAGAAGGCACGATCACGCCACAGGAGTATATGGGCAAACTGGAGCATTTTATCAAAACCCGCACAAGCGGTGTGCTGAATTTAAACAACCGTCAGATGCTGTTCCGTTTTTTTGAACAGTCAGGCCAGTATTACAAATTAGCCGAAAAACAAAAGCCTGCGCAAAGGCCGGTAAATGGAAAATCCAATAAAAAGGAAAGCTAGGATTTGCAGAAAGGATAGAATTATGGAACAATGCTCAATTGAATCAATGTATGAATTAAAAGAAACAATTGCCGCAGAATTATTTGCAGGCATCACGTATCCATGGGAGGCATTAAGCAAGATCAGCAGTTTTATTACTGCGCTTGGCAGCCGTTTGGACAGTTCGCGCTATGAGCAGCTGGCTGAAACCATATGGGTGGCAAAATCCGCGAAAGTCGCTCCAACAGCCTGCTTGAACGGCCCGCTGATTGTCGACGAGGAAGCGGAAATCCGCCACTGCGCATTTATCCGTGGCAGTGCTGTCGTTGGCCGTGGGTCAGTTGTTGGAAATTCTACAGAACTAAAGAATGTAATCTTATTTAACGGCGTGCAAGTACCCCACTATAATTACGTTGGCGATTCCATTTTGGGATATAAATCCCATATGGGTGCAGGATCTATCACATCGAATGTCAAATCAGACAAAACTCTTGTAGTTGTAAAAAACGGCAATGAAAAAATAGAAACTGGATTAAAGAAATTTGGCGCTATGTTAGGGGATTTTGTAGAAGTTGGCTGCAACAGCGTACTTAATCCAGGAACTGTAGTAGGGCGCAATACGAATATTTATCCGCTTTCAATGGTACGCGGCGTAATCCCGGCAGGTTCTATCTATAAAAATAAAAACGAGGTTGTAGGTAAACTGCATGAATAAATAAATCTGTATATAGTAAATAACACGGATCGGTTTTATTTAATATACATTAATCAACCAGAATATATAAAATATATCTTGAATTTCCGTTGGCTGCCTTTGCGTTTTCATGCAAAAAGTGTGGCGATGTATCACAAGCCCTGTATAAGGTTTTGCAAAATATGGTTTGCGCCATTGCATTATTAAAGTTCTGGCATAAGGCGCATAGCCGTCGGAATTTTGCTTCGCACTGGCATCAATCAAACTGTACGGATCCGAAAAAGCGTAATAGGTTTGGAGGCAACGTTGCAAGATCGTTACTATTCACAGCCACCTGGACACCCCGCTGTCCAGGTGGCTGCCAAGCTGATTCAGGAGTGAGCAGGCTCCAATTTGCAAGGCAAATTCTTTAAATGAGCCTGCGAATGTTACTATTTACAGCTTCATAACTTAGAATGTTTGTCAAGAGAAAATTAGCTGTGAATAGTAACGCAAGATCATGTATAATATTAAAAGATGATGGATAAAGTCAAATTAATGGAAAATGTAGACGAACTATGGGATCTATATACAAAAGACCGGCAAAAGACAGGCCGTACCCACCGGCGTGGCGATGCAATGGAACAAGGGCAATACCGGCTAGCCGTACATGTATGCATATTTAACAGTAAAAACCAGCTTTTAATCCAGCAGCGCCAGCCATTTAAAAAAGGCTGGCCAAATATGTGGGACGTATCAGTCGGCGGTTCCGCTACGGCAGGCGACAGCAGCAGCCAAGCGGCACAAAGGGAAGTAAAGGAAGAACTAGGGCTGGATATAGATTTTTCCAACCTGCGCCCCTTTTTTACGATGAATTTTGCAAATGGCTTTGATGATTTTTATATAGTAGAAAAAGAAGTAGAACTGGCCAGCCTAATCTTGCAGGAATCCGAAGTCCGCCGGGTGCGCTGGGCCGGTAAGGCACAGGTTATGCAGATGCAGGTACAGGGGATTATGATACCATATTGGTTTTTAGGGCAGCTATTTGACATCAGGGGCAGTTACGATGTGCAGGGCGAACGTCTTACGAAGATCCAGGCAGTATATGCACAGCCGCTGCATCTAGCTTCCTGGATGAACCTGATGGAAATTGTAAAGGACGAAATTCCAGGGCTGGAAACTCCAGAAGGGCTGGAAAGATACCGGCAGATGGCTATACGGCAGATGAAACAAGGGAACGCAGCCTGTGTACTGGACGGCAGCCGGGTAGTAGGGGCATATATACATACCAGGCCAAATGTACCGCAGCCAGTGGGGCTGGATGGGGGAGCAGGTGTGCCGGCGGACGCTGCAGGGGCCTGCCCGTATGGGCCATATTCAAAAGGCAACGGGGAAAGAGGGTGTTACCGGATGGTGGTCCATCCAGAATACCGTGGCCAGGGGATTTTAGATCTGGCCTTGGCGTTATTCCCTTAATTCCTGCACGTGCTGCCACGGTGCTGTTGTTATGGCATTGATATTATATGCCAGTACAACAGCTTGTCTGAACGGCTTCTTTATCTTACATCATATGGTAAACTTTATCGCTCGTGAGTATAACGCCCTATCTGAACGGTTACGCTTAAGTAAATGACATTGGTTCAAGGGTTATCTAAACTGTTAACATTTCGATATATAAAATCAAAATTTTTGTGGAAAAAGGCTAGACTAATTTAGCGAAATATGCGAAAATAAATGCAGTGTGTTGAACAATAATAGTTTGGCATGTAGAATTTTCAGCGGGGCGCTGGCGGTTCCGCTGTATCAAACATCTAATTGAAAGGAGTCTTAAAATGATTTACACACACGAAGTTCAAAACATGTGTCCGGTTGCAAAGGGTGCAAAGCACGAACCGGCTCCAATCCCAGAAGAAGGCAAATGGGTGCATTCCAAAAAAATTGAAGATATTTCCGGATTTACACACGGCATCGGCTGGTGTGCGCCTCAGCAGGGTGCCTGTAAGCTGTCGCTGAATGTAAAAAACGGTGTGATTGAAGAAGCATTGGTAGAAACGATCGGCTGTTCTGGAATGACCCATTCAGCAGCTATGGCAGCAGAGATTTTACAGGGAAAGACCATCCTGGAAGCATTGAACACAGACCTTGTATGCGATGCGATTAATACGGCTATGAGGGAATTGTTCCTGCAGATCGTATACGGCCGTACACAGAGCGCGTTCTCAGACGACGGCCTTGCAGTCGGCGCTGGATTGGAAGATCTTGGAAAAGGGCTTCGTTCCCAGGTTGGTACCATGTATGCAACAAAGGAAAAGGGCGTCCGTTATTTAGAGATGGCAGAAGGTTATGTAACCGGTATTGCATTAGACGACAATGATGAAGTAATTGGGTATCAGTTCGTTTCTCTTGGAAAGATGACTGACTTTATCAAAAAAGGCGATGATCCGACAACTGCCTGGGAAAAGGCCAAAGGCCAGTATGGACGGGTAGCAGATGCTGCTAAGATTATTGATCCGAGAGTAGAGTAAGGAAGGGAGAACGAAAAATCATGGCATTATTTGAATCATATGAAAGAAGAATTGACCAGATAAACGCTGTATTAAATAAATACGGCATCGGTTCTGTAGAAGAAGCTGAGAAAATTACAAAAGATGCTGGGCTTGACGTATACGACCAGGTAAAGAAGATCCAGCCAATTTGTTTTGAAAATGCATGCTGGGCTTACACCGTAGGCGCTGCCATTGCGATCAAAAAAGGCTGCCGCAAAGCTGCCGACGCAGCTGCAGCAATCGGCGAGGGCCTGCAGGCATTCTGTATTCCAGGCTCCGTTGCAGACCACAGGAAAGTTGGGCTTGGCCACGGCAACCTTGGCAAAATGTTATTGGAAGAAGAAACAGAGTGCTTCTGCTTTTTAGCAGGCCATGAATCTTTTGCAGCTGCAGAAGGTGCGATCGGTATTGCGGAAAAAGCAAATAAAGTAAGGAAACAGCCGTTGCGTGTTATCTTAAACGGTTTGGGAAAAGATGCAGCGCAGATTATTTCCCGTATAAATGGATTTACTTTTGTAGAAACAAAATATGATTATAAAGAAGCAAAATTAAACGTGGAATATGAAAAAGCTTATTCCGATGGCCTGCGCGCTTCTGTAAAATGCTACGGTGCAGATGACGTTCAGGAAGGCGTTGCTATTATGCATCACGAAAACGTAGGCGTTTCCATCACAGGCAACTCTACCAACCCGACACGTTTCCAGCATCCAGTTGCAGGTACATATAAGAAAGAATGCAACGAACAGGGCAAGAAATATTTTTCAGTTGCATCTGGCGGTGGTACTGGGCGTACCCTCCATCCGGACAATATGGCCGCAGGCCCGGCTTCTTATGGTATGACAGATACAATGGGCCGTATGCATTCCGATGCACAGTTTGCAGGCTCTTCTTCGGTACCGGCACATGTTGAAATGATGGGCTTGATCGGCATGGGCAATAACCCGATGGTTGGTGCGACTGTTGCAGTGGCTGTTTCCGTGGAGGAAGCGGCGAACGCTGGGAAGTTCTAAACAGGTTTTGTAAATGAATCGGCCGCAAGGCCCTGGAATACCGCAATCCCAAGGGGTTGCGGTATTTTTGTGCCTGGAACATGGAAAATGGAAATCAGGCATGGGATGCTGTGGAAAGTGGAAAAATTGGCTCCGTAGGCAACGGGTAGGCTACAAGGGGAAGGTGACAAAATTTTGGGATATGCAAACACGGAAAAAGCCGCATCCACAAGGCTTACGGCATCTTATCCAGTTCGGCTCTAAGCCATTCAATATCCCGTTCTGTATAGGCCCCTTCTGTTATGTCCGTGATGCGGTGGCCGATCAGCCGTTTTATCACATATTCGTCAACCTCAGCTTTCTTTGCCATAGTGATGAATGTCTTGCGTGGGTCATGCGGCCTGTGGTCTTCGCGGAATTTTAAGGCATCCATGATCTTTGAAAACCGTCCGGCATATTTGTTATAGGTTATCAGCAACCCGCCTTTTACGGCCAGCGGATCATTAAAAAGGTTCTGGCTTCCAAGTTCCACTG
>CAMUML010000047.1 GCA_947089855.1 uncultured Eubacterium sp.
TATTTTCTATGCCTTATTGTTCTTTGGTAACCTCTACTTTCTTTGCTTCAAACTTCACCCTCCTGTATGGCACCTGTGCTGCATGGTTTGCTATATCCAATAATGATCGGGGAGCCGGCGCCTCTTTTGGTAACGGCTGTCTGCGGGACATTCCATTCCCTGGCAATGATCTCCATTGTCTTTGGGGAGCAAAATCCGGACTGGCACCTTCCCATGCCTGCGCGGGTCCTGCGTTTTACACCGTCTAGGGATTTTGCGCCGAGCGTGCGGGTAACGGCATCGATAATTTCGCCTTCGGTAACGGTTTCGCAGCGGCAGACAATGCTGCCATAAGCTGGCTGTTCCTTGATTAATGCGGCATAGGCTTCTTTGGACAGGTTTTTCGGATTTAAAATACCTTTTCTTGTTCCGTTAAAAGAAGGGTTTTTGTCAGGGTGCAAAAGCCCGGCTGCGATTTCGGCAACACGCCTGCCAATGGCAGGGGCGCTGGTCAGCCCTGGTGATTCGATACCGGCAGCATCGATAAAACCTGGTGCGTCGCTGCATTCTTCGATAATAAATTCCTGGTTGTCTTCGTGGGCGCGGTTGCCGCTAAAGGAAGTGATTACCTGGCGCAACGGGACGGAAGGCACAGAACGCTGTGCGCTGGCACACAGCCTGGCCAGGCCGTCAGCGGTGGTGTTGTCTGCTTCTTTATCCGGGTGGTCGTCCGCAGTCGGGCCGATCAACGTATTGCCGTGGACGGTCGGCGTAACCAGGGTGCCTTTGCCGAATTTGTTTGGCAGCTGGAAGATCGTTTTGGATACAAGCCCTTTGGTTGCACGGTCCAGCAGGCAGTATTCCCCACGCCTTGGGGTAATATGGATCTTCTTGCTGCTGACCATATTGTGAAATTTATCAGCATAAACGCCGGCAGCATTTACAATACATTTTGTTTCAATGATATAAGTGCCCGCGATACCGTTATCGGCATCCTGGCTGGCTGAGGTATGTTTGATTTCCAGCCGGTAGCCAGCCTCTGTGCGTGTGATGCCGGCTACTTCGCTGTCAAAACGGAACTCTACGCCGTTATCGGCAGCGTTTTCTGCCAGGGCGATATTTAGGCCGAATGGGCATACAATGCCTCCGGTTGGCGCATAGATAGCGGCAATGGCTTCTTCGGAAACATTTGGTTCCATTTCATGTAGTTCCTGTTTTTCAATGATACGGATACCAGGGACGTTATTTGCGAGGCCCTGGTTATACAGCTCCTGCAGTTTCGGCCTCTCTTCTTCACTAAAGCAGAGGATAAGGGAGCCGTTGCGTTGAAATTCAAAATCCAGTTCCTTGGAAAGCGGTTCCATTTCAGCGTTTCCCAGCAGGTTCATCTCGGCCATCAGCGACCCTGGTTTGCAGTCTATGCCGGAATGGACGATGCCGCTGTTTGCTTTGGATGTGCCGCAGCAGACATCTTCTTCTTTGTCTACCACACAGATTTTTAGGCGGTAGCGGGACAGTTCCCTTGCGCTGGCACTTCCGGTGACGCCTGCGCCAATGATAACTACGTCATACATATTTAAGTCTCCTGTAATACCATCTTTTATTTTGTGTGCTATTGATTCGTTTCACTCCATTGGTTGTGTTGGATGTATTATTCGTCTTTTGCCCAATGGAATGCGTAGGTGACCGCTTTTTTCCACTGTTTGACCTTGGCTGTGCGGGCTTCTTGGGACAACTCTGGTTTGAAGGTGCGGTCAATGGACCAGTTTTTGATAATATCGTCTATGCTTGGCCAATAGCCGACCGCAAGCCCAGCCAGGTATGCGGCCCCCATAGCGGTTGTTTCTACGCAGGTTGGGCGGTTGACCGGGGCGCCGCTGATGTCTGCCTGCATCTGCATTAGCAAGTTGTTGGCGCTGGCACCGCCGTCTGTTTTGATCGTGGCAAGCGCGATGCCAGAATCTGCTTTCATAGCTTCTAATACATCGTTTACCTGGAAGGCAATGGATTCCAGTGTTGCACGGATAATATGGTATTTATTGACTCCACGGGTCAGGCCGACGATAGTACCCCTTGCATACTGGTCCCAATAAGGGGCGCCAAGCCCGGTAAATGCGGGTACGACATAGCAGCCGTTGGTATCCTCTACTTTTCTGGCCATATATTCCGAATCCGGTGTGGAGTCGATAAAACGCATTTCGTCACGCAGCCACTGGATAGCAGCCCCTGCGATAAAAATGGAACCTTCCAATGCATAGGTCACTTTTCCGTCCAGCCCCCAGGCAATGGTGGTGACAAGCCCATTTTTGGAAAATACAGGTTTGCTGCCGGTATTCATTAATAAAAAACATCCCGTGCCATAGGTGTTTTTTGCTTCCCCACGTGTAAAACAGGTCTGGCCGAAAAGGGCGGACTGCTGGTCGCCGGCAGCGCCTGCAATCGGGATCGGGCCTCCAAAAAAGACGGGATGGGCATCGCCGTAGTGGCAGCTGGATGGTTTTGCCTGCGGGAGCATACATTTCGGGATGTTTAATTCTGCAAGGATTTCCTCATCCCATTGCAAGGTGTTGATATTAAACAGCATAGTCCTGGATGCATTGCTGTAATCGGTTACATGTACCTGGCCCTGTGTCAGTTTCCAGATCAGCCATGTTTCGACGGTTCCAAACAACAAGTCGCCGTTTTCCGCCCGTTCCCTGGCGCCATCGACATTATCCAAAATCCATTTTAACTTGGTTGCAGAAAAATAGGCGTCGATCACTAGGCCGGTTTTTTCACGGTAAATATCCGTCAGCCCTTTTTCCTTTAGGGAATCAGCATATTCGGAAGTCCTGCGGCACTGCCATACAATGGCAGGATAGACTGGCTTTCCGGTATGCTTGTCCCATACAATGGCCGTTTCACGCTGGTTGGTAATACCAATGGCGCTAATGTCTGCTGCGGTAACGCCGAGGTTTGCCATTGCAGTTTTGGCGACTTCCAGCTGTGTAGACCAGATTTCATCGGCATCATGCTCTACCCAGCCAGGCTTCGGGAAATATTGGGTAAATTCTTTCTGTGCGGCACTGCACATTTCTCCCTTTTCATTAAAAAGAATACAACGGTTGCTTGTCGTCCCGGCATCCAGTGCCATTATGTACTTTGCCATATCACACCCTCCTTTATATTTGATTAGCGCCATGCCGAGGCGCCGTTTTACACCAGTAAGGAACAATTCCTAATAAGGACTATTACCAGTTTAACAGAATTATGCCCAAAAGTCTTTAGACAATGGCCCGAAAGTGTAAAAAATAGTTCTAAAAAAGAAAGATTGCTTTTGTGGAAAGAATCGAATATAATAAAATGCTGAATATGAAATGGGGACGAAAGAGGTGTAGTATATGTATCAGATTGCTGTTTGCGATGATAAAGAAGTGGAACTTGATAAGGTGGAAAATATGTTGGCATCCTATCAAAAACAGTACACTGGATGCAGTTTTGCTACCAGGAGGTTTGCAGATGCAGACCAGCTGCTGCGGGCGGTTAGGGAAGGGCCGTATATGCCGGATTTGCTGTTTATGGATATTTACATGCCAGGGAAGCTTGGTGTGGAAGCGGCCAAAGAGCTTCGGGGGATGGGCAGTGGATGCCAGATTGTATTTCTAACGGTTTCCAAAGAATATGCTCTGGAAGCTTTCCAGGTGGAAGCAGTGCAGTATCTGGTCAAACCCATTTCAGAAAAAGAATTGTTTCCGGTTTTGGACCGGGTACGCAAGAAAGCAGAGGAAGAACGTAAAAAGTGCCTGCTGCTGCGGGTTGGAAATAAAATATGCCGTGTGGCGCTGCGGGATATTGTATATTGCGAAGCGCAGAAAAAATGCCAATGTATGCACCTGGCGGATGGGACGCAGCTGCAATTGCGGCTGACAATGGCAAAATTAAATGAAATGCTTGCCGGATACCAGGAATTTTCCAAGGCGGGGGTTTCTTATATTGTAAATTTGGAACATATCAAAAGCTTGAGTACACGGGAAATGCAGCTGGATAATGGGAATAAGATCTATTTGCCCAGGGGTTCTTTTCAGGTGCTGCGGGAGAAGTATTTTGACTATTATTGTAATGAGGACGCAAGTAATGCGGGGGGGGGTAGGATGGATACAGGAACGTATCCAACAGAAGCAGAGGGTTAGGCCAGATGCGGATGTAATGGAGGGTAGCGGATGTTAGGGGGTTCCTTTTGGATAGTAATTTTACGCAATGGAATGGGGGCTGGGCTGATGATGGCGGTATTTTTGATGCTCGACCATCCCAGGTTTTCCATAAAAAAAACGGTTTTGTGTTATATGGTATATGGGGCAGCCATCATTGCTGGTTATAGCGCTTGGTATCAGATTGACAGCGAAATGTTTATCCGGTTTGCGGGGATATGTTCTATCCCAACAGTAGGGGCAGTGTGCCTTTTGTTGAGCAGGGATTTTTTGTGGATTTCTATGTATAAGCTGGCGTTAAGTTTTTATTTGTTATCGGTAGTTGTATTTTGCGGTGTGGATGGGTCGCGTATTTGGTTTGATGGCAGTTATTGGGCGGATATTGCCATCCGGGTGCTGGTTACAGCGATAGTGCTTTGGATGTTTGCAAAGATCAGGCATAGTTTTTTGGAGAATGTAGCTTTTTTGCATCAGGAAATGGATTTGGCCAGCTCGTTGACGGTGCTGCTTTCTACTTTGATAGCTTCATTTTTAACATTCCGGCCCAATTTACATGTTTTTTCGTTGCAGCATGTTGCCCAAGTTGCGGTTTTGTTATTTATGGCCGGGATGATCCAGTATATTGTTTACCATTTATATCTGTACCAGGGGCGGGAACAGAGGTTTCGGGCTGAGAAGGAACTGCTTGAAATGAATGAACAGCTTCTGCGCCGCCAGTTGGAGATCTTGCATAAATCGGAGGAAGAGGCAGGTAGGCTGCGGCATGATATACGCCACCATTGCCTAGTAATGGAAGAGTATATTAGGAATAAGGATATGGATAAATTGCTGGACTATGTCAAGCAGTACGGGGAAGACGTACAGGTCCAGCAGTCTAAACGGATCTGTGGGAACGAGACAGTGAATGCTGTCCTTTCTGGCTATGAACGGCGGGCCAAGCAGGAAGGTATCCAGGTAACAATGCAGGTAAAAGTAGATTTGGATATTCCGATCCGTGATATTGACCTTGCTGCAATACTGGCCAATGTATTCGAAAATGCCATTCATGGATGCCAGCTGGTGGAGGGCGGCGTGCGCAAGATCCATATGTATTTGGTGCAAAAAGGCAAAAAAATGGCAATATGCTGTCAAAATAGCTGTATACCGGAGATACAGTTTTGCAATGGCATCCCACAGTCAGCGAAGGGCGGTGGGATCGGTGTTTCCAGCGTCCGTAGGACAGTGGCTTATTACAATGGGGAGGCAGATTTTTCTGTGAAAGGCAATATGTTTGTGGCTAGGATATTGCTGCCGATCCCAGATAAGAAAGAGGTAGGATAACGTTAGGGCTGCCGCCTGTTAGGAACTGTCGTGAAATAACTTGTGCAGTTTGCTGAGGATAAATTTTCGAGAGTGCCCTGCAAAAACTGGAGGCATAGTGGGCTATGTTGAGGATTTTTGCTGGGTGCTATCGGAGATTTAGGCCAGCAAACTGCACAAGTTATTTTGCGACAGTTCCTTAGGGTTGGCAGCTTTTTCTATGTCTAGTATTTTCTGGCAGATGGTTCCAGATAACTTGCAAAATGTGAAGGAAGCCTTTTAGAAGGCTTTTATTTTTGCTATGTTAAAGTTAAATACAAAAGAAACGTTCTTTTTAGGGGCGATAGGAGGAAGGTTATGTTAAAAGGATTTATCCGCCAAGTGCTGGAGATGGCAACGGCACTGGGTGCGGCAAATATTGCCGGGGACTGGGCAGTCCATTATGCGTTTGAATACAGGGGGTATCAAGCAGTCGGAGGGGAATATTTATTTATTGCAGCTGTCTTTATGCTGGTATATAATATAGCTAGTTATGTGCTGGATGTATTGGAGGAGCGGCTTTTAGAAGGCAGCGCTGACGCCGGTACTTTGTAAACGAATAGGCGCAAGGGGGAATATCGGTAATGAATAGCCAGTTTATACAAAAGGTAACGATTGACTGGGAAAAAATAGGCACGTACAGCTATCTGCGCCAGATAGCAGCAGTCAAGGGGCTGCATGCACTCACATTTACACATCCCATTACCTTTTTTGTAGGGGAAAATGGAAGCGGCAAGTCGACCTTGCTGGAAGCGCTTGCAATTGCTTCAGGGTTTAACCCGGAAGGCGGGACGAAAAATTACAATTTTTCCACCTATGATTCGCATTCACAATTATGCGAAGCAATGCGTATCACCAGGGGATACCGCAGGCCGGAGTGGGGTTATTTCCTGAGGGCGGAGAGTTTTTATAACGTGGCGACGCAGGAGGAAGCATATGCAGATATAATGCACCCTTCCGAAAAATTCCATGAAAAATCACATGGAGAAAGTTTTCTGGCCATTGCACAAAGGCAGTTCCGGCCGGATAGCCTGTATTTTTTGGATGAGCCGGAAGCCGCATTGTCCCCGCAGCGGCAGTTGACGCTTCTGATAGAGATCTATGAGTGTGCAAAGCAGGATTCGCAGTTTTTTATTGCGACGCATTCCCCTATTCTGTTAGGGATTCCAGGTGCGGAGATTTTGTCGTTCGATGATGGGCAAATCCATCCCAGCAGCTATGAGGAAACAGAGAGTTACCAAGTGATGGAGATGTTTATTAATAATAGGGAACAGATTTTGGCACGGCTGCTTTCTAATGGACCGCGGGATTCAGGATAAAGGACGGAAAAGCACTGCCAGGTATTTGGTTAGGGTTAGGAGGATGAGATGAAGGTTTCTGTATTAATGGAAAATACGCCATATCAGGAAGGGTTTGCCTCGGAACATGGGTTAAGCCTATATCTAGAAACGAAACGGCATAAGATTTTGTTTGATACCGGGCAAAGCGGGAGGTTTGCAGACAATGCGGCGCTCCTTGGAGTGGACCTTGGCAGTGTAGATATAGCCATATTGTCCCATGGCCACTACGACCACGGAGGCGGTATCCGCCGGTTTTTGGAATTAAATTCCCATGCTCCAGTTTATATTTCAGAATATGCCTTTGGTTCCTATTATCATGGTGCGAAACGGTATATTGGGATTGACCAATCGCTGAAACAATGCAGCAGGCTGGTAACCGTCCAAGATTACCTAGACTTAGGCGATGGGCTCAAGCTTTGTTCGTGTAACGATAAACCAGCCAGTTATGCGGTGGATGATGCGGGGCTGTCACAAGAGCAGGGAGGGGTATTTACGCCAGACCGGTTTTTACATGAACAGTATCTTGTGATACAAGAGGATGGCAAAAGAACGGTCGTCAGCGGCTGCTCCCATAAAGGGATTTTAAATATTATGGAGTGGCTGCATCCGGATGTATTGATCGGCGGGTTTCATTTTATGAAACAGGAAGTGGCCGAAGGTACAAATGCAGTACTTGACCATGCAGCTGCTGTGCTTTCGGGGTATGGTACCGAATACTATACATGCCATTGTACTGGGGAAGTACAGTACCAGTATTTGAAAACAAAAATGGGTGCAAAACTGCATTATCTGGCATCGGGCCAGGTAATGGCAATGGAAGGGTAGGGCTTTATTCAGCGATTTCTGCACGCTTTCGCAGGCTGTCTATGGTGGCTATTACTTTTTCAACGGCGGTTAGTACATCCGTTTCTTTCATATCTTTGCGCCATATGACATCCTGCATAAGTACCAGGCGCATGTGCCTGCTAATATTTTGCAAGATTTTATTGCGGGCAGGTTCCTGGAATGCATATAAACAGGTGGTTAGCGTTTCTATTCTGATATTTTGAAGCAGCTTTTGAACCGTCCCACTGGAAAAACCAAGTAATCCGGTTTCCAGTACAGGGAGTTTTTGGAGCAGCATTGTATTTTGGAACGATGGATGGATACTATAAAATGTTTCCATCGTTTCTTTTTGCCGCGCCAGTTCCATTTGCTTTTTTTCCTGCTGTACTTGGCACGCAAAGTTTTCCTGCCAGCCGTTTGGTAGAAGGGATATGAACAGCTCTTGCGTAAAACGCGGATCTTGGCCGGTTTGCACAAGGAGCATGCTCCGTATATAGAAATAGTGGACCATAGCATGGACGCCCTGCGGGTTTTGCGTCCAATAAATATTGGCTGCAACCTCAAGTACCAGCTGTGGATCCCTGCCTTCAACAATCAAGGTGATGATCTGCGTTAAGCAGCTAGGGGCCAGCGGCTGTATGGCAGCAGTTTTTTCCAAAGCCAACAGCCCTTCCTGGCGCGCCTTTTCAGAAAGCATCAGGGCATTAGCCGCCGCATGTACCAGGAGTGTTTGACCTTCGGTGTCAGCTGTGGATAATTTATGTATGGCATCTTTGCATAAGTCATATAGTATAGGGTTCATATTGCCTCCTCTATCGATTTTGGTTTCTGGCCTGTATTTCGTGCATATATGCAATAAACAAATGCATATTTGTAAATGGGTTGCATTCGTGGGAATATACGGATTTATGTACGTCAGACTGGCTTTTGCATAATAACCTGGCGCGTTTTACTGCTTGAGGCTGTTTATCCAACAAATAGTCAAATATATCGGTAGTTTCGCTATAGTCAGGAAATTTATCTTTTAACAGCCGTTTGGTTTCATGTTTCATTTTTTTTGCATCGCAGCCAAACGGGGCATCTTTAAAATGTAAGATAAACCAGACTTCAAAGGATGGATTGGAAAAGATACAGTCTAATCCCTGCCCCTTGACCCCAGACAATATATTAAATACTTGGTTTATTTTTGTATTAGATTTTGGGTCGGAATCAAATACACAGTAGCCCTTATCGCCAAGATGTAATTGTAGGGGATGTTTCTTTAAGTATTGTTTTGCAAAATGGACAATTCCGGAAGCATCTGTATGCCCAGTATCAACAGGTATTATACTTACATTATAAGTGCGGTTTTCAAAATGTTGCAGATAAATACGTTCGGTATTTCCTTCACAAAAAATATAGATGCAGCATTTGGGTTTTTCTTTTGTCTGATTGCCTTTTACTTCCTGTCCGCGAATCCGTTTATTCATAATTTATCCTTTCATGTAAGGGATGCCCCCATAACGTCCGTTTAAATATCCCAATTCAATGTTATCATCTGAGTTTAATTCATAGTCGTTTAAAAGTTTGATACAGGTAGCGCTTTCGTCATTTTTATCTACAAGATAAATTTGATCTGGATTTAATAATTGTAGTACTTTTGTATCATGGGATGAAAAAATCAATTGCGTATTGCCTTTATTTAAAGATGGGTTTCTGAACATATTTAAATAATGGTAGGTTAGTTTGGTATGGAAGGCCTTTCCTAACTCATCTTCAAGTATCAAGCCTCCATTTTGGCACAGGTACATCAATTCTGCAATATTCTGTACAATTGCAGATGTCCCGGCAGAGTCTTGATCCAGGGCTATATCCATTGCCTGGCCTTGCTTGTTTTTGTGGATCAGCCGGATGTCAAGTTCTTCATAAAGGTCGTCTAGTAACCGTTCGTCTGTTGTTTCACCTAAAAAACGATTGAGGACACTATCTATAAAATCTATTGTTTTTTTATCGATTTTTCTTTTTTTGATATAAATATCGTCTATGTTAAAATCGGCATTATGCAGTTCTATTAAGAAGCGTTTTTTTCTGTTGTCATCCGTAATGATATTGCTGATGATTGATTGGATATTATATTCGGTATACTGGTGCGATACGAAATGGAACCAACTATAGACCTCTTTCGCAGGGCCATACCCCCATTCAGCAGCGACCGGCATATAAAGCCGGTTTTTATTAGTCTTATTTGCATAATCGGATTGAACTTTTTCATCATTGCCATTAAAATTGAACTGATGCCCAGGTAAACGGTCAAAGATGATGGTTGGTTCTTCCAAAACATATTTCATTAAATATTCTTCTAAAACTTCATTTGATGTAATGGAAAAACCATATACGTATTTCATTTTGTTATAGGTAAATATAAACTCAAAACGGGAGGGTTGTTTTTTACATAATTCATCCAGCATAAATGGGTGGATATTGATTTTAGCTGTTTCTTTCCGTGAAATGGTTCCCTGTATAAACCGCAAAGCAAAAAACAAGGAGTCTATAATATTTGTTTTTCCGGATGCATTCGGGCCGACAAAACCTATACATTTATATATACCTGATTCGTATCCGGAGGAAGCGTTATTGTATACCCAACTACTGCTTTTGTATTTTGGATCTGCCCGGAAGTTGATTACCAGTTCCTCTTTTATAGATTTGTAATTTTCTACTGAATATTGGATAAGCATTTGCACCTCCATGTTTTTTTCTATTATCTTACCATTTTTAAACGAGGCTGGCAAGCTGGACAAAATTCTTAATGTATGGGAGGCCCCCTCCGTGTCTATTAATATATTTATAATCTTTTTATACTATGATAAATGCGCAAGTTGAAAATACCGCATTCCAGCAAATGTAGGTTTAAACAGTTATTTGAGACTGCAATTTTACATAGAAAGAGAGAAGAATAAAATGTTGTTTCATTCTTTAGAATTTTTCGTTTTTTTCCCTGTGGTAGTACTGGTGTATTTTTTAGTGCCAAAAAAAGTAAGGTATATCTGGCTTTTGGCTGCAAGCTATTATTTTTATATGAGTTGGAATGCGTGGCATTTGCTGCTGATTTTTTGTTCCACGTTTATAACATGGGCCAGCGGCCTATTTATTGCAGCATGTAGGAAGGAAACTGGCAGTGGTATGAGCCCGAAGCTGGTTGTAGCGATAAGCTTTGCAGTAAATATAGGAATTTTGGCGGTATTTAAGTATTTTGATTTTATACTATATAATGTAAATATTATCACTGGGGCGTTTGGCTGGAATGCGCTTGAAAAGCCCATTGATATTATATTGCCTGCCGGTATCTCTTTTTATACATTCCAGGCGTTGGGCTATACGGTGGACGTCTATCGGAAAGCTATTGAGCCGGAAAGGAATTTATTAAAATACGCGCTTTTTGTTTCTTTTTTTCCACAGCTGGTGGCTGGACCGATTGAGCGCTCAAAGCATTTTCTATCGCAGATCAATAAGGTTGGGGAGCTGGATTTCAAAATGCTGTTTGATTGTGACCGGATTGCAGCTGGGCTGGTTTTGATGCTGTGGGGATATTTTCAAAAACTTGTCATTGCTGACAGGGTATCTATTCTGGTGGATACGGTATATAACTCTGTGTACTTTTATGGCACCGTAGAGCTGCTCATGGCCACTGTGGCATTTTCTATCCAAATATACTGTGATTTTGCAAGCTATTCCACAATAGCGGCTGGGGCCGCAAAAGTTCTGGGGTTTGAATTGACTGAAAATTTTAATACCCCTTATTTTTCTGCCAGTATACGGGAATTTTGGCGTAGGTGGCATATTTCCCTAAGTACCTGGTTTAAGGATTATTTATATATTCCGCTTGGCGGAAACCGCTGTGGGCGGATCCGCAGGCATGTAAACATTATGGTTACTTTTCTTGTCAGTGGTTTGTGGCATGGCGCAAGCTGGCATTACGTCGTATGGGGTGCGGTTCATGGGGTGTTTCATGTGGTTGGGGATGAAATGGACAGGGTCAGAAAACGGATCAGCAGTACATCAGGGCTGGACGGGCAGGTGCGGTATGGACGTATGGGCCAGGTTGTGGCTACTTATGGATTGATTGTCCTTTCCCTTATACTTTTCCGTTCGGAAACGTTGCCACAGGCGTTGTATGTTATAAAACGCATACTTACAAAACCTAACCCCTGGGCGCTGACGGACGGGACATTATATAAATTAGGACTGGACGATACCCAGGCTGGCATTTTAATAACCGCGTTGGCAGCCCTTTTCTTGGTAAGTTTCGTAAGGTACTGGAAAAAGGAAACGCTGGATGTATTTTTGGCTAGGCAGTGTATTGGGTTCCGATGGCTTGCCATTATTGGCTTGTTTTCTTTTACGTTCCTGTTTGGTATTTATGGGCCAGAATATGACGAAAGCCAGTTTTTATATTTTCAATTTTAGAATAGCGGAAAGAAAATGGATTTATAAATATGATTTAAGGAAGGGGTATGCTTATGAAAAAGATATTGCAGGCTGTTGTTTTTCTTATATTGCTTGCTGGTGTGGGCATCGTATTAACCCAGGCTACGCTTAACAGAAGGAGCGAAGGATGCATTCAGTTGGCGGATTTTTATCATTTGGAACAAGGGAAAGTGGATGCCCTATGTATAGGAAGCAGCCATGTATATTATGGTATCAATACTTGCTTGTGGTATGATGAGTATGGGGTTGCCAGCTTTTTGCTGGCGTCGCCTGGACAGCCAGTATGGGTCAGCTATTATTTGCTGGAAGAAGCTTTAAAAACGCAAAGCCCAAAGCTTGTGGTTTTTGATATAGGGACACTATTCCGCAGGCAGGAAGATTTTGGAGCGTCTTCCTGGGAAACGGTGATCAGTATGAAGCCTTCTAGGACTAAGTGGAATGCCATACAGGCAGTGAATGCTGAAGGTACGTTTCTGGATGCAGCCAGTGCGTTTTTTGCATTCCCGTATTACCATACACGCAGTATCACGTTGGATAAAAGGGATTACTGGGATACGCGCCAGGTCAGGTATCATGGGTTCCGGCCGGAATTTGCAGCCATTTCAGAAAGTGAACTGGCAAAGTGGGGGCAGGCGCAACGGCTACATTCAAAAAAAGCGGTGGCAGTTACGGCACGTACCGAGGAATACTTCCGTAAATTTATAGAGCTATGCCAACAGGAAGAGATTTTTTTGCTATTGGTAAATGCTCCATTTGCGAACCAGTCCCAGGAAAAGCAGGAAGCGGCCAATTATCTTCGTATTATTGCAAAAGAATATGGTGTTCCGCTTATGGAAGGCAATGATTATATAAATGAAATGCAGATTCAATTTGAAGATGACCTTCTGGATGCATCGCATTTAAATGTGTATGGAAGCGTGAAATATACCAGGTTTCTCGCAGACTGGATAAAGGGGAATTGCAGCCTGCCTGACCGGCGCGGCGACAGCCAATATTTGGAATGGAAAGAAGCCAGCGGGCAGTTTTGGCATGCGGAATGTAAGGGGAGGCTGCTGCAGGAACAGGATACGCTGCAAGGCTACCAAAAGCTGCTGGAAACAGAAGCAGATGGAGTGGTTGCGGCCTGTTGGAACAAGCAGGGAAAGGCAGCCGTATTTGAAGACGGGCAGCGTATCTTTCAAAAACAGGCTGGCCAGGATTATTTTCAACACTTTGACCTGGGGCAGTCAGATCTGACAATCAGCTATGCGGATGGGGAAGCATCCGTTTACCTGGATAACCAGCCGTATGGCCTAGTGGACGAGGGCATCCATATATTGGTATACGATAAAGTGGCTGGGCAGGTGATCGACTATGTGGGGTTTGATAGTACGGATTGAAAAGTCACCCTTTTACAACAGGGAAGGTAATATCTAGTGCAAATCCCTTTCCCCATTCAGATTTGGCATGTAAAGTAAGCCCTAAATCGGAAGCCATTTCCTTTGCAAGATATAACCCCATTCCAGTAGCCTGTTTGCGCCCGTCACTGAAACCGCCGGTAAACCCTTTTTCAAAAATATAGGGCAGGTCACAACTGCGTACTCCAATGCCGTTATCCTGGATATGCAATATAAAAGCCGTAGCTGTCTGTTTAAATGAAAAGTATAATTCCGGTTCGGCGCAGCAGTATTTGACAGCATTGCTGACAACCTGGCCCAACAGGAACTGCAGGCCCCTGCGGTCGGTAAATACGGTCCCGTTTTCAGAAGGATATTCAATCTGGAATTGTTTTTCTTCCAGAAGCGGCATATAGTCTTCTAAAACTTCTACAATACAGGAACAGACGGAAACCGGTTCAAAGATATAATCCTTTTGTGTTCCTTTTAGCCTGGCATAATAGAGCATTTGGCTGATAAACTCCTGCATATGGCTGCGTATGGTATCCAGCTTTAAGCAGATCGGTTCGGGCAGTTCTTCCCGGTGGTTGTCAAGCAGCAGCGTTAACAGGGAAAGCGGTATTTTCGTTTCGTGTGCCCAGGATTCTACATATGTTTCGTAGTCGTATAGCCGCTGAATCGATTGGCTGTAGGCATTTTTTTGGCTGCGTAGCGTTTGGCCTAGCTGGTTTATAGCATCCTTATGGGCATAGCGGAGGGTTTTTATAAGTATTTTTTCGTGGGCTTCCTCAGGGTTATCCAAAAAAGCACGGAATGCCATTTCTTTCTTTTCCTCCAGCCTGCAGAGTACCAGGCATATGGCCAAGAAGGATAAGGCCGTCGTAAGCACAATGAAACCAGCCAGTGCAAAAAATGCAGCTGTATTGGAAATCCATAGCAACAGGACGGCAAACCCGTCGATGCCGAAAAAAAGCAGCAGCCACGGAAAGTGTTGTTTTATCGCATTGCGCAGGTGTTTCATGGCTGGCCTTCTTCCATTTCTATGTCTGCAAACCGGTAACCGATACCGCGGACAGGGATAATTTGCTTTGGCATATCCAGACGGGCCATTGTTTTCTTCAGGCGCGACAGGTTTACCTGCAAGGCGTTTTCGTCGATAAATTCGGCCGTCCCCCAAAGCGCGATACATAAGTCGTCTTTGGTCACCGGCTGCTTGCCGTGCGTTAAGAACATTTCCAGCAATTTTCCCTGGTTTTTTGGCAGCACGATAGAACGGTTGTGGATATACAGCGTATAAGTCTGGCGGTCTAGCAGGAAGCCGTCCCCTTCCAATAAATGCTGCCGCCCTTCGTAACGCTTTAGGACATTTGCTGTGCGTGCCAGCAGGCGTTCTTTGCGGCACGGTTTGGTCAGATATTCGTCGGCGCCTAGGTTTAGGGCATGCAGTTCGTCACGCAGCTGGTCACGGGAGGTCAGTACGAGGATAGGTATCGCGCTTTTTTGTTTAACCGTCTGGCAGATCTGAAAGCCGCTGGTACCAGGCAGGTTTAGGTCCAGCAGGATCAAATCTGGGGAAGCCGATAAAAGCGTTTGTTCTGCATGCTGAAACTCGCAGATTTCAGAGGTTTCATAGCCCGCTTTACGCAGTATATCACCCAGTTCTTCCCGCATAAATGGGTCGTCTTCTACGATCGCGATGTGTTTCAAGGGGCGGCCTCCTTTCCTTAGGAATTAGGAACTGTCCCAAAATAACTTACCGTATTCCTTGTCTTTTTCTCCGATAGCACCACTTAAAAATCAGTTACATAGCCCGCTATGCGCCTGATTTTTAAGTGGCACTCTCGAAGAAAAATCCTGCGGACTATCGGTAAGTTATTTCGGGACAGTTCCTTAGTGTTGTTGCATGTATGGCCCTTATTGGTTGGGCAGCTATTCTTCCCGGGTTGGTGTCATTAGGGTCAGAAGGTATTTGCGGCTTATCTGTTTTACAACGGCCATATAAACATATTCTACCACACATAGCAGCAATATCATAGCAGCAGAAATAAAAAGCAGCTGTAAAATGTTATCCTGCATATCGTATGACAGCAGCCCACGGAATAAGGCGCGTACGCCAAACAGGCTGCTGATGGCTGCAATTACAGAAGGGATCCCAAAGTACCATAAGACCTGTTTTTGCAGGGATTGGCACAGGATTTCGTAGGTAGCGCCAAGCCGGATCAAGGTCTGGTAGCGCCGTCCTGTTTTTTGCTGGCCCATTAAAAATTGTACGCCGATAAAAGTGTTTGCAATGATCAGGAAAATAACGGCTAAGTAAATGGTGATATAGCTGGCGGCTACCACATAAAAGAGGCGCCGTCCCATGTTTTGCAGATAGCTTTCATAAGGAAGGCCGGTTTGGTCCAGCAAGCTATTTGTATCTGCTATGGCTGCCAAAAGGCTGCCGGATTTATTTGGCAGGTTCAAAACGCCGTTGATATAAACACTGTATTCATCTTTTGTATAATGGGCAAAGGCATCGTCCGGCAGGATTAAAGCGAAGGACAGGGTAATGGACCGGTCAGTCGTTACCCTTGCTGTCTGTACTGCCCCGGTAAGGTGGTATGCGTCCTTATTAAGCAACACTTTTGGCCTGTCGGCTAAAACCTGGTCCATTAGGCGTATCTGTGCCTGCGTGGCAGTGCCCAGGTCCATGTAAACAGCGGCTTCCTGGCCCTTTAATTCTAGCAGGGGCATACCTGCGATGGCTAAAAGCTTGTTGTAGCAGCTTACAGGGATTAGGTGCGGGGTATCGGCATAAGAAAGGTTGTTTAGCAGCACACGTTTAGCGTCTGAAGGGCCCATGCCTGCAATGGCAGACTGGACGGAATCCATTTGAAATGCGTGTCCGTAGCTGCCTGTTGTCTGGATACGCCCGATCTTCATTTCAAACAAGTGGGCAAATTGGCCGTCCAGGTTGTATGCAGCCAAGGTGCTTTTGACGGTGTCCATCATGGAACCGGATGCGGCCACAGAATCGTCCGCCCATTCCTCTACAAAGGTATAGTCTAGGATATGCGTTTCTGACTGCCCATAATAATATGCAATAGCGGTACCGCTGCCAAAACAGGCTAGGGAAGACAGGATCAGCAGTGAGCTGACTGCCAGTGAAGTGGAGCGGTAGATGACGGTCTCCTGGATTTGGCGGAAGTTAAATACATGCAGCCGTTGGTCTTTTTTAGCGTGTTCAGCAAAATATCCGATTAAAAAGCGCAGGCCAAAAAAGGCCAATAGGGTACCAAAAAGCCCCAGGCCCACCGTTAGCCCCATCTGTGGCATGCGCCGCCAGGAAAAGCCGCGGATGGCCATTGTGTAGGCGCCGGCCAGGCTTAGGAGGCCGCCCGCAAGTGCAGCTGCATATACGGGTGCTGGCAATTGCTTTTTGGTACCTTCGGGGGTATCCGTCAGCAGGGATGCAATTTCCTGCCTGGTAATGCGGCCGCTTAGAATTAAAAAGGCAGCCAGCTTGATCAGCAGGAATCCTGCAGCAGTCCAAAAGGCAGCCTGGATGGAAAAGGAAAACCGGTGGCCTATAATGCCAAGCCCTACGCATTTTGCAGTGACCAGGCTGATCAGTTCGCAAAGCAGTACCCCGGCTGGAATTCCGATTAGAATAGCCAGGATGCTGTTGCGTACATCTTCGGCCAGCAGCATGGCAAATAGGCGCGAACGCCGCATGCCCATCATCAAGCAGACGCCAAATTCATGGCGGCGCCGTTCCAGCTGAAATTTGCCGGCATAATAGATCAGGAAAAACAAGATAACCAGGCTGGCCCCATAGAAGGCCGGAATAAGGGACATCAGCCGGTTTACCGCATCGCTTTCCATTTTTGCCAGAAAGAGCATAACGTCCTGATGGGCTAACGATAAAATAATATAAAAAGCAATAATCGAGATAAGCAGCGAGGCGAAGAATAAACCGTTTTCCTTACGGTTGCGCCTGCTGTTGCGTTTTACTAATTGAAAAAACATCTGGTTATAAAACATTTGCGCTCCCTCCTCCCAACTGTGCCATGACTTTTAAGATCCGCTGATAGAAATCCTGTTTGGATTCCCTTGGTATATCGCGCCGCAGTTCATGGAAGATCAGGCCGTCCTGGATAAACAGGATGCGTCTGCAGTAGCTTGCCGCGCTGCAGTCATGGGTGACCATTAAGATGGATGCAGCAGTATCCCGGTTAAGGCCTTCCAATTTTTCCATAAGTGCTTTTGCATTTTTGGAATCCAAAGCACCTGTCGGTTCGTCGGCAAGGATGATCTGTGGATTTAAGATCAGTGCACGTGCCGCTGCAATCCGCTGCTTTTGGCCGCCAGACATCTGCGAAGGGAATTTATCCAGCACATCGGCAATTTCCAGGTAGGATGTAAGCTGCTGCAGCCGTTTTGCACTTTCTTTTTCAGGGACATTGTGCAGCGACAGCGGTAAAAGGATATTTTCCCGCCCGGTCAGATTATCCAGCAATTCAAAGTTTTGGAATAAATAGCCGATTTCATTGCCGCGGTAATGGGCAAGCTGCGCCCCTTTTAGCGACTGGATCTGCGCCCCTTTCATAAAGATCTGGCCGCTGTTTGGCTGGGTTACCGTGGCAATGCAGTTAAGCAGCGTAGATTTGCCTGAGCCGCTGCTGCCCATAATGCCCAGAAATTCGCCAGGCATGACCTGGAATGTAATGCCGTCGAGCGCTTTTGTCTTATTTGGTGCTTTTCCATAGTATTTTTTTAATGATTCGATTTTCAAAATAGGATCCATATTTCAGCCCTCCTTTGTTGTTCTGGGCATATAGTACCACAGGCGGGGGCAGAAATATACTTACAATAGATGAAAGCAATTATTTCTTACGGGCGTAGCCGATGGTGCTGATACACAAAGAGGCGCCAAATAAAAGCAGGGCCAGTACGCCGATGGTAAAAACATAGGAAACAGTAGAATCTGCGAGGGCAGGCAGCCCGGCTGTATCTTCAAAATACGACATTAGATAAGTCATAGGCAGGACTAAAACTACACCCATTGTCTGCGCGGAACGGAATCCAAACCAGTAAGTTAAAGGCATCGTAATCCCTGTCCAGATAATTGGGATAAAAATGGCGGCGGTTATGGAAGCAGGCCATAAATTAGGGTCAAAATACCCGTTCCGGATGCTGGATATTAGGTTTAAAACGAAACTTCCCAAAAGGCTGATGCCGGATGTGCAGATAACGGAGATATATTTGCTGGCGACAACTGAAAAATTGCTGACAGGCATGGCAAGCTGGTATTTTTTCCAGGAAGCTTTTTCTTCGTTGGCAAAAGCCATCGTATGCTGGATGCCAATGACCAGGGCCAGCATGATTGTAGCCAGTAGGCTGCCATAAGATTTGTCCTGTACAAATAGTAAAACCGTTGCGCATATGCCTAGGACTACGGTACGTTTATCCAAACATTTAATAAATATAGATAAATCTTTGTAAATTAACCCTCGCATGTGGTACCTCCTTTGATATAAAAAAGCATAATGTCTTCCAGTGTTGCATTGTCTACAATGGAACGGCTATATTTGCGCCTTGCAGCTTCTTTGTTGCGGACAAGGCATTCTACTCCAAAACTGCTAGCCCGGTATACGATATAATCGTCTGGCAGAATGGATGCAAATACTTCTCTAGTACATTTTAAAACACCATAGTTATATATTAAATCGTCCTTTGATTCTTCAAAAATAATTTTTCCCTGATGGATCAAGATAACATAGTCCGCAATTTTTTGTATGTCGGATGTAATGTGGGATGAAAAGAAGATGGAATGTTCTTCATCCTGGATAAAATCCAAAAATAAATCCAAGATTTCATCACGTACAACCGGATCTAGGCCAGTAGTTGCCTCATCTAGAATCAGTAGCTTTGGATGGTGTGATAGGGCGCATAAAATGGACAATTTCATTTTCATGCCTTTGGAAAAGGAGTGCAGCGGCTGGATGCCAGGGATATGAAATTGGGCCAGGTATTGGTGGAACAGTGTACTGTCCCATGTTTTGTAAATGCCGGAAAGGATCTTTTCGATATTTTTTGCGGTTAATACGTCGTGGAAATTGCACTCGTCAAATACGATGCCAATGGATTCCTTTACCGAGGGGCTGCTGTTGCTGGAACCGAAAATCTCAATTTGCCCGCTGTCTTTTTTTAATTCATTTAAGATTAAATTGATCGTGGTACTTTTTCCAGCACCGTTTTCGCCGATAAAACCGACGATCCGCCCTTTTGGTACATTGAATGAAATATGGTCTAGGGTAAATCCGGAGAATTTTTTGCTCAGATCCCGGACAGTAATGGCATTTGTTTCCATAAGTAGGCCTCCTGTTTGCCTTGTGTTTTGTGTGGTTTTTATGTGTACGTTGGTTGCAGATTAAAACAGGTTTCCTGGCTGGGCCATAGGCATGTATGCAGCCGGCTGTATGGTCATTCCTCATAAAATAGTTTTAGGATGCCGGCCAGCCGTGTATAAGGGATGCCATGCGTACGGCCGATTTCCGCAGCCTTTTGCAGCAGTTCCTCAGCGGTCCTTAGCTGCTCTTCCAGGATAAATTCTTTATTCTGGGAGGCGACAAAGCTGCCTTTACCGGATACCGTTTCAATAAAACCATCACGTGCCAGGTCTTCATAAGCCCGCTGTACGGTTATCACGCTGATATGCAGGTCTTTTGCTAAGGCCCGCATCGACGGCAGTGCTTCGCCGGCAGCCAGTGTGCCATCCATAACCAGGCGTTTGACCTGTGAGCTGATTTGCTCATAGATAGGCTTCCCGCAGCTGTTGCTGATAAAGATTTCCATACCAACCTCCTTTCGCTTTATGTACCGTTTGTACTTTGCGTACTGGTTCGATAAGCACAGTATAGACGCTTGCGCTTTATTTGTCAATAGGGAAATTTAATCACGCTCTAGCCAACGGACGGTTTTTTATGGTATAATAACACAATTATCCAGTTTGATTTCCAGAAGCCAGATGAATTGTAAAATACAGTATGAGGTATGGAAAATGTATGATGTATTAGTGATCGGCGCTGGGCCAGCGGGGTGTACGGCTGCAAAGGTGCTGTCAGGGAAAGGGATGCATGTTTTGCTGGTTGAACGGCACCGCCTGCCGCGGTATAAGTCCTGTTCCGGCATTTTGATCAAAAAATCTATGGATCTGGTGAGGCTTTATTTTGGGGCACGCACGCCGCCTGCTGCTTTGTGTACGCCTTATGAGAACCGGGGCATGGTTTTAACAAATGACAAAGGCAAGGAGTACCGGTTTGAGCAGGAAGGGCTAAATGTATGGCGCAGTTCTTTTGACCATTGGCTTGCAAGGCAGGCAGTAGATAGCGGTGTACAATTACAGGATGGCACCAATGCCTGTTCCTGCAGCCAGCAGCCTGGTTCGGTATCTGTGGTGCTGCGCGGGGAAAAAGCATATGAGGTAGAAGCTGCCTATGTATTGGATTGCGGCGGGGCAACCGGGCCTGTGAAGCGCAAGGCAATTGGATGCAGCCGGGATTTCATTATGACTTACCAGACATTTAACAAAGGGTCAATAGGGCTGGACCCGCATTATTTTTATGCGTATTTACAGCCGGAATTATCGGAATATGACGCGTGGTTTAATGTAAAAGACGATATGCTGGTTTTAGGAGTGGCGGCAAAAGATGCCTCAAAAGTAAAATTTGATTTTTATTATTCAAATTTTGTGGAATATATGAAAAGGCAGCACGGGCTGTGTATCGACAGCCAGATAAGGGCTGAAAAATGGCTGATGCCGCGTATCCGTCCGGGATGCCCGGTTGCCTATGGGATGGGCCGTATGCTGTATGCAGGTGAAACAGCTGGGTTTTTAAACCCTATGGGGGAAGGCATTTCGGCAGCGATGGAGAGCGGGTACCATGCAGCCTGTGCATTGGCGCAGTATTTTAAGGATCCAGCGCAGGTTTGTGCAGCCTATCAGCAGGCGGCAGCTCCGCTGAAGTCTTATATGGAACGGCAGTGGAGTTTGACGGCAGGTATGGCGGGTACGTTTGCTGAAATGGGATAGGGCAATATTGGCAAATTAATTTTTGATTATGAATGGAGGATTCATATGCAGTACATATACAAAACAAAGGGTACTTGTTCAACGGAAATTAAATTAAATATTGAGGGGGATGTTATTTCGGATGTTTCTTTTACCGGAGGGTGTGACGGCAATCTAAAGGCCATTCCGGCGCTGGTAGACGGTTTAACGGTAGAACAAATAGAAGCAAAACTGTCTGGCATTACATGCAGGCATAAGCCAACGTCCTGCGGCGACCAGCTGGCAAAGGCGTGCAGGGCAGCGTACGAACATTTTAAAAATGGTACGCCAAATGAAAATAGCATTTAAAAATAAGATTGTTTGCCATTGCAGGCGGCTTCTGGTAAAGGGAAGCCGCCTGCCTGTTTCTGGGCTTATGGTTGCTGGCTGGGATGTTTGCATGGTTTTGGAGTGATCTCCTGTGTCAGCAGGATGCAGTCGACCTGTCCGCATTTTGTACATTGGGACAGGTTATAGATACAAATGCTGCAGTCTGCATACCGGGTAGCATGTTCTGCCATCTGCACGTTTTTGGCCAAAGGGTGGCCGCAGCTTTGGCAGGGGCCCATTGTGCCTGCATTGCCTGGGATGCCTTGTGTGTTGGGATGCAGGATAATTGCGCCGTCTTTTAGTATATGGTAGTCGTCCGTGGCCTGTGTAACTGTTTTACCTTTTAAAATATCATCTACATTTATAAAATTTTTGGAAAAGCGGATCCAATCGATTCTGCCCAGCTCATTTTTAGAACAAAAAAGATCTTTCTGGTCATAGACAGCCGGTGAATAGGCGGCGGCTGGAAGGATAGCGGCGCCTGCTGTTAGACAGAGGAACAGGAAAGCCAGTAATCGGCTTTGTTTTACCGGATGGGCGATCTTTATGACCCTTTTTTTTAAAAACTGCTGGCTGTTTGTTGAAAAATAAAGCGCAGGCTGTCCAGTATTCCCCGCAGGTGGGGATGGCTGCACTGCAGCCTGGATAAGGGCCAGCCCATACGCCTTGCGGTTTTGCCTATCGAACCGTTTTATGGCTGATTCATCACAGTGGAGCTCTTGTACTTCTTTCCATTCTTTCCAAAACAGATAGGCCACTGGATTGCAGCAATGCAGCAGTACAGCCGAAAATGCACAGAGGCGGAATAAAAAGTCGAACGATTTAATATGCTGCAGTTCATGGCGCAAGATAAAAGCCGCTTCCGGCTCAGGTATAGATATTGGCAAAATAACCATTGGGCGGATCCATCCGCAAGTAAATGGCGGGGTTTGCGCAGTCGTATGCCGGATGCTGATGGTGCGCCGGATATGCAGTTCTTTTCGCAGGCATTGCAAGAGGGCCCCGTACTGGCTGTCGGCAGTTAAATTTTTAAAAATATGCCTGTAAAAATGCAGATATTTTAAAATTTGATTTAATATTATGAACAGAATAAGTATAATCCATATCCCTAACAGAAATTTATGCACTGCGGGAATATGGGGGATAAAAAAATATCCGTTATCCTGGACAATTAACCGGTCCATATACAGATAGGTGCCATCCTGCGGGACGCTTGGATGGGTTTGGAATAACCGCAAGGCAAGGTGCTTTACCAATGGGAATGGAAGCAGGTAGCACGCAAGGCAAATCTTGAGCAGGCAGTACCGCAGGGCGGCACATAGTTTGTTGTCAAACAGCTTTATCAGCAGCAGGTAGATAAAAAATGGGATGGTACCGCACAAGGACATGCATGCTAACAATGTAATGATAATAAGCATACGGGCCTCCTTATTTATAGTTCAGCCTGGCAATGGGGCATTTTTTAGTCTTCCGCCTGTTCTTCAAGTATCTGTTGGAGTTCCTGTACTTCCTCTTTGGAAAGCCTTGTTTTTTGCGTTAATGACAAAAGAAACTTTTTTACAGAACCGCCAAAAGACGTTTCCACAAATTTGGCTGCCCATATGCCTGATAATTCGCCTTCGGTAACACTGGCTTGGTAAGAGAGCTTGCGGCCGTTCTGTATGGAAATTAAGACGCCTTTTTGGATGAGGCGTGTCAGGTATGTGTGGATCGTAGTTTGCGCCCAGTTATGCCCCTTTTGGGTATTGCAGTATTCCACAATGGCCGAAAAAGGGAGCGGCTGGCTGCTGTTCCAAAATAGTTCCATAAATTCGTATTCAATTTCTGATAATCCATAATGAGATTCCATTGGTATCGCCTGCCTTTCCAGGTATGGTTGTTTGTCCTTGAAACTTATTCCTGCAATTATTTTATCATAAATTGTTTTTTCCTGCAAGGCGGCTATCTATTCTACAAAACATTAGAAAAGGTATTGACAAACCGTTTGGCAGCTGTTATTCTAATGCCGTGTAGAATAAAATAAAAATCAAGAAATGGTTGTTAGGAGGTGCCGTTATGCAGGCAGAGGTATTAAAGGCACATGGTATTTCAAAAACTTACGTGCAAAATAAAATTTCTTTACAGGTACTGCATCAGGTAACGATTAGTATCCGGCAGGGGGAGTTTGTTGTGATGCTGGGGAGGAGCGGTTCTGGAAAATCTACGTTATTAAATATTCTGGCTGGCCTTGCGGCCCCTTCGGAGGGGCAAATATGGGTAAACGGAAGGGATATGTTTCAATTGAAGGATACAGAAAGGACGATGCTGCGCAGGGAAAATATAGGGTTTATTTTTCAGGCGTATGAACTTTTGCCGTCGCTGACTGCGATGCAGAATATTAGGCTGCCACAGTTAAAACCAGATGTAAGCTATGCAAAAGAACTTTTGGAAGCCTTAGACATGGGGGCCTATGCCGGTTTTTATCCAGACCAGTTATCTGGAGGGCAGCAGCAGCGGGTATCGATCGCAAGGGCATTGATCAACCGCCCGCAAGTTTTGCTGGCGGATGAACCGACTGGCAATTTGGACTCCAAAACAGAGCGGACGGTTATTTGCCTGTTAAAAGGGCTGGTTAAAAAATACCAGGCAGGCATTTTGCTTGTGACGCATAATGAAAGTTTGATCGCTGATGCAGACCGTGTTGTACGGCTGGAAGATGGGGAAATTAAAAATGGATAGAAAAAAATTATATACAGTTGTAAAAGGGTATTTATTAAAAGAAAAACGGAATACGCTTCTGGTGATAGCGTTCCTTGGTTTTATTACGGCTGCCCTGCTGGTAGGAAACCAACTTTTTGAAAATATTCAGATAGCAGACAAGCAGAATGCGCAGGCAATGGAAGGCAGGCAGCATGCAACTTACGTACATATTTCGGAAGCGGATTTTAAGAAGATGGAAAACTGCCCATATGTGGTACAGGCTGGCCAGGGATTTGCGGTCGGGAGGGCGGACGATGGAACGGTATTTGAATATATTGATACGGATTTCCGTAAATTAAGTGCGGATATAGCAAATAAAAATATAAAGCATTGTATCCAAGGGCATTGGGCGGAACAGGAAAATGAGGTTGTTGTAACGGAAAATTATATGCAGCAGCATCAGTTAAAGCTGGGAGGGCAGATTACTGTTGATTTGACAGCAAAAGACAACAAAACAGGGGACGTATTGTTCCGGATGAAAGGGTTGCCGTTTACGGTTACGGGGGTTATTGAAAATCAAACTGGATTTAAGGATCGTAAAAACGGCTATATTTCAAAGAAACTGGCGGATAAAATAATGAAAAGGCAAAAAATATGGGTATCCGTCCGGGTAAAATTTGCCGATGAGCATAAAATATTAGAAACATTTGAAAAATTAAATACATATATGGGTTATAAGAATGAAGGCGCGGAAACTGTAAATATGCGTGTTAATGGAAAACTGGCGGATGCAGTTGACGGAAGTGGAGATCTGCAGCGGCAGAATTGGATCATGAACCTGATCGTATGGGTGGTATGCGCTATGGTAGTGTATCATATTTTTTATAACCGGTTTTACAGAAAAAAACGTGATTTTGCAAATCTTAGGAAAATGGGGTTTCAGGTTAGGGATTTGTTAAAAATCGTATGGCTCGAATTTCTGGTATTCCTGATCTTAGGGACGGCCTGCGGGGTAGTATTGGGGGCCGCAGCCAATCGGGCAGCCTGCGGCAGTTTGGTGGCCCTGCTTGCAGATACCTATGACGGCAACCAGTTTGTACCATCTGTGCTGTCTTGGCATAGCGTGTGGTTGGCTGCTGCGGTCCTTATGGGCATCTTTTTGCCAAGTATAGGTATGCTGGGATGGCGGCTGTACAAGGAGGTACCGGCGGAATATATGCAGAAAAAAAGAAAAAATACAAGGAAGGGATGGCTTTCCGTTGCTATCCTTTCGTTATGTGCCGTTTTGGCCAGCCTGGCAGGGATGCGGGATAATGACAGTGATGATGGGGTTGCTTATATCAAATCCTATGTACCAGGCAGCCTGCAGATTACAATGGGCAGCTTAACCGAAAGTATGTCCGGGGGCAAGGTGCCGTCCATTTCCGGCCAGGTAGTACGGGAACTGCAAGAAAGCCCGGCAGTGGAACAGGTACAGGATTATATGGTAAATTATGATACTGACCTGTTTTTATGTAAAGAAAAACAAGGGTTGAACCAGGCTGGCAGGTATTATGAAGAAATTGTGGGAAACGAACAAGAAATTGACGGCAAAAAACAGTGCCTTACAAATATAACACTTGTAACAACCAGTAATATGGGGCTGGTTACCAGCGCCTGGAAAGTGGGCAGCAGGCAAGTGGCTGTTATGGACAAAGGGCTCGCGGATACCCTGCAGCTGAAAATTGGGGATACCGTTGACTTGTATGATGTACAACTGATTATAGAAGGGTCAACAAGTGCCGGTAAACATACACAGGTAAAGGTAATCGACCTTGCAGACCCGGTGGTCTTATCTGAAAACCATTTAGGAGGCAACCTGATGATAGTAGATCCCGCCACAGCCAATCTGTTTCCTGGCAAGCAGTCGCGCCAGGTCGTAAATCTATGGGTTAAAGAAGGAAAAGAGCAAATTGTTATAAACGGATTTAAAAATATGCCGCAGTATGGGGCGTTTTCTGTCCATAACGCAAGCGAACAGGTACAGGCATATACGGAGCTAAACCGGAACCAAATGGCAGTACAGGCACTTTTCATGCTGCTGCTTACGGTAACAGGCCTAATCGTTTATTTTAATACCGTATTTATAAATTTAATGGACAGGCAGGACGATTTTCTGATTATGCATAAAATTGGTATACGCAGAAGGGAAATGTGTATTCTCGCATTACGGGAAAGCATAGGATATGGGGGCCTGTCGGCGGCGGTTGCTATGATTGCGCAGTGTATAGCATGTGTTTATCGCAAGGCAGCATTTATGCAGGTATTTTGGATTATCGATGCAGCCATTGTTTTGTCATGCCTGGTATTCCCTGTTATCATAATGCATGTTCTCTTCCGCAGGATTTTGCCAAGCAGTATTTGATATTGGAAACATATACCCACGAGCGAGCCCAGGATATTTGTTACTTTTCACACCCCAGCCAAAAAGCGGCTGTGCTGTAAAAAGTAACGGCATCCGGCCCATTGGAAGTTCGCCTTTGGCGAAGGGCCGGATGCATGGCAAGCCGCATTCTTTGGCCCAGACCAAGCAGCGGGTGCTTGGTCTGGGTGTGAAAAGTAACGGATATTTTCGTTTGCAGAAATATTCTGGGTTTTTGATGCTTCCTCCCAAACCCATAAAATTCTCTGAAAATAACGATCAATAACTTCCTGTTTTTCTTAATCTTTCACCAGTTTACGACTTTTCAGGTTTTGAAATATTTTTACAAAAACAAGAACTATATATTGCATATACTTGCAACTGTTCAATCTATATCTATCCAACTTTATTACTTCTGGGCACAAATTTTAATTTTGTATTTTAGTGTTGACAAATAGGGTGGCCGGTGGTATGGTTAGTTACATAAGTAATTAACCGACTAACTAATTAGACATAGAGAGGAGGTGTGCTATCGTTGAATGAAATTTTAAATCAGCAAAAATCCATCTATCTGCAGATTCGCGAAGTGATAGAAAATGATATTTTGCGCAATATCCTAATGGAAGAAGAAAAAGTACCAAGTACGAATGAACTTGCAAAATTTTTTAAGATCAATCCGGCAACTGCAGCAAAAGGCGTTAATTTATTGGTAGAGGAAGGGATTTTGTACAAAAAAAGGGGGATTGGCATGTTTGTAGCAAAAGGGGCAAAACAGGCCGTAAAAAAGAAACGCAAGGATGCATTTTATGATGATTATATTAAATCTTTACTGGCAGAAGCGGCAAGCCTGGAAATCAGCCAAGAAGAATTGATCGATATGATACGGCATTCCAAACCGTAAAAAGGCAGAATATACAGTATATTATAAAAATATAATCATTATTCAAAATTCTAAAATAGAAAAAGGGAATTAGCTGATTTGTATAGTTACAGTTGTATAGAAATATAGGGGGACCGGAGGTTAACCATGAGCCTGGAATGTAAAAATGTAAGCAAAAAATATAACAAGGTAGAAGTATTAAAAAATATAAACCTGGAAATTGAGCAGGGTAAAATATATGGCCTGATTGGCCGTAATGGAGCTGGAAAGACTACACTGTTATCGGTTTTGACCGCACAAAATCCAATGTCAAGCGGTACAGTGAGCTATCAGGGGATGCCGGTGTGGGAAAACCAGGAAGCTTTAAAGCATCTATGTTTTTCGCGGGAAATAAACCCGGTGACAGCATTTGGCGCGAATACAATGAAGGTCAAAGAATATTTAAAAACAGCATCGGTATTTTTTGAAAATTGGGATAAGGAGATGGCCAGAAATCTAACAGAACTATTTCATTTAGATATTAAAAAGAGGATCGCAAAGCTTTCCAAAGGGATGTTGAGCATGGTAACGATCATTGTTGCACTGGCCAGCAAAGCGGATATTACCTTTATGGATGAACCGGTAGCAGGTCTGGATGTAGTGGCAAGGGAGCAGTTTTATAAGCTTTTGATCGAAGAATATTCAAACAGCGGCAGGACATTCGTTGTTTCTACACATATTATTGAAGAAGCGGCAGATATATTTGAAGAAGTAATTTTATTAAAAGAAGGCTGCATTTTATGCAAAGAAAATACACAAGATCTGCTGGCACGCAGCTGGCATGTCAGCGGCAGTACAGCGGATGTAGATGCAGCTTGTGCAGGGTTAGCGGTATACCGTGAACAGGCAATGGGGCGCAGCAAAGGAGTTACGGTAGTCCTGAAAAAAGGGCAGGAACTGGCGGAAGGCTATCCGGTAACTGTGCAGCCAGTTAGCTTACAGGACTTATTTTTGGCATTGTGTGGAGAGGGGGAATTGGTATGAGGTTGGGATGCCTTGGACGTACTTTGCGGTTTTTTGTGCGTATCGCGCAGCGTTATGTACTTTTTTCGGCTGCTTTAAGTACATTAATGGCTTTTTATATGTGCCTGGTTAATGGAAACCATTTAAACGAAATTATAAAATTGATGCCAGCTGCCTTATTTTATTATTCTGCGGTGGTATTGTTTGTAAGCGGTATGTCAGGCGGGCAGCAGTGGTATCCGATACTGGTTTCTTTTGGATGCATCAGGAGGGATGTTTGGCTTGGGATATTGCTGCTAGAAACCTTATTTATAGCAGAAATCCTGGTTATATATGAAATTGTTGCGGGTTTCGCGGATCCTGCGGGCCAAGGGGCGGGGGCTTTGCTGATATTGGCTGGCTATCTGGCTGTGGAAGGGCTGGCAAAGCTGGCGGGCGTAGCCGCATTGAAATGGGGCAGGATGTCGTTTTTTCTGCTAGCGGCAGGTGTTTTTGTACTTAGCATAGTCTTTGCGTTATGGATTGTTTCTGCCGATGGGGAGGGCCTTATCGTGTCCTTTGTAAACAGCCTTATGGAAGGCAGGGCCAGTTTAAACGGGCAGTGTGCGGCAGTTTTCGCAGGGGCCGCTGTTTGTATCGTGGGGAATGCAGCAAGCTGGCCAAATGCAAAAAAATTATGAAATTAAGGCTTAATATATTCTGAAAAGCGCTAGAATTTGCAAAATAGTGATCACTTACGAGCGCCTTTATCTTGTGTTATATGGTAAACTTTATGGCTTGTGAGTATCGTTTAGGAGGGACGGTGGATGGTTATAATGAAAGAATTAAAAAAACAGTTATGTATACGGACGGATGAAATTCTTCTTTTGCTTGGTATGGAAATGGCGGTATTTTGTTTTGGGGAACTTGTGATAGCAGCCGCGTTTGCATGGCCAGGAAACACCCCGGAGACGTTGCTTGAAATTGGTACGATAATGTCGTTAATGATACCATTGTTTATGATCGCATATGCTGGAATTGGTTCATTTGGGGTTTGCTTTAACATGGGGGTCGGCATGGGCAGCACCCGCAAACACTTGGTTCCGATGTTTTGCATCGTTACTTATTTGGAATGCATTGCAGGATTGTGCCTTTCCTCGCTGCTGCAACGGTTAGAATCTTGGATTTTTTTGAGTGCTTATCCAAGGATAGAAAAAGAATTTGATATGGGTGTGGTTTTCCAATGGAAATATATTATAGTAGCAAGCGCTGCGATTACTGCAGTGAATGTGTTTTTTGGAGCCTTATTTATTAAATATGGAAGGTTGGCTTTTGCTATTTTATGGGGGTTATGGATTCTGGCTACGGGCATCGCATCCAGGGCTGCTAAGATTGCTGATTTTATAAAAAATGAAAAACAATGGAGGTTTTTCAATCAGATTTTAAGGGCTTTATCGGAAATGCCACAGCAGGCTGCGCTTGTGGCGGTGGTTTTGGTTTCTTTGATTTTGGCCCTGGCGTCGTGGTTTTTGCTGCGCAGGCAGCCAGTAGAGCTTTAGTTACTATTCGCGGGCCAGGAATGCGCATAAACTGCGCATTCCGTGAGAACATGATTCAGGAGTG
>CAMUML010000048.1 GCA_947089855.1 uncultured Eubacterium sp.
GCTGGCGTAGGGGTAGCGTAGAAATGGAGTAAGCCCGTTTAGGGCATTGACACTCAATATAGTTAATAAATATCTCTCGTAAATCAATGTAGAAATGGAGTAAGCCCGTTTAGGGCATTGACACAAATATTAAGATTATGGTTTGCTTATTGGGATTAAGGTAGAAATGGAGTAAGCCCGTTTAGGGCATTGACACGATTAAAGTCGCCAACCGAATTTCACCATTTTTTTGTAGAAATGGAGTAAGCCCGTTTAGGGCATTGACACGCCTTCTAGGTCCAGATATTTACTACAGATATAGTCGTAGAAATGGAGTAAGCCCGTTTAGGGCATTGACACCCTTTTTAAACAACTCTCTTACCTCGTCAGTCACTTGTAGAAATGGAGTAAGCCCGTTTAGGGCATTGACACATGTACTAAATTCTTTCTCATCCAAATCAACTTCATAGTAGAAATGGAGTAAGCCCGTTTAGGGCATTGACACAATATACGTACATATGTACTCCTTTCTTTTCTGCATGTAGAAATGGAGTAAGCCCGTTTAGGGCATTGACACACTATCTGTTTCAGAACTGCTCGGTTCAGAGCTATCTGGTAGAAATGGAGTAAGCCCGTTTAGGGCATTGACACACTCCAAAAGTTCTTGATATTCTTTCTTATCAAATTGGTAGAAATGTGGTAAGCCCGTTTAGGGCATTGACACAATCTTCCATTGCTACAAACGTGTAGCTTTATTCCGCTGGTAGAACAGGTATTGCTAACCGTGGCAGAGGGGAAAATATTTGAAATGGGGATAATGTTGACATCACCAGGAATGAAAACATATCAATTTACATATACACACAATGCAATGTTCCTGGAAAAACTTGCTGAAACAATTGATAAAAGGTATGGCAAAATTGTCAAATGGTGGATAAATAAAAATAAGCCAATGACAGGACAATTTGCAAATGAAGTGCTTGAAATTGCAAAAGGCAGGGAACGGCAGGTAACTGGGATAAGTATTTTAATAAAGCACAATGATGCATATGGCTTCATGGAAGCGGGGGAGTGCAGGCAGGTATTTGAAGCAATAAAAGATATGCACATACCAAAAGAAATAGATACGGAAGATGGTGGCTTTGAGTATATGCTTGACTGTTGGAAGTATATGACTAAATATTGTTCGGAAAATAAACAAATATTAAAGTACAGTTAAAAAGGATCCCGGAGGGCATTAGTTTTCCGGGATCCTTTATATTGTACTAATTATTCGTATCCCACCGGGAATTTGGACACGTTGAAACGGGATGGGATATTGGAGCTGTTCCGTTACCTGAATCAAAAAGAAGGTATGACTATCCTGCTTGCCACACACGACCCCACAGCTGCCCAGGCAGCCGGGCGCTGCATCCGCCTGTTGGACGGAAAGCTGGCAGGGGATAAGGAGGGGGATTGCAAACGATGAAAACTTATTTTTTGTGGCTGGCGCTGCGCTTAATGAAAAAACAAAGGCTGCGTACAATAACCGTGTTTTGCAGTATTTTACTTTCCAGTTTCCTGCTCTATGCATTTTGCGGGATGGGGTATTATTTTTGGGTGCAGGTACATGGCGGGCACTTAGAAACAGCTGTTTTCGATTCCAGCCAGCGGGTGCTGGCAGCATTGGCGGCGGTACTGGCCGGGATTGTATTTTTTTGCAGTGCAGTTTTTATCCGCAACCTTTTTGCGCTTACCTTTCCGCAAAAATGGGCAAGCCTGTACCGCCTGCTGCTGCTGGGTGCTGCCGGACGGGAGCTTTTCTTTTTGGCAGCAGTAGAACTAGGCACCCTGTTTGCCGCAGCGTCGCCTTCGGGATGGATGCTTGCGCAGGCGGCAGCCAGGCTGGCTGGTATTTCGCCTGGTATGCCGCCTTGGATAGCTGGATGCATACAGGTATGGCTGTTTGCACTTTCCTGTTTTTACGGCATACGGCCCGTCTTGCGTGCAATGCGTGGGCCGTTTTTGGTATCCGGTGTAGCCAGTACGGCTTATTTCCGTATCCCGCAAAAAAGGCACAGGCAAAAAAAGTACAAGCAAAAACCGCTGTATTTGCAGGCATTAAGGGAAAAGGCAGGCACGCAGCGTCTGCAGCACCATCCCCGCAGCTTTGCATTTTATATGTCTAAAAAGTATTATTTGGCGGGCCGCAGGCAGTATGGAAGGATTGCGTTTACAATAGCTGCCGCCATCCTGCTCTATGTCCCAGCCAGTTATCTGGTCGATACCAATTTACAAATAAACCGCACTGGCCTGTACCAGACCTATGGCATTACCTATAGCTGCATACCGTCCGATCAGGCACAGCTGTATCAGGGCATAGACGAATGCCGGTATTTACAAGATACTGCAAAATCCGCAGCCGCCATGTGCTATGTAAAGATGCCTGGTACGGCATCCATCGAAGCCGGCCTGTTAAGCAGCCGCTTGCT
Source organism: uncultured Eubacterium sp. (assembly GCA_947089855.1). Classification (GTDB taxonomy): domain Bacteria; phylum Bacillota; class Clostridia; order Lachnospirales; family Lachnospiraceae; genus Eubacterium_J. The sequence goes on from CAMUML010000048.1 coordinate 2,451, forward strand.
GGATGTCTTGGAAAAAAGCGGATGGCCACATGGGCCGCAGTTTTCCGCTAACAGCAGCATCTATTTTCTGGAAGAAACTAACTACCGTGCCTATATCCGCGATTGCGGCTTCCAGCAGCCAGCATCCTTGGATTTGCACCACTGCCCGGCGGTCCTGGTAAACCGCTACATTAACCGTACTTCCTACCTTAGCCGGCAAGATAGCCGCCAGGTCGGCATCCTGTCGCCGGAGGCCCCGCTTTTAAGCAGCGCCGCTGCCGGCCAGATAAACAAAAACAGCGGCAGCGCCAATACATCGGCCAGTCGGCCGGTTTCTGGCAAAACAGGCAGCACAGCGTCAAAAGCCGGCATAAAAATTTACTGCGGCATCCTCCCGGACCAAGCGCCTGGCCAGCCGGAAACCCGTTTCGCCCTTTCGGATTTTATCTGTACCGACAAGCTGCCAGAAGGGATCGAAGCAGGGGATGTGGCAGCCATTTTGCCGCTTGGCGTGCTTTCGTCCGCCCCGGTACTTGGCCCCGAAAAACATAGTCCGGCAATCTTTGGGATAGAAGTCTGCGGCTTATTTGCAGACAAAGATGAAACATTATTTGAAACGCTCAAACAGGAATTGGGTGCGGGTGCTGCCGGAAAACTGCGCAATACCCGTCAGGAATTTCAGCAATGGTATGATTCTTTACATGAAATCCATGTTGCAATATCTGCTATCTGCGGGATCTTGTTTTTTACCGCACTGTTTCATATATTTAGCACCATGCTGTTCCATTGTCTGCAGCGCTGCCACGGATTTGCCGTTTTATGGTCGCTTGGACAGGCCAGGCAGGGCCTTGCGGCGGTTCTGGTACTTGAAAGCATACGCAGTTTTTTACGGGCAGCCGTTTCCGGCATACCTGTTTCTTGTGTATTATGCTATTTTATTTACCGGGTATACCGTAATGTATGGAGGATAGAATTTTGCCTGCCATATACGCAAATGGGCCAAATTGCCGCGGCTGCGGTATTGGCGTTGGCGGTAGCGGTTGCCGCGGGCTGTGTACTGATGGGTAGGCGGGACTTTTTGAGGGAGATACGGAACGTGTAGGATGTTGGAGGGAGGGGAGGGTGTGGCTGCGCGGACGCTGGATGAGGGGGCGGCGTCCCCGCACCCAATCCCCATCTAATTGAAGAAAGGAGGCATCCGTGGATTCATTTGAGCAAATCTACACCCTATACTTTAAAGATGTTTACCGCTACACCCTGTCGCTTTGCCACAATACCGAAGCAGCAGAAGAAATCACCCAAGAAACATTTTTCCAGGCAATGAAACATATGCCATCTTTCCGGGGCGGCTGTAAAATGACAGTCTGGCTGTGCCAAATAGCGAAACACCTATATTTTGCAGAATATAAAAAACAAAAGCGCAGGCAGGGCACCGCAGAAGCAGGGGATTTTACGGGAGGGCAGACTGTGGGCCGTGCAGCTGCACAAGTGCCGGAAGGCACTGGCACGTCTGCTACGCTGGAGCAGCGGCTGTGCGAGGAGGCGGACGCGATGAAGATCCATGAGTTTTTGCATGGGCTTTGCGAACCTTACAAAGAAGTATTTATGTTGCGTGTATTTGCGGAGCTGCCGTTTAAAAAGATCGCCTGCATTTTTGGAAAAACGGAAAACTGGGCGCGGGTGACGTACTATCGGGCTAAGTTGAAAATTATTTGTGCAATGGAGGAAAGCAATGGATAAGATCACATGTGGGGTTATCAGCGACCTGCTGCCTTTATACTGCGACGGCGTCTGCACGCAGGACAGCCGGAAGGTTGTAGAAGGGCATTTGGAAAGCTGCAGCAGCTGCCGGAAGGTTTTGGAACAGCTGCAGGCAGGGTGCAGTATTTTTCCGGAACAGGAGCAGCAGGAGGAAAAAATAATAAAAGATATGGCTGCCGTATGGAAAAAATCGGTTTCCAAAAGTTTTTTAAAAGGGGTGTTTGCCGCGTTATGTGCAGTCCTGCTTTTGACAGGCGGGTACATCGGGCTTTCGCGCTGGCCGGTTGTGCCCATTGCGCCGGATAAGGTTCAAGCGCAGGTAGAAGTATCAGAGGCAGCGGTAACCGTAAAACTGGAAGTTGCGGACGGGTATAAGGTGCTTTACAGCGGGCAGTCCGCTACTGCGGACGGGAAATTGTATATTGTGAAGAAACGTGGTATGATTCCGCTGAAAAACGGGCTTGGCGATCCGGTGCAGGATACGTTCCAGTGCCCGCGGTACTATACGTTGGAAGATGGAAAAAAAGTGTACCTAAAGGAAATTTATTATGGGACGCAGGACAGCCACACCCTTTTGTGGAAAGAATAAATTTTGTTATTTTATATATTTACAAATCGCTGGCTTCAAGCTATAATGGCTTCACTTTGGAAAAGATAAAAACAGCCATATATTTAGGAGGCGGCTAATGGGGAGTAAGATTAAAAATGTATATATCGTACATCATTCACACACAGATATTGGGTATACCGACCTACAGGAGCAGGTGATCTTTAACCAGGCCAGCAATATCCGTTCTGTGGTAGCGGCGGTCAAAAAGGGGTATTTGGAAAACGGGGCGCTAAAAGCGTTTAAGTGGAATTGTGAAACCTACTATTACGTGGAGCAGTTTTTAAGGTCTGCGCAGCCTAAAGAACGGGAAGACTTTTTTGAACTGGTGCGCAAGGGCAACATCGGCGTTTCTGCTACCTACCTGAATTTTAACGATCTGGTGGATGTAGGGATGCTGGATAAAAAGACGGCTGAAATGCGCAGGCTGTTTGAAGCGCAGGGGATTGCGGCCACTACGGCAATGAATGCGGATATTAATGGGATTTCGCTCGGGGCAAGGGACGTGTTGATACGAAACGGTATTGAGTTTTTATATACGAATATCCATACGCACCACGGCATGTACCCGCTTTACCAAAACCAGACACCTTATTTTTGGGAAAATAAAGACGGCGGCAGGCTGCTTGTCTGGAACGGCGAGCATTATAACCTAGGCAATGCGCTTGGGATCGTATTCCAGAAAAACCTTAGTTTTATGACCGATGTTTATTTTGGAAAAGGCCGGGCGGCAATGGACCTGGATACGCTTTATCAAAACCTGATGGACAGCATTGCGCAGTATGAAGGCAGCGGGTATCCGTATGATTTTTATATTACGAGCGTAAGCGGCGTTTTTTCGGACAATGCGCCCGCGAACCCACAGATTATAGAAACGGTACAGGCATTTAATGCGCGTTATGGGGAAACCGTTACGATGCAGATGGTGACACTGGCGGAATTGTATGCCAATATAAAAGATAAAGTAGCCGATGCGCCGGTATACCAGGGTGCAGCCAACGACTGGTGGGGGAATGGCGTAGGAAGTACGCCTTATGCGGTCAAGCATTATAAAGAAGCCCTGCGCCTGTACCATATCTGCGGCCGGCTGGAGGATATTACCGGTGTGCATAATGAAGCATTGGCGGAAACGGCCAGGGACAATGCGCTGTTGTATGCGGAGCATACCTGGGGGCATTCGGCTACGGTAACGAACCCGTATGATACGATGGTGGCCAATTTAGACATCCGCAAGGCAAGCTATGCTTCCAAAGCGCATGAGGCAGGCGCAATGCGCAAAAGCGTACAGTACCGCTGTATGGGGGACATCCTGCGTTATTATAATGGAAGCGGGCGGGTAAAAGCGGTTTCCGTAAGCCGCCAGGCAGGTATTTTTCCAGTGGAGTTTTATGTGGAAACGATCCATCTGCCGGCGATGCGGGTAATCGATGCAAAAACCAAGGCCGAGCTGCCGGTACAGCTTTCCGCGCACCCAAGGGGCGTGATGGCCAGTTTCCTGGCGGAATTTGGGCCGATGGAAGAAAAAGAGTTTCTTTATGAGGAGCAGCCGGCGCCGCAGGCACAGCTGTATACACGCACGGCATGGATAGGGGCGGAACAAGTACGGGATATTGTCAATACGCACGATGCACAATCTTATCAACTGCCATATGCATTAGAAAATGACTGGTTTTGTATCCGCTATCAGATCGGGGAAGGGGTTACTTCATTTTATAATAAAAAAAGCGGGGTAGAGATGTGCCGTCCTGGCCTTGGGCGCTTTTTTACGCCGGTCTATGAACGGACAGACATCCGCAGGGGCGTTTATGAAGAACGGCGCCTGTTAGGCCGCAACGTCCGGGGGCTCCATGCGAAGCAGTACCAGGGGGAATTAACGGATGTCCGTATTCTGGGCCACGGTGAAATTTTTGACTGTGTGGAATTGGTATTTGCAATGGAAGGGACGCATTTTTGCAGCGTAGTGGTCAAAATGTACCGCAGCCTGCCGAAAATCGATTTTACCTGCCGTATTGCAAAAACATTGCGGGAAGATATTGAAAGCATATACCTGCCGCTTTCCCTGGAACTGGGGGATGTCCAGGCTTATATCCATAACGGCGGCGTCGCCATGCGCCCAGGCATTGACCAGCTGCCGGGCAGCAATATGGAATATTATATTGCAGATGAGGGTATTCTTTATCAGGGAAAAAAGGATAGTATCCTGATCAATACGCTGGATACGCCGCTGCTGTATATGGGGGAACTGCGGCACCATCCAATCTATTTGTGCGACAGGGATGAAGCGCATAATAAACGGCCGGTATACAGCTGGATTATGAATAATACCTGGGAAACAAATTTTAAGCTGGACCTGTCCGGGTTTGGGGAATTCCAGTATGGGCTGGAACTAAGGGAAGGTACATTGGATGAGAACCTGGGGCGCCTTTTGGAAAATGATATGGGGCTGCCTGCATTTATCGTGGGATAACAGCTAAAAAAAAGCTGGTAATTTTTTATACACTGTGCTATAATCTATAAATGACTGTAAACAGCCGGAAAAGCAGGAACGAAACTGCAATATTGTATAGGAAAAAGGCTCGCAGATAAAAAGCAGATAGAATGATCAAATTTTAAGAAAGGAAAAGCTACAAAAAGAACAGGCTTACAAACCTATGCATATGTGCATATCTTTGTAGTAGCAGGAAATAAGAAGAATGAGTGTACAGGTCGAAACTTTAGAGAAGAACATGGCAAAACTTACGGTTACCGTTTCCGCTGACAAATTTGAAAAGGCAATACAGGGGGCTTACAATAGGCAAAAGGGTAAGATCCGCGTACCAGGGTTCCGTAAAGGCAAAGTCCCAAGGGCAATGATCGAAAAAGTATATGGCCCGGAAGTATTTTATGACGACGCGGCAAATGATCTGATCAATGAAGAATATCCAGGCGCTATGGATGAAAGCGGGCTGGAGATTGTGTCGCGTCCGGAAATCGAAGTGACGCAGATAGAAAAAGGAAAAGAGTTTATTTTTGTTGCAGAAGTAGCGGTAAAGCCGGACGTAGAGCTGGGTGAATATAAAAATCTGTCCGTTACAAAAGTGGATACGGATGTAACGGAAGCAGAAGTGGATGCAGAATTGGAGCGTGTGCGCGGTATGCAGGCGCGTACGGTAGAGGTAACGGACCGTCCGGCGCAACAGGGCGATTCCGTTGTCATTGATTTTGAAGGGTTTGTCGACGGTGTGCCGTTTGAAGGCGGAAAAGGGGAAAAACAAACGCTGGAACTTGGTTCCCATTCGTTTATCGATACCTTTGAAGACCAGCTGGTAGGGCATTCGGCAGGGGACGATGTGGAAGTAAACGTTACCTTCCCGCAGGAGTACCAGGCCAAAGAACTGGCAGGCAAGCCAGCTTTGTTTAAAGTAAAGGTCCATTCCATAAAGGTAAAGGAAATGCCGGAACTGGACGATGAATTTGCTTCCATGGTATCGGAATACGAAACATTGGAAGAATATAAAGAAGAAGTAAAGAAAAACCTGGCAAAGCGCAAAACAGACGAAGCAAAGCGCACGCAGGAGGATGAAGCGGTCCGCCAGATTATCGAAAATTCCAAAATGGATATTCCGGAACCGATGATTGATTTGCAATGCGACAATCTGGTGCAGGAGTTTTCCGAACGCATTGCACGCCAGGGGCTTACGCTGGAGCAGTATATGCAGTTTTCCGGCGCTACGATAGAAAAAATGAAAGAACAGGTACGTCCGGACGCGCTGCAGCGGATTCAAAGCGGCCTTGTATTGGAACAGGTAGCTGTTGAAGAGCAGATCGAAGTGCAGGATGAAGAAGTCGATGAACAGATCGCAAAAATGGCTTCCGCTTACGGTATGACAGGCGAGAAGATGAAAGAGCATATTAGTGAAGAAGACCTGGAAGCTATGAAACGCAACCTTTCGATCGAAAAAGCGCTTGCAGTCATTATGGGCAGTGTCCAGGTGAAAGAAAAGGAAGCGGAAGCAGAGGCAAAAGAAGAGTAAAGAGGTTTTGTAAGCAGATGCAGTAGGAATGGAGGAATTGTATGAGTTTAGTGCCTTATGTCATTGAGCAGACAAGCAGGGGGGAGCGCAGCTATGATATTTATTCCCGCCTGTTAAAAGACCGGATCATTTTTTTAGGCGAAGAAGTCAATGAAGTGACTGCCAGCCTTATTGTGGCGCAGTTGCTGTTCCTGGAATCGGAAGACCCAGGAAAGGATATACATTTTTACATCAATTCCCCTGGCGGGGTTGTCACTTCCGGGCTTGCAATTTACGATACGATGCAGTACATTAAATGTGATGTGTCTACGATCTGTATTGGCATGGCAGCCAGCATGGGTGCATTCCTACTGGCAGGCGGCACAAAAGGCAAAAGGATGGCGCTCCCGAATGCGGAGATTATGATCCATCAGCCATCCGGCGGCGCAAGGGGCCAGGCAACAGAGATACAGATTGCTGCTGAAAACATTTTAAAGACAAAGAAAAAATTAAATGAGATCCTAGCTGCCAATACCGGAAAGCCGGTTGAAGTGATCGCACAGGATACAGAGCGTGACCATTTTATGGATGCCCAGGAAGCACTGGATTATGGATTGATAGACAGCATTATAACAAATCGGAACCGAGAGTAATTATGATAAAGAGGGGTGGAGTAATGGCAGGCAAAAGCAGCGATGGCAAAGTGAGGTGTTCTTTTTGCGGAAAGCCGCAGGAGCAGGTTCGAAAGCTGATTGCTGGACCAAATGGTGCATTTATCTGTGACGAATGCGTAGACATTTGTTCAGAGATTATTGAAGAAGAATTTGCCCGTGAAGAGGCGGAACTGCAGGATGAGATAGAAGTCCCATTTGAAATTAACCTGCAGAAGCCGGAAAAGCTGAAATCGTTTCTGGACGATTATGTAATCGGGCAGGAAGAAGCGAAGAAGGTATTGTCTGTTTCTGTATACAACCATTATAAACGGATTCTGGCTGATACAGGGGCAGATGATGTGGAACTGCAGAAAAGCAATATTTTGATGCTTGGGCCGACTGGCTGCGGCAAGACGCTGCTTGCACAGACGCTTGCCAGAATTCTAAATGTCCCGTTTGCAATTGCGGATGCGACTACACTGACCGAAGCAGGTTATGTCGGAGAAGATGTGGAAAATATCCTGTTAAAGTTGATCCAGGCAGCAGAGTATGATATTGAGCGTGCGCAGTGCGGCATTATCTATATTGATGAAATTGACAAGATTACAAAGAAATCGGAAAATGTCTCCATCACAAGGGACGTATCCGGGGAGGGCGTGCAGCAGGCGCTGCTGAAGATCCTGGAAGGGACGAATGCATCCGTACCGCCGCAGGGCGGGCGCAAGCATCCGCAGCAGGAGCTGATACAGATTGACACGACGAATATCTTGTTTATCTGCGGCGGCGCTTTTGATGGATTGGAAAAGATCATCGAGACGAGGATGGATCAAAAGTCGATCGGGTTTAACGCAGAGATTTCACAGATCTCCGAAAAAAACGTCGGGGAGGCATTAAAACAGACAATGCCCCAGGATCTGGTAAAATTTGGCTTGATCCCGGAATTTGTCGGGCGTGTGCCGGTCATGGTATCCTTGGATTCCTTGGATAAGACAGCATTAAAGCGGATCTTAAAGGAGCCGAAAAATTCCCTGATCAAGCAGTACCACAGGCTGTTTGAGATCGACGGTGTGGAACTGCAGTTTTCCGAAGATGCAGTGGAAGCGATCGCGGATAAATCACTGGAACGCAAAACGGGTGCCAGGGGGCTGCGTGCAATTATGGAAAGCACGCTTATGGACTTGATGTACCGCATCCCATCGGATGAAACTATTTGGAAATGCACGATTACAAAGGACGCAATTGACCAGACAGGTGAGCCTTTGATCGAATACAAGAGCGCCTAAAGAATGCGCAAATATAGTCCGGGGGATAGATTCCAACGGTAACGTTGCAGCAACGGCAAGTCCTGTAACGGGAGGGGGGCCTGTAAGGGGTCTCCTCTTTTTTTCGGGACAGTTCCTGATACTGCACACCAGTTAAATTTACAGTATAACCCGGCTGCAGGCCGCCAGCCAGGCGCTTTCTTGGTTACATTACTGTACATTCTGGCAGCCTGCAGTATAGCATATGCGCAGTTAATGATTTTAAAAATAGGTAGGTAGGGCCAATATGAGTGAAATGACGACAATAATGCCAGCAGTCCCGCTGCGTGGCATGGTAGTACTTCCCGGTATGATTATCCATTTTGACATCAGCCGGCCGCAGTCGATCCATGCGGTAGAAGATGCGATGATAAAAGATGAAAAAATATTTTTGTTAACCATTAAAAATGTGGAAGCTGCAGATCCGGGCAAAGATGATTTTTATGATGTCGGCGTGGTTGCCAAGATCAAGCAGCTGATCAAGATGCCGAATAATATCGTGCGGGTGTTGGTAGAGGGAATGGAGCGCGCCGGTGTTGTGCAGGTGATCGAAAGCCCGGATTTCCTAAAAATGGAGATCCAGCGTTTTGACGAGGAAGCGCTCGGGGATACGATGCCGCAGGCACTGGAAGCCATGCTTAAAAGCATGAAAGAGACAATCCATCAATACTGCCAGTACAATCCTAGGACCGGGCGGGAATTTTTAAAGCAGATTGAAGAAATTACACAAGTAGATACGCTGATCGACTTGACGGCGAACAGCCTGCCGCTGCATTATGAGCATAAGCAGCGGATTTTGTCGGCTGTAAATTTAGAACGCCGCTATGAAGTATTTATGGAGATCCTGTTAAATGAACTGGAAGTGATCGCGATCAAAAATGATTTCCAGGCAAAATTAAAAAATGCGGTGGATAAAAACCAGCGTGAATATATCCTGCGCGAGCAGCTGCGCCTGATCCGGGAGGAGCTGGGGGAAACCAATACGGACTCTGATATAGAAAAGTTCCTCGCACAGACGGATAAGCTGGAGGCGGAACAGGAAGTAAAAGATAAATTATACGAAGAAATCAACCGTTTTAAAAACCTGCCGCCAAGTTCTTCGGAAAGCGCTGTCGTCCGCGGCTATATAGAGGCATTGTTAGAACTGCCTTGGAATAAAAGTTCAAAAGACAATAAGGACATTAAAAATGCCGAACGGATTTTAAACGAAGACCATTATGGCCTGGAAAAAGTTAAGGAACGTGTGCTGGAATTTCTTGCGGTACGCAGCCTGACCAGCAAAGGGGACAGCCCGATTATCTGCCTGGTAGGCCCGCCTGGAACCGGCAAGACCAGTATTGCAAAATCGGTAGCACGCGCGCTGGATAAAAAATACGTGCGTATCAGCTTAGGCGGCGTGCGGGACGAGGCGGAAATCCGCGGGCATAGGAAAACGTATGTCGGCGCTATGCCAGGCAGGATCGCAGCCGGCTTAAAAAGTGCAGGGTTTAAAAATCCCCTGATGCTTTTGGATGAAATTGACAAACTTGGCAATGATTATAAAGGGGACCCGTCTTCCGCGCTGCTGGAAGTACTGGACAGTGAGCAAAACAGCCGCTTCCGCGACCATTATATTGAGGTGCCGATCGATTTGTCGGATGTGCTGTTTATCGCAACGGCAAACGATGCCGCCAATATCCCAAGGCCGCTGCTGGACCGAATGGAGCTGATTGAGGTGTCCAGCTATACGGAGAATGAAAAGTTGCATATCGCAAAAGAGCATTTGGTAGAAAAACAGAAAAAGAAAAATGGCTTAAAGGAGCCGCAGCTGTCCATTAGCGACAAGGCGCTTGCCAAAATGATAAGCGGCTATACAAAAGAGGCAGGCGTGCGTAACCTGGAACGCAAAATCGGCGCCGTCTGCCGCAAAGCTGCCAGGGAAATCTATGAAAAGGAAAAAGAGGCTGTGCGCGTAACCGGCGGCAACCTGGAGAAATATCTGGGGATCGTCCGCTATACGCCGGAGCAGATCGGCGATAAGGATGATGTAGGCATTGTCCGTGGCCTTGCATGGACAAGCGTAGGCGGCGTAACGCTGGAAGTGGAGGTCAACTGTATGCCGGGGAAAGGCGAAATGAAGCTGACCGGCAAGCTGGGCGATGTGATGAAAGAGTCTGCAATGGCAGCATTAAGCTGTGTGCGTGCTTGCAGCACCAAGTATAAAATCGCTGATGATTATTTTGCAAAGCATGACATCCATATCCATATCCCGGAAGGCGCTACGCCAAAGGACGGGCCGTCCGCAGGTATTACGATGGCAGTTGCCATTTTGTCGGCTGTAACGGGCATCCCGGTGCGTGCCAATGTTGCGATGACCGGCGAGATTACGCTGCGCGGCAGGGTGCTGCCGATCGGCGGCCTGAAAGAAAAGCTCCTTGCGGCCAAGAATGCAGGGATTAAAACGGTCTGCATTCCAAAGAAAAATGAAAAAGACCTGTCGGAAATCGATGCGGAAATCACTAAAGGGATGAAGATCCTGCGTGTGCAGCAGTTAAAAGAAGTGCTGGAAGCTGCCCTGGTGCGGGAAAGGAAATGAGGGTGCCATATGGTTATTAGAAATGTAAACCTGGAAACCGTCTGTGGGGTAAAAAGCAAACTCCCGGATAACCAGCTGCCGGAAATTGCATTTGCAGGCAAATCCAATGTTGGGAAATCGTCGCTGATCAATGCGCTAATGAACCGCAAGTCGTTGGCGATGACTTCTTCACAGCCGGGCAAGACGCAGACGATTAATTTTTATAATATCAACAATGCCATGTACCTGGTCGACCTGCCGGGGTATGGATATACAAAAGCACCGCCGAGCGTGAAAGAAAAGTGGGGCAAGATGGTTGAAAACTACCTTCACAAGTCAAAACAGCTAAAGGCCGTATTCCTGCTGGTCGATATACGGCATAAGCCGTCGGCAAATGATAAGCAGATGTATGACTGGATCATTTACCAGGGGTTTCGGCCGATCATTATTGCAACAAAGCTGGATAAGCTGAAACGCAGCCAGGTGGAAAGCCATTTGGAAGTAGTCCGGGACGGGCTGGGGCTGACGGAAGGCGACACCCTGTTGGCATTTTCGGCATTGTCGAAGCAGGGGCGGGATGAGATTTGGCAGACGATGGATGGGCTGATTGGATGGGTAGAGCCGGAAAAAAAGAAAAAGTAAGGGCAGGAAGGCAGGGGATGGCCGTATGAAAAATAAATATGTTTTTGTGGCTGTGATGCTGTCTGCCCTAATGGCAGCCGGGATCCTGTTTACCAGCCTTTCTGCAGACAGCAGGCCGAAAGGGGATGGGGCGGACAGCCCGGATGGCACCTTCCGGATTGTTACGTCCTTTTATCCAGTATACATTGCGGCTTTAAATATTGCCGGAGACTGCGAAGGGGTGTACGTACAAAATATGAGCGGGCCGCAGACAGGGTGCCTGCATGACTACCAGATGACGGCGGAAGATATGATCAAGCTTTCTAAGGCGGATGCCTTTCTTATAAACGGCGGCGGGATGGAGCGTTTTTTGGCGAAAGCAGCCGCACAGTACCCTAAGCTTCCGGTAATTAATGCGAGTGAGAAGGTAACGTTGCTGGATGGGAATGCGCATGCATGGATGAGCCTGGCGGATTACCAGCTGCAAGTGCAGGAAATCGCAGATGGACTGTCAAAGCTGGATGTGCGCCACCAGGAAGCCTACCAGCAAAACTGCGCCAGTTATTTAAAAAAAATAGAAGGGCTTTGCCGCAAGCAGCAGGAAGTGGCAAAACGTTTGGATGGCTGCAATGTTATGGTTTTCCATGAAGCATTGGAGTATGTGGCAAAAGATTATGGGCTGACGGCCGTCGGCGGGATGGATCTGGACGAAGAACGCCAGGTCAGCGCCAAAGAAGCGGCTGAGTTGGCCTGGCAAGTCAAAAGCCAGGATGTAGAACTGATTTTGGCGGAAGAACAGTATGGAAAAAAGATGTGTGAAATGGTGCAGGCAGAGACGGGTGTGCGGGTAGCTTATCTTGATACCTGTGTGCGTGGGGATGATACAGCGGACAGTTATGTAAATGCAATGCTGGACAATATACAACGGATACAGGAGGCCTTGGCTCCTGGACAGGCCGCTGGCGGCAAAAGGTAAAGGAGGAGGGAGTGCATGCGCAAAATTATCCGGCCATGTGGCCTGCACTGTATAAAAATAAACCATTTAAGCGTTACAATTGGTACGCAGGAGATTTTAAATGACATTAACCTCCATATACACTGTGGTACCCTGGCTGCCGTGATCGGCAAGAATGGGGCTGGAAAGTCTACTTTGATAAAAGCTGTGCTGGGGGAAGTCCCGCATTCGGGTTCTATCGAATTTAAAGACCGGGAAGATGGCCAGATGCAGAAGCTGAAAATTGGTTACGTGCCGCAGAATATCAATATTGAAAAGCATACCCCGGTCAGCGTCTATGACCTGGTTGCCTGCTACCAGTCGCGGTTCCCTGTTTTTTTTCATAAAAGGAAAAAATTATACGATGCGGTAAAAGAGAGCCTTAGCTTGTTTGAGGCGGACAGCCTAATCGACAAGCAAGTGTGCAATTTATCCGGCGGCGAGCTGCAGCGCGTGCTGCTGTCGCTGGCCGTTATGGATGGGCCGAACCTGCTTTTGCTGGACGAGCCGGTGTCTGGTATTGACCAAAACGGGATGGAACTTTTTTATAAGCTGATGGATTATTTGAAAAAGAATTTTGACCTTGCGGCTATCTTGATCTCGCATGACCTGGATTATGTGGCAAAGTATGCTGATTGGGTTGTATTGTTAGATAAAACGGTCTTAAAGCAGGGGACTGCCAAAGAGGTGTACCGCAGCAATGAATTTAAGCAGGTCTTTGGTTAGGGGAACCCTTTTGCAGCTTGTTTCAGTGGAATGGAGGTGCAGGCATGGTAAGGTTTTTTACGGAATGGCAGCAGTTTGGGTTTATGAAACAGGCATTTGCGGCAATTTTGATCATTACGCCGTTGTTTGGCATCCTAGGCACAATGATTGTAGAACGGAAAATGGCGTTTTTTTCGGACGCGCTTGGGCATTCGGCGTGGACAGGGATTGCCATTGGCGTGATCCTCGGGCTTAGGGATAGCAACGTTTCTATGCTGCTGTTTGCTGTGGTGTTTGCGCTGCTGTTGAATAAACTAAGCAGGGACAATGTGGCTGCAAATGATACGATTATATCCGTATTTTCCAGCTGTAGTATTGCAGCCGGGCTGGCGGTGCTGTCGAAAGGGGGCAATCTCAGCAAGTATTCCAGCCTGCTGGTCGGTGATGTCTTAAGCATTTCCAGGGAGGAAATCCAGTATCTTACTATTATTTTTGCAGTTACGGCAGTTTTTTGGGTATTTGGGTTTAACCGGCTGCTTGCCGTGAGCATCCACCGGACGCTGGCAAAAAGCAGGCGTATCCCAGCCAGGCTGATGGAGAACTTATTTGCAGTTTTAACAGCGCTGATTGTAATGGCGTCTATTAAATGGGTAGGGATTTTGATCATTAATGCGCTGCTGATCCTCCCGGCAGCTGCCAGCAGGAATATCTCCGAAAATTTAAGGGAATACCATTTCTTTTCGGTGGTTTTTTCGGTTTTTTCCGGGGTATTCGGGCTGATTATCTCCTATTTTACCAATGTGGCTACTGGGCCTACGATTGTAATATTAGCTTCCGTAATTTATTTTAGCACATATTTGTACGGCAAAAGAATCCAATAGACAACGCCGCGTAATTGTTGTATACTATCTATTGATAACTAAAAACGGGCAGTGCCGTCTGAAGCAGGGGTATCCGTTACTGTGAGCGGCCACCAGGCCGTGAATCGTAACGGGCATGGGGTACAGGCATTGCAGCGGAGTCAGAAAAATGTGTAAAATAGGTGAGGGAGAATGAGATTTAAAAGGATTAATATGGATACGGTGCGCTGCATCGTTTCTGAAACAGAATTAAACGAAAACGGCCTGCAGATGGATGATTTTTTGCAGAATGACGGGAAGACGGAAGAATTTCTGCGAAAGATCGTTTCGATGGCGGAAGAAGAAGTGGGGTTTAAGGTTCAGGGGGGTCCGTTATCCGTTCAAGTTGCCGTGCTGCCGGAACATCTTTTGGCACTGACATTTTCCGAGCGTCCGGACAACAATATCCTGAATATTTTACAAAATCTAAAATCAGCTGTCGACAGTCTTTCGGGGCTTGGCAAGAAATATGACGACGAAGGCAGCGGCGGGCAGCAGGAGGCTGGGGACGACACGCTGGTGGAAGGGTTTGACAAACGTTTATACATATTGGCATTCCAAGATATGGATGAAATCATTACCTATGCAAAATCCATTGTGCTGGAAGAGCCGGTAGTCAGCAGCGTATTCCGCTTGCAGGAGCACGGTTCGGCGGGCTACTATCTGCTGATCGAGCGCAATGGGCTCGGTGATAAGGAAATATGCCGGGTGATCAGCGCTTCTGTGGAATTTATGGACGATGCTTCCGCCGATGTCCATAAAGCCGCTTACCTGGCAGAACATGGTACCTGCGTATTGGAAAGGGATGCATTGGAGATTTTACAAAAGCTATAGCAGGACAGGGGAATAGTCCGGGTGTGTCCAGCAGCCGGGCTATTTTAGGCCGCCTATCCTGCAGAGGTGTTGCCCTTTTGATAATTAGAAGTCAGTCAGGTCTGCGTCTTTGCGTTTTTCCAAGAAAGCGCTCATGCCTTCCTTCTGGTCATGGGTAGCAAATGTAAGCCCAAACAGGTTTGCTTCCATTTCAACGCCGTTCTTAATATCCATATCATAACCGTTGTTGATTGCTGTTTTTGCGATGGATACTGCATAGCTGCCTTTGGAGATGATCTTTTGTGCCATTGCTTTTGCAGCCGGCATTAATTCTTCGGCAGGAACGACTTTGTTTACAAGCCCGATGCGGTAAGCTTCGTCTGCTTTAATGCTGTCGCAGGTGAAGATCATTTCTTTCGCACGGCCCATGCCGACTAAACGTGCAAGGCGCTGTGTGCCGCCGAACCCAGGGATAATGCCAAGGCCGCATTCCGGCTGGCCGAAAATAGCATTGTCAGAAGCAATACGGATGTCGCATGCCATGCTGATTTCGCAGCCGCCGCCCAGTGCAACGCCGTTTACCGCTGCAATGGTTACCTGGCGCATATTCATCAATTTAAAGAATGGCGCTGCTGCACGCATACCAAATGCACGTGCCTGTGCTGCGGATAAGTTTACCATTTCGGAAATATCTGCGCCTGCTACGAAAGACTTAAATTCATTGCCTTTTTTGTCAGGGCCGCCGGTCAGGATCAACACTTTTACGTCATCCCTTGCTTCGATGTCAGCCAATACCGTATTCAATTCTTCTAATGTTTCGCTGTTTAACGCATTTAATGCTGCTGGCCTGGCGATGGAAAGAACGGCGATCTGATCTGCAACTTCCAGTTTTAAGTTGTTCATTGTAAAAATCCTCCTAATAAATTATGTAATAAGTATCTGCCGAAAGTAAAAGCTTTCTGCCATATTTATAATTTATAACTTTGTGAAAGATATGTCAATAAAAATGAGGGAAGATACCGGTATTTTTTGGCATACTTGCGTACTTATTAGCATGGGGCTTATTGCACTGTGGAAACGGCGGTGCATGGAAATGGTTTGATTACAAAAGGAAGGAAATTTGATATGGGCAGAAGAAAGCTATGGAAACTGACGGCAGCCGCGGGGGCGGCCCTGGTTATGCTGTTTGCTTCCCTGTATCCGGCAAATGCGGCGCAGCAGGCGGATATATCTGGAATCGTAGCTGCTGCTGCGGAGATTTTGTATAATAATGAGGGCAGTTATGAGTCGGTAAACCCGAATGACAATGGGGCGGTATCGGTCGGGAAGCTCCAATGGCATGGGTGGCGTGCGCTGTCGCTGCTGCGCACGATTGTGCTGCAAGATGAGGTACAGGCCAAGAAGCTGTTAGGCAATGCGCTATATAATGAGGTCGTATCGTCGTCGGATACCTCGCGGTGGGCGTCCAGGAAGCTGACGGCTGCAGAGGCGCTGGCGGTCAAAAACCTGCTTTTGACGGCTGCAAGCAAAGAGGCGCAGGACACGCTTGCAGTTACGGATATTACAAACTATATTGAACAAGGGCAACGGCTGGGGATCGTGAATGAACCGGCGCTTGTTTATTTTGCAGATCTAGCAAACCAGGGAGGCTCTGGAGCTGCGGGGCGGGTTGCCACTTCGGCGTCCAGGTTTACGGGCAGCTATGCTGAAGTAACGTTAAATGAGCTGCATGCGGCGGCAATCTGTGATTCGGTTATGGGCAACAGCGCATACCACAGCAGGCGGTTTAAAACGTATGATTATGCCGCGGAACTGGGCTGGCCATATTGTGCAGCTGGGGATTCTTATATTCCCAATAATTATACGACAGCGAAAGAAAAAGGCATATCCTGGGTGCGGCGTTCCCTGAATACTTGTATGGATGCCGGGCTGGCAGTTTCCGGAAGCTATGACAGCACAGTAATGCAAGCAGTGTCCCAATTCCAGTCGGCAAAAAAGATCAGCGTAGACGGATATGCGGGGAAAGATACGATCGTAGCGTTAATAAAGACAGTATTCAATAAAGAAACGGTTGCGCCGGGGGCGGCCACAAACCCGCAGGAACCGGACAGCAGCCAAAAGCCGGGCAGTACTACAGAACCAGGCAGCAGCCAAAAGCCAGGCAATACTACGGAACCAGGCAGCAGCCAAAAGCCGGGCAGTACTATCGAACCAGGCAGCAGCCAAAACCCAGGCAACACTGCCAATCCAGGCAGCAGCCAAAAGCCGGGCAGTACTACGGAACCAGGCAGTAGCCAAAACCCTGGCGGCCCATCTGTTGTAGAGCCGCAGGAACCAGAAAATACAAGGAAAAAGGCGGTCTTAAAATCCGTTAAGGCAAGCTATGCGGTCAATGAAACAAGCGGACCGTTTGACCTGCAGGTAGCCAGCAACCATGCCCAGTCTTCGATTACTTACCAGTCGTCGGACAAGTCTGTGGTGCAGGTCAGCAGCAATGGAAAAGTAACGGTCAAAGGGGCTGGCAGTGCGGTGGTAACGGCGGCGCAGGCGCAGACAAGTACCTATACGGCCGCAGAACTTAAGGTTGCGGTTACGGTCTATTCCCTTAACCCGGACGACTATACGGTGCCAACCGGTGCGCTGTATGACGGCAAAAACATGCAGAAAGCCCATGTCCAATGGCTGCAGGCTGCATTGGCCGTATTGGACAAGGAGCAGGTAACGGTAAACGGAAAATGGTCAAAAACGCTGACCAAACAGGTTACCGCGTTCCAGGAAAAATGCGGCATTTATGCAGACGGTATTGTCGGCACGCAGACGCGGGACATCATCAAGCAGCTGCTTGCTGTCCGTACGAAAAAGCCTGTGGTTACGATTAAATGCAATACGAAAGCAAATACCCTGTCCTGGAAACAGGATAAAGATGCCAACCGTATTTATGTTTACCGGAAAGAAAAAGGCGGCGCCTATAAACGGTTAAAAACCATTACGAATATGGCGAAAACCAGCTACAAAGATACGAAAGCAGAAAAGGGCAAGACCTATTATTATGTTGTAAAATATGGGTGCCTATATAATAAAGTAAAGGCTATCGGGCCGTCGTCAAAAGGGGTGGCAGGTAAGCTGGCTGCGAAATAACCCACGGGCCTAAAGTTTGCCATATAGCCTTATGAAAATTTTATGGCCTGCCAATATAAAATACGTTTGATAGGGAGTGCGGATATTCAGGAAGGGGTGGTAGAATGCTGGCAGATTATCCGGTCGGACAGTTAGTAGAGCCGCTTTTGGAGTGGTACGGCGGCCATGCAAGGGTGCTGCCTTGGAGGGAGCAGCCGACGCCATACCGTGTATGGGTATCTGAAATCATGCTCCAGCAGACAAGGGTGGAAGCAGTTAAGCCATTTTTTGAGCGGTTTATAAAGGAACTGCCGGATACGGCAGCCCTTGCTGCGTGCAGCGAAGAGCGTTTGTTAAAGCTTTGGGAGGGGCTTGGCTACTATAACCGGGTACGGAATATGCAAAAGGCTGCCCAGACGGTAGTGCAGGAGTATAACGGGCAGCTTCCGGCGGATTATGAAGCGCTGCTGCAATTAAAAGGTATTGGGGATTATACGGCTGGCGCCATCGCTTCAATCGCATATGGGATACCAGTCCCCGCTGTGGATGGGAATGTACTGCGGATTTTAATGCGCGCCAGCGAGGATCGTTCGGATATTGGGAAGCAGTCTGTAAAAGCGGAAGTCAAACGGCAGCTATCCCCAGTGATCCCGAAAGGCCGCGCAGGGGCGTTTAACCAGGCATTGATGGAACTGGGCGCAACTGTCTGCGTCCCAAATGGGGAGCCGAAATGCGCGGACTGCCCTTGGCAGCCACAGTGCCTTGCATATTTGCATAAAAGCTATCATGCACTTCCGGTAAAGGGCAGCCCAAAACCTAGGAAGGTCGAGGAAAAAACCGTGCTGCTTATCCGTGACGGTGAAAAAGTCCTTCTGCACCGCCGCCCACGCAGCGGCCTGCTCGCGGGCATGTATGAGTTTCCAAACCTGCCAGGGCATAAGACACGGGAAGAAGTGGCTGGCTTTATCGGAAAGATGGCACTGACCCCAATCCGGATAGAACCGTTGGAGGAGGCACGGCATATTTTTTCCCATGTGGAATGGCGGATGACAGGGTATATGGTACGTGTGGCGCAGCTAGAAGATGGGGTGCGGCAAAAACCAGGCTATTTATTTGCCGAAGCAGCGGCTTCCGAAGAAAAATATGCGATCCCGGCGGCATTTGCAAGGTATACAAAATATATGAATATACGGATTGGACAGGAAAAATATGCTGGGGAGGACCAAAAATAAAATAGGGACAAGGGGAAGCCGGTGTTAGGGGACACCGGCTTTTATATGAAAAAGAAAATAAGTAATTGGTAAAGGGAGGAACCCTGCCTTAACGGCAGGGTAACGCGGCTTTCGGGTTTTGGTAAAAGCCCGCGTTTAAAATATGAAAATGATTATTGATTAGTGATTGATGTTTTGTATCAACTGTGTTTATCATAAGGGCAATTTATGAAGTCCCTATGTGAAAGAAATGAGGATATTGTAAATAAAATATGAACTTTTTGGTGCTGCCTATATATGACAAAAAAATTACTGGAATTTTACGAAAAATTGTGTATAATCAATTCAGACGGTAAAAAACGAGGGGATTAGAACCATAAGGAGGGTACCTATGTATGACGATATTATCATCGGGGCGGGCATAGCCGGCAGTACCGTAGCCAGATGGCTTGCCGAAGAGGGGGGCCACAAGGTGCTGGTACTTGAAAAACGGAGCCATATCGGCGGCAACTGCTATGACCGGCTGGACGGACATGGGATTTTAGTGCATGAATATGGCCCGCATATTTTCCATACAAATATGGAGGATGTATTTTCTTATTTATCCAGGTTTACAGAATGGAACCTGTATGGGCAGGGGCACCAGGTCGTTGCAAATGTAGATGGCAGGCTGATCCCTGTCCCGTTTAATTTAAATACCCTGCATATGGTTTATGAAGGAAACCAGGCAAAAGAGCTGGAGCAAAAGCTGATTGCAGCCTATGGGGAAGGGAGCCGGGTACCAGTTATGAAACTGCGGGAAAATAAAGACCCGCAGATACAGGGGATTGCCCAATATGTCTATGAAAATATCTTTTTAAAATATACTATGAAGCAGTGGGGGCAAAAGCCGGAGGAGATCAGCGCGCAGGTGACGGGCCGGGTACCAGTGCTGATTTCGTATGACAACCGCTATTTCCAGGATAAATACCAGGGCGTACCGCTGTATGGTTTTACCAAGATGTTTGCCAGGATGCTGGACCACGAAAATATTTCTGTCCAGACTGGGGTAGCGGCCAAGGAACGGCTTGCGGTTAGGGAGCGGGATATTTTGTTTGACCAGGTGCCATTTAACGGCAATGTCATTTATACCGGTGAATTGGACGGGCTGTATGGGTGCCGGTACGGCAGGCTGCCATACCGGTCGTTGCGTTTTGCATTTACCCATTATGATATGGATGATTTCCAGGACGGCCATAGTGTGGTTAACTATACGGTCAGTGAAGATTTTACACGGATCACGGAGTTTAAGCACCTAACCGGGCAGAAGGATGCTGATGGAACGACCATCGTAAAAGAATATCCGTTTGCCTATACCGGTGCTGAAGGGGAGATTCCGTATTATGCGATTATGAATCCGCAGAATGAGGCATTATATAATAAATATAAACAATTGGCAGATCAGGTTCCAAACCTGTACCTATTGGGCAGGCTGGCTGAATATAAATACTATAATATAGACGCTATGGCCAAAAAGGCACTGGAGCTTGCGGGCAGGCTGGCTGGGCAGTAGCCGCTGCAGCGGGCATAGCCTGTGGGATGCCGGTTTAAGGAGAATGGAATGAAATTATTATCAATTGCAGTGCCCTGCTATAATTCAGAAAGTTATTTGGAACGCTGTGTGGAGTCCCTGCTGGCAGGCGGCGGGGAAGTTGAAATTATCATAGTTGACGACGGGTCGATTGATGCGACGCCAGAAATTGCAGATGCATATCAAAAAAAATATCCGGATATTGTAAGGGCAGTCCACCAGGAAAACGGTGGGCACGGGGAAGCGGTCAATACAGGGCTGCGGGAGGCGCGCGGCCTGTATTTTAAGGTAGTCGACAGCGACGACTGGGTAGACCAGGAGTCCTATGCCAAAATACTGGAAACACTCCAAGAGATTGCAGGGTCTGACCAGACGCTGGATATGCTGGTTTCCAATTTTGTCTATGAAAAACAAGGCGCAAAGCATAAAAAGGTTATGAAATATACCTCTGCGCTTGTACAGGGCCGTATCTTCACCTGGAGCGATGTGCGCCATATGCGCAAAGGGCAGTACCTGTTGATGCATTCGGTCATTTACCGCACCAAGCTGCTGCGCGACTGCGGGCTAAACCTGCCAAAGCACACCTTTTACGTAGACAACCTATATGTATACCAGCCGCTTCCATTTGTAAAGACAATGTATTATCTGGATGTAGATTTTTACCGATATTATATAGGACGGGGGGACCAGTCCGTCAATGAAACGGTTATGATTTCACGTATTGACCAGCAGATTAAAGTAAACAAGCTGATGATCGATTCTTATAATTTGTGGAAAATACCAAATAAGAAGCTTCGGAAATATATGTTTAACTATCTGGAAATTATAACCGTGATCTCGACCGTACTGCTGATACGTTCCGGCACAAAAGAAAACCTGGAAAAGAAACGGGAATTATGGGGCTATATTAAACAGGCGGACATACGCCTGTTCCATAGGCTGCGGAACGGGATTATGGGGAGTACAATGAACCTGCCAGGCAGAAGCGGGAGGAAGATTTCCATTGCAGCATATAAAATTGCACAAAAAGTAGTAGGATTTAATTAAGGGTTGCTGGTTGCAGCAACAATTAGGGGGCATTATATCAGTATGAGGGCAGAACGGGATATTGCATTATGCGCAGTTGCAGATGCACAGATCAAATCAAAAGTGATGAATACCATGATACAGAAGCGGATTCCATATGCAGAAGAATGGCATAAGGTCCCATTTCTGCAGCGGAAAAAGTATGAAGGCGCAAAAGAGGTGTGCGTTGTAGTAACGCACCATGAAAAGGCTGATGAGGCTAAGGCACAGATTGGGGAACTGGATGAGTCGATCCGCAGCCGGGTATATTTTGATCTGAAAGGAATCGTATAGGGCTGTCATGCGCAGGGAAGGAAAAAGGGGGCAGGCTGTTTCCGGGAGAGGGGCAGGCTGTTCTTTTTTTGAATTGGATTCCCCCATCCGCCAAAATAAAACTAAATTCTACCAAAAAGCAGAATCATATTTTCAATCTCCCTGTAATATGATAGAATAAGAAAAGCGCTGTGTATTTACAGCAATCATAATATAGTGATGTACGGAGGATGGCATAAAATATGAATCTACAGGACAAACGGTATCGAAAACTGAAGCGGGCGGCCGATGTAGCCCTATCCGGCGCGGCATTGTTTTTTTTATCCCCAGTGCTGCTTGGCATCAGCGTTGCCATTAAACTGGATTCCAAAGGGCCGGTGATTTTCCGCCAAAAACGCATAGGCATCCACAAAGGGCACTTTGAGATTTATAAGTTCCGCACAATGTACGCGGATACGCCAAAGGATATGCCGACCCACCTGCTGCAAAACCCGGATGCAATGGTAACAAAGACAGGGGCATTCCTGCGCAAATATAGCCTGGATGAGCTTCCGCAGCTATGGAATATCCTGCGCGGGGATATGAGCATCGTAGGGCCAAGGCCGGCGTTATGGAACCAGTATGACCTGATTGCCGAGCGGGATAAATATGGGGCGAATGACGTTATGCCGGGGCTTACCGGATGGGCGCAGATCAATGGCCGGGATGAGCTGGAAATTCCCGAGAAGGCGAAGCTGGACGGGGAATATGCAAAGCGGTGCGGGCTTTGGATGGACTTTTTGTGTATGGTAGGGACGGTATTTGCAGTTGCCGGGCATAAAGGGGTTGTGGAAGGCGGCACTGGGAAATTAAAAAAGCGCCAGGGTGCGCGCAAAATTTGCAAAGCAGGGCAAAAAGCTGCACGGCAGGTATATGAACGGCAAAAAGCAGCGTTTGGCCAGCAAAAGGATAAGGGCGCTGTCAAGGTGCTGGTCACTGGGTCTGGAAGTTATATAGGGGGCGCAGTGCATAGCTGGCTGTCTGAATTTGGCGGCCGGTATGAAGTAGAAGAGCTGGATATGCAGCAGGATACCTGGAAACAGCATGATTTTTCAAAGTATGATACTGTATTCCATGTTGCCGGGATTGCCCATGCGGATGTCGGCAAGGTGTCTGAGGAACAAAAAAAGCTGTATTATCAGGTAAACCGCGACCTCGCGGCTGCGGCAGCCAAAAAGGCAGAGGCATCTGGCGTCAAACAGTTTATTTATATGAGCAGCATGATTGTTTACGGCAAGGGTACACCGGCAGGCAGGCCGCACCAGCGGATTACTGCACAGACCCGCCCGCAGCCCGCAAATTTTTACGGGGACAGCAAGTGGCAGGGGGAACGCAGTGTGCGTGCGCTGGAAACGCCGGATTTTAAAGTATGTGTGCTGCGCCCGCCTATGATTTATGGGGCAGGGAGCAAAGGCAATTACCCGCTGCTGGCAAAAATGGCCCGCAGGCTGCCGGTATTTCCGTTTGTAAGGAATGAGCGTTCTATGCTGCATATTGACAATTTATGTGAATTTGTGCGCCTGATCATCGAACATCAAGAAGCGGGCGTATTTTTCCCGCAAAATGGCACCTATGGAAATACATCAGTGGTTGTAAAGTGGATTGCACAGGCAAACGGCCATAGGCTTGGGCTTTGTAGAGTGCCGGCGGTAGCGGTGCGGCTTGTATCGGCAGTGCCGGGGCGTATTGGCGGGCTGGCCGACAAGGCGTTTGGCAGCTTTAGCTATGATATGGCAATGAGTACATACCCAAAAGGGGATTACCGGGTACACCAATTAAAACAGAGTATTTATGCAACGGAACTTTCCGGTGGAGGCCGATAATGCAAAATAGGCGTTACTATTCACAGCCAATTTGCTCTTGACAAATATTCCAAGTTATAAGGCTGTAAATAGTAACAAATAGGCACAATCGGGCTTGGTTTTTGGACAGATTAGGGACGAACGGAGAAGGAACGAATGAAAAACATGAAATTATGGATACGGAGATTTTTTTTGGTCTGTTATGATATGTGTGCTGTCATTGCTTCCTGCCTGCTGGCGCTGCTGGCAAGGTTTGATTTTCAGTTTGACAGCGTGCCGTCAAATTACCTGGATATGGGCGTGGATGCGATTTGGGCGGCAGCTTTGATTACGCTGCTTTGTTTTACCGTATTCCGGCTGTATTCCAGCTTATGGTCCTATGCGGGGGCAACGGAAATGATGTATATCTGCTGTGCCTGCTTTGTCGATACGCTGGTACTGACGATCTATGTCCTCATTCAGTATGGCGGCATAAGCAAGTATCCAATGCCGCGCAGCTTTTACTTCTTTTATGGTGTTTTTTTGCTGCTTTTTACGATTTTTGGACGTTATATATACCGTGTGGCGCGCATAGCAAAAGGCCGGAGCGGGAATATTAGGGAACGCAAAAATGTGCTGATCGTCGGTGCCGGCAGTGCAGGGAATGCACTTATCAAAGAGATTGTAGACAGCAAATATATCAATATGAATATTGTCGGCGCCGTCGACGACGATTCAATGAAAAGGGGCAGCTATATCCATGGCATTAAAGTATACGGCGGGCGGGAGGCGATCCCGGACCTGGTTGAAATCCTGCATGTCCAGGAGATTATTATTGCACTGCCGACCGCGCCTGCAAAGCAGATACAGGAAATTTTGGAAATCTGCAAAGAAACCGGATGCGAATTAAAGCGCCTGCCAGGCATGTACCAGTTGATCAATGGGGATGTCAGCGTAACCAAATTAAAAGAAGTAGATGTCAATGATTTGCTTGGGCGCGACCCGGTCATTGTAGATTTAAATTCCATTATGGGCTATGTGTCAGGGGAAGTCGTTATGGTAACCGGAGGGGGCGGCTCCATTGGCAGCGAGCTGTGCCGGCAGATTGCTTCCCATAATCCAAAACAGCTGGTCATTGTGGATATTTATGAAAATTCTGCTTATGATATTCAACAGGAGCTGCTGCATACGTTTCCAGGGTTAAACCTGGTGACCCTGATTGCATCCGTACGCAATACCAAGCGGATGGACCAGATTTTTGCTACGTACCAGCCTAAAATCGTCTACCATGCGGCTGCCCATAAGCATGTGCCGCTGATGGAGGACAGCCCGAATGAGGCGGTCAAAAACAATGTGCTTGGGACATGGAAAGTAGTGCAGGCGGCGGACAGGCACCATGTCAGCCGGTTTGTTATGATCTCCACAGATAAGGCGGTAAACCCAACCAATATTATGGGCGCATCCAAGCGTATTTGCGAGATGATTATCCAGACTTACAATAACCGCTCTAAAACCGAATATGTTGCAGTCCGCTTTGGAAACGTGATTGGCAGCAACGGCAGCGTGATCCCGCTGTTTAAAAAACAGATTGCAGAAGGCGGGCCGGTTACAGTGACCCACCCGGATATTATCCGTTATTTTATGACCATCCCGGAAGCGGTATCGCTTGTACTGCAGGCTGGCGCCTATGCAAAAGGCGGTGAGATCTTTGTGCTGGATATGGGGGAGCCGGTTAAAATTTACGACCTTGCCAAAAACCTGATCTTGCTGTCTGGGCACAAACCAGGCGAAGATATACAGATTACCTTTTCTGGCCTGCGGCCAGGCGAAAAGCTGTATGAAGAAATGCTGATGGAAGAAGAAGGCTTGCAGGATACGGCCAATAAGCTGATCCATATCGGCAAGCCGATCCAGTTTGACGAAGAGGTGTTTTTAAAGCGGCTGGAAGAATTAAAAGAATACGTAGTAGATGAACCGGATGACATACGGCTGTATGTACAACGGATAGTGCCTACCTATTCAATACAAAACAGGGAGTAGGGGTTATGGCAGGCGGCGATCAGACAGATAAGGAGCAGCAGACATGGTCCGAATTTTAAAAAAATTCCGCAGTATTATGACGCATGAGCAGCAGGTACGGCTGCTGCTGCTTGGCGGCCTTATGGTGGTTGGCGGCATTTGGGAGATGCTTGGGGTATCGATGGTGCTGCCGCTTATGACGGCGGTTATGGATGCGGATTTTATGGAAAAACCTTATGTACAAAGCCTTTGCGGCATCTTTCATATCGATACGTATTATGAAGTGATGATGCTGCTTCTTGGGGCGCTTATATTTATTTATATATTTAAAAACGCGTTTTTATTCCTGGAATATTTCCTCCAGTACCGTTTTGTATGCAACAGCCGTTTCCTTGTGCAGAAAAAGCTGCTGCGTGTCTATATGTACCGCCCTTATGAGTTTTATTTAAATGCTACGACCGGGGAGATCACACGTATTATTAATACGGACGTTATCAATGCGTTTAACCTGCTGACGACGATGCTGACTTTTTTTACAGAAGTGGTCGTCAGCGCTGCATTAATAATGATTATATTTATTATCGACCCAGCGATTGCGGCTTTAATCGGGCTTGTGCTGGGTGTTATTATGCTGCTGATGTTTAAGTCGGTCAAGCCGGTGCTGCGCAGGGCGAGCCAGAAGTTTATGAAAAATACCTCCTTGACCAATAAGTGGCTGCTGCAATCTTTAAACGGCATCAAAGATATTAAGGTCAGCCATAAAGAGGAATATTTTATTGAAACATATGCCAGACACGGCAAAAAAGCAATTGACGCCGAAAAGGTCAACAGTGTTGTTACGCTTTTGCCGCGCTTGTTGATCGAAGCCGTCAGCGTAGCTTCTGTCCTGGCGGTCATTATGGTGCTTTTATCGATGGGGCAAAGCATTGACAAGCTGATGCCGCAGCTTACAGCATTTGCATTTGCAGCAGTGCGGCTTTTGCCTAGTACGACAAGGATCAGCGGGGCCGTCAACTCGGCAGCCTTCCAGGAGCCGATGCTCGATAATTTAATCAAAAATCTGGCAGCGGCCAATGATTTTGAGCAGCAAAAGCAAAAAGAGCTGCGCGAGGAAGAAAAAAAGCGGGCGGATGCGGTGAAAGAAGGCAGCCGGCTGACGTACCAAAACGACTTTGCGTTGTCGCATATCCATTTTTGCTATCCCAATACCGAAACAGAAGTGTTAAATGATGCCGATATGGTTATCCCAGCCGGCAAGTCCGTCGGCATTATAGGGGCGTCTGGATCTGGCAAGACGACAGCTGTGGATATTTTGCTGGGGCTGTTAAAGCCGCAGTCCGGCGGCGTCTATACCGACGGGATGGACATCCGCAACGACTATTATGGCTGGCTTTCGCATTTAAGCTATATCCCGCAGGCGATTTATATGCTGGACGATACGATTGCCGCTAATATTGCATTTGGCCAAAAAGCGGAAGAAGTGGATGAAGCAATGGTATACAAAGCGTTGGAAGAAGCGCAGCTAAAGGAATTTGTGGACAGCCTGCCAGACGGGATACAGACGAAAATTGGGGAACGCGGGGTACGGCTTTCCGGCGGGCAAAGGCAGCGGATCGGAATCGCCCGTGCATTGTATACAGACCCGGAACTAGTGATCTTTGACGAAGCGACATCGGCACTGGACAATGAGACAGAAGCTGCCATTATGGAATCCATTAACAGCCTGCATGGAAAGAAGACGTTAGTCATTATTGCCCACCGGTTGACGACGATAGAGGAATGCGACCTTATATTCCGTGTGGAACATGGGAAAATAATCCGCCAGGACAGGTTGTAACTTTTGGATAAAAATGGTAGAATAGCAGGTGCCAAACGAGTTTGAAAGGAAAAAGTCCAGCTAAGAAATGTCAATGGGTAAAATGAAAAATGTTTAAAAAGT
>CAMUML010000049.1 GCA_947089855.1 uncultured Eubacterium sp.
CGCATGTCCTTATCCAGCGTGGTGAGGATGGCCTGTGTGCATTCCTTCAGCGGCTCATCGTTGACGGCGTCCCCGGTGTAGGCCGCGAAGCGGTTCGTGATGCCTCCCAGGTAAAGCTCTGTTTTGTTGTGTGGGTTCTTCATATATAACTGCCTGTCAAGACACAGCTTTTCTTTGATTTCCCCTGTCTTTTTGTCGATTTCCTTTTTAATATAAGTAGGGATCTTGGAAAGGTCATACTTCCCGTAAATGTGCGTCCCGTCCCCGCTGACCGATGTTTCCGCATGGCTGGCAAAGCGCCGGAGGAGCATCTGTACATAAGGGTCTTCCAGCGCTTTGTCGTCAACGTCCAGGAAGAAATAGCCGCCGGGGACCTTAAAGCCCACGCCTGCCGCCCTGCCGGGGAATCTCTCCATGGCCGCCACGGCTTCGTCATACGTCACCCATCTGCCGCTGAATTTTTCATCCGTGCCGCAGGCGCGCCCATTGGCGGCAAACGGCTTCTTGGTCATTTCACCATCCCTGCCTGCCGCCCATTCCCAAAGCATCCAGATACGCATTTCTTTCAGCTCCTGCATGGGATCTGCATTCTTTTCCGGCATCCTGTCCACCTCCCTCCTTATTCACGTTGGAACCCATTACTGGAACCATTGTTTTTCCGGCTCTTTCGTTAAATCCGCGCCCAATGTTCTGAGCTGCTCGCACAGCCTGTCGTAATTGATGAGCGCCTTGTTGCCCACAAAGATGGCGGGCAGCTTCCCGGCTTTTAGCATCAGGCGCAGCGCGTGTTCCGACAGCAGGCCGGTCCTCGCGACCTGGCGCACGGTCATCATTTTCGGTACGTTTTCAGTCATATAAGTTTCTCTCCTTCCGTGAGATTCTGTAATTAATCATATAACAGTTAGTGACCGATGTCAAGGAGAATACTCACAAAAAGTTATTTAATGAAATGGGGTGATATGATTTTATTTTACAAAATGTTGGAAAGCGCTTGACTATACTCACAGATAGTGATAAGTTTGGGAAAACGGAGGTGCATAAAAATGTTTGCAGAAAGGTTGAAAGAAATCCGGAACGGGGCGGGGATGACGCAGGTGCAGCTTGCGGAAGCCCTGGGGGTCTCCAAAGGCACGGTGGCCATGTGGGAGATTGGGAAACGGGAGCCGAATTACGAGACGCTGAACGCCCTGTCGGGGATATTTGACAAGCGGATTGACTACATCCTCGGCTATTCCAATGACAGTTCCTCCGCACGTCTCAGCGAGGAGCAGATAGAGCAGCTCGGCGCATGGATGGTGGAGGATGACGCACAGGAGGAATTTATGGACATCATGGCACTGGATGACTATGGCAGGATGGCCGTCCACGGGCTGGTAACGGTGGAAAAGACAAGGTGCCGGGAACAGGGGACGCTCACCCCGACGGACAGCGTGGAAGTGACGGTGAGGATAAGGGAAAAAAGATGATGCACACAGGGAGGGAAACCATAATGGTTTTTCTCCCTAAATTTTTGAAAATACCGTTGACTTTACGGGCATTCAGAGCAATGTATAGTAGTGCAAATTTAAGAAAGGGGGGGGGCGCAAACATTATGCCAAGCGTAAAAAGGCGCGGGGACACTTTCCGCATCATGGTATCCCTGGGGTACGGCATGGACGGGAGGCAGATCCGCAAGACGACCACATACACGCCGCCGGAGGGCGTCACGCCCGGAAAGGCGGAGAAGCTGGCCAAGGCTTTTGCCTACGAGTTTGAGAAGCAGTGCAGG
Source organism: uncultured Eubacterium sp. (assembly GCA_947089855.1). Taxonomy (GTDB): domain Bacteria; phylum Bacillota; class Clostridia; order Lachnospirales; family Lachnospiraceae; genus Eubacterium_J. Next base: position 1,769 of record CAMUML010000049.1, read on the forward strand.
GGAATGGTGAACTTCAATGAGAACATCCGCTTCTCTGAACTGGCAGACTGGTATTACGACCAGATAGCGGTGCATAAGCTGAAGCCGATGACGCTCTACTGCAACCGGAAGATCATAGACACTTATGTGCTGCCGTACATCGGGAATATGAAACTAAAGGACATCAACACCGCCCGGATCGATAAGCTGTTCAACGAACTGTACCGGGGCGGGCGGAAGCGCGAGACTTACCGCCTGCGGAACCCGGAACTGATACCGGAAGGGACGCGCAGGCCAATATCCAGGAAGTCCGGCGTGAACCTGAATACGGTCAAGAGCTGCGTGGACGGCATCCCGGTACTGAAAGACACGGCGCAGCGGCTGGCGGACGCTATCGGCAGGAAACTGAACGATGCATTCATCCGGGAAGAGGCAGGCGGCGGGCTGGACGTGGGCACCATCAAGCGCGTCCGCACGGCACTGTCACCAATCTTCTCCACGGCGGTGAAAAAGGAGCTGCTGCTGAAAAACCCGGTCACCCATGCCACAACGCCCGGCTCGGAGCCGAAAGAGAAGGAATTCCTGGACGCGGGGCAGTGCCGGGAGCTGCTCGGTTTCCTGCCTGAGATGACGAACCCGCAGCTTCCAAGGGCGATTGAACTGCTGCTCTACACAGGGCTGCGCGTGGGCGAGCTGACCGCCCTGCACTGGGGTGAGGTTGATATGGAGAAGGCCACGGTAACCGTAAAATACAACCTTTATCGTCTGGATGGCGAATACCGGCTTTCCACGCCCAAGACAAAGAGCAGCGTAAGGGTAGTGGCCCTGCCGCCGCAGGCAGTGAAGCTCCTGCAGGAGCAGAGGGAATGGCAGGACAGGCGCAGGAAAGAGGTCGGGGATAAGTGGATAGACCGGGGAGCCGTTTTCACGGGGCAGTACGGGGAATACATGAGCAAGAATTACATCAACCTGCAGTTCAAGCGGCTTTTGAAAAAGCATGATTTCCCCGACATACACATCCACGACCTCCGCCATGCGAACGCCTCTCTGTTAATCAACATGGGCATACCCACAAAGGTAATTTCCGAGCATCTCGGCCACTGCGACACCCGGACAACGGAAAATATCTACGCCCATGTGTTTGCGGAGACGCTGGCGCAGACTTCGGACGCCATCAGCCAGGCATTGGCGGGGACGGACGGATAAGGCGCACAGCATCAGGCATCATAAGCACAGAAAACACCAGGGTTCCCGCACAGGTATAGATTGGCGGGAACCTTGGTGTTTATTGGTTGTTTAAATCCCCAAAACGAGCCGGTACGAAGTTGGACGAAACACATCTTGGAGTGACACGAAACCGCATGAAACGGGGATTTTCAAACGATAGGAAACCCTATGAATGATTGGAAGTGGTGCTTGAAAAGGAGAACATCTGGACATTCGAGTGCGGGGAAAATTAAAACAGGATTTGGGCATTCAGATGAAATTTATTTTATCCTCTTGACAAAAACTCCGACCTGGACTATACTGTGTAACAGTGATATATAACATTGTTACAAAGAAAGGGGCGTGCGGCAGAATGAGTGAGCCGGAAAAAAGCACACTGGAGCTGATCCATACGGCGGCAAAAGCGGAATTTATGGAAAAGGGGTTCCAGGCTGCCTCCCTGCGGAATATCGTCAAAACGGCAGGCGTGACCACCGGGGCATTTTACGGCTATTACGACAGCAAGGAAGAACTGTTCGCAGCCCTGGTGGACCCGGCCTATGAATATATGATGGGGCGGTATAAGCAGACCCATGAATATTTTGAAAGCCTGCCCATGGAAAAGCAGCCGGAGCAGATGGGGAAGATGTCATCAGAGTGTATGAATGAGCTGCTGGCATATTCCTGTGGACATATGGATGAATTTTACCTGATCCTGAAATGTTCGGCGGGTACGAAATACGCTTCCATGATTGATGATATGGTGGAGATCGAGGTGGAAGCCACCCATAAATATTATAAAGTTCTGGAGCAGCTTGGAACCCCTTCCCCCAAAATAGACGAAAGGCTGGAACATATCATGGCAACGGGGATGATAGGCGCCTTTTTTGAAATGATCCTCCATAGGATGCCCTTTGACGACGCAAAGGTGTTTTTGCGGCAGTTAAATGATTTCTACACCGCAGGGTGGATGAAGATTATGGGACAGTGATCCGAGCCGACAGCTAATCTATAGAAAGTTTGCATTGCGGGCTTTCTATTATATTTTCCCTATAAGTTAGCGAAAACTAATTATTATTTCATAAGGGTAACAGGGAATGACTGCAGCGTTCCCTTTATCATAGATATCTGTAGCATCATAAAAAACGTACAAGGAGGTCTTATCTTTGAAAAAAGAATCCAATTTAAAGCGGCTCCTGGAGTATGCCGGGGGCTATAAGTACCTGACCATAGCGTCATGGATTTTAAGCGCACTGAGCGCACTGGCGGCATTGCTCCCGTTTGTGTACATCTGGAAAGCCATCAAAGAAGTTTTGGATGTGGCCCCGGATTACGGGGATGTGCAGGACCTGTCCTATGACGGCTGGATGGCAGTGGTTTTCGCAGTGGCGGCAATCTTGATTTATATCGTTGCCCTGATGTGTTCCCACCTGGCAGCGTTCCGGGTGCAGGCAAATATGCGGATAAAGGCCATGCACCACATCGTGGCCCTGCCCATGGGTTTCATGGACGGCATCGGCAGCGGAAAAGTCAGGAAGACGGTTTATGAATCCAGCGCGGCAACGGAAACCTATCTTGCCCACCAGCTCCCCGACAAGGCGAATGCCCTTGCGACACCCGTAGGGCTTCTGGTTCTTCTGCTTGTCTTCGACTGGCGGCTGGGGCTTTTAAGCCTTCTTCCGGTTGTGGCGGCGTTTGTTATCATGAGCGCCATGACGGGAAAGCGCATGGCAAAGAAGATGGAAGAATACAACAATGCCCTGGGGCAGATGGCGGGTGAGGCGGTGGAGTATGTAAGGGGCATTTCGGTGGTCAAAACCTTCGGTCAGTCGGTGTTTTCTTTCCGGCGGTTCAAGGAAGCCATTGACAATTATGAGAAGTGGGTGATCGCCTATACAAAAGACCTGCGTTTCCCCATGATGTGCTATACCACGCTGGTGAACGGGATTTTTGCCGTCCTGGTTGCGGCGGCGCTGGTGATGACGTCGGGCGGGGTGGCAAATGAGTTTTTACTGAATTTGATGTATTACATTATCATCACGCCAATTATTACGCTGACGCTGACAAAGATCATGTATGCCAGCGAGAATAAGCTGATCGTGGCGGATGCCATGTCCCGTATCGACAGCATCCTGGAAATGGAGCCTCTGCCGGAACCAAACCATCCGCAACACCCGAAAGACAATTCCGTAGAGCTTTCCGGGGTTTCCTTCCGGTATAAGGATGCCAAGAGGAATGCGCTGGAAAATATCTCCCTTACGATTAAACCAGGCGAACACGTTGCTTTTGTGGGACCGTCGGGCGGAGGAAAGACCACCCTTGCCAGCATCGTGGCGAGGTTCTGGGACGCAGACAGTGGCAGCGTGAAGATAGGTGGCGTCAATGTAAAGGACATTGCAAAGGAAGAGCTGATGGACACGGTCTCCTTTGTCTTTCAGGATTCTAAACTTTTGAAGACATCTATCCTGGAAAATGTACGGATGGCAAAGCCGGATGCTTCCCGTGAAGAAATTCTGAAAGCCCTCCATGACGCACAGTGTGATGACATCCTTGAGAAGCTGCCGCAAGGCGTGGATACAGTTGTGGGTGCAAAGGGTGTGTATCTGTCGGGCGGGGAGCAGCAGCGTATCTCCATTGCGAGGGTAATGTTGAAAAACGCGCCGGTTTTGATACTGGACGAGGCAACCGCTTTCGCCGACCCGGACAACGAGGCAAAGGTGCAGGCGGCGTTTCATGTGCTTGCAAAGGGAAAGACCGTGCTGATGGTCGCCCACAGGCTCTCCACTGTTACGGGCGCAGACAGAATCGTAGTGATTAGGGACGGGAAGATAGAAGATACAGGCACACACGGCCAGCTTAAGGATAAAGACGGCCTGTATTCCGAAATGTGGAAGCAGTACAACAAAGCGGCAAAATGGAAGGTAGGTGTTTCAAATGCATGAAAAGTTAAAGCACACGTTTGCCCTGTCTGACAAGGGCGCAAAGGATATGGTGGGGGCGTTTTTTGCCTGCATCCTGCATAACCTTTCCCTGATGGTTCCGGTGGTGCTGTTATATAACCTCATCAGCGACCTGCTGAACGGCGGGCTACCGGAGGGAAAAAATACTTTTTATATCGCAGGGCTGGTCATTGCCCTCGGACTCATTATGCTGACCTGTTATATCCAGTACAACGCCACCTTTTTTGCCACCTATGTGGAGAGCGGTGTGCGCAGGCTGTCCCTTGCGGAAAAGCTGCGGAAGATTCCTTTGTCGTTTTTCGGGAAAAAGGATCTGTCCGATCTGACAACCGTGCTTATGGCGGACTGCGCGACTTTAGAAAGCGGACTATCCCATTGGGTTCCTGAATTTATCGGCTCGGTCATTTCTACATTACTGATTGCGATTGGAATCTTTATCTTCGACTGGCGGATGGCGCTTGCCTCCCTGTGGGTGCTGCCTGTCTCTTTCGGCATCATCCTTGCCACGGCGGGCATTATGCGGATTCGGCAGGAAAAGGTGACGGAGGTGTCCATTGCGTGTTCAGACGGCATCCAGGAATGCCTGGAAACGCTGCGTGACCTGAAAGCGAACAATGCTGAAGATGGATACTTGAAAGGGCTGGATAAAAAAATAAAGGATGTGGAGAAGTATACAGTAATCGGCGAGCTTACCAATGCGGTATTCCATACCTGCGGGCGCATGGTGCTTAAAGTAGGTATTGCCACGACCGTGCTGGTGGGTGGTGTGCTGTTAGCAGATGGAAAGATTCCCCTGCCCACGTTTTTTGCCTTTATGATCCTGGTTTCCCGTGTATATGACCCGCTGATTTCCGCATTGGATAACCTGAGTGCAATTATCATGATAAGGAACATCCAGTGCAGGAGGATGGATGAAATTTTGAGCCACCCGGAACAGCAAGGCGCGCAGAAGCTGACAAACAGAGGATATGACATTACCTTTGACCACGTGGGATTTTCCTATAACAGCGGGGAAACGGTATTGAAAGATGTATCCTTTACCGCAAAGCAGGGGCAGGTCACTGCGCTGGTGGGGCCTTCCGGTGGCGGAAAGACCACGGTTTCCCGCCTTGCCTCAAGGTTCTGGGATATCCAGAAGGGAAAGATTACGGTAGGGGGCATGGATATCTCGAAAATTGACCCGGAATCGCTGATGTCCTTATATTCGATCGTGTTCCAGGATGTGACGCTGTTTAACAATACGGTCATGGAGAATATCCGCCTGGGGCGAAAGGATGCGGCCGATGAAGAGGTACTTGAGGCGGCGAGGCTTGCCAACGTGGATGAATTTGTGGGAAAGCTCCCGGACAAGTGGAATACACTGATTGGGGAGAACGGCTGCGAGCTGTCGGGCGGGGAACGCCAGCGTATCTCGATTGCCAGGGCATTCTTAAAGGACGCCCCGATTATCCTGTTGGATGAGGCGACGGCAAGCCTTGATGTGGAAAACGAAACGCTGATTCAGGAATCGTTGTCAAGGCTGACCCTGAATAAGACGGTCATGATTATTGCCCACCGTATGCGTACTGTTGCCGGGGCGGATCAGATTGTCGTCCTTTCGGAAGGTACAGTGGCGGAGCAGGGCAGTTCCGAGACGCTTTTGAAAAAGAACGGTATCTATGCCCGCATGGTGAAGCTCCAGATGCAGAGCCAGAATTGGGCGATGGAATAGTAAGGGCGATGTGTGAAGTATTTTTCATAAAAAAAGGCAGCTCCGATTTTAGGAACTGTCTTTTTTGTGCCTTTTCGGCTTTAAACAGATTTTTAGCAACGCTTTCTATTCCATGTACACCCCTCAGAGGCAAAGTTAAAAAGTATGGGGGCAAAATTAAAAAGTATAAGGCAAAATTAAAAGGTTCGAGGCAAAGTTATATTGTATCAAAGACGGCTGTTACATAGACAATGGCGTATCCGGCACCCATTTTGACCGCCCGGAGTTTGAACGGCTGATGCAGGACGTCAAATCCGGTGCCATAGACTGCATTGTTGTAAAAGACCTGTCACGCTTTGGGCGCAATTACCTGGAAACAGGCAATTACTTGGAACGGATCTTCCCGTTTGCGGGGGTGCGTTTTATAGCCATAGCAGACCACCTGGATACGCTGGAGTATGGGATGGCCGACGGATACCTTGCCCCGCTGAAAAACATCATAAATGAAGCATACAGCCGGGACATTTCCCAAAAGGCCAGTTCCGCACTGGCTGTCCGCCAGCGCCGGGGGGAATTTATCGGTGCATGGGCTTGCTATGGGTATCGTAAATGTGCATGGGATCCGCACAAAATCGAACCAGACGAAGAAACGGCGCCAGTGGTAGCCGATATATTTCAAATGCGGCTGTCCGGCATGGGCTATGGGCAGATCGCGCGGATCCTAAACAGCAGGGGCATTCCATCGCCTTCCCATTACCACTATTTAAAAGGCGACATCCATTGCAGCCGATATACACAGGTGTTATGGCAAGGCCAAATGGTAAAAAAAATCCTTTCCAGCCAAGTTTACCTTGGGCATATGGTGCAAGGATGCAGGCGTGGGCATTTTTACAAAAGGGAAAAACAAAAACGCCTTCCAGAATCAGAATGGGCCATTGTGTACCATACGCACAAACCGATTATTGATGAGGAAACCTACCGCACTGTGCAGGAGATTGCCGCAGGAAGGGGGAAGCAGCCATGACCATCGCAGTATACCTGCGTGTGTCCCATGCAGATACAGGTAATGGGCGATCCAGGCCATCAGAATCAGCCAGCATCGAAAGCCAACGGAGGATCATCTACCAATTTATCAGCCAGCATCCGGAATTTGCCCATGCACAGGTAACGGAATTTTGCGACGATGGTTGGAGCGGCAGAAATTTCCAGCGCCCTGCGGTCCAAAAACTGCTCCAGCAGGCCAAAAGCGGCGCCATCCAATGTATGATAGTAAAAGACTTGTCGCGCTTTGGGCGTAATTACCTGGAAGTTGGAAATTATATTTCATATGTATTCCCATTTCTAGGGGTTAGGTTTCTTTCTGTCAACGACAGGTTTGACAGCCTGCGCCCGATGGAAGCAGACAGTTTGGAGGTGTCCTTGCAGACACTGCTGTCCGATAACTACAGCCGCGACCTGTCCCGTAAAGTCAAAAGCGCCATGATGCTCAAAGCACAGCGCGGGGAATTTATATCCCCATATGCCCCTTATGGATATAAAAAAGACACAGAAAATAAAAACAGGATCCTGCCAGACTCCGGGGCGGCGGAAAATGTCCGGCGCATTTTTTCAATGGCCGCAGACGGGCAGTCCACACGCCAGATTGCCCGCAGGCTGAATGCCGAACAGGTATTGACGCCAATGCAGTATAAGCAAAAGAACGGATGTACCCGGATGGCCTGGAATTGTGTCCGGGAAACAAATTTTTGGACACAGGAAACGGTATTAAAAATCCTGCGTGACGAGCGTTATACCGGAAAAGCAATTTATGGCAAAACAATGCGTGACGAAGTGGGAAGCCGGCGCCAGGTGCAGATCAAAAAAGGCAGTTGGGTTACCGTAGCCAAAGCCCATGAACCGGTCATCCCACAGCAGCTATTCGACTGTGTGCAGGAACAGCTTCGTAGCTATACGCCGCGCGGCAAGGTCCATAAAGGGCAAAACCCGCTGCTGCGTAAGGTACACTGCGGCATTTGCGGGCACGCCATGATACGCACAAAGGGCAAGCAGCCCTATTTTGCCTGCTGTACACCGCTTGTGGCGCAAAAGTATAGCTGCCCCGAAAGCCAGCTTCCAGAAGCAGACCTGCTATGCATGGTCAAAACCAGTATCCGGATATGGGCACTTGCAGTAACCAGCCAGGCCAGCATCCGTAAAGAAGTAAAACGCTGCGTGGAACAAAAGTCCTTGGAAACCAAAGAAAAACAAGCCCGCCTGCAGCAGTCCCTTGCCAGGCAGGAATACACAATGCGCACGCTTTATGAAAACTTTGCTTTTGGGGCTATCAGCAAAACAGAATACCTTACGCAAAAAAACATAGCTGAAAAAAAACGCAGCCAAATCGAAGGGCAATTAGAACAGCTTTCAAATCAGATATTAGAAGCCCAAATGGAATCCGCCCAAATGGAAAACGCTGCCTGTACCGATGCCGTTGCATTTTCATTGCTGCAGGATGTGGTGGTATATCCAAATAAAAGGCTGCATATCGTATGGGGCTGCTGCGAAGGGCCAGTCCGAAGCTTCTTACAAGAAACGCCTGATTCCCGGGAATCATATAGAAAGTATCAGAAATAGTTATCATGATTGACAATTTTCTTCTGATTATTTATACTAGTGTGCAGTAAACTTTACCAATTAACGCGATTGTACCCATACCATGATAAAGCGGTATGGCAACGTCAACGTATTTTGACAGCCAAAAATATTTTAGTCCGTGCGAGTCAGAAGCTGACCAGGGATATTCAGCTATCGAAATCCTGCGGTACTATTATGGAAGCAATATGTATATCAATACAGCGGAAGAGATTTCCGGCATCCCATCGTCCTGGCCTGGCGTAGTGCTTACGATCGGCTCATCCGGCAGCAAAGTACGCCAGATGCAAGAACAGCTGAACCGGATCGCAAGGGCTTATCCGGCCATGCCGACGATTACAGCAGACGGTATTTACGGGCCAAGGACCCAGGAAGCAGTCGAAAAATTCCAGTCCATCTTTGGGCTGCCGGTTACAGGAGACGTCGATTTTCGGACCTGGTATAAAATCTCCGAAATATTTGTGGGGGTATCCCGCATCGCAGAATTGTCATAACACGGTTGCCATTTGCCTAAGCCAGCCATACTTGTGTATATTTACATGTTCGGCCCTACAATAGGAGGATAGGTATGAATTACAAATTTCTAATACAATACGATGGAAGCCGGTATAAAGGCTGGCAGAAACAAGGCAATACCAGCCAGACGATCCAGGCAAAACTGGAAAATGTGCTGGCCGGCCTGGCTGGCTGCCCAGTAGAACTGCATGGTTCAGGCAGGACCGACGCGGGCGTACATGCAGCCGGCCAGGTAGCAAATGCACACTTTCAGACAGACAAAACGCCACAGCAGATCAGGGATTACGTAAACCGCTATCTGCCGCAGGATATAGCCGTGCTGGAGGTTACAGCCGTAGACGGAAGGTTCCACAGCCGCTTGCATGCAAAGGAAAAAACATACTGCTACCGGATTTGGCAAAACCCAGTGCGGGATGTTTTTTCCAGAAAATATACCTGTATGGAAGCAGGGGGGCTGGACACCGCGGCTATGTGCGACGCAGCAGCCTTGCTTACTGGGGAACATGATTTTACATCCTTTTGCGGCAGGCGCAGTTTTAAAAAGTCAAAAGTACGCATCGTCTCCAATATCCGGATCGAACAGGCGCAAAATGAACTTTTGCTGTGGTTTACCGGCAATGGTTTTTTGCCATATATGGTGCGCATCCTGGCCGGGACGTTAGTAGAAGTTGGGCAGGGGAAACGCACAGCCGGTAGCATGGTATCAGTTTTAGAAGCGAAAGACCGCGAAGCGGCCGGAAAAACAATGCCTGCCTGTGGCTTGACATTGGTAAGCGTGACCTATGGTTAGGAACTGTTTTTGCAGGGCACTCTCGAAAATTTATCCTCAGCAAACTGCACAAGTTATTTCACGGCAGTTCCTTAACCGTTGGCTGCCTATAAAACAGTACAATATGCATAGGTAAATATACCATATAACTAAGGAAGGGATACCATTGTAAAGATGAAAGAAAAATGGTTTGTTGCTGCAAAAAAAGCAGACTTTAAAGCAATTGGGGAGCGGTTTGGCATTGACGTAGTTACGGCGCGCATTATACGCAACCGTGATATTGTCGGCGACGAGGCAATAGCGGCTTACCTGGATTGCTCGAAAAAGCGGCTTTTTGACCCGCATTTGTTAAAAGATGCCGACAAAGGTGCAGCTATCCTGGCGGACAAGATTGCCCAGGGCAAAAAGATTAGGGTCATCGGCGATTATGACATTGACGGGGTAAATGCGGCATATATCCTGCTGGCCGGGCTGCGCAGATGCGGGGCAAGGGCAGACCATGTCATACCAGACCGTGTGCATGACGGCTATGGGATGAACACCGGCATGATCCAGCGGGCACAGGCAGACTGTGTGGATACGATTGTAACCTGTGATAATGGGATTTCCGCCGCACCGGAAATCGAAGCGGCACACGAAGCGGGTATTACGGTTGTAGTTACGGATCATCACGAAGTACCATTTACCGAAGGCGCGGATGGGGAAAAAATATACCAGCTCCCGCCAGCCGATGCTATAATCAACCCCAAACAGCCTGGCTGCCCGTATCCATATAAAGGGCTTTGCGGTGCGGCAGTTGCCTGGAAACTGGTACAAGTCCTGTATGGGCGGATGGGCATCCCGCAGGAGGAAAGCTTTGCAATGATTGCGCATGTAGCTTTTGCTACCGTAGGGGATGTGATGGAACTAACCGGTGAAAACCGGATGCTTGTAAAACTTGGGCTGGAGGCCATCCATAAGACAGAAAACCCTGGGCTTTTGGCTTTGATTTATCAAAACAAGCTGGAACGGGAGCAGATAAAAGCCTGGCATTTCGGGTTTGTCTTAGGGCCCTGCATCAATGCCAGCGGCAGGCTGGATACAGCCAGGCGTTCCTTGCAGCTTTTAATGGAGCCTTCTTTGGAAAAAGCCTCCGAACTGGCCAGGGAGCTGGTAGAGTTAAACGACCGCAGGAAAAGCCTGACGCTGGAAGGCATTGCACAGGCGCAAAAGGTGATTGAAGAACAGGGGATCGGGGACGACAAAGTCATGGTTATTTACCTGCCGCAGTGCCATGAGAGCCTGGCAGGTATTATTGCAGGCAGGATCAGGGAACAATACCATAAGCCGGTCTTTGTACTGGCCGATGCGCAGGACGGCGGGGTAAAAGGTTCCGGCCGTTCGATAGAAGCCTATTCCATGTATGAAGAAATGACAAAATGCAGCGCACTGTTTACCAAATTTGGGGGCCATCCGATGGCAGCGGGCCTGTCAATGGAGAAAGAAAACGTAGAGCCGTTCCGCCGCGGGTTAAACAGCTATGCAACCCTGACAGACGAAGACTTTATCCCTAAAATACATATCGATGTCCCAATGCCGCTTTCCTATATCCATGTAGGCCTGATCCGGGAATTTGAACGCCTGGAGCCTTTTGGAAAAGGCAATGAAAAACCTGTGTTTGCAGTACAAGGCGTCCATCCATTGCATGCGGCTATTGTCGGAAAAAACAAAAATGTATTAAAGATGTCTTTGGAAGACGGCGCAGGCGGAAGTATCGATGCGGTTTATTTTGGCGATATTGAAGCGTTCCAGGCATTTTTATATGAAAAATCGTCCAGGCAGCAAGTAGAAGCGCTGTTTCGCGGCGCGCCGCAGAATATCCGGTTTTCTATTACCTATGACCCGTCGGTCGATACCTACCAGGGAAACAGGAGGGTACAGGTGATTATCCGGCATTACTGCTGATGTATTAATATTCTTTTTTATCAAGAAAGCATTGTATCTTTTCGAAAAAGTGGTACAATAGAAATTGGAATCACAGTGCGGCCGTTTCAATGGATGCGGGAGTATGCCAGATTTCCCTGCACCTTGACATCAGAATAGAGAGTTGTATATGAGTTGGAACATAGGCCAGGCGGCAGGTTAAGGCGGCTGTATAAAGGCGTAAATGGTAAATGCAGTTTTAACAAATTCCAAGGGAAGTATGTGGACATTCATAAAAAATCAGGTGTGCAAGAGGCGGGCCGGTTGGAAGAAAAGGGCCGCAGCGCAAAGAAAGATTATTTACGTTAAATAAGAATCAAAGGAAAAAGGGGCCGGGCAGGGAAAACCGGGATTAAGGATTAAGCTCTATAGATCTTACGATTTATAAATTAAGGTTTATAAATCAAGATACAAAATATAAAAAAGAAACCAGAAGGAAGAGTAAAGTTATGATGAATAAGATAAAAGATATGAAGGTGCAGAAGAAACTGAAAACCTGTTTTACGATGATTACCTTGATGGCCAGTTTCTCAGGTGTCCTTGGGCTGATTATCCTGTTATACTCAAATAGCAGGTACAGCACTGCATTGGTGGATAATGGCTTTTCCCAGGGTGAAATTGGTATATTTAGTACATATCTTGGCAAAGAACCTTCATTGATCAGGGAATTGATCCTGGTAACAGACCAGGAATCAATGGATACGATAAACAGCGAGCTGGACCAAATATCGGCGAATACAAACGAATCCTATGAAGTTGTGAAGAAACACTGCAATACTGCAGCAGAAAAGGAATATATTGCTGTTATTGATGAAAAACTGCCGGATTACCGTGAAATATTTCAAGAGGTGAAAGAACTCGCAAGCAAAAACCAAAACGAAGAAGCATTGGACATGTTGCTGAATGAGGGCAAGCCGACCTTAAAAGAAATTACAAACGCGGTAGAAGGGTTGATCGACATAAACGTTGAAATGGGCAATGACGTATCGGGCAGCTTAAAGATACAGACATATGTGAGCATTGGCATTATGATTTTGCTGATCATTCTCGTTTCGTTTATTGCAATGCGGTTTGCCGCAATGATTGCAAAAATGTTTGCAGATCCGATCATCAAAATCCAGGAAGCAACACAGGAGCTTTCAAAGGGGAACTTAAATGTCCATGTAGATAAGCTGTATCCGGATGAAATCGGTGATATGACCGATGCGTTTAACAGTGCGATCGGTACGTTAAATGAGTATGTGACAGAACTAGTCAGGGTTTTTGACGCTATTTCGGCGGGCGATTTTACCGTTACATCACAAGTTGATTTTATGGGCGATTTTGAACCGTTGGATACAGCGATTGTAGCCATTACGAATTCGTTGAGCAAAACGCTTGGGAATATTTATGAGGCGTCCGGCCAGGTGTCGATGGGGGCAGGGCAGATGGCGGAAAGCGCGCAGTCGTTGGCAGAAGGCGCAACCGACCAGGCTGCATCGGTACAGCAGCTGACCGCAACGATACAGGATATTACAGAAAATGTAATACATAGCTCAGAAAAGGCAAATCAATCCCATCGTGATGCAGAGACGTTTAAGCGCGATGCGGAAGAAAGCAACGAAGATATTAAGCACTTAAATACAGCAATGGAGCGTATTAACGAAACATCAAAAGAAATTGCAAATATCATTGCAGCGATTGAAGACATCGCTTCCCAGACAAACCTGTTGTCACTCAATGCATCCATTGAAGCGGCGAGGGCTGGGGAAGCCGGAAAAGGCTTTGCCGTTGTAGCAGACCAGATTGGCAAGCTGGCGACAGACAGCGGGACGGCAGCGATTGATACCAAGCGGTTGATTGAAAATTCGCTCCAGGAAATCGAGCATGGCAATGAGATTACCATCAAAGCGACAGCTGCGATCGAATCTGTCATAAAAGGCATTAATTCGCTTGCAGAATCTACGAATGAGATCAGCCAGCTGTCAGATTCCCAGGCAGAAGCTATGAAACAGCTGGAGGCAGGCGTAGAGCAGATTTCGGAAGTTATCCAGAACAATTCTGCGGCGGCACAGCAGACATCCGCTACCAGTGAGCAGCTGTCCGCACAGTCCGAAGGGTTGGAGCAGTTAGTAGGGCAGTTTACATTGAAAGAATAAGGCTATTGGAAAAACTTATTTACAATTTTCTGCTGCCGTACACAGATGGTTACTATTGAAAGAATAACGCTATCCTTGACAGCAGTACCCTTGCGGGGGTAAACTAAAAGGCAGAAGCTGGACATAGCTTATACAAAGCCATACACGGGCTTGCCCGGTATGATGCGATAAAGGAAGGTTATGGTAATATGATAGAAAAAAAGAATTTGGACTGGGAAAATATTGGGTTCAGTTACCGGAAAACAGATAAACGGTTTGTTGCCGAGTACCGCAATGGGGCATGGGAAGACGGTGTACTCACACAAGAGGATACAGTAACCATGAGCGAATGCGCGGCTGTACTCCAATATGCACAAACTTGTTTTGAAGGGTTAAAAGCGTATACGACAAAAGACGGCAAGATTGTGACATTCCGTCCGGACTTAAATGCGGCACGTATGGAAGACACTTGTAAACGGCTGATTATGCCAATATATCCAAAAGAAAAATTTGTCGAGGCCGTAACGCAGACCGTCAGGGCAAATGCTGCCTATGTGCCTCCATATGGTTCGGGGGCAACCTTGTATATCCGTCCCTATATGTTTGGCATCAACCCTGTGATCGGCGTAAAACCTGCCGACGAATACCAGTTCCGTATTTTTACGACACCGGTAGGCCCGTACTTTAAGGGCGGCGTAAAACCGCTGACCATATGCGTCAGTGATTTTGACCGTGCAGCCCCACGCGGGACAGGCCATGTCAAAGCAGGGTTAAATTATGCAATGAGCTTGTACCCGATTGTAAAAGCACACGAAGACGGCTTTGACGAAAACATGTACCTGGACGCAGGCACAAGGACATACGTAGAAGAAACAGGCGGTGCAAATTTCCTGTTTGTAACAAAGGAAAATACAATTGTAACGCCAATGTCTGACAGTATCCTGCCGTCTATTACGAGGCGTTCTTTGATGGTTGTGGCTGAAAAATATCTCGGTCTCAAAGTAGAACAGCGCAAGGTAACATTGGAAGAAGTCCGTGATTTTAACGAATGCGGCCTATGCGGGACCGCAGCAGTTATTTCGCCGGTCGGCAAGATCGTAGATCATGGCAAGGAAATTTGCCTGCCGAGTGGTATGGAAAAAATGGGCCCGGTTACACAGCAATTGTATGATACGCTAACTGGTATCCAGATGGGCCATATTGAAGCGCCGGAAGGCTGGATTCATGAAATAGAAATATAATGGTTTGCCTGATATTAAGAAGGGGCCGGAGGGATCCGGCCCCTTTTTTCGCATTGTAACCTGTATTTTACGTTGTGGCTGGCGCGGACGCCCCTCCCCCAAAAAAACATCCACAAAAAGGAAAAACTGGATAAAACAGTATCTGGATATAAGCCCGATGGTATGCTAATATAATAAGTAATAAAGTTTTCTATTTGAGACAGTACAGGCAGGAAAAAGACAGATGATAAAAGATACTGGCATAAAACATCAAAAACATAATAAACTCGATAAACGTCCGCGTAAACTGCAGCCCCGCATCATCCTATCCCTGCTGCTTTTGTTTACCGGGATCAACGTATTGTCCTGGAACTCCAAAGCATTTACAGACTGGTACCGGCTCGCCATTTTCCCCATTTGGACAGGGACATTAGGCAGGCTTTCCGGGCTGTTTGCTGGGTCGGTTGGGGAAATCTTAATAATTATTGGCATCGTGCTGGTATTGGCGCAGCTTTTGCTGCTTCCGGTGTTCGTATGGGCCTGCATCAAAAAGGTTCGGGAAAAGGGGGTATTGCATAGGCTTTTGTCCTGGGATTTAAGGCTGGTTTGCTGGGTTCTTGTGTACATATATGGGACAGAAACGCTCAACTGCTATGTGATGTACCATGCTTCGACCGTTGAGGGGCAGTATTTTGAAACAAAATCCAGCTATGGGACGGAAGAACTCGTGCGCGCCTATTCTATCGTTGTGGCACAGGCAAACCGGCTGGCAGGGCAGGTGGCGCGCGATGAAAAGGGCCAGGCTGTTTATAGCGGTACACAGGCTGGGCTTTACCAGGCATGCAAGCAGGCAATGCGTGCGCAGGGGCAGGCATACCCTTATCTGGACGGCTATTATCCAGACCCGAAGCCAATACGGGCTTCGCATTTTATGAGCCAGCAGCACCTGCTTGGCATTTATTTTCCATTTACAATGGAAGCAAATTACAATACGGTTATGTACCCATTGAATGTACCGGCCACAATCTGCCATGAATTTTCCCATTTAAAAGGCATTATATTAGAAGATGAGGCAAACTTTTTCGGATTTGTGGCCTGCATTGAATCGGATGATGTATATTTGCAGTATTCTGGATATTTAAGCGTGCTTGGTTACCTGGCCAGGCAAGTTAGGGAAAGCGTACCCAAAGAAATACGCAGCAAGCTGGAAAACGCGCAGGAGCAGGTAGTAAAAGACGACGTATTCTTAACGCAGGAAGCATGGGGGCAGGTAGAGGGCAAGGCCATCGTCCCGACCGAGATGGTAAACGAGGCAACACATGTATTTTTAGAAAAAAACCTGACCTTAAACGGGGTACAAGACGGTATTCAAAGCTACAGCCGTGTGGTACGCCTGGTCATTGATTATTATGAAAGCCAGTAGGGTTCCTACATACAAGCCAGGCTCCGCCTTCTGGACGCGGCTGCTTTTGGGCAGCAGTACATGGATATGGATGGCTTTGTGGGTTCGTATGATTGTTTAAAGAAAGGAAACAGCAATGATAGATTTCTTAATCGGCATTGACAGCGGTATCCTGTTATTTATCCAGGAAAATATCCGGATACCGATGCTTACACCAGTAGTAACGTTTATAACAAGCCTTGGGAATGCAGGCATTATATGGGTTGCCATTTCCCTGCTGCTTTTGCTGATCCCAAAATACCGAAAAGTCGGCTGTGCCAGTTTCCTGGCGCTGTTTGCATCCTTGCTGGTAAATAACCTGCTGTTAAAAAATCTCGTAGCAAGGGCCAGGCCCTACGAGGTAATCGAAGGGCTGCGTTTGATCGTTCCAAAGCAGATGGATGCTTCTTTTCCATCCGGCCATGCCGGGAGTTCTTTTGCTTCCGCCTGCGTACTATACCGCAGCCTCCCCAAAAAAGCAGGCATCCCTGCCTTAGTGCTGGCAACGTTGATAAGCTTGTCCAGGCTGTATGTAGGCGTGCATTATCCAAGCGATGTGGTTGCAGGCGTTGTGATCGGCATTGGTTGCGGGCTTTTTGCAAAGTGGGCAGCGGACTGCTTGTTTTTACATACTTCAAAATAAAAGTTTTTTAATTTTTGTATAAGCTGGAAAAAACTGGACAGGATATAGGCAACAAATACAACGAAACGGAGCAATTCCGTAATAGGGGAGGGTCCAGGGATGTATACATTTTTTCAGAAATGCAAAATTCATAAAAAACAGATCCAAAAACATAAGACTATATTGGAAAACGTTTTATTGCTGTTGATTTTGGCAGCAGGTTTTCTATGGATGTACCAGGAACACCGTCTACAGCAGACGCAGCACGATATTGCCGAAAAAATCCTGCGTTTCCATGTGCGCGCCAACAGCGACAGCCGCGAAGACCAGGCGCTAAAGTTAAAAGTCCGGGATGCCGTGGGCAGTTTTATGCAGCAGGAACTTGCAGATGCAGCAAATCTTTCAGAATCCATACAAGCGGTTGAAACGCACCTTCCAGACATCCTGGATACCGCACAGCAGGCAATATTGCAGGAAGGATACCACTATCCGGTAACTGCAAAAATAGAAACCGTAGACTTTCCAAAAAAGGCATATGGGGACTATACTTTCCCAGCCGGGGAATATCAGGCGCTGGACATTGTAATTGGCAGCGGGAAAGGGCAGAATTGGTGGTGTGTGATGTACCCCAATATGTGTTTTCACGGGGCAGTCTATGAAGTCGTAGATAAAGATGCCAAACATTCGCTCCAGCAGGTCTTGTCCGAAGACGAATACGACGCAGTACTCAAAAGCCGCAAATTTCAGATCCGTTTTAAATACTTAGATTTTTTAAATCC
This sequence comes from uncultured Eubacterium sp., assembly GCA_947089855.1. Lineage (GTDB taxonomy): Bacteria > Bacillota > Clostridia > Lachnospirales > Lachnospiraceae > Eubacterium_J. Next base: position 19,661 of record CAMUML010000049.1, read on the forward strand.
GTTATTTGAGTAAAAGGTTAGGAACTGCCGCAGTATGGGCAGAGCATACGGGAGGCCCCTATATGGGGGCCTCCTGCATGCTCCTGGATACTGCATCCGGCCATTCAAAACTGATATTATAAATGAAACCCAAAATATTTTACCGCGTTCTGATAGCAGATACCACGCACAATCTCTTCTAAAATCCCATAATCAGCCGGAAATTCCCCATTTTCTACCCAGCCGCCAATTAAATTGCATAAAATCCTACGGAAATAGTCATGCCTGGTATATGACAAAAAGCTGCGGGAATCCGTCAGCATCCCGATAAAACCAGACAGGTTGCCAAGGTTTGCAAGCGAAACCATCTGGTCTTGCATACCCGTTTTGTGGTCGTTAAACCACCATGCAGAGCCCTGCTGGATCTTTGCAGCCACAGAGGAATCCTGGAAACACCCCAAAATCGTGCCGATCGCCTGGTTGTCGTTTGGATTCAGGCTGTAAATAACCGTCTTTGGCAAGCCGCCGCCTTTATTTAAAGCATCCAGGTAATCTGCCATTTCCGAAGACGGGGCATAGTTGTTGATGCAGTCATAGCCGGTATCCGGGCCAAGTTTTTCATACATCGGCGTATTGTTGTCGCGTTTGCATCCATAATGCAGCTGCATTACCCAGCCACGTTTTGCATACTCTTTGCCGACAAAAAGCATAAACGCCGTTTTAAATTTCAGCTCCTCTTCGCGTGAAATGGAACCGCCGCCCAGGCGTTTTGCAAAAATGGCTTCGATTTCGTCTGTGCTTGCAGGTGCGTACATTACATACTCCAGCGCATGGTCGGACACGGAGCAGCCCATAGAAGCAAAAAAGTCCATACGGTTTGAAAGTGCTTTGCACAAATCAGCAAAAGACTTGATTTCCATACCGCAGCAGCCGGAAAGTTGTGAAAGGTAGTCCAGATACCCTGGCTTTTCCAGGTTCATAGCCTTGTCCGGCCTCCATGCAGGCAGCACCTGTACATCAAAAGAAGTATCGTCAGCAATCTTTTTATGCCATTCCAGGGAATCCACCGGGTCGTCGGTCGTACAGATCAAGGTAACGTTGGACTGCTTGATAATATTGCGTACCGTCATATCCGGTTCTGCAAGCCGTTTGTTGCAGATGTCCCATACTTCTTCTGCGGTATTTGCATTTAATGCGCCGTGATAATTAAAATATTTTTGCAGTTCCAGATGGCTCCAATGGAAGAGCGGGTTGCCGATTGCTTTTCCCAGCACTTGCGCCCATTTTATAAATTTCTCTTTATCCGGTGCATCGCCGGTAATAAAACGTTCGTCTACGCCGCAGGAACGCATAAAACGCCATTTGTAGTGATCTCCACCCAGCCATACCTGGGTAATATTTTCAAACTGGCGGTCTTCATAAATCTCCTGTGGATTGATATGGCAGTGGTAGTCCAAGATCGGTGTATCCGCCGCATAGTCAAAATACAGCTTTTGTGCAGTTTCTGTTTGAAGTAAAAAGTTTTTGTCCATAAATGGTTTCATGTGGTTCCCTCCATAATCGTTCATAGTTTTTGCCAATCGATTGTTTTCGGCGCTAAAATGAAGTAGTGCCGCGTTTTACCAGCTTTCCCGAAAAAATAGACTTGGTCGGCATCCCTTCCCCCGCAAGGACGCCGAGCAGCGTCTGGATCAGCTGGTGCGTCTGGTTTTTCAAACAATTGTCTACCGATGAAAGCTCAGGCGTACAGCAGGTGGTCAGCATAGAGTTGTTATAGCCGATCACAGATAAGCCTTGCGGAATCGGGATCCCTGCCCGCTGTGCATATTTGATGCCGCCGATTGCCAGTGCGTCTTCTGAGGCAAGGATGCCGTGAAAAGTGGTTTCCTGCGCGATTTGCCCAACGAAATCGGCGATTTCGCTCATCTGCTCCAGGCTGCCTTCGTAAAAAAAGACCCGTTTTTCATAATCCGCCACCCCGTGGCCCTGCATAGCCGCCTGAAACCCTTTCTGCTTTTTGATGCCGCTGTAGGAATCCGAATTGTATAGATAAAGTATATCCCGGATGCCGGCATCCAGCATAGACGAAGCGGCTTCAAACATCGTCGCATAATCGTCGCAGAAAATGCTGTAAACGTTTGGGTGGTCAAAGGAAGCGTTCAGCAGCATGATCGGTACCTGTGCAGATGCATCCTTAATATACTGGTTTTCTTCCTCCGTCGTGCCGATAAAATGGGAGCCAACCAGGATAATGGCATCCACTTTTTTGGATACGATAAGGTCCAGGTAATTTTTCTTGATGTCCGTATTATATCCAGTGCAGCACAGCAGGGATTCATAACCGTTTGCCTGCAGTTCCTGCTCCAAATAAAAGACAGCTTTTGCCAGAAACAGGTCGGAAGAATCCGCACACAGGATGCCGATCGTCTGTAGGGAATGCAGCCCCATGCCCCTTGCAAAGACATTTGGCGTGTAGTCATATTGTTCGATAATATCCATCACTCTCTTTCTTGTAGCTGGGCGTACTTTATCGCTTCCATTGAGGACGCGTGATACGGTAGCAATGGATACACCGGCTTTGCTTGAGATGTCATAAATGGTCATAATGAAATACCTCTAGGCAGCTGCCAATAATTTGCACCGTTTTGGCGCCGCAACGCGTGTTACGTGTACCGGGCCGCTAACTGTGCATCTTTATCATAACATATGAAAGTGCTTACATTGCAACCGCATATAGTATACAATATTTGGTAAGCAAAAGCAAGACAATTCTCTAAATAAATAGCAAAAACAATAAAATCTGATTATCTTTAGTACTTTTTACTATATAACATTACTAAAATTGAGTAATATTGACTATTGACTTATTGGTAAAATAGTGTAAAAATATATTTGTAAGCGCTTACAATAAAGAATCGGCAAAAAAATGGGGACACTAATGCAAGAGCAAAAAAATGAAAAAAACCAAGCAACCGGATATGGTTCAAAATGGATTTTATTTGGTAGGCATTATGTAAGATGGGTTTTATAATGAGGAGGATACGGTATGGAACTGTTGAGCAGAAACATAACAAAAAAGACGGCACGTCCGGTCAAAGTATTACAATTTGGGGAAGGGAATTTTCTCCGCGCATTTGTAGACTATATGATTGACATTGCCAATGAACAAGGGGTATTTGACGGCGGAATCGTACTGGTAAAGCCAATTCCATTTGGCAGCCTGGAACGCTTCCATGCGCAGGAGTGCCAGTATACGGTACAGCTGCGCGGTATCGTAGACGGCGAACCAAAACGGTCTAGCCGTATTGTTACAAGTGTAGCCGATGCGGTAGATGCCTACGGGGAATATGAAAAATATGCGGCATATGCAAAACTGGATTCCCTGCGCTTTATTGTATCAAATACGACGGAAGCCGGCATTGTTTACGACGATACCGACCGGCTGGATATGGAGCCGCCAAAATCCTACCCAGGCAAACTGGCGAAGTTTTTATATGAAAGGTATTGCCATTTTCATGGGGCGCCGGATAAAGGGCTGGTAATGCTGCCAGTCGAGCTGATTGACGACAACGGGATACATTTAAAAGAGTGTGTAAAAAAACTGGCCGTCCTTTGGGAGCTGGAAGAAGGGTTTTTGCAGTGGCTGGAAGAAGCCTGCATCTTTACCTCTACCCTGGTTGACCGCATCGTAACCGGCTATCCAAAGGAAGAAGCCGCACAGCTATGGGAAGAATTTGGCTATGAAGACCAATTGCTGGTAACCGGCGAGCCATTTGCCTTATGGGTCATTGAAAGCGGAAAAGATATAAGCGGGGAATTCCCTCTGCCGCAGGCCGGGCTTCCGGTGGTCTTTACCGATAACCAAAAGCCATATAAGCAGCGGAAAGTGCGGATTTTAAACGGAGCGCATACATCCTTTGTACTTGCATCCTACCTGTGTGGAAATGACATTGTATTGGAATCTATGCAGGATACGGACATCCGCAGTTTTATGAAAGCGACCATTTTTGACGAAGTCATCCCGACGCTGGACCTGCCGAAAGAAGAATTGCTGGAGTTTGCCAACGCAGTGATCACACGTTTTGAAAATCCGTATGTAAAACATTCCCTGCTATCTATTTCACTCAATTCCGTTTCCAAATGGCGGGCAAGGTGTATGCCGAGCTTTTTGGCTTACCAAAAGCAGCAAGGGGAGCTGCCAAAGCATCTGGCCTTTTCGCTGGCAGCACTGATGGCGTTTTATACAGGCACGGAAATCCGCGGCAATGCGTTGATCGGCCACCGCGGCGGGGCGGAGTACCAGGTAGTGGATGATATGGCAGTGCTGGAGTTTTTTGCTTCAAAAAGCGGCGGGGATGTGCAGGAGTATACGCATGCGGTGCTTTCCAACCAGGACTTTTGGGGACAGGACCTAAGCGCGCTGGATGGGGTTGAAACTGCAATTGCTTCTTATTTAAAAGACATCCGTGCGGAGGGTATGCGCGCTGCGCTGCATAAATATTTTGTGTAAAATGGTATTCAGGCAAAGCGGGCGGCATCTGACGGGGAAGGCTGCCGGTTCGATGTATTGTGGGGGAACGCGCGGCTTGGGGAGCCGCGGATCGGATACAAGTTTATACTCACGGGCGATAAAGTTTGCCACATGATGCAAGATATACTGCACACCAGTTAAATTTACAGTATCACCTGACTGCAGACCGCCAGCCAGGCACTTTCTTGGTTAACATTACTGTACATTCTGGCGGTTTGCAGTATAACAACGCCCGTGCGTCGGCGTTATTTGGCAAACTTTAGTGTTTTTCAGTATAGGTTCCGGCAGGATGATTTTAGATATGGGATAGGCAGGAGAAGCGCTATGAAACAATTTATAAAGATTAACCAAAATGATAACGTGATCGTGGCCCTGCAGGAAATCAAAGCAGGGGAAACAGTTGTAATACAGGCATCTGACAGCCAAGCGCAGGCCGATGCCAATGCGCAGGTACAAACAGGCAGCGGCAAGGCACACGCCGGCAGCTGCCAAATGCAAACCGGGGACTTTAATAAGCCAGGCAGCGGCGGTACAAATACAGGCGGCACACCTGGCATGGAAACGGGTGCTGCCATAGCCGCCTCGGAAGACATCCCGGCCGGGCATAAAATGGCTGTCTGCGACATCCCGGCGGGCGGGGAAATTATAAAATATGGGTTTTGCATCGGCATTGCAAAAGAAAAGGTCCAGGCTGGCCAGTGGGTACATGTGCATAATATTAAGACCGCGTTGGGGGACCTGCTGGAATACACTTATGAACCGGTGCAGGCGGCGCTTGAGCCAAAGGAAGCATCCTTTTTCCAGGGCTACCGCCGCAAGGACGGTACGGTAGGTATCCGCAACGACGTATGGATCATACCGACCGTTGGGTGTGTCAATAATGTTGCGCAGGCCATAGCTGCCCGCGCCAATGCGAAGCTTGCACATGGCCATACCATCGAAGCCATTGCGTTTACCCATCCATACGGCTGTTCCCAGATGGGCGGCGACCAGGAACATACACGCACGATCTTGGCGGACCTAATCCGCCATCCCAATGCAGGGGGTGTACTGGTGCTTGGGCTTGGATGTGAAAACAGCAATATTACCGAACTCAAACGCTACATCGGCACGTACGATGAAAACCGCGTAAAATTCCTTGTCTGCCAGGACTGCGGGGACGAAGTGGCCGAAGGCGCGGCACTGGTAGAAGAACTGGCTGGCTATGCATCTACGTTCCTGCGCAGCAAGGTCAATGCGTCCGAGTTGATCGTCGGGATGAAGTGCGGCGGCAGCGACGGGTTTTCCGGTATTACCGCAAACCCGCTGGTCGGGCGGTTTTCCGACCTTTTGATCAGCAAAGGCGGCACCACGATTTTAACCGAAGTGCCGGAAATGTTTGGGGCGGAGACGCTGCTTATGAACCGCTGCGCCAATAGGGAACTGTTTGACCAGACGGTGCATTTGATCAATGATTTTAAACAGTATTTCAAAGATAACCATCAGACAATATACGAAAACCCATCGCCAGGCAATAAGAAAGGCGGCATTTCCACATTGGAAGACAAATCGCTGGGCTGTACGCAAAAATCCGGGCGGGCGCCAGTGGCCGGTGTGCTTGCTTATGGGGAACGGGTACAGGTGCCAGGCTTAAACCTGCTGTCCGCACCAGGCAACGACCTGGTAGCATCTACCGCGCTTGCGGCAAGCGGGGCACATATCGTATTGTTTACGACCGGACGCGGGACGCCGTTTGCTTCGCCGGTCCCGACCGTAAAAATATCCAGCAACAGCGCCCTGGCAGGGAAAAAGAAAAACTGGATCGATTTTAACGCCGGGGTATTGGTGGAAGACGCGGAGTTTGACGAAATAGGCCAAAAGCTGTTTGACTATGTGCTGTCCGTTGCATCCGGGGAAAAAGTATGCAGTGAAAAAGCCGGTTTCCATGATATGGCGATCTTTAAACAGGGGGTTACCTTATAAGAATGGATTGCCAAATTCCATACAACCAAAGAAACCAAGAAGCCAGCAATAAGCAGAAAACAGAAAGGACGATGTTATGAAAGGTTTCAAAAAAATGTGCGCCGCCATCCTTTGCGCAGGGCTGGCATTGGCCGTCCCGTCTAGCTTGTCCGGCTGCGGCTCCCTAAACGACGGCAAGCGGATCGTGCGGATTTCCCATGCCCAGTCCGAAACGCACCCGGAACATCTCGGGCTGCTCAAATTTAAAGAGTATATCGAAGAGCGCCTGGGCGACAAGTACGAGATCCAAATTTACCCAAACGAGCTGCTGGGCAGTGCCCAAAAAGCCATCGAGCTGACGCAGACAGGGGCGATTGACTTCGTAGTCGCAGGGACGGCAAACCTGGAAAACTTTGCCGACGTATACGAAGTATTTAGTATGCCGTATTTATTTACCTCAGAAGAAGCATACCATGAAGTCATGAACGATACGGATTATATGGAAGCCGTGTACGAATCCACAAATAAAGCCGGGTTCCGGGTACTGACCTGGTACAACGCAGGCACACGCAGCTTCTATGCAAAAAAAGCGATCCATACGCCGGATGACCTAAAAGGGCTGAAAATGCGCGTCCAGCAAAGCCCGGCCAGCGTAAATATGGCAAACGCGTTCGGCGCTGCCGCATCCCCAATGGGGTTTGGCGAAGTGTATACCGCCATCCAGCAGGGCGTCATCGACGGTGCCGAAAACAACGAGCTTGCACTTACCAACAATAAGCACGGTGAAGTAGCCAAGTATTACTCCTATAATATGCACCAGATGGTTCCAGACATGCTCATAGGCAACCTGAAATTCTTAGAAGGGCTCAGTGACGAAGAATACGCCATCTTCCGCGACGCGGCGCTGCTTTCCACAGAAGAGGAAATGGTCTATTGGGATGAGCAGGTCGAAGAAGCAAAGCAGATTGCAAAAGAACAGATGGGCGTGGAATTTATCGATGTAGACGTACAGGTATTCAAAGATAAAGTGTCCACCGTACAGCAGGATATGCTGGACGAAAATGAACACATCCGTGACCTGTACGACCATATCCAGCAGGTAAACGAAAAATATGCACAGGAGGAAAGTTGATTATGGAAGCATTGCATAAAATCCGCAAAGGGATTGATGTGGCATTAAGTTCTGCATGTGCAGTGATCTTTGCGGCAATGGTAGTGATAGGGACTTACCAGATCGTAACCCGCTTTATCTTCAAAAGCCCAAGTACCGTATCCGAGGAACTGCTTACATACAGTTTCACCTGGATGGCACTGTTGGCAAGCGCCTATGTATTTGGCAAGCGCGACCATATGCGCATGGGCTTTATGGCAGACAAGGCAGGCCCGGCGGGGCAGAAGGTTCTGGGCATTATCAGTGAAGTCTTAATCCTGGTCCTGGCTGGCAGCGTTATGATCTACGGCGGCGTAACCATTATGGACCTGACCATGACCCAGTCGACCGCATCCCTTGGCATACCGATGGGCGTAGTTTATACTATTATCCCTATTTCCGGCGTGTTGATCGTTGTTTACGCACTGTTAAATATTATCGACCTTGTAACAGGGCAGGCGGCAGCAAGCAACGCGGAATAACCCCAAAACAAGACACAGAAAGGAATGATCTTATGAATACTGCACTCGTTTGCGGGCTGATCATATTGATCGTGCTGGCAGTACTCCTATTGGCAGGCGTCCCGATCGCTGTAGCGCTCGGCATCTCCTCCGTATGTGCCATCCTTCCGGTTATGGATACAGGCGTAGCCGTCCTTACTGGGGCACAGCGTATTTTTTCTGGTATTTCCGTATTCAGCCTGCTTGCCATCCCGTTTTTTATCCTGGCAGGCAACCTGATGAATAAAGGCGGCATCGCCGTGCGCCTGATCAACCTGGCAAAAGTCGTAACCGGGCGCACCCCTGGCGCATTAGCGCAGACAAACGTACTTGCAAATATGCTGTTTGGCGCCATTTCCGGCTCCGGTACGGCAGCGGCATCCGCAATGGGCTCCATTATCGGCCCAATTGAAAAAGAAGAAGGCTACGACCCAAACTTTTCCGCAGCCGCAAACGTAGCCACCGCGCCAACCGGCCTGCTGATCCCGCCAAGCAACGTTATGATCACCTTTTCTTTGGTAAGCGGCGGCACGTCCGTAGCAGCGTTATTTATGGCCGGGTATATCCCAGGCTTTTTATGGGGCATTGCCTGCATGATCGTGATCTTTTGCATCGCAAAAAAACGCGGCTACCGCAGCTCCACCCATTTTACAGCAAAAGAAAAACTGGACATTTTCCTGCAGGCGCTGCCATGCCTGCTGCTGATCCTTATCGTAATCGGCGGGATTATCGGCGGCATATTCACCGCCACAGAAGGCTCTGTCGTCGCTGTCGTCTACAGCCTGCTGCTGTCCTTATTTGGCTACAAATCCATTAAAATAAAGGACATTCCGCAGATCTTAAAAGACAGCGCAGAGATGACCGGGATCATTATCTTCTTGATCGGCGTATCTTCCATTATGTCATGGGTAATGGCATTTACCAATATCCCTGCGCTGGTATCCAGCGGCCTTTTGTCCATCAGCAACAACCGGTATGTGATTTTGCTGATGATCAATATCATACTTCTGGTCGTAGGGACATTTATGGATATGACGCCGGCATGCCTGATATTTACACCGATCTTCCTTCCGGTCTGCCAGGCACTCGGTATGGATACCGTACATTTCGGCATTATGATGATATTCAACCTCTGTATCGGTACGATCACACCGCCAGTTGGAACGACCCTGTTTGTCGGCGTAAAGGTGGGCGGTGTTAAAATTGAAACCGTTATCCGCCAGCTGCTGATCTATTTTGCAGCAATCTTTATTGTACTGCTTATGGTAACTTATATACCGCAGATTTCACTTTGGCTGCCTAGTTTGATGGGCTATGTATAAGGAAACAGCCTGCATCAACGAAAAAAGATACCATCGGCAGCCATCATAAAAAGTAAAACGGCTATCTCCTACGGCAATAGGGGATAGCCAATTTGCTCTTGACAAATATTCTAAGTTATGAGGCTGTAAATAGAACGAAAACTTCATACAGGGGCTTTTTTAGGAAATTTTTTAATCGCAATCTTTAATAATTTTGGTGTGGAAAGGGGCTGAAAAGCCTGATATTTTTTACCAAGTTTATGTTTTTGAAATTGCAGAAATGCAGCGGTTTTGGTACAATGGAAAACATGCAGGAGGTGTTAGGAACGGACTATCTCTGTTTCCTTTCCAAAAATTTGTATAGTATCTAAAATAAATAAAAATATAATAGTATATTAAATATTTTAATAAAA
>CAMUML010000050.1 GCA_947089855.1 uncultured Eubacterium sp.
GTTTGACGCTGTATCCGGCTGGACGGCCTTTGCTTTGGCCAATGCCGGCTGGATCCTGCCTGCCACCAGAAGTATGGCAAGCAGGCAACAAAAGATTCGTTTCATAAATACTCCGAAAGCTGTATTTGTCATTACTATATGCAAAGAAAGCAGCCAATATTCCGTCTCGGGCTGCCCCCAGTTCCTAACGCATGGCCATTTGCTGGCGGATAAAAAGCAGCAGGCCACGGACGCAAAGTTCTACGCACATAGCAAACCATACACCGGAAAGCCCCCATTGCCCAACCAGCAATGCAGAAAGCAAAAGGCGCACACCCCATATGCTCACGAGGTTTAGTATACAAGGGACCAAGGTATCGCCCATGCCGCGCAATGCTCCGGAAGATACAATGGAAGCTGCAAAAAACGGTTCGGCAAACAGTTCGATGCGCAGTACCCGCGCAGCCAGCTGCTGCACCTGCGCATCCGGCGTCAACATCCGAAATACTGCAGGGCATGCCACATACATTAAAACCCCGGCTGCGGTCATGATCAAACAGCCAACCAGCACCGATAAGTCCGAAAAACTCTTTGCCAGCTTTTTCCTGCCCGCACCGGTGCACTGGCCCGACAATGTTGACGCAGCGGCAGCGATGCCATATCCAGGCATATAGCAGATGCTTTCTGCTGTAACGGCGATGGAGTTTGCCGCCATTGCTACTGTGCCAAGCGGCGCAATGATACGGGTAGAGGCAATCATCGCCCCACAGATCGCCAGGTGTTCCAGCCCCATTGGCAGCCCGATCTTTAACATCCGAAGCAGGATCTTATGGTCAAACCCGCAAGGCTCTTTCCGGTTGATCCGTAGCACAGGCGAGCGGATACAAACTGCATAAAGCATCGCCACGCAGATAACCGCAGCAGCAAGTGCTGTGCCCGCAGCGGCCCCAAGGACCCCAAAACGGCGGATCAGCAGCCAATTAAACAACACGTCCAGGCCGCACATCGATGCGTTTAGAACCGCAGGTACCAGCATATTTCCGCTGCCTTGCAGCATCGCGCCAGCCAGCCCGCTCATCTGCAATGCCGGGAGCGACAGTGCGTATATGAAAAAATAGCCAGAGGCGTTTTTTTGCAGTTCCCTGCCTGCCCCAAGCCAAACAGGCAGGTGTTTGCTTACCACCAAGCCAAACAGCATCAAAACCCCGGAAAAGCCCAAAGCAGTGGCCAACGCATGCCGCAAAACCTTCCTCGCTTCCTGCTCCTGCCCGGCCCCTACTTTTTGTGCCGCCTGGACAGAAAACCCGCTAGACACTGCATTGCACAGCCCATTGAAAAGCCAGGTGGTCGTCGAAACTACGCCAATCGCTGCTGAGGCGCCTGCCCCCAGGCTGCCCACCATTGCGGTATCTATGTACTGCATCATAATCGACGTCAGCTGTGCAAGGATAGCCGGCACGCTTAAATGCCATACAATGGAAAGTTTTTGCCTCCATCCTGGATCCCCCTTCTGCTGAAGGGTACTAAAAAGCAGTTTTTCACTGCTAATATCCTTTTTTCCACGCATCCTTTTTCATCAAATCCTTTATACTTATATTACATACAGATTAAACTTTAAGGCGAATTTCCATTTCTGCTTCTGCCTCATGGCGGAACTCTTCTACCATACCGGCCTCCGGCTGTGGCAGGTCGTCTATGGACTGGACGCCAAAGCTCCTTAGGAATTCTTCGGTTGTCCCAAACAGCAGCGGACGTCCCGGTGCATCCAGGCGCCCTACTTCACAGACCAGGTTATACTCTACCAGCTTATTGACGGCATGGCCGCTGGAAACGCCACGGATTTTTTCGATTTCCATCCTGGTAATAGGCTGTTTATAAGCAATAATTGACAATGTTTCCAGCAAGACGTCGGTAAGCGCCTGCTTTTGGGGCTGTGCTGCAATTTTGATCAGATATTCATACATTTGCTTTTTGGTACACATCTGGTAGGCGCCGTCCAGCTCGATAATCTGTATCCCGCGGTTTTCCTGTTCATAGCGCGCCATCATATCCTGTATCAGCCCTTTTGTTTCCTCCAAGCTGGCACCAAGCACAAACGCAAGTTTTTCCAGCGGCACGGATTCCCCCATTGTAAATAATACGGCTTCGATCACAGCCTCCTTTTTATCCGCATCCGTATCCACACGTATTCCCATATGCTGACACTGCTCCTTTCACAGCCAAGGCGGCCCATCTCCATCCGGCCACATCCAGTCACGCTGCTATCCTAGACGTTATGTTAATGTCCCCAAATGCCTTGGCCTGGACAATTTCAATTTTTCCCCCTTTGATAAGCTCCAGGACGGCCAAAAACGTTACGATCACCTGTATACGGCCTGCCTGGCGCTCCAAAAGCCCGCGGAAGCTGAACGTTTTATGTACTGCGGCATACTGTTCCAGGGCCGCCATTTTTTCTTCCAAAGAGATTTCCTCTTTTTCAATCCTGCCAAATTTTGAACGCACAGGGTCAATCTTATCTGCCTGCCGCTTGACCACAGATTCAAAAATGGCGTTCAGTTTCGTAAGCGTCAGCCCTTCCAGCAGTTTCTCCATATCTAAAGGCGGTACATAGGCAGATACTTCTTCCGGGACAGTCGGTACTTTGTACATAACCTTATCCGCATCCACCAGCCGGTCTTTTAACTGGTAGGAAATGCTTTTGTACAATTTATATTCCAAAAGCTGCTGTACCAGCTCTGCGCGCGGGTCTGCTTCCCCTTCTTCTTCCTGGGCCGGTTTTTTCGGCAGCAGCATCCGCGCTTTAATATCGATCAGAGTCGCCGCCATCACCATAAACTCGCTCATAATATCCAGGTCCTGGCGTTCCATTTCATGGATATAGTCCATATACTGGCTTGTAATCTCCACAATTGGAATATCATAAATATTGACTTTATTTTTTTCCAATAAGTGCAGCAATAAATCCAATGGCCCTTCAAATGTTTCCAGTTTTACTGTAATCCCCATAAACGAACCCCTATCTGCCCATCCCTAAAAGCTACTGCTTCGGTTTTACCGCAATAACCGCAAGCTCTGCACGGTTAAACACCCGGATATGGAACGTATGTGTCCCAAGGCCGCGGCTGATATATACCTTTTTTTCGCCAATCGTAAATTCCCCTGCATCATATTTGGGAAATAGCATAAACTGCGGGGACAGGACACTGCCAATGCCTGGTATACATACAAGCCCGCCGTGGTTGTGCCCACATACCGTAAGGTCAGCCCCCCATGCGGCATACTGTGGTGCAAAAGCCGGGTGGTGGGCAAGCAGTATCTGCAGCCCATCTGTTTTGGCCTTGCCAAGCTGCCTTTTAAGATAGCCCTCTTCCAGATACGGCCTATGCCCTTTTTGATAGCTGTACAACGGCAGCTCTAAGCCGCTGATACGGATACGGGCACCACCTTTCGTAACCTCGCAGCTTTGGTTGTTCAAAATAACAGCACCCGCTTGTTCCAGCTGCCGGTTATACTGCAAAAAATCCGCCTGCCCTTCAAAATCAGGCAGCCCTGCCCGCGTTTCATGGTTGCCGTTGCTAACATAAACCGGAATCCCAGCAGTACACAGCTGCTGTATCAAATGCAGCGCAACAGTATACCCCTGTGTCTTTGCGGTTACGATCAAATCCCCCGGGACCAGCACCATATCTGGCTTTTCCTCAAAAATGGCGCGCAGCAGCCGTCCGTTTTTTTCCCCATAGGAAAAAGAATGTAAATCCGAAACAACGGCTGCTTTAACCGTTTCTGCGACCTTTGCACTTCTCATTTCATAGTGCGTTACCTGGAATTTTTTCAGTTCCTGCTTCTGCCATACGGCATACATTAAGGCGATAACGCATATTATACCAATTATTTCAAACATATTCAAACCTTTTTTCCTAGATCTTGCCACATTCCTGGCCCATGGTTACTATTCACGGGCCAGGAATGCGCATAAGCTGCGCATTCCGTGAGAACATGATTCAGGAGTGAGGGGCGGTTTTGCGAAGCAAACTTCCAATATCGCCCCGAATGGTTACTATGAGCGGCCCCCAGGCCGTGAATAGTAACTATCATAACACAAACCATGCATATTTTGCTACCTTCCGGACTAAATTATAAAAAAGTATTCTTAGGGTCAGAAGTTTATGAAGCGTTTGCTTATAGTTATCCTGTCCGTTACCTTTTCGCTGATGCTGCCTGCTGCCTATGCAACCTGCCAACCTGCTTTTACCTATGTACAGGCAGCAGGCAAAACACAAGCCCAAGATGCCGCCAAAGCTAAAAATACAAGTAAAAAAGCACAGAAAAACCAAGAGAAACCTGCTAAGGGTGCCTCTTTGAATATCTCTGCGCCAAATGCGGTTTTAATAGAAGCAGAGACAGGCACGGTCCTCTACCAGAAAAAAGCACACGACGCCCGCCCGCCTGCAAGCGTAACCAAAATTATGACACTGGACCTGATTTTCGATGCCATCGACAAAAATCAGATCGCACTAACAGACGAGGTGACCGTATCGGAACATGCTGCAGGCATGGGCGGTTCGCAGGTATTTTTGGAAACTGGGGAAGTGCAGACCGTTGAAACACTTATCAAATGCATTAGTATTGCCAGTGCAAACGACGCCTGTGTCGCTATGGCCGAACATATCTGCGGTACGGAAGAGGAATTTGTCGCCCAGATGAATGCAAAAGCTGCCGGGCTGGGCATGGAAGATACCCATTTTGCCAATTGCTGCGGTTTAGAAGCGGCAGGCCATGTGACCAGCGCCTATGACATTGCGCTGATGGCGCGGGATTTAACGATACGGCATCCACAGATCCACGACTACTGCACGATCTGGATGGATACCATAATACACCGGACGCGCAGGGGCGATACGGAATTCGGGCTGGCCAATACAAATAAGCTGTTAAAACAGTACCCTTATGCCACAGGTTTAAAGACTGGCTATACATCCGTCGCTAAATACTGCATCGCGGCTACGGCAGAAAAAGACGGCGTAAAACTGATCGCAGCCATAATGGCAGCCCCAGATATAAAATCACGGACCGCTGATGCACAAGCCTTGCTAAATTACGGTTTTTCCGCCTGCCGCGTCTATCAAGATACCAAGCCGCCCGCCCTGCCCAAGCTTGCCGTAACGCAAGGTGCTGAAAGTTCCGTTGCACTGGAATACGAAGCGCCTATGAGCTATGTCAGCACTACTGGTGAAGAATTAGGCGGCATCAAACGGAAACTAAAACTCCCAAAAACCGTAACTGCCCCGGTCAAAAAAGGCGGCACAGCCGGAAAGCTTGTATATTACCTAGATGGGAAAAAGATCGGCCATGTTAATGTGCTGTATTCCAAAAGCGTAGCACACGCCGCCTTTATAGACTATTACTTAGACCTTTTAAAAAAGGTTTTCTTCCTATGATAAGGCGCTTTTTGCACAAAAACAGCCAGCCATAAGATACGGCTGGCTGCATTGCCCTAACCAAGATGCTGTTTTAATACCCGCAGGCAGTTCCCTACATCCAGTGGTTTTGGAATATGGCCGTCCATACCAAATTCCAGGCATTTTTGCACATCGCCTTCAAAAGCATCTGCTGTCATCGCAATAATCGGCAGCCCTTTGTCCGGCCGGCTGGATGCACGGATTTGTTTGGCTGCTTCATAGCCATCCATCACAGGCATCCGGATGTCCATTAAAATAGCATCGTAATAGCGGATACCGGAATTTAAAAACATTTCCACGCATTCTTTGCCGTTTTCGGCATGTTCCAATATCAGGCCGGCATCGGAAAGGATTTCATTGGCAATCTCCCAATTAATCTCCATATCTTCTGCCACCAGTATCCTTTTATCCGCAAACGCAATTTCCGGCTCTGGCCCAGCCGTTTCCTCTTCTACATAACCGTCTGCGTACTTGCGGAAGCGGTCGTATAAAGTAGATTTAAAAAGCGGCTTTCCTATAAAGCCTTCAATGGATGCTGCCTTTGCGCTTTCTTCCACTTCGCTCCAGTCCTCGGCAGAAATCAAAAAGATGCGCAGCCCCTTGCCAACCGCGCCGCGGATATTTTGGATCGTCTGTATGCCGTCCATATCTGGCATGCGCCAGTCTACCATCACAAAATCATAATCCCTGCCCTGTCCGTGGCGTTCTATAACCCTTTTTACTGCTTCTTCGCCGCTTAAGGCCCACTCTGCGTCCACGCCAAGCGCTTCTAGGTTGGAAACCGCGCTGGAGCATAGATGTTCATCATTATCTACAACTAAGATATTCCATGCCGGAAGGTGCATCTTATCATCGGAAACGATTTCCGCCATTTTTAAGTCAAGCGTAATATGGAACATACTCCCTTTTCCAAGTTCGCTTTTTAACTCAATGGTGCCGTCCATTAGGTCAACTAGGCTTTTAGTAATGGACATGCCAAGGCCCGTCCCGATAATATGCTGTACCTGGTCGGTATTTTCCCTGGAAAATGTATCCCATATATGCGCTTGGAAGTCCTCTGACATACCAATCCCTGTATCAACCACTGCAAAATGGGTACGCGCATATTCCACGCCTTTGGGCGAATCTTCCTGATGTACGTAAATAAACACTTTCCCGCCTTCATTTGTATATTTTACCGAATTCGATAAAATATTGATCAGCACCTGGTTGAGCCGCATATCGTCGCAATATACGCCTTCCGAAAGAATATCCATAATAAAGATGTCAAACAGCAGCTGTTTCTTCTTTAACTGCGGCTGTATGATATTTACAATATCGTCCAACAGTTCCCTCAGCGATACCGGCGCGATATTCAGCGTCATTTTTTTGCTCTCGATCTTGGACATATCAAGGACATCATTGATCAAACCAAGCAGATGTTTGCTTGACAGCCGCACTTTATTCAGGCAGTCGTCCACACGTTCCGGGTCATGGATATTGCGCTGTGCAATTTCCGTCATCCCAATAATCGCATTCATCGGGGTACGGATTTCATGGCTCATGCTGGAAAGGAAATTGCTTTTTGCAGCGTTGGAATAGTCCGCTTCGTTGCGCGCTTTTACCAGTTCCCGCATCTGCTGCTGCGACAGGCGGTAATACAAAATAAAGATCACGGACATGGCCAGCAATATCACTGAAGCCGAAGCAACCATAACGACGGCACGCAGCCTGTCCAGGCCTGCGATCGGCTTTGCAAGTTCATTGCTTGGCATCGCGGCGATCACATACCAGTTATTATTTTCGGTCAAAGGGGAACCAAACAGATATACCTGCTGCCCATCGTTCATGGACACAACCGTCGCATACGCTTCCCGGTTTTCCATCGCATACGACAGTTCCTCTACATACATTTCCGGCGTACGGCCCTCGTACTCTTGGTAACGTGCCCGGATACGGTCAAAATAGTTGTCGCGGAATGCATCGTCGCTGCGGATCAAAAACTCGCCGTCATTGGTAATAATATGGTAATAAAGCAACGTACCCACTTCGTCCAAAAATAAAACCTCGCTTAAATAGCTCATCGGTATACCGACCAGCAGCGCCTCGCTTTTTTCACCATTTTTCATTGGGTATTCTGCAGGCAGCCCCAATATCAGCATTTTGCCTCCGCTGCTATCCAGCGCCGAGGTAACAATATCGCCTTCCGAATGGATCATTTCAGCCAGTTCGCTTTTACTGGCCAGCTGAATATCATCCCCATCAATTTTCATCATAGCCCCGCTATGGGCATACAGCCCGGCATAAGAAAATTTCCGTATCCTGGAGCTAAAAGCCAGCTCGTCAAGCATTTCCTTCCCATAGGACTGCGTAGCAGGCGGTGTGCGCTCGATAATGCCTTCCACCTGCTGCAGCCTGGTATTGATGATCGAGGTAAACTTTTGCTGGATCTGCGTATTCATTTCAGACATATAAATATTGGTCGTCCGGTTAACCGCCTGTTTTGTTTTATTCCCAACAAAAAATGTCAGCCAGATAAATACCACAATACATACGAAAAAGATACTAACAACGCTCCATATAAAAAACCGCACTGTCTTTTTATCCATATCCCCCTCCGCTTGACGCTGCACCATCTGCAATCATAGCGTCCTATTTCCGGGAAATCCATTCAAAGGAACCGCCGGCCTTTTACATATATTTTTCAATGCAGCTTACAATTGCATCCTGTACAGGCTGGATCTTTTCCAGCTCTGCCCTTGCCTCCTGTACCTTATCTGTCCGCATCAGGTTCATAATCTCGGTATATGCTTCATAAACCGGCGTAATTGACAAATTTCCAGATGTCCCTTTAATGGCATGCGCCTTCTCTTTGGCTGTTTCGAAATCCGCCATATCAAAATCCGGCGTTACTGCCTGGCTTTTCATCGTTTTTACAAACGTACCAAGCAGCCTTGTATAAAGCTTTTCATTGCCGTTGATCCTCTTTAAGCCGCCGTCAACATCTACCCCCAGCCCTTTTAACTCTTCCAATAAACCCATATGCCACACCCTTTGCCCTTTCTTTTTTTCTATATGCTTTAATCCCTGCGGAATTTAAACTTGGATACCAAATTTTTCAAAAGCCCTGCCTGGTTGGAAAGCTCTCCGCTGGCTGACGCACTCTCCACGGCCGTGGATGAATTGACCTGTACCACGCTGGAAATCTGGTTCACCCCTACATTGACCTGTTCCACTGCACCGGCCTGTTCTGCCGCTGCATCTGCAATCCGGCCTACCGTCGTAGAAGTTGCCCGTACTTTTTCTACAACGATCATCAGCGATTCTGCCGTAGACGCTGCAAGCTGTGTACCACGTGATACCGCTTCCATCGAACTTTCAATTAAAGCGGTCGTTTCTTTCGAAGCCTCTGTGCTCTTGCTTGCCAAGTTGCGCACTTCATCAGCAACGACTGCAAACCCCTTGCCTGCCTCGCCTGCACGGGAAGCTTCCACTGCCGCATTTAGCGCCAGTATATTCGTCTGGAATGCAATATCTTCAATCGTCTTTATAATCTTGCCGATTTCATTCGAAGAACGGGTAATTTCTTCCATTGCAGCCGTCATCTCACGCATCTGCTGGTTGCATGCTTCCATTTCATCGCCGGCAATATTGGACTGGTTTTTGGCTTCCTGCGCATTTTCCGCCGTATCTTTCACTTGCTGGGAAATACCTGCAATCGTAGCTGCCAACTGCTCTACGGAAGCCGCCTGCTCGGTTGCGCCCTGGGAAAGCGCCTGCGAACCGCCAGATACCTGCCCTGCGCCGGAAGCCACCTGGTCTGCGCTGTGGTTAATGCGTTCCAGCGTACGGCTTAAGTCTTTGTTCAGCTTGCGGATCGAAAGCAGCAGCCCCTGGTATCCGCCGACATACAAGTCTTCTGCTTGCGTACGTACATCAAAGTTGCCATCCGACATTTCCCGCAGCAGCCTGGAAGCATCCGATATAATTTCGCCCAGGTTGTAAGACATATTCCGGAACGCATCGGCCAGCATGCCAAGCTCATCCTTTGATTTATAAGTTACCTGAATATCAAAATCCCCTTTTACAATTTTACCTGCGGACAGTTCCAACTCCTTTACTGGCTTGGTAATGCCCCTTGTCAGGTACATGGACAGCAGTATTGTTATGACCAGGGCGCCGCCGGCCATAGCAAGCTGCAGCATCACAAGCTTATCCTGCATATCCAACGTATTGTTATGGTCTTTTTCCGCCGCCTCCGACACCTGGTCGCTGATCTGTATCAAGATCTGTACGGCTTCATCGATCAACGGCTGGTATTCCATCAGCAGTACTTCCTGTGCCTGCGCACGGTCTACCAGCGCCATATTTATAATCGTCTCCTGCATCTGCAGCGCTTCCTGCGCCTTTCCAGAAAAATCGTCTAACAGCTTTTTGTTGCTCTGGAAATTGTCCGAAAGAAACGCAATATTTTCTTCGATAAAGGAAATTTCTTTTTGCATATCTTCTTTATAGGTTTCCATCCTTTGGGCGTCTTTTTCAATCGTAATAAACGTAAGGTCTTTTACTACGATCTGAAGGCCGCGGCGCATGTTCATTACCCGGTTGGTAACCTGGTAGCCGACATTATAAAAATTTGAATACCGGTCTGCATTCTGGTTCAGCCCCTGGATGGCGGTTACTACTGTCCCGCAAAACAGGATAATAATAATCATAAAGGTAATTAACAGCTTTACCCCAATTTTTAGATTCCTCATATCAGTCCTCCTTATATTCCTCTGAATAATGGCGGTTTTTTACAGACAAAGCACAGAAACATCTGTTTCCGTGCTTCGGCTGCTATGGTCAATATTTACCAAAATCATCTTCCAGAGAAATGACTGGTTCATTTACGGTATCATTGTTGCTGGATGTACTCCGGTAGGAATTGTCATTCCTATTTTCACCCAAATTGTACATCGAAAGCATATCGCGCATTTTTGCCGCCTGGTTGGACAGTTCTTCGCTGGCTGCCGCACATTCTTCGCTGGTTGCAGAGTTTGTCTGTACAACCTGGGATACCTGCGTGATCGCCTGTTCAATCTGTGAAACGGCAGTCGCCTGGTAATTAGAAGAATCTGCAATGCCGGTAATAATGCTTTCGCTTTCCTGAACTACGTTGGTGATTGTTTCGAGTGCTTTTGCCGTTTCATCCACAATCTTAGAACCTGCGCTTACTTTGCCGATCGAATCTTCGATCAATTCCGCTGTCTCTGCTGCTGCAGCCGCACTTTTTGCTGCAAGGCTCCTTACTTCTTCTGCAACAACTGCAAACCCTTTGCCTGCCTCTCCTGCCCTTGCTGCTTCTACCGCAGCGTTTAAAGCAAGGATATTGGTCTGGAATGCAATGTCGTCAATCGTCTTAATAATTTTGGAAATACTTTCGGAAGCCGTGTTAATATCCTGCATGGCATTCATCATTTCCTGCATCTGCATATTTCCGTGTTTTACATCTTGGATCGCACGTTCGATGAGGCTGGCTGCCGAATTGGCCTGTTCTGCGTTTTCTTTCGTCTTTTCTGCGATTTCATCGATCGAAGCTGTAATTTCCTGGATCGCGCTTGCCTGCTGGGTAGACCCCTGTGCCAATGCCTGGCTTGCGCTTGCTACCTGGGAAGAACTAATCGTTACCTGGGTGCCTGCATCGCTGATATTGGACAATGCATGGTAGTTGTCGTCTACCAGTTTCTTTAAAGAATTGCCAAGCAAGTCGTCCGATGATTTTGCATTTACGGAAAGTGTCAGGTTACCATTGGATACTTCTTCTGCTACATGTGCCTGGTATTTAATATTGTCAATTACTTTTACATATTCATCAACCAGCTGGCCAAATTCGTCATTGCTGTGCTTTACCATATGGACATCCACTTTACCCATTGCAATCTGCTTTGCTGCATCGGAAAGCTGCTCTATGGATATACGGATCTGTTTTACCAGGGATACTGCAACTACTGCTGTAATAATCACTGAAAGAATGCCTAAGGCATACGTAAAATATGATGAATTGCGTATATAAGTCTCTGGGTTATCGGCTGAACGGACCCCTTTGGTCGTCAAGTCGCTGACAATGACATTTAGCATTGTCAACAAGATGGGAAGGAAAAACCCCAAAAGCAGTTTTGTTCTTATCGTCATGTTCTTCATAGATTTTATACCTCTCATTCTTCTTCAATTATCATAGTCTGCTCTGCAGCTGCCAAATCCTCGTCCCTCAGCAGCTTATCTGGATCCAGAAGCAGTTTGACCGTTTCCCCTACTTTGCCAATACCATAGATGTACTTGCGGTTCCCTTGGTCTACACGGGAAATTGTCGGCGGCGGCAGTATATCCTGGTCTTTAATCTCGGCCACTTCCGCGATGCTTTCCACCACCAGCCCAATCATCGTAGCGTTATAATTGATCACAATAATGCAAGTCCTGTCATTATACTCTGTTTCCGGCAACCCGAAACGCAGGCGTACATCTACTACCGGAATGATCTTGCCCCTTAAGTTGATCAGCCCTTTGATATAATTTTCTGTTTCAGGGACCGGCGTAATGGGCTGCATCTGGATGATCTCATTGACATATTGGATCTTCAACCCAAAATACTCATGGCCACATTTGAAGGTCATATACTTGCCTTTCTGGTCGTCACGCTCATCCAGTGGAAATCCAAGGTCTGCAGCCACATTGCTTAAATTTGTCGTTTCACTCATATAGATACACCGCCCCTTTCCTTATCCTATTAATCCGCCTGGATCCAAAATCAAAGCAATGCTGCCGTCGCCAAGCTGCGTACAGCCGCTTAGGCCCTTCACCTTTTTGATATAAGAAGGGATCGGTTTTACGACGATCTCCTGCTTGCCAACCAACATATCGACAAACAGCCCAACCCGTTTATCCTCCACTTCGACAATGGCCATCATCCCATCTTCCACAGACTTCTGGCAGCCTTGCAGGTTATAACGCTCGCCGAGCCGGATAACGGAATAGCATTCCCCGCGCATCATAACATATTCTTCCCCATTTGGCTCATGGATCATCATGTCTTCACGCACACGGACAAATTCCTTGATCACGCCCGATTCCATAACAAAAGAAGAACCGCCGGTTTCCATTACAATGCCGTCGATAATAGCCAATGTCAGCGGGATTTTTAGGCTCATCATACTGCCTTGGCCTGGTGTACTTTCAATATCCAGCATTCCGCCAATTTCTTGGATATTGCGGACTACGACATCCATGCCGACGCCACGCCCGGAATACTCCGTTACCTGTTCATTGGTAGAAAAACCTGGCAGCGTAATAAACTGGTACACTTCCTTATCGGTATACGAATAGTCTGGCCTTGTTTCATCCAAGATGCCCTGCTTTTTGGCCTTTGCCAATATTTTTTCACGGTCCAGGCCGCCCCCGTTGTCCTCCACGCAGATCCAAACCTTGCCCGCTTCCGTCTTTGCAGACAGCGTAACTTTGCCTTTGTCCCGCTTGCCGCTCGCGGCCCGCTCCTCATTTGGTTCTATCCCGTGGTCGACGGCATTCCTTACCAGGTGCATCAGCGGGTCGGAAATATGCTCAATAATATTTTTATCAACTTCCGTGGTATCCCCTACCATTTCAAACTCAATGTCTTTGCCCAGCTTTCTGGATACGTCAAATACAATACGGTTCATTTTTTGGAACGTATTGGTCAATGGCACCATACGCATCGACATAATGACATTTTGCAGGTCGGTCGAGATCTTGGACAGCTGGGCCGCCGCCTTATTAAAATTATCCAAGTTCAGCCCAGGTACTTTTAGGTCTGAGCTTTGCAGTACGACCGATTCGGAAATAACCAGCTCGCCAATCAGTTCCATCAGCTGGTTCATCTTGCTTACATTGACGCTGATAAACGACGCTTTTTCCGCCTTTGGCTTATCCTTGGCCAGCTTGCGCTGTTTACCGGGTTCCTTATTGCGGATAACAAAATCACCTGGTGCAATGGCTGCTTTTTCCGCCGGTTTTTTGGCGTCTGCTGTATCCTGTACACGTGCTTCGATCACTTCTACGCTGGAATCAAGGTCAATCTGTACCCCGCCATCGTCCCCGCCAGAAAAACCGTGGGCATATTCCTGGGCAGTGCATTCCGTCACATCCACCTTTTCTACCGAATACCCCTCGCTGATAATCGAACGGACCTCATCTGGCTCGGCCTGCGCCTGGAGCAGCATCCGGAACCCATCTTTGAGGATTGCTTCGGAGCTGGATTCATCCGAAATGATATTTTCCGGCGTGTACAACAAGTCTTCTGCTATCTCTTTTAATGCATAAACCGTCTTATACGCATGGATATTCGCCATCTCAGTATCGGAATAAAAGGTGATATGGATCTTATAAAAATGGCTGTCGCTTGTGGCAACCGGCGCAATATAAAACTGTTTTGGGCCCTCTTCCTCCTTAACCGGTTTTTCCCCTGTGCCGGAAGCGCCATCCTCCCCTTTTATCTTTTTTAAAAATTTATCTAACTCTACGATAATGCCGCTCGAATCCCCATCTACCGGGTCCCCATTGCGGATCTTTTCCATTTCATTTGAAATAAAATCTTCTACATGCAGTACGTGCTCCACCAGTTCTAGGTGCGGCACATTGTCAGGATGGGACTCTCGCAAGAAAAAGAAGACATCTTCCAATTTATGCGACACAGCCGTAATATTATCAAACATCATAATGCCTGACGAGCCTTTGATCGTATGCATGGTCCTGAATATTTCATTGATGCTGTCTTCATCGAAGCAGTCGGCATCCTTCTGTTCCAGTACGGTATCCTGCAGCTGCTCTAAAAGCTGCCCGTTCTCAAACAGATACATATCCAGCATGTCTTCTGTATTAAATCCTTCAGCCATATCCTTCTCCTTTCCGTTTATATTCGTTACTGTTTTCTAAAATTAAATCAAATTTAATTTTTTGAGTGCCTGCTCGAACCGGTCCTGGTTGATCGGCTTGCCGGAATAGATCGTACAGCCTAGTTCAAACGCCATTTTGACATTGCGTTCTTCATTTAAAGCTGTCGTCATAATAACTTTGACCGCTTTATCATCCGTGATATTTTTTTCTTTTTCCAGCTTACGGATAGCCACCAGTGCCTGGTAGCCGTCCATAACCGGCATCATAATATCCAGGCAGATCAGGTCATATGGTTCGTCGTCTTCCAGCGCCATCATAAACGCGTCTACGGCTTCCATCCCATCTACGGTAACATCGCAGTCACCATATTTCGAGAGGAAATTAACCATAAATTTCCTTGTTACAAAATCATCCTCAGCTAACAGAATCTTCATAATTCCACTCCTTTTACATAGTATTCAGTAATGTATAAGTCCTTGCAGCAATATCCGGCAGTTTCACCTGCTGCTGTACTGCACCAAGGTCATATGCTACTTTCGGCATTCCATAGACGATACAGGTCGATTCGTCCTGCCCAATCGTCCTGGCCCCTGCCCTACGCATAGCCAGCAGCCCTTTGGCCCCGTCGCCGCCCATACCGGTTAAAATAATACCAACGGCATTGTTTTTAGCTGCTTTTGCTACCGATTCAAATAATACGTCTACCGATGGGCAATGCCCGTTTACACGGGGCCCCGTACGGCATTCCACCTGATAGGCGCCGTTCATTTTGACAAGCCGCATATGCTGGTTCCCTCCTGGCGCGATCAACACATGCCCCGGCATAACCCGGTCGCCTGTCTGTGCTTCCTTTACCCGTACCCGGCACTGGTCATCCAGCCGTTTGGCATACATGGCCGTAAACCCTGGCGGCATATGCTGTACGATTACAACGCCCGGAATATCCGGCCCAAACCCTTTTACCACTTCAAAAATGGCCTCTGTCCCGCCTGTAGACGCGCCGATCGCCACTACAAGGCTGTTTTTTGCATTGGCAAGCCCTTCATGCGGTTCTTCTAATACTTTCTTTTTAATCGCCCCTATTTTTGCAGTCGAGGCAATCTTTATCTTTACCAACAGCTCGTTGCGGATAAAATCTTCCAGCTGATGCCGGCTGGTAATCG
The DNA here is from genome assembly GCA_947089855.1 of uncultured Eubacterium sp. GTDB lineage: Bacteria > Bacillota > Clostridia > Lachnospirales > Lachnospiraceae > Eubacterium_J. Next base: position 15,488 of record CAMUML010000050.1, read on the forward strand.
CAGGCTTTGCCACAAAATCTACAGCCCCTGCATCCAAGGCATCAAACACCCGGTCGTTCAAAGCGCTGATCACTACGACCGGCAGCGGGTACTGCGGCATTAGCTTGCGTAGGAACTCAATGCCGCTCATACGCGGCAGCTCTATATCCAATGTCATAACGTCCGGCTTATGCCGGATAATGGCATCCCTTGCTTCATATGGATCCCTTGCAGCCGCCACAACCTGTATCGCCGGGTCGTTGCTTAGGTTTTGGATCAGAAGCTCCCTGAACACGATAGAATCGTCTACTACTAAAACCCTTATTGACCGCATTCGCTTATCATCCTTCCTTTTTTCTAAATACTGACGGCCGGACAATCTCAAACGGCGTGGCGCTACGGTCAAGCGTTTCGGTCGTCCCGATAAATAAGTACCCTCCTGGCAGCAGGATATCGTATACTTTTTGGACCAATTCCCGTTTTGTCGGTTCATCAAAATAAATCATTACATTACGCAAAAATACCGTATGCATCTTTTTTCGGAACGGGAATGGCGACATTAGGTTAAAACGCCGGAAAATAACCCCTTTTTTCAACTCATCCTTAGCCACATACTTCCCTCCCGGCATATGCTGGAAAAAATTCCTTTTCCATTGCTGCGGTACATTTGCAAGCTGGTCCGCTGTATAAACGCCTGCTATCGCCTGCTGCAAAACCCCAGTCGATACATCGGTCGCCAACACCCGGTAATCCCACTGGCTCCGCTCTATGCTAAAAAAATCCGAAAGCACCATAGCAATCATATAGGGCTCTTCCCCAGAAGACGCCGCCCCACACCAAATACGCACATCTTTATCAAATGCCGCTTTCTTTTTTATCCACGGCAGGACGGTATTGCGGAAAAAATCAAAATGTTCAAATTCACGCATAAAATAAGTGTGGTTTGTGGTAAGCAGATTGACAAGCATTTTTTCCTGTACACCGGATTTGTCGTTTTCTACGGCATCCATAAATGCATGGAACGTCTTCCAACCGCCTGATCTTATATAATTTTCCAGCCTTCCATTGATGATCACTTTTTTCTGGCTTAAGTCTATGCCATAACGCCGCTTCATGTAAGTAGAAATCCGTGTAAACTCTTCCTCTGTGATCAACCTTAATTCCCCCAGTCAGACACAGGCTGCGTCCTGTTTTGTACCATTTCTATTTTAACTGGCGCGAAATTTTACAGCAGATATTGTATATTTCCGGGTTGAACCTCACGCCTGATTCCTTTCCCATGACTTCCAAGGCTTCCTGCCTGCTGTACATTTTCCGGCCAGTCAGCGTACAGTATGCTTCCATAATCGATACGATCTGTGCGGACACTGGGATCTGCTCCCCTTTCAAACCGTCCGGGTATCCGCTCCCATCCCAGTTTTCATGGTGGTAATGCGAAATATCAATCGATATGCCGAGGAAATCATTATAATCGCTGTTTACATACAGGTCGCTTAACAGCTTTGCACCAATATCCGTATGGTTATGCAAGATGTCCGTCTCCTCTTCCGTCAACCCTGATTCTTTTTGCAGCAGCTCTTTGGAAATCCCAATATTCCCAATATCACACAATGCTGCCGCCAGCTCAATCGTATCGATATAAGAATCGGAGATCTGGTCTTCAAACTGCGGGGAAAGCTGCATCCCCTGCGCCAGTATCCTGCAGTTGCTGCGCAGGCGCTGTGTATACCCCGGTTCACACCCGGAATTTTGCGCCGCAATATTAGCAAGCGCATACAAAATATTCTTTTTCTCTTCTTCCATCTGCTTTAACTGCTCGCTGACAGAAATCTGGAGCTTCCGGTTCATTTCTATCAATTCGCGCTTTGCCGCATTCAAATGCAGATGGACAGCCACACGCGCCTGTACGACTTCCATAATAAATGGCTTTGTAATATAATCCTCGCCGCCAAGTTTTAACCCGTCCACAATATCACCCGGATCATCAAAAGCTGAAATAAAAATGATCGGGATGTCCATAGTCTTCTTATTTGCCTTCAATATTTTACACAGCTCATACCCATCCATGCCTGGCATAGAAATATCGCTTAAAATAAGCTGCGGTACGCAGGATTCTGCCAGTTGAAGCGCCTGTTCCCCGCTTTCCGCCAGCACCGGGTCGCAACCCATGCTGCTTACGATCTCTTCCAGCACCATCCGGTTAAGCTCCACGTCATCTACGATAAGAATCTTAGCGCCTTTTGTATCCTTCTCATCATAAATCATATTACACCTACTTTCCGCCCGTCCGTTGCCTGACGGGCTGCATGCCATCCGTACCTAAACAATGCCTTCCCGGAGCATACGCCGGCCAGCGGCCATATTCAGGCTGCGGCCCCGCCTGCCCCCTTATGCTTCGCCCGGCACCTCTTTATCCAGCATCGCTTCCAGCTCTTTATGCTGCTCAGATACCTTATCGTAGTTTTCTTTTTGAACCGCCATCTTCAGCCTTAAGATCATACGGCTGATTTCCCGCGGCGCGCCTTCCGTCAACTGGCGGATAGCGTCCATAAACATTTCCGCTTTCTCCCAATTTTCCATTTCCACGCATAAAATCAGCTTTGACAAATTACGTTTTAAGTTTTCCAGGTTTTCTGCTGTACCATAGACCTTGATATTATCAAATTCATCTGCATTGTCTTCAGCAGTGCCTGCGGCGGAAACATACGGCAACGCCTTCCCCTCTTCTGCCTGCCCGGACGCCTCTTCATCTTCCGCACTGATCCCGGTCCAGATGGAAAAAGAAAACGTACTCCCTTTGTTTTTTTCACTCTCTACTTCGATCCGTCCCCCCATCAGCTCCACCAGCTGCTTACAGATATTAAGCCCAAGCCCGGTGCCGCCGTACTTCCTGGAAATCGAAGCATCCACCTGCGAAAAACTTTGGAACAGTTTATCTTTATCCGCTTTATCAATCCCAATCCCCGTATCCTTCACAATAAAGAACAGTTCCACTTTATCGTTGACCCTTGCGGTACGCAGCACTTCCAATGTAATTTTGCCGACCGCTGTAAATTTCTGTGCATTTGACAAAAGGTTATTTAATATCTGCACAATACGCAGTTCATCCCCGACCACATACTCTGGCACCTGCGGGGAAACCGTCATAAAAAAGCCCAGCCCTTTTTCCGTCAGCTTATTCATATGCTGTGACTTTACATAATCCAGCATACTCCGAAAATGGAACCGCCTAGGCTCTAAGGTAAACTTGCCTGCTTCCAGTTTGGAAAAATCCAGTATATTATTAATGATCTTATTCATATCCCCGCAGCAGCGTTCAATCAGCCGCAGCAGCTTTAATTCCTTTTCATCCGCCACAAATTCCAGAAGTTCTTTGGTATTGCCTAAAATGCCATTGACCGGCGTGCGCAGCTCATGCGTTACATTTGCAACAAATTCTGATTTTACTTTTAATGCCTGCTGCGCTTCCTGGCGCACCTGCTCTATTTCCCTTACAAGGAACTCCTTTTCCAGTATGTCATTCGCCATACATATGTAAGCGCCGCTTTCCAAGTCGCTGCTTATGATCCGGGCTTCGACTGGAAAACAGGTAAGGTTGCCGCGGTACGCAACTAGGTTGCGGCATTTGTGGCCAAACTCATAATCGGTGGAAAACCCGCTGCCTTCCGCCTGGAATGTATTTGGGAAGACCGCACTGATATGCTTCCCGCATAAGCCGTCCTCATACTGCAGCTTTTTGTCCGCTGCCGAATTAACATATAATATTTTTCCAGCGCTGTCAAAGATCAAGATCATCTCCAACGCTTCATCAACCGGAACTATCCGCTTCATTATTGCCTCCCTGGCACGCGAAACAAGGCCGCAAAAAATAAGGTCCTTTGCCGCCTGCCTATGTCTGAATGTCATACAAATTTTAACATTTTAACCACTTCACAGTTAAAGAAATCTTCTTTTGCAAACGCAAAGCATTCCAGTACATCCGGCGAGAACTGCCCGCACTCGCCATTCATTATCATATTATAAGCCGTATCTTTTGAAAATGCAGCTTTATACACCCTTGGGTTTATCAATGCATCGTATACATCCGCAATCCCTACCGCCTGCACGCCGATTGGAATCTCATCCCCTGCAAGCTGGTCAGGATACCCCCTGCCATCCCAGCGTTCATGGTGGCTGCGGCATATATCATAACTATATCGGTAAAAATCCGTATTTTTATTACGGTAACATTTTTCCAATATTTCACATCCGATCACCGTATGTGTCTTCATAATATCAAATTCTTCCTTTGTCAGCCTGCCAGGCTTTAAAAGGATCGCATCCGGAATGCCGATCTTGCCAATATCATGCAGCGCAGACGCACTGACAATCAATTCTACCTGCTGCTGCGTCAGGCCATATTTTGGAAACCGCTTCCTCACATGCCCAAGCAAGATCCTTGTAAAATATTTAATGCGCCTGGTATGTTCCCCAGTTTCGGCGCTGCGGGACTCCACAACGGAACTGAGCGCTTCAATCATCAACTCGTTATTTTCCCGGATTTCCTTTTCCTGCTTGCGGATTTCTTTTTCTTGCTGTTTTAACCGCCGCTCCATATCCAGTTTATGCTGGTATAGTTCGATAATATTCTGGCTGCGTTTTTTTACGATATGCGGATAAAACGGTTTATGTATCACGTCTGCGACGCCGTAGGAATACGCCTTATCTTCGCTATTGATAATTGCCTCCCCCGTGATCAGTATGACCGGGATCTTATCTAACAGGTTATGGTCCTGCATAAATTCCAGCACATCAAAGCCATCCATAACAGGCATAGAAATATCCAGCAAGACCAGGACAAGGCTGTTGTAATATTTGGAAATTGCCTCAGCCGCCTGCCTGCCGTTTTCCGCCTCCAGTTTTTCGTATTCATCAAACATGGTTTTTAATATTTCACGGTTGATCGACTCGTCATCAACAATCAAAATCTGCTGCTTATCCATAATCTTATACTGCCTCTTGATTTCTCCTCTGGATTCATGACCCTTCTATAATTAAAAATATATAAAATAATGGTAACCTTTTTTCTTGTAATTGTCAATTGTTTCTGCCCTGTAGTTTATTTTAGAAAGCAGGATTTTGCTAACTACGTCCATTATAAATGAATGCGGGGTAGTTTGTCTACTGGAAATTGCAGAATCACAGGAAGCGGCCAGCCCGCTGTTACTATTCACGGCCTGGGGGCCACTCATAGTAACCATTCCGGGCGATATTGGAAGTTTGCTCCGCAAAATCGCCCCTCACTCCTGAATCATGTTCTCACGGAATGCGCAGTTTATGCGCATTCCTGGCCCGTGAACAGTAACGCCCCTAGCCACGGCATTCCACCCTAATTTCCCGTCTTGCGCCAAACCATCTTATTTACCACCCCTGTATAGCTTTGAATGATCTTTACCACTTTATCTGAGACATTTTCATCCCTATAGTCCGGCACCGGTACCCCGCAGCCTCCATCCCGGTTCATAGAAACCGCAAGGTCCACAGCATTCAACAATCCAGCCCCGTCAATCCCGGCCAGCACAAAACATCCCTTGTCCAATGCCTCCGGCCGCTCCGTGCTGGTACGGATGCAGACTGCCGGGAACGGATGCCCGGCAGACAAAAAGAAACTGCTTTCTTCCGGAAGCGTACCACTGTCAGATACTACAGCATATGCATACATCTGCAGGCAGTTATAGTCGTGGAATCCAAGCGGTTCATGGCGGATGACACGGCTATCCAATTCAAAACCGCCCTGTTCAAGCTTTTTGCGGCTCCTTGGATGGCAGGAGTACAAAATCGGAAGGCCATATTTTTGTGCCATCGCATTGACCGCACCAAATAAGGACTGGAAGTTTTGTTCTGTGTCAATATTTTCCTCCCTGTGGGCGGACAGCAGGATATATCCATGCTTTGGAAGCCCCAGCCGCTTATGGATGCCAGAAGCCTTGATTTTTTCCAGGTTGGCATGCAGCACCTCTGCCATAGGCGAGCCGGTTACAAAGGTCCGTTCCTTTGGAACCCCGCACTCTGCAAGATAGCGCCTGGCATGTTCGGAATAGGCAAGGTTCACATCGGATATAATATCCACAATGCGCCGGTTTGTCTCTTCCGGCAGGCACTCGTCCTTACAGCGGTTTCCAGCTTCCATATGGAAAATTGGGATATGCAGGCGCTTTGCGCTAACCGCCGACAGGCAGGAATTGGTATCCCCAAGGATAAGCAGCGCATCGGGCTGTACCTGTACCATTAGTTTGTAAGAGGCGCTGATAATGTTGCCAATGGTTTCCCCCAAATCGTTACCAACACAATTTAAATAAACATCCGGCGTATCCAGTTCAAGGTCTTTGAAAAAAATCCCGTTCAAGTTATAGTCATAATTTTGGCCGGTATGTGCAAGTATGGTATCAAAATAAGTACGGCACTTTTTAATAACCGCAGACAGCCTTATAATTTCTGGCCGTGTACCAACAATAATAAGAAGTTTTAATTTTCCATTTCCGCAGAAGGCAAGGTTGGAACTACCTGCTGCGAACTTATCTGTCCCCGTTTGTATTGATGGCATTTTATTTTTACCGCCTTTCTTTTCTTTCTTAACTATTTTGATTGAATTTAATTATCTTTTAACAATAATTCCAAGTATTCCTTAACCTTCCAATAAATAGGCATAGCCATACCATCCGGCAAACGAGATTTATCATAGCCTGGAAACATCTGTTTAAAAATCCCAATGGCTGCAATCTCCTTATTCGGATAATCTGGGACTGCCTTATGGTATTCTGGTGATTCCAGCACATACGCTTCAAAACTGTCCCAGTCTATTTCTGAAAATTGAAGGCCCTGATATGTGGATAACTTGGTACGCAGATATTCATATGCCGTACTGATTCCAGCCCTGTCATACACCAACGTCACAGATTTAGAAGATATTTTCTTTATCATTTTCACAAACCTATCCCTGCCAGACGCACTAGACACCTCTGCTTTGTTTCCAACGATTTCCTTAAGGAAATCATAGCTAGAACCACTGTCTTCGCATATCAATGTACGGCCGGCATATACCAAATGTTCTGCTTTCGGATATACAGGAACTGCAACGCCATTTTTTAAATAAATAAAGTTATCAAGGCTGACTGGCAGATCATCTAATTTGATTGACCTTCTTATAATCACAAAAAAATTATTTGACTCTAGAAATAGCTTGCCACGGTCCGGATGCCTAAAAATTGGCGAAAATTCATCAATAAAAAACACTATCCCAGATTTTGTTTTTGCCCCCTCAAGCTCACTAACCATTTCTATTGCCTGAAGATCTGGATAGCCAAGGCATTCCACAGCATCCGGTTCCATATTGTAGCTGCGTACCAGTTCCCATAATTTTGACTTCCCTGTTCCAGAATCGCCTGTTACTACCAAAAATTTCCCCGAAAAGCTAAAATCATAGGACAGCCTGTTGTTCTTAATCAGAATTCGAAGCATTCCAAAAAACACCTCCTAAAATCCAAGTCACTGTGTATCTGCTTTCCGTTGTCAAAGCAGACTGCCTCAAAACTGTCAGGGAATTTCATAACATGCTCCAAATAAATAGTTACATCTTTCTTTTTCCCAATTTCAACAACCCATTTCGAGCAATTGTTGCCGCATGCAGTCCCATACACAATACGATCCGTTTTGTACATAATCATCAGCGCCTTAACACCCCCGGACAAGCTGCTTGGCGGAATCTGCCCAAGGACTGGGCTTTGGATACAGTAAGGGCTAAGGATCTTTGACCTGTCTACATCCTCTACAAATTCCTTAATAAAAGGGTCTTCCAGCCATGCGGCCTCAGCCCTATTGTTAAACCAAATATCGACGTTATATATGAATTTCTCCGGTTCTTGAAACGTTATATAAAGCATACGGTTGCCACACTCCCTTTTTCCTTTTATCCCGCGCCAAACCACCACTACTTTTCAATCATAGCATGTTACACACATACATTCAAGACATAGGATCGATTGCCCGATGGGGATGCCCCTAAAAAAGAACCCCCGCTCCTTAATTTTGGCTGTCCCCGCCGCCGATCAATACTTCCTTCCCACGGAACGCAAAGCCATATATCCGGATCTTGTCCTTGGGGATGCCTTTTGCCTCCAAAGCTGCCGTATACCTTTTATTAAGGATCTGTTTCATAGCCGCATCTACGGTAGCCTCCAAGCCTGCCTCCTTTTTGCTGTCATAGACCTTAAATTCCAGGACCATCGCATGGTCTCCAGGCGTTAACGGCTCCAATAGGACATCATACCTGCCAAAGCCGCTCTCACGGTTGGATGTAACGGCATACCTTCCTTTAAGCTCCACGATCAGGCCCAGTACAAACCCGTGGTAAAACCGTTCTGGTTCTTCCCCGCCCAGGCGGCTGCCGACGTCAAAGCTGCTGAACGTATGCAGCGCCACTTGATTCATATAAACATTCATGCTTTCTACATCACCTGCCAGCAACGCCAGCACAAAACTATTGTAATTTTTCTTCTCGCATAAAAACCATCCCTTTGCCATAGCCGCAAACACCTGCTGTGATTCAAAGTTTACCAGTGAAGCATATATTCCTGCATCCTGGCCCCTTCAAATGGAAAACGGTCAACTTTTCAATACCCGCTTGCCAAAAGCAAGCTCCAAATAGCATCTTCCTCATAATCCAGCTGGTTAAATGCAACCTCCTCATCCACAGCTGCGCAGATCGGTTTTCCATTCAGCAGATCTTCCGCCGCCTGTTTGACTCCTGCGGTGCCTTTTTGGATCAGGCTGCCTACGAGCCCATTGGTACTTGTATTCGACCAATAAGCGGCAAGCTTCTTTTTGGCAAGAAAATTTATCATAGACCACAGATTATAAATACTCTTATGATCCCCAAACCGATACCCATCGTACCAATACCGTACCGCATCTTCCTGGCCTTTGAGCCCAAATTCCTCCAAAGCACAGATCACTTCAGCCTCTGTAAACCCAAAGGATGCCCCATATTTTTGCGAAGTAACTGCAACCACCTCTAAATTGTTCAGGCCGGAAAAAAGCGATTCCTTGCTGATATGCGTAATACCTGTCATAATACCACGTTCCAAATATTGGTTATCCTTAAAAATACTGCCAAACATCCCGCGCAGAAAACCGGCTAATTCCTCCCAATACCCATTGACATAAGCTTCCTGCATTGGGGTATCATATTCATCCAATAAAATAATTACTTTTTTTCCATAATAACGTGACAAATAATTGGAAAGCTGCTTAATAGAAAATTTCAAACTGCTGGCATCCATCTGGTCTTCCATAATATCGGAAAATTCTTTCTGTTCGCTTTCAAGCAGGCACCCGCCCCTAAGCAGGAACGCGTACTCCCGGTATAAATAGGCAACTAATTTTTTTATATCGGCATACGTTTCCCTGTAGCTGCCCCCTCTGACATCGGCAAAACTCAAAAAAATCACAGGATAAGTACCCTGCAGCATACGGTATCCAGCTTCCCCCCCCCAAATGGACAGTCCGTAAAACAGGCTGCCCCTGCCTGCATACTTTACCGAAAAAAATTGTTCTACCATACTCATTAAAAGCGTCTTGCCAAACCGCCTTGGACGGTTAATCAGGGTAACTTCATCCCCATTTTCCCACCATTCTTTTATAAAATGGGTTTTGTCCACATAAAAATAATGGTTTTCTATTAATTTGCTAAAATTAGCCACCCCAATCGCTATTTTCCTTGCCATAATACCCTCCCAGCAGCCTAGCCCATATTATTCTTCAAATACCACATGGCAGTCTTTTCCAAAAAATGAAACCCCATATTTGTGTACCGCCCGGTAACCGTCCTCTTCCAATTCACAGGCATACTTCCTATCATTGATCTGGCGGATAGCACCCCATGCCTTAACCTCCATATCCCGGATACTTTTGGCCAGCTTAAATTCTACGATAAAAGCAGCTTTCCTGCGTGTTATGGGTTTTATAAACAAATCGCTTCTTCCATGCCCGCCTTCCCGGTTTGATTTTACAATATACCCTTCCATACCAGACAGGATCCCTACCAGGAACCCATGATAAAAACTCTCATATGCATCGTAGAAGCTGATGGACGCTAAAAGCAGCTTTGTAATTTCCTCCTCCATTGTGGCAGCATCTCCATCCAGCACCGCCTGAAAAAGATTTGTACGGTCTTCCTGCTTTATTTTTTCGTGGAACCAGGTCAGGATTTTGGTCCGGAAGATATATTTGACCTCTTTATTCGGTATTTTCAGCTCTACATAATGTATATCATTTCCATCTATCCAGTCGCGGGTTTTCCGGAAATATCCTGTAAAAAACATAAAATTAAACAGGTTATCCATCGTTTCAAATACTTCATCATAGGTAATATCCTCATGGACCGCTTTTACCAAAACCCCTCCCCCGACAACCATTTCCACTTCCCCTTTTACTTTTTCATCCGCAAGTTCAATCAGTTTACGGACAATTGTATTCGCGCTGGTATTTGCCCAATACGGGTATGGAATCCCATCCCCATCTGCTTTTAAATCCTTCATAAACCGAACTACGCTCCAAGGATTATATACATTTACATTTCCAAAAACATATCCATTATACCACTCCTTAACCGTATCAAACCGTTGTTCCAGCTGGTAGTCCACACACATTTGATAAACTTCATTTTCTGTAAAGCCAAAGTACTCATCATAGTTCTTGTTTAAAATGGAGAAAATCTCAAGGTTATTCATACCTGTAAAAATACTTTCCTTGCTGATACGCAGGCATCCAGTAAGCACCGCAAACTCAAGGCTGCCATTTGCCTTCAAGGCAGGCTCAAACAACGCCCGGACGGCATCCGCCATTTCTGTATAAAACCCCCTGGCAAAAGCATTTTCCAGCGGTACGTCATATTCATCCACTAAAAGGACTGCTTTTTTTCCATAATACTTTTCCATACATTGGGAAAGGAACCGGATGGATTGGCCATACTCGTCCTGTGTGCCCGTCTGCTCCATAAACCTGAAAAACCTTTCTTTCTCCAACGGTAACAATGCATCGCCCTGGCAAATATAAAAATGACGGATATATTCCTGTGCAACCTCATTTCTGACCGCCCGCCACGCTGCCTGGAAACCCGGCTGCTTCCCCGACTGGAACGAAAGGCTGATCACGGGGTATTGCTGCATGTAAGATACGTACTCCCCGCCTTGCCGCATAATATTTAACCCATCAAAAAGGAAGCGGTTGTCCACTTGATTCCCCTGCCTATCACGTGCATCCTCGAAAAAGTATTGCAGCATGCTTAAGTTTAAGGTCTTTCCAAAACGCCTGGGCCTTGTAAACAAATTTACCAGCCCCTTTTGGTCTATCAGATCTTTGATAAACATGGTTTTGTCAATAAAATAATATCCCCTTGTTACCAGCATTTCAAAATTGTCCACACCTACCGGCAGCGGCTTGTATTCCATGATACACCTCCAAACATTCCATCCTAGCAGCGGCCTTCGATACACTGGGCAGAATCGCTCATATTGGCCAAATACCGGCCCTTGAATCCTGTATCCATAAACGTTTTCCGTGCCTTTTATCCTGTAGTATACCCCCGTCCACGGTAGAATTCAACTGCAAAATCGCCCCTCACTCCTGAATCATGTCCTCACGGAATGCGCAGCTTATTCTATTTCAGTGGATCCTTGATTATTCCCACGACGATTTAAAATTAAGGCTGGCACAACAAAAACAGGTATACATGGCCAAACCCCACATATACCTGTCACCTTCTATCAACAGCCATTGTCCAGATCCCTGGGCTTTTCCCCCAGCTGCAGCTCTTCTAGATCCAGCAGTTGGATACTGGATACATCCAGATGCGTTACCCGTTTTTCCTTTGGCGGCAGCTTCCTATAATCCCCATAAAGGGCCGTTAGGTATTTGTCATACTGTTTAAATGCCAAAAAACGGTAGCCCTCAAATAAAATGTCTTCCATCTCATCAAAACACACGGCCGGCATCCCATAGCGTGAACGTGCATAAGGGTATGTCATATGCCGGACGAGCTGGGTCTTTTTCCTGTTGCACTGCCTGGCAATGCAGTTGCGCCAGTAAAAAACCATATCGCGCGGTACCAGCTTATAAAGCAGCCAGTACCATACCCGCAGGGGTGCGCAGCCTGCATTGCGCATCCCAAGCTCTGCATACAAAAGCTTACGGATGATGTAGCATGCAAACAGATGCAGCCTGCGTACTGCCGGGTGGTCCGGCACATTGTCAGCTACAAAGATGTCTACAAATATTCCAGTACGTATCTTTAAATGCTCCTGCCCCAGCCGGATAAATTCGGTGTGCTTACGCCGCAGCTTTTCGTAACCCCAGCGGTAATAGGGGTCCGTCCGGTATTCCTGCAAGAAGAAACGACTGGTATCCAAGTCTTTGCGGCAGGCACGGTAAAACTTCTGGTATTCTTCCCTGCGCATAATTACATCTATATCGTCATCCCACGGGATAAAACCGCCGTGGCGGACAGCGCCCAGCAGGGTACCGCCATCCAGGGAATATTTGATATGGTATTTGCGGCAGATGCGGTCGATTTCGACCAGCATTTCTAAAAGGTTTAGCTGGAGCTTGCGTAATTCGGCAGGCGTCAGCTCGATTTTGGCTTGTTCTTTTTGGCCTGGCTTTCGATCTGGCTTATTTCTGGATTGTTTTAGATGTTTTTTTACTTTCATTTGTCTTTACCGTATCCTGTTTTTATCGGTTCTGTATATAGGCTTTGATTGCCTCCACAATTTTTTCCGATGCGTTCCCATCCCCAAATGGCTGGTATGTTTTTTCTATCCGCTGTGTATGGCTTAATTTTTCCAAAATATCTGCGGCATCCGGCTTTGCCAGCTCGTTTCTGGCATCCACCATTGTTTCTGGCCAAACTACATGATCCATAATTGTTACGCACTTTTTACCAGCAAAAAAAGCTTCCCTCTGCAAGCCGCCGGAATCCGTCACGACCTTCCTTGCGCAGTTGGCCATACAGATACTTTCAAGATACCCAACAGGTTCGGTTATGATCAGGTTTTTAAACTGGTATTGTCCCACCAGCCGCATAGCCCGCCCCTGGTTTCTTGGATGTACAGGATATACCACTGGCGCATCCAGCTGTTCCATTGCCCGGAAGACCTCTAGCAGCACATAGTCCCCACCTGTATTTTCTTCCCGGTGGCAGGTCAAATAATAAAAATCATCTGGCAGCTGGCAATGTCCTCCATCCAGGCACGTTAACCGCACATCCGCTTTGTGGATAGAATGGCTATATTTTAGGAATGCATCATACATCGGGTCGCCTACCGCCTGCCCGCAAGCCGCCCTTAACCCTTCCCGTTCCAGTTCCTTGCAGGCGGTTTTCGTACAAGGCAATAAAAGCGTAGAAATATGGTCAGTGCAGACCCGGTTG
>CAMUML010000051.1 GCA_947089855.1 uncultured Eubacterium sp.
CAGTATTTTCTCAGGGAATAGGCTGCGGCAGCCATAAGGACCGCATGAAGCATACAGATGGCCATTCCTATCATCTCTATCGGCTTCCATGCGGAAACAGCCAGCAGGACTGCCAAAAGCAGCCCGGTCTTTGTAAGGACCGTATAGGCCCCCAGCGCCGCCACATAGGAGAAAACAAACTCCCGGCTATGATGCGGCAGCATCAGCATATGTTTCAGTTCCACAGCGTTATCTTTGGAAGAAAGGGCCTGCCACATCACGCCTGCAGTAAAGGCGCTTATCATCAGGATCCGTACAGAGGTCGCAACCTGCACCTGAAAGCCTGCGGTATACAGCCCCCAAAATAAAATCACATCCATCAAAAGCGTCCGGGGCAGCCGCTCGTATCTTGCCCCAAACAGTTTTTTTGCAAAGGCTTTACCTGTCATTTTCATCATGCAGAGCCTCCCGTATATCCGCAGCATTGATCCGCCCGTGTTTAAATGTCTGCCGGATCTTACCGTCCTCCAGGACAAATACCCGGTCAGAGGTCAGCGTGATGCTCTCCAGGATATGGGAAGAAAACAGCACAGTCCCATACTCTTTATAGCCCGAAATCTGCTGGTACAGATATTCCGTACTCTGGAAATCCAGGCCGTTGACCGGCTCGTCCAGAAGGAGCAGTCTGGGTTTCAATGCAAACGCCGTGATCAGAAATGCTTTTTTCCGGTTTCCGGTTGACAGCTCCCGTAACAGGGTATCTGTATATTCTTCAAAGTGAAAGCCCTGTACCAGCTCCGACACATCGGTCACCTCTTTCCCATAGGCGGCGCATACATAGGCCAGGTATTCCCGGAAAGTAAAATACGAAAAAGAATTGTCCTCGGCAAACACCGTATAGCGGCAGAGTTTAAAATCCTGCTTCCGAAAATCCACAGGAGCGTCGCTAAAGCAGATACCGTCTGAACGGAAAGTAGGAAGCAATCCAGAAAGCACTTTCAGAAATGTGGTTTTCCCGGCTCCGTTCAGCCCGATCAAACCTGCCACTTCATGCTCCGCCAGCGAAAAAGAAAAACCCGAAAGTATCAGTTTCTCTTTATTGTACCACGCACTCAAGTTTTGAACAGTCAGGAGCGTTTCTCCCATCTTTACCTCCCCTCCCCTTTGCCGCCCTTCTCGTTTTTCCATGCCGCATATGCGGAATACAGGAATACACCTGCTAATACCAGATAAAACCCCATCATTGGGAAATTTCCGGATACCCCACATACAATGGCCGCAACCAGCCAGATTAGGCCTAGGCTTCCCCGAATATAAATATGACGCATTATTTTTTGCCTCCTTCTATCAAATCATAATCCATTGTCCGTCTGCACAATAAAATCTTTCCGAGATAACACCGTCTTTTTGAATTGCATATTTCATTTCTTTTCCCTATGTGCCGTAATAATTGTATAGCTATAAGCATTTACGGTTATAATACAGCTATCAACATTCACATACCAATTCTTCCCACTTCTTGTGATAACAGCGTTTACTGACTTAATTTTGGTTTTACACCATTCAACTACATCGTCGGTATCTAATTTTAGGTTTTTCTTTATTCTATCAATTCCCATTTCCGTAGTATGAAGGTTGTCTATATTGGATAACAGAATTTCTTTATTCATAATATGACCACTTCCATAAATTTCGATTTCTTTTTCTATATTTACAGAAATTTCTTTGTTATAATCCTCCGCAAATTCTGCCATGCCCTTAAAATGCTTTGGATAAATTCCCGCTTTTTCATACTCTGCAAGATACTTATTTAAAGCCTGATCGAAGACATCCACATTTTCTTCCAGGTTTTTGGGGTTAAATTTATCCATAATTTCAAAGCCATACACTGCGATACATTCTGAAATCTCATGGAACATCCACTGTAAAGACAGTAAATTCATAAAGGAAGAATACACATCGCCGCTGCCTGCCGCCTCGGACATTTTGTTTTTCCAGTTAGAATACATTTCTTCATATGTTCCCCGCAGATTTTCTGCAGAAGGGAGTTCCTTTTTCTTCGGAACCTGCAGATACCCGTCTGTCAAAACGAATAACTCTGTCAGTCCTGCCCGTATCTTTTCCACTGTTTCTGCTTGAATGACGGCAAGAATTCTGGTTTCAAGATCAAATGGAAGCCTAAGCTGTTTCAGCTCATCCAAAGCCCTTTTCGTCCCTTTTTTGAAATACTGGCCGTTATGCAGCATAACAGCATTTTCTATAAATTCAATAGCCGCTCCTGCACAGCTTCTGGCTTTTGATAAAGATTGTGTGAGATATACCTCTGCAAGCATCGTTTTTGCATCACTATATGCTTTGCCAGCCTTCTCATATCGTTTATCCGATGCAAGCAGCCCTGCTGCCTTTCTTCTAATCCCATCCAGCCTTTTTAATGCACTTTTATCTTTGCAATAGACAATCATCGAGTCGAACAGCTTAGACAAATGTGCGTGGCCACACTGCGCATCTTTTTCAAGCATATCCCAGCTGGTACAGTAAAGGTCATATCCTATATCAACATCATCTATAATAAATCCATCTGCCAGAACCTGTCCATTTTGGTCATTGACCAGGATCATCAAATCAAGATCGGATTTTTCGTACCCATCCCCGGTAATGGCCGAACCATACACACCGATCAGCGCCAGGGAATCAGGACACAGAGCATCTGCCTTTTTTATGATAGCGTCTATAATTTTATCATTTATATCATTCATTCCATATCCCTCCGATACAAATTCCAAATCTAATTTTCCACTTTTTCTGTCTTAACTTTCTCCAAAGTATCAGC
The DNA here is from genome assembly GCA_947089855.1 of uncultured Eubacterium sp. Taxonomy (GTDB): domain Bacteria; phylum Bacillota; class Clostridia; order Lachnospirales; family Lachnospiraceae; genus Eubacterium_J. The sequence goes on from CAMUML010000051.1 coordinate 2,810, forward strand.
TTTATGGTTATGGCTATGATCAAAGGGGCAATCGTAAATATGTTCCTGTACTTTCTTTTCTTCTATCTCTTTATAGGCTGCCAACATTCCATTTTTGACCGCCCATTTGACCACAAAATATAAAGCAGCCAAAACAATAATTGCCGTTCCCGCGCTGATACCCAGTTCCTGCCACAGCTCGGCAAGCCCTTCGCCCATTCCGAATTTTTCCCACAAGTCCATTTCTCATTCCTCCTGTCAGGCGCTAAGGAACTGTCCCAAAATAACTTACCGTATTCCTTGTCTTTTTCTCCGATAGCACCACTTAAAAATCAGTTACATAGCCCGCTATGCGCCTGATTTTTAAGTGGCACTCTCGAAGAAAAATCCTGCGGACTATCGGTAAGTTATTTCGGGACAGTTCCTAATGCTTTTTTTACATATTCTTCATATACTGCAGAACAACACCGGAAAACTCCTTGCTCCGCAGCCGCGATACGGGAACTTCTTTGCCGTTATCCATACAGGCAGTCCCGTTTTTATATCCTTTTAAATGCTTCAGGTTGATGAGATAGCTCCTGTGACACCGGAAAAAATGGCTGCCCAGCTTCGTTTCCAGATTTTCGATCCGCTCATAATAATCAACAACCTCGCCGGAAGCCAGGTTCAGATATATTTTCCGGTCTATGACCTCGCAAAAAACAATCTCCTCCTCCCGGATGATGCGCCCCTCATATCCCTTTTGCACCAGCAGGCTGTCTTCGCTGGCGCTTTGCATGGAAGCGTAAAGGCGCTCCATGGTCTTCCCAAACTGCTTTTCATCCACCGGCTTAACCAGATAATCGTAGGCCTGCACCTCGAAAGACTGAAATACCATCTCTTTCAGTACCGTGATAAAGATCAGGAATCCCCGGAACTTAGAAGCCCTTAGCTTCCTTGCCGTTTCCATGCCATCCATGCCCTTCATCTGAATATCCAGAAACAGGATGTCGATCTGCCCGTCGTAGTTTAGCAGCTCTTCGCCACTTAAAAATGTCCGAAAATGGATCTCCCTGTTCTTTTTACGGAAAAAATCAGAGGCCATTGCCCTTATATGGCCGGACATATGTTTTTCATCATCGCAGATTGCAATATGGATCAATGCGCCACCTCCTCGTGATAAACTTTTGCTGCTGCCATAGGCTGACATTTTATTATAGCCTCCCAAAAATATAAAAACAATTTCATTGCTGTGAAATGTTTATCTGTTGCCGCGAAATGTTGTATAAACTTCAGCAGAAAACCTGCCACTGGCAGCTTTATCGGCACACTGCTGCGAAAAAATTTAGTTACTATTCACGGCCTGGGGGCCGCTCATAGTAACCATTCGGGGCGATATTGAAAGTTTGCTCCGCAAAATCGCCCCTCACTCCTGAATCATGTTCTCACGGAATGCGCAATTTATGCGCATTCCTGGCCCGTGAATAGTAACAAAATTTACTCCTAAATCATATTCTCACGGAATGCGCAGCTTATACAGCCTTGCAAATTGCCTGTACTTCTGATAAGATTGAGATAACGGCCATGCTGGTAAAAACAAGCAAGACCTGGCTGGCGTTCCTTAGGAGGAAAGAAAATGAACACCATCAACATCGCAATCGCACTAAACCAAAATGTCTTGTACCCTGCCTATGTACTGCTGCGCTCCCTTGCCATAAACCACCCCCGTACAAAAGTATGTGTGTATGTCCTGCACAGCAGCCTTGGCAAACAGGAATGTGCTTTTTTGCAGGATGCTTTGCTGCGCGGCATGGACCATCATGACATCGTTTTTATTTCCATCGATGCCAGCCTGGTTTCTGGCCTTCCGCACAACCGCTTATGGAGCCAGGAAATGTATTACCGGCTAATGCTTGCAGAACTGCTTGGCAGCCGCCTGGAACGAATTTTGTATCTGGATGTTGATATGGTCGTCAATAAAGATATTACCGATTTTTACTATACGGATTTTGAAGGCCACTTGCTGGCAGCAGCAAAAGATATGGAATTTGCTACAATACTAGCAATGGACGAACCAGGCTCCCGTGCCCGGAATGCCTTTTTTCAAAAGCTTGCCCAAGAAGGCATGACATATTTTTGTTCCGGCTTATTGTTGATGAACCTTCCAAAGCTTCGGGAAGCTTACTCTTTTGAAACCTACCGGCAGGTTTTTTTATCTATTTCGGATTATATCATACTCCCTGACCAGGATCTATTAAATTACGTACACCGTGGGCAGGTTAAGTTTGTTGATGAATTCCAGTTTGGGCTGTTTGCCCAGACTGCCCACCAAATGGGCATGTCCTATGAAAACGTATCGAAAACGGTTTCGATCCTGCATTTTACCGGACAGGCAAAACCGTGGACGACAAACCTGATCCGCTATGATATAGAAAAAATCTGGTGGGAATACGCAAAAGATGCGCCTTTTTATGGCAAACTATTGGAAACGCTGTTTTACCAGTCAATGGAAAGCTGCCTTGCGGAACAAAAAATCGATGCCCTTTTGGAAGAAAACCAGCATTTGCGGGCTATGCTGGATCAATGCCGGGTACTGCTGCAAAAATTGCCTTAACTTTTTTTGGCAAAACCGGCCAACATACTTTGCCCATAAACGATGGCAAGAACAAGGTTTTAATAAAAGGGATGGTAGCTATATGGATCACTTACAAAACACAAATAAAATAAAGGATATAAAAAAAGGCGCCGCCGGATTGCCAACCGGGCAAGTGGACGAGGCAGCTGCAGCCGTAAACCAGGCAGCGGAATCTGATGTCCGGGATTTTTTAGCCGAAGTGCTGCGCCATGATGAAAAGCTAATGACCAGGTTCCGGATCGCCGTGTGCCACGGGATTTCCAAAACGGATATGCAGCAGTACCAGCGGCAGGTGGATACGGTTGTACAAAAATACCTTGGAAAAGATGGGTTTATTGCCTACCAGGAAGCATATGGGTTTATCCATGAGCTGGAGGGGTTTTTGCAGGAAGAGGTGCAGCTTATGATGGAGCATGGCTGCTGCCAAGATGCGTTTGCCCTTACCTGCTACCTGTTTATAAAAGCAGCCAAAGTGGATATGGACGATTCTGGCGGCGGAAAAGGCGCTCTGGCAGAACAGTGTGTGGATATTTGGGAAGCGCTGCTTGCGCAGGCGGATGCCCCGGTACAGCAGTCTATGTACGAATGGTTTACCAGCCACCTGGACGGCTCCATCCCCGACTATATGGAAGAATATATCGAACAGATGCTGATGCAGCATTTTTGCAATGCGCCATATCTGGATGCAATGCTGGAATTTACCCAGCGCAAAGTGCAGGAAGCACAGGAACGTGCAGATAGCTGGAGCGCAGATTACCAGGCGTCAAAATGGGCGCTGCGCCATATCCGCCTGATGGAAGAAAACGGCATGGATTCCGGCCAAATCCGCGCATACTGCAAAGGCCATTGGAAGTATACTGACATCCGCAAATACGATATTTGCCAATGCATCCGCCAGGGCAATACCGACGAAGCCATTGCTGTTTTAGAGGAAAGCCTAACGCTTGATACGGATAAGCCAGGTGTGGTCCGGGATTTCAGCAGCCAGCTAAAAGAACTATACCAAAAATCCGGAAGGGTTGAAGATTATAAAAAACAGCTCTGGAACCTGGTGTCCAAAGACAATGCCGGGAATATCGAGGACTTTCGGGAATTAAAGTCACTTTATAACAGTGGAGAATGGGAGCAGGTGCGTGAGGAGCTGTTCCGGTCCCTGCCGGCCCAAGCGCATGTGGAACGGCTCTATCTGGAAGAAGGGCTGTATGGGCGGCTGCTGGACTATGTATTGAAATCCAACGGTTTTTACGCCTTGCGGGAATATGAAGCGGTTTTAGCTCCCCTTTATCCAAAAGAAGTGCTGCAAAAATATGCCAAAGAACTGCAAAAAACGGTAAGAATCGCAGCAGACCGGGCGCGCTACAAAGAATGGGTATCCATCCTGCGCAGGATGAAAAAGATCAAGGGCGGCGAAGAAGCTGTGGAGGAAATTGCAAATAGCTGGAGGGCGCAGTACCGCAACCGCCCAGCTATGATGAGCGAACTGGATAAATTATAATCCGCCATGTTAGCGCGTGTTTGAATCATGCCCTAGAAACTGGCCAACGTGACCTTGTACAAAAGGGCAAAACAGCAGGAAGCCGCCAGGCTTCCTGCGGCCAATCAGCTATGCGAAACGACCTGTACGGATACCATCTCTGCCCACTTGTTAAAATTCAAATACCCTTCTTCAAATTCCGGCAAGATTTCTTCTTCCAGCTCCGGTATGCTTTCCACTTCCCCGCACTGGTACTGCCTAAGCCTTTCCGTACAGCTTGCAATACGCTGTTTCAGCCCGCCAAAGCGGATGTCTTGTATATCAAATCCATGCGGTTTATTTTCGGTAAACCATACGGTACGGAATGCCTGGTAAAAATCATCGAGCAGCACGCCCATTTTTTCGTAATCCGCGACCAGCTGGTCCAATGCATCCCCCTTGCCCCCCTGGCGGTAGGCCTGCCTGGTACGTTTGCCGATTGTAAATTTTACCTGTAAAAACCGGCATAGCTTTGCCGCCGCATCAAACAGGTAGCCAAACTGCGCATGGCCTGCCAGCTTTTCCAGCTTCGCGGCACAAGTATCATAAGCCGGAACGTACCCGTCTTTTACCGTGCAGTCAAAAATACCATTGAAGCAGTCATTGTAAAACATATATTTTTCCGGGTTATGGTAAGAACGCGGTTCATCATCCGTCGCCCCTGGAAGGTCCAACAGCATAAAATCATCAAACGCAATGCCAAACTCTTTGTAAAACCCTTCTTTTACCGCTTCCAAGCTGGTTACCCCTTTTGCAAGCTGTGAGATATAATATAGGCAAGGCAATACCGCAAAGTACGAGCATTCCCTGCCGTCATCCCCCCATAATGTAAAAATGGCATGCTCAATCTTGTTCTCAACCAGGGACGGGACCACTGCACAGGCAGCATCTATCGAAAACCCATTTTTCGGCGTAAATCCGCTCCACGTCCACGCACCCCCTGCAAACCAGATTTCCCGGCCAAACTGGCGGTGCGCTGCCAACATCCGGTCATAATGCCCCTGGTTTTTCGCATAATAGTCCCAATAGATCAAGCCCAAGCCTTCCGGTATCTGCTTTGTAATGCCCGGATCGATTTGAACCGTATCCTCGTAATAATCGCCGCCAGTAGCCAGCCGGAAAAACATATCGCTCCATATCAGCGGCTGGAACCCGTATTTTTTTGCAATGGTGCATACCGCCTCCAGATGCTTGGCCAGGATCTCAAACCGGCTGTGGTAGCCGTTTTTGTCCAGATATTTTCCAAGCCCGACCATATGTGCTTCATCCATACCCAAATTAACCGTCCGTGAGGTAAAACATTCCGCCAATGTCGCAAACATGGCATCGACCAGCTGATAAGTCCGTGGATCCCCTGCCAGCAGAATGTCATTGACATCTTTAAACCCCTCATATTCCTTCCATCTTACGATCCCGTTTAAATGCGCCAATGTCTGGATACATGGGATAAGTTCTACCTGGTGGCGTACTGCATAGGCATCGATTTCCTTTAGTTCCTCTTTTGTATACCGCCCGCGCAGGTAGCCAAAAAACGGATGCCCGCTTACTTCATACGTATCTTCCGTATACAGCATAAGCGTTTGAAACCCCAGCCGTTCCAGGATACGGATATACATTTTTACTGATTCCACACGCAGCACCCCATTTCTGGAGCAGTCGAGCATAACCCCTAAATGTTTCCATTCCATAATCATTTCTCCTCCTAGTTTTTAAAAAAAAGGTACCGGCGGCCCAATGCTCTTTGTACTTTCCCGCTCAATAAACCTGCCGTCCACCAGATATACGCCAATTGCATAATCCGGGTTTTCCAGCCTGCTCAATAAGATATGTACGGCCCTCCTGGCCATTTCCGCTGTGTTAATGGCATACGTCGTAATGCCGATCTGTGGAAACGGCTCATTTATATAGTCGTCAAACCCTGCCACAGAGACATCATCCGGAACCGAATACCCTTCCTCCGCCAGCTTGCGGATCAGTACATTTGCAGCAATATCGCTGTTGCAAAAAAATGCCGTAGGCATATCGTCTTTTTGAGGCATCCGGTAATGCAGCTGATAATCGCTTGCCCCGGTAAACCGGTCCCTGTCGTCCACCAGCCATTCCCCGCGCACCTGGCCCCCATGCTCCATCATTGATTTTAGGTAGCCAAAAAAACGGTCGTCAATACTGGCTGTAGCAAGCCTTGTCCCCACAAATCCTATCTTATTGTGCCCCAGCTCAAATAAATAATTCACCACCCGGTAGGCCCCCATGATATTATTGCTTACTACACAGTCAATATCCCCTTCCTTGTCCAAAGTATCCAGCAAAAGCAGAGGAAGGCTGGTATTGTGCCGGATAAACCCCACATATTCCTTTTGAAAAGTGCCCATTAAGATCATGGCGTCAATTTTCCCTTCCGTCACCATTTTGGGGATGAGCATCTGCTGTTCTTCCACATAATTGATCACTTCCAGCATAGCAAAACAGTTCTTTTGCACCGCATGTTTGGATAACTCCTGGTAAAGATGCCAATAAAACGGCTGGTTGCTGCCAATATAGCGTTCCGCTACCGCAATGCCGATGGTAAAGCTTTTCCGCTCTTTGCCTTTTTCCTGCGGCTGTGCCTTAACATACCCCATTTCCTGCGCAAGCTGCCTGATCTTCGCGCGCATGTCTTCACTGACGCCTTTCTGCCCGGAAAGCGCTTTTGAAACAGTTACGGTGCTTACGCCTAATTTTTGTCCAATGTCTGCTAATTTCACTGCTTTGGGCATAATTGTTCCATCCTTACTGTAATAAAAAATATAGTTGCCATAAACTGTGTGTCTCCTAAAATTTGATAGCGGAAAACTGTAGCAGCCGTTCAACCTGTTGTTTTCAAACACGCCCTAGTACTGCGTTGCGGCAAGAACAGTGCCTATGGCAAATGGCCGGTTCACTGTTATGCCCGCAAGGCAGTACAAATACACTATCCTAGTATTGCTATCATACCATTAAATAGTAATCTGCGCAATAATAACCATTAGGAACTGTAAAGAAATAATCTGAATCATGTTCTCACGGAATGCGCAGTTTATGCGCATTCCTGGCCCGTGACATAGTAACAAATAATCTGATAACGGAATTATCCCTTGATATAGTTAAAGAGTTGGAAAACCAATCAATGCAATTAGCATAATTGGAGAAACAATCTAATATCAAAATAACAGCGTAAAGCCTAGCTAAAGCGCGTCGTTCTCCGTGGCTTAGAATATGGGAAACAGGGCAGGCCAAAAAAAGGTACCCCGGCCTCCAATAGCCGGGATACCCACCCTTATTTTTCTATACGCCGTACATCAACCACTTTCGCCTGAAAATCCCCGGACGGCCGCTCCCACAGCAATCCGGCGTACATCAACGCCCCTCCGGAATACTGCTTTCCTTCTACCTCATACAACGCATCCGCATCCAAGCCCCGCAGCTTCAGTTTCCGGCTGCGCACGTTCGGCTGCGCCAATACCTGCACACAGAATACCGCCGCTGTAGACTTGTCCTTCGACACAATTTCATAGCAGTCAAAGAAATGGTTTTCCTGGTACGATGCAATCCGGTAGTATTCGCCATCACGTACAAGCGGTGCATATTTTTTATAGGCCGCAATCTGCCCTGGCACCATTTCCCGCTCCTGCCCACTTATTTTCGTTATATCCAGCTCGTATCCAAACGTGCCCGCCAATGCCACAATACCACGGGTTTCAAATGGCGTCACCCGGCCCACCATATGGTTCGGGCAGTCGGAAACATGTGCGCCAATCGTCGACAGCGGATACAGCAGCTGCGTCCCTTCCTGGATCATCAGGCGTTCCACTGCATCGGTATCATCGGAACACCAAATCTGCGGGCTATAGTAAAGCATCCCCGGGTCAAACCGTGCACCGCCGCCGGAACAGTTTTCCAACAGCAGGTCCGGGAATTCCGTTATTAGACGTTCCTGCAGCTCATAGACAGCAAGCGTATGCCGGTGGGACAGTTCGCCTTGCTGGTCTTTGGGCAGGTAGCTGCTGCCAATATCGGTAATCTGGCGGTTCATATCCCATTTTACATATTCAATGCCTGCTGATGTTAGGATATTGCGCAGGCAGCCATATACATAATCCACTACTTCCGGACGGCTTAAGTCCAGCACCAGTTGTTCCCTTGCAAGTACCGGGGTGCGGCCCTTTAACTGCAAGGCCCAGTCTGGGTGTTCTTTGTATAGCTTGGAATCCGGCGAAATCATTTCCGGTTCAAACCAGATGCCAAATTTCATGCCCAGCTTGTGCACTTCATCTACGAGGCGTTTTAGGCCGCCCGGCAGCTTTTCTTCGTTTACCGTCCAGTCGCCTAGGCTGCAGTTGTCGCTGTTGCGGTTTCCAAACCAGCCGTCGTCCATAACAAGCATTTCAATGCCAAGCCTGGATGCTTCTTTTGCAATTGCGGTCAGTTTGTCTGTATCAAAATCAAAATAAGTTGCTTCCCAGTTATTGATCAAAACCGGGCGGTCTTTTTCTTTGTAACTGCTGCGTATCAAATGGTTCCGGTAAAGGTCATGGAACGTATGCGTCATAGCGCCCAGGCCCTGGCCAGAATACACAAGCACGGTTTCCGGTGCCTGGAAGGACGCGCCTGGTTCCAGTTTCCAGCGGAAATAGTCCGGATGGATCCCCATTACCATACGAAGCGTATCATAGCATGTCACCTGCGCTTTTGCCAAAAAATTCCCGGAATATACAAAATGCATCGCATACACTTCCCCGCTTTCCTGTGTGCAGCCTGGCGTCAGTGCTGCAAGGAACGGATGGTCTTGATGGGAAGATTCCCCACGTATGGATTCGGTCGTATAGCCGCCGTACGTAAGCGGCAGCCTTGCCATATGACGCTCCCTGCCCCATGAGCCATGCAGAGAAAGCACTTCAAACGCTTCGTTGTCCATTTCCAGGCAGGCGGACAGCATACGGTTGATAAAAATTGTCTGGCTGCCGCTGTTGACTGCCTTCGCACTCCTTAACACAGCATCGCTGTCTTCAAAAATGCTGTATGATAACAGGACTTTTAAACCGGTCGGCCCATCTTCCAAGGTAATTTCCAACGTCTCGCAGTTGTTTCCCCAAGTAGCCGGCAAACCTTCCAGTTTCTCTTTCCCCTGGTAGATGCGGTGGCCGGCATAAACCAGTTCCAGCCCTTCCTGCCCATCTGCCGATATAACGTTGATACAGCTTTCCCGGAAATCGCCGGTGCCCCCAAACGGGTATTCCATCTGGAAATTATCCAAAAAAGATGCTTTATCCCGCATATTTTGGGACGGTACAAACGGGCTTTCCTCTATGCGCATTAAATAGGAAAGGTCGGTTGCATCCTGGCCTTGCGCGCCCAGTTTCTTTCCATAATAAATATGGCCCAGGTATTTTCCGTCTGCCAGCCCCATTACATAGCTGGTTGCCTTTGTATCCAGTTTAAAAATCTTTGTTTTTTCATTAAATACGATCATGTAGGTAATTCCTTTGCTTTCTTCATTTTCCTGCTTTGCTGCAATACTGTATCCAGCCTTGGCTGTACCTGCCTTTCTATTTTGCGGCTGCCCAGCATATTTTATGCTTTTTTATGCTTCTTTGACCATATCATTTTTTAATGCCGCAAGCTTGTTTTGCGCATCTTCCAGGGAATCCCCTTTTACGCCGAAATAATATTTGATCTTTGGTTCTGTGCCGGACGGGCGTATACAGCACCATGCGTTTTGTTCCAGTTCATAATAGAGCACATTGGAGGACGGCAGGCCGGTTGGTTCTGTCTGGCCAGTCTGTAGGTCTGTACGTGTATCCGCTTTGTAGTCACGTACTGCAAGCACCTGGAAACCGCCGAGTGTTTTTGGAGGGTTGCTCCTGGCATCCTGCATCATATCCTGGATTTGTTTTGCCCCGTCAATGCCTTTTAACGTCAACGTTGCAAGCCCTTCCTTATAATAGCCATATTTTTCATACATGGATAGCATCGCATCCCAAAGGGTCTTGCCCTGCAGTTTATAATAGGCTGCGGTTTCGCAAAGCATCATAACCGCCACACAGGCATCTTTGTCCCTTGCATAGGTACCGGCCAGGCAGCCATAGCTTTCTTCCAGCCCAAATACATAGTGGTAGGAATGTTCCTGTTCAAACAGCTTGATCTGCTCCCCAATATATTTAAACCCAGTCAGCACTTCGATCAAGGCCGTATGGTAATCCGCGGCAATGGCTTTTGCCATATCCGTTGTAACAATTGTTTCTACCAGGGCCGGGTTTTTTGGCATTGTGCCTGCTGCAGTCCGTTCCCGTAAGATATATTCCGCAATCAGCATGCCGGACATATTTCCAGTAAAGCTTACGTATTCCCCGCTTTTGGTATCTTTTGCATATACGCCAAGGCGGTCAGCATCCGGGTCTGTCGCTAGGACAATGTCCGCATCTACTTCTTTGGCCAGTTTCAACGCCAGCTCCCAAGCTTTTTCATCTTCCGGGTTCGGATAAGCAACGGTCGGGAAGGAACCGTCCGGCAGCTCCTGTTCTTTTACAACGTATACCTGTGTAAAACCAAGCTCCTGCAAGACGCGGCGTACTGGCAGGTTTCCCGTTCCATGCAGCGGGGTATAGACGATCTTAATATCCCCTGCCGCTTGTTTGATCAGCTCTGGATGGATACTCTGCTGTTTTAACTGTTCCATATACAGGCGGTCGATTTCACTGCCAATGGACTGGTAAAGCCCTTGCTGCATCGCCGTTTGCTTATCCATTGTCTTTACCTGTGAAAAATCCGTTACCTGTGCTACTTGTGCCAGGATATTTTTATCATGCGGCGGGGTTATCTGCGCACCGTCTTCCCAATATACTTTATAACCGTTATATTCCCTTGGGTTATGGCTTGCCGTAACCACAATCCCTGCTATGCAGTGTAACTGGCGTACTGCAAAGGAAAGCTCCGGTGTCGGGCGCAGGCTTTCAAAACGGTAGGTTTTAATCCCGTTTGCATTCAGGCACAACGCCGCTTCGTCTGCAAATTCCGGCGACATACGCCGGGAATCATAGGCGATGGCTACCCCTTTTTGCTGGCCATTTTGGGATACAATATAATTTGCAAGCCCCTGTGTCGCCTGGCGTACCGTATAAATATTCATACGGTTAGTGCCTGCACCGATAACGCCGCGCAGCCCGCCGGTCCCAAATTCCAGGCGGCGGTAAAAACGGTCTTCTATTTCAGCCTCATTGCCTGCAATCGCCTCCAGCTCCCGTTTTGTGCCTTCATCAAAATAGGGGTCGCTGCACCATTGATCGTATAGTTGCATATAGTCCATGCTTGTAATACCTCCTTCTAACGCCATTTCCGTTTCCTGCAGAAATTACTTTTAAATTAATTTAATACTTAAAGCTATTATATATTTTAGCTAATATTTAGTCAATATTTAAAGCTGCCTTTCACTATTTTTGTGATGATTGCTCAGTCTTTCTGATTTTTGGCCCCTTGGCAATACATTTTTTATACAATCTGACCGTTTTGGAAAACGGCAGGGCAACGGATTTCGGTATTTTATACTGCAGGCCGCCAGAATTTACAGTAATGTACCTAAGAAAGCGCCTGTCTGGCGGCCTGCAGTCGGGTTATACTGTAAATTTAACTGGTGCGCAGTATATATTGCTTCCAGCCATTTATTCAAAAATATACACAATCAGCTCCTTAGGATTCTTAAAGAAATAACGTGACAAGCAATATGTCACGTTATTTCTTTAAGAATCCTTACTTTAAGGAACGATGCACTTTCTCCAATAGGGAAAGCAGGATACCCTTCTCCGTTTCGGTTAACCCTGCCAAAAGCTGCGCTTCGGTTTCTTCCATGCCCCTGTCAGCGTCTCTGCAGCACTGCCCGCCTAATGGCGTGATACGTATCATTTTCACCCGTTTGTCTGACGGGCTGCCAAAAGATTCCAAAAACCCTTTTTGTTCCAGGCGGCTGACAATCCCGGCTGCCGTAGACTGCGCTACCCGCAGGCGCCGTTCGAGCCCTTTTAGCGGCATCTGCCCACCTGCTTTATCAACTTCCAATAATGCCGCCATCTGTGACATCGTAAGCCCCTGGGAACGCAGGGCATTGTTTGCCCGTTTTTCCAGCTCGCCACAAACCTGTTTGATCAGGACGCCACAGGAATTGGCCTCTGCCATAATCTGCCACCCCTTCCTTTTTTCAGAAAGTATAGTGTGTTGCCTAAGGATTGTCAATAGTGTGCTGCCGCGCCAGCCGGCCGGCAAAAAAAGTGTAAAGCCCCCGCCTTTTGGCTTGGACTTTACACTCTGGTTTATTTGTTACTATTCACAGCCAATTTGCTCTTGACAAACATTCTAAGTTATGAGGCTGTAAATAGTAACATTCGCAGGCTCATGAAAAGAATTTGCCTTGCAAATTGGAGCCTGCTCACTCCTGAATCAGCTTGGCAGCCGCCTGAACAGCGGGGTGTTCAGGTGGCTGTGAATAGTAACTTTTATTCCACTGTCTCAATTGTAAATTCTTTGACATCGCTTTTTACCGCCGTAATATTGTCATAATACAAGGTACCCGAAACCCGTCCGTCTTTTACTGCATTCGAATCTGCAACCGCATTGACCCACAAGCCAAAAGACTGGACCTTCTGGCTGTCAGCTGCCAGCCCGCCCTTTGGGTTGCCCTGGGTATCCCGCTGGCAGAATTCGGAAAATGGGATAGTAATCTGTACTGGCTTTGTGCCATTTGCCCGGTATGCCTCATATTCCTGCAAATACGCTTCGTAAGTTACGCCGTTTGCATTAACCTGGATAACCGTTTTTTGGTTTTTGCCATCTGGAACCATATAAAACTGCAGTGCGTTGCAGCCTGACCAGTCTACTTCTTTTGCAATGGTTGCACCGCCCCATCCGGTAGCAGTCTCATCGTATACAAACTGAAGGCCATATTCCCCTTCTGATTTTTTATCCTTATTTAAGGAAACGGATACCTTACAGCCATTGTCCGACTGCACGGTCCATGCGCTTGCCAGCTGTTCATCTACGCCGTAGTAATGTTCAAACCCATCGATCAAATATGGGTCATCCTTTGGCGCTTTGATATTATAAATAACAGAATACCGCTGCATCCGCTGGTTATCGACATATAACGTCAGCGTACCAACCCCTTTGCCAAGCGCCTGAAGCTGCTTTGTAGTAAGGCGTGCCGTATACAGCCCTTTGCTATTTAATTTTGGAGTTAATTTAACCTTGCCTTTGTCTGTTTTTGCTACGATCAGCAATTTCGTTTTTTCAGTTGCACCGGTTATCTTTGCCTGGATATCCGATGCTTTTAGAATACGTACCCCGGCAGACGGAGCGGTAAAATAACCGTTAGCCCCAGCAGCAGCCGATTTTACGGCTAACTTGCCAAACGCCCCGCCGGACAGCGCCTGCTTTTGGTTGGCTGCAAAAATACTTCTGCCGTCATTATAAAACGACAGGAAATTGTCCAGCATTTCGTGCCCATGTAGGCTGCCGTCTGTATTGGCTGTATCTACATACGGCGTATAATAAGCGCCGTCTTTGCCCCAGTTTGCCCACAACAGGAAATAGGATGCCTCGGATCCGGAAATAATGTCCAAAATCTGGTTGTACCAATCTTTATTTCCATTCCCCTGCTTTAACAATGCCAGGCCGCCGTCATTGGATGCGCCGGTTTCTGTCACAGCCACCAGTTTTCCATGCTGTTTCGCAAAGCCCTCTACAACCTGGAGCTGTTTTTTAAACTGCTCCATAAATGCACCGTCAGACGCCGGTTTGTTATCGTACATATCAAACCCTACCAGGTCTACATAAGCATCGCCTGGATAACGGGTACCATATGCTTTGACGCTTTCTGCTTCGCTGCCTGGCCCGTAGGCATAAAGCAGGTTATGTACGTTTTTCGTATCACGCAGGTATTCTACGGTATAACGGTATACATTTTTATAAACTTCCGGGTCGCAGAACGCAGCGCCCCACCAGAACCAGCTTCCGGTATTTTCATGGAACGGGCGGAATAAAATCGCGCCGTCTACTTGTTTTGCGTAATCTGCGACCATATCCAGGTATGCCGTATACACGCTGTTGTACTTACCGCCTGGCAAAATCTGGTTGACTGGGTCATTGGCCGTAACGCCAGGGGTATAGCCCGTAAAATCATATTTTGCATAGGACGGCTCCCCTTTTTTGTAGCCCTGCCTAGTTTTTACATTTGCAAAATTCGGCATATGGGAAGACAAAGTCACAACCATGCCCTGCCCTATGGCCGCATTTGTCAGTGCGGCGGCTGCCTTTACGGTATTTTGGGGCGTATCTTCCAATATCTGCCCCGTGGATGCGCCAAACTTTTTATTATATTTTTCTACATTAAACTCATCGCCGGTCAAAGAAAGCGTGTCGATTCCAAAAATACCGGCTGCAGAACCCGTTACATCTTTGGTATCGGAATCGGACAGCGCTTCGCTGCCTGCTTTGTTGCAAATATCATTTTGATGGCCATAGATAACGCTATCAGACGCGCCGACTGCCTTTAAATAGGCATATACTTTTTTTGCCGCTTCATTTGCTCTTTTATCAACCAGCACAAGGTCCGAAGCAAGCTTTGTTTTTTGTATGCTGCCGTCTTTTTTCTGCGTCAGGAGCATCCCGTCTGCAATGGATACCTGCTGCGTATCTGCCGGTTTCGCAGCTACCGTGGAATCAACCGAAACATCCGGTTCTGCCTGTTTGGCAATCTGTATATCGTCAAACCACACAGCGCCTTTGTAATCCGTATTTTTTCCAATCAGCTGCACTGCAAACTGTTTGGTCTGGGAAGCAGGATCCCCAAGGGCTGCAAATGGAATGGTTACCAGGACTTGTTTCAAGCCTCCGGAAATATCTTTTGCAGCCGAAAAATCTACATCTGCATTGGCATCCAGCCCTTCTCCATACACTTTTACCGCAAAAGAGCCCGTGGACATGTTGGCAGCATCGTAAATAAACTGCATAGAAACACAGTTTGCCCCTTTTAAGTCCAGCGCTTTTTCGTCCTGCGGCTCCCAAACAGCCGTTGCCTGCGACCAGTCTTTGTCTTTATCGCCAGAGTAGTCAACCTGAAACTTTAAGCGCCCATTATCAGCTTCTACCGCCGAAACGTCTTTTGCAGAATAATTGTATTCCCATCCTGCACCATAAGACCAGCCGCCAATGCCGTTATTAAAATCAAACCCAGCCAGTACCTGCGGCGTATCCTCCGTTTTTGCCCCATCTGCAGCCTTTGTGGCAGCCTTGCCTTCTGCCCCATCTGCAGCCTTTGTGGCAGCCTTGCCTTCTGCCCCATCTGCAGCCTTAACTGCCGTAGCGCCTGCGGACTGTACCGCCTGGGCTGCCAAACCAGGTTCCGATGCATAAGCACGTACCGCCGGCGACCATCCGGATGTTGCCATCCCCACAGTCCCAATCGCTGCTGCCATCGAAAATGCAATGCCCTTTTTCATCATTTTACGTTTCTTCATAAAACCCTCCTAACTTGAAATTGGAAACTACTTAATTTTATTTATATTTATTATAAAATTTAAGTAAATTTATGTCAATATTAAGTTCCATTTTCTTTTATTTTTAGTTATACTGCTGGTATTCCTATTCCTTTTTTCCGAAAACAACCTGGCCCAGGATAGCAACCCTTTTCTACCTGCATCACAGCCGGAAAAACCCCATATCTGCTTCCATCTGCTGCGCCATTTCCATCAAGTTGCCTGCGGAAACCGACAGCTGTTCCATCATATTGTTTAGCTCTGCCATTGATGCAGTCGTCTCCTGTGTAGCCGCGGCATTTTCTTCTGATATAGAAGATAGGTTTGCGATCACATCTTCCACCGTATCCCGTGCTGCATCACACTGCCGTGTCTGCTCTTTAATCTTTTCCGTCTCATCGGCAGACTGCCCGATTCCTTCTTCCAGCATATGGAACCGTTCCTTTGTCAGCTGCAATTTCTCCTGCTGCGCTTCCATTACTTTGGAAACCTCATCCACAATCTGCACGGTCAAGTCTGCCTGGGAAGCCAGTTCATCGATAATATGGCTAATAATATCCGCCGACCCCGAAGACTGTTCCGCCAGCTTTTGGATTTCAGACGCCACAACCGCAAACCCTTTCCCGGCCTCCCCAGCCCTAGCTGCTTCAATGCTGGCATTTAACGAAAGCAGGTTTGTCTGGCTTGCGATCGACGTAATCAGTTCGGCTGCCTCCTTAATCTTTTGGGCAGAACGGTTGGTAGTGTGCGTATGCTCCGCTACCTGGCCAAATGCTTCCACCGTCTTTTCATTTGCCTCCCCGAGTTCCTTCATAAACTTAGCTGATTCCAGGCTTACCTGGTGCATCTGGCCTGCCGTATTTCCAAGGTGCCCCACATAATCTACAATCGAACGGAAGGAATGGCCCATCTGTGCAATCTTATTGGCCGCCTCTTCCGATTCCCCAGCCTGTGTCACTGCACCGGTAGAAATCTCTTCAACTGCACCGCTGATACCAGAAGTCGTATTCCCGCTGTTTGCCGCCATATCATTTAAATCCTCCCCAGCCTGCCTAACAGCACCGGAAACCATCTGTACCTCATGTACTACCCCAGCCAGCTTTTCCAAAAAGTGGTTGACAAATCCTCCAAAAACAGCAAATTCATCGCTGCCTTTTATATCTGCGCGCACGGACAGGTCGCCCTCTGTCATTTTCGAAAGTGTATGCTCAAACACACGGATACTCCGCTTCATACTTGCGCTGATAACGATGGTAAGCAATGCAAGCAATGCAAAACTCCCCGCCAATACCACAACTACCAGGACAGTCATCCGCTGCTGCTCTCCAGCTGCCAAATCCTCTATCCCCTGGCGCACTTCCCCGGTCAGCCTGGTCAACGCTTCCGATAAACTGCTGTTTTCCTGTTTCAGCTCCAGGACAGCCTGGTCCTGCCCTGCCATTTCCTCAAACGCCTGCTGCTTTTTTTCCATAAGCCCGGCAAGCTGCTCTTTCCTTTCTTTTCCATTTACATAATCTTCCAAGCTTTGGCTGATTTCTAAAAAAGCCGACCGGATACCCTCTGCTTCTTTGGAAATTTTGGAAATATCCTCCCCTTCTACTACATGCCTGCTATAGTCTGAAAACTGTGCGTTGATATTTTTTAATGCCTGGTTAAAATCGAACTTGTCGGTTACCGCATAAGTAACCGTCAGGTCTTGGAATGTACCTTCCTCTAAGTACAGGTCAAACGATATTTTGTCATAATCTTGTATTTCATACCCTTTTAATGGGAATTTCATAGACACCTCTTCCCAGCTTTCATTCGCACTGTCAAACACACTGTCCGCCAGGATAGACGCTTCCCCTTGAAATTTCCCCAATGCAATCCCTTTTACTGCCGCCCCATAGGATCCTGATAGGTCTTCTTCTTTCATGCCTGCAAGATCGACGGCTTCCTTGCGGCCCCCTTTTTGGAACACAATACGGTTGACCGCCATGTGGCCTTTGTAGTCTGTCGACGACGCGCCGACTCTGACTAAAAACTGGTCCCTTTTTCCAAGCTGCGGCAGATCCCCGGCATAAGTATATTTATAATAAACCTTGCCGCCTACACGCACCCTCGTTACATTGCCCCCTATATCCATCCAGCTCCCGTCTACCCAGGAACGGTCGTCCGCAACCGCCGTAAATCCCTCTTCCAACTCCCCGTCCCCAGCCAAAAACTGCGCGTAGCCGCCTATCTGCGGTGTATACCCACGCTTGCTGCTAATCTCCCGTATAGAGCTGTAGTTTTCTCCGCATTCGGAAACTTTTTGGCCCATTTCGGTAATTTCTTGGTTAAAACTTCCGCCAGCCGATGTTCCTGCCTGTGCGGTATGTACTTCCATCTGGCCCAGGTTGTCCACAATTTTTTCCAGATAGGAATCTTCCAGAAAATACAGGTAGGATGTATCCAGGCTTTGGTTTTCGTACTGGTACAGGTTGATGCGGTTCATCTGTGCCAGTACTTCATTGTTGCTGTTATTCCTGCGCAGCGACAGGATGCCTGTAACCCCAAGGATACAAGATGCTGCCATTGCTGTGCCTCCCATTAGCAGGATTTTGCCGCGGATGCTTTGCAGGAAATGCCCCTTTTTACTGGGTATCCTGTTTGGGCTGCCTGCTTGTGGGCTGTTGCCGCTGGCGCCATTGCCAGCTTTGTTGCTGTTGCTGCCATTGCCGGCGTTGCCGTTTGGGACGTTTTTGCTGCTTTTGCTGCTATTACTGTTTTTACTCATAAGTTTTCCCCTTCTCCTTTTTGATTTTTCCGCCTCCGTTTAACTTAAAATTAGTTAAATTTAGTATATCATAATTATTTATTTTTTCAACTAAATTTACTTAATTTTTCAGTGCTGTTTTGTATTGTATTGCCAATACATTTGTTGAGGATTTTTGCAGGGTGCTATCGGAGATTTAGACCAGCAAAATGCACAAGTTATTTTGCGGCAGTTCCTAAGTTAATGGCATTGGCCGTGAATAGGCACGTACGCAGACGATTAATTAGATAGCAATTGAAAAGGTGGACGAAACTAGACGTATTTATTGGGATGCTATATGAAAAGCACCGCGATTGGGCGATGCTTTTCTTTGGTTTTGGTTATCAATTGATTTGTTTTATTTCCCTTTTTAAGTGCCAAATATTGTGTGCTAATAACAGGCCGCTGTATAATAAGATAGATATAAAAACGATGAAGGAGAAATTGCGCGGCAATGAATAGGATGTCCAGTTGATACCGGAGACGATGCAGTGGCTGATGATATAGGCAGCTGGATATAAACCGATGCGCTCTACCCAAATGCGCAATTCAGCTTTTTTGCGGGTAAAGAACCATACGATTCCCATAATAACGAATGCAGCTGCTGCTAGTATGAAATAATAGCCTAATGCCAGCCGTGGCAATGTAATTGTGTTTTCATAGTCCACATTTTTTTCAATATGGTTCTTGGTATTTGGATCATATTTGGCAATGCAGATATTCTCCGTTCCGTCATTTGGGACATAAACTGCAATTATGGGTTTCGTATACTTTGTTGTAACGGTTGCCGAACGGCTGCCTTTTCCCCGTGGGAACCACTTATCCCAAAGGGAAGTCCATGCTTCAATATCGCAGTAATAGAAATTGCCGCCATCGGGATCTTCATAAACGGTGTAGTTAAAACCGGTTACTTCTTTATTAAAAGTAAGAAGCATTCCTTTATCACCTAATTGTGTGGGGATAACAAGCCCTTCGGAATATGGGAGATAGATTGGGGCATCCAGCGCAGCAAAGGCGGAAACGAACAAGGCAGCCACAAATACGGCAGTTAGGGCGATTATCTGTATCTTCTTGACTTTTAACTTGTGGCTTAGTTTTAACAGAGGGGCTGTGTCTGGTATTTCTGGCGCAGGCTGTGGTTCTTTGGTACGCTCATATTCCTTTCTGCAGGCCTCACAGCTTTTTAAATGTTCTTCAATAAAATCTGCGGTATCGGGAGAGGCCATATTTTCTGCATATAGCGGTAAGATGTCGCGTATAATGTTACATTCATTTCTCATCGGTTTTGTCCTCCATTCTTGACCTAATCATTGTTTTGGCCCGGTGGTAAGCCACGCAAGCCCAGTTTTCCGATTTACCGAATATCTGCCCGATCTGTTTAAAACTCAGTTCTGCAAACACCCGCCACATAAAGACCTCTTTGTATGTCTCTGGTATCTGATGCAAAATTGCCCTGACCTGTGCGGCTTCTTCGTGTTTCATACATTGTTCTTCGATTGTGCTTTCTTCGGATGGCAATTCTGACAGTTGTGCATTGTCAACATACTCTGTTTTCTTTGACTTTTTCAGGTATGTGTAATAACAGTTCTTTGCAATCTGGCAGAGCCATACCCGGATGTCGCAACCGCCGCGAAATCCGCGAATGGAACGCATAGCTCTGAAAAAGGTTTCGCTTGTAATTTCTTCAGCTATATTTTCGTCGCCTGATAATCTGCGGATATAGCGGTACACATCATCAAAACATTCCCGGTATACGTCCTCAAACTCCGTCACTCCACCACCTCCTTTCCACTATAAGACTCCGCAGGGAGGAAAACCTTACAAAGTTTTTTAATTTTTTAGCTGCTTCTCAGTTATATCGCCCGCTATGCGCCTGATTTTTACCCTGCACAATCGAAAAAAAATCCTGTGCAACTTGCTGAAGTTATTTATTGACAGTCTCTAATGCATAATATATACTGAAAAACACTAAAGATTGCCAAATAACGCCTAGTGTAGTGGCTTACTGGTATTTATGGCAATCGTACTGCCTATTTTGCCATCTGCCGCGTTGGATTTTCTAGTCGTAGCCACCACTACGCCGTCGAAAATCCGCCTTGCAGAATGACAAAATATTCAGCACGCTTACCATAAATACCAGCGAGCCACTACACTAGAAGCACGAAGCGATTATATAATTAAAAGTGGCCAGAGTATTTTGATGGCAATATGAAATATTGTTGTTAGTTACTGTATTTTGTGAATAGTGAAAGAACAACATACCAAATAATAGAACGAAATGTAAGGGGTATAAATATGTATGCGTTAGAAAATAAAAAGGCAGCTACAATAGAGGATATATATAATCTTTCGGATGGAAAAAGGGCTGAACTGATTGACGGGGTTATTTATGATATGGCAAGTCCAAGTTTGAAACACCAAAGGATGATAACTTTCTTTACAGTTGAAATAAGTAACTATATAAATAAAAGCAACGGTGAATGCGAGGTGCTTCCAGCTCCGTTTGCTGTATTCTTAAATAATGATGAAGATTACTTAGAACCGGATATTTCAGTTATTTGCGACCCGTCAAAACTTGATGATAAAGGATGCCATGGTGCGCCAGATTGGATTGTGGAAGTTGTTTCCCCTAGCAGTAGGTCATTGGATTATTCTTTGAAACTTTTTAAATACAAGAGTTCAGGCGTAAGGGAATATTGGATTGTTGATTTATCTTTTAAAAGGGTGGTTGTTTACAGTTTTGAAAATGATCGTTTGAAACTGTATAACTTCGGTGAAGATGTGCCAGTTGGGATTTATGATGGATTCTCCATAAGGATACCATATGATATTTGAAAAATATCATATGGTAGGGACTGCCCCAATTTACGCCTGTGGAGATAAACTTTATAGGGACATGTTTGTTGCGCAGTATACTGGTAAAGATTATGGTGAAACACAATAAATGGAATTATATGCGGCCATGGCAGTTGGATATGCGGATGAATCCCCGTGTGCCCGTCCAAGGAACAAATTGAAGGACATAGTTGAGTGAAGAAATTAAATATATCAGTGCTGTAGAAATGCAACGCTGATTTGGCAGATGGATTCGATATTCATATTTAACAGAAATGCAGGTCAGGAAACCGGAAAAGGTTTCCTTTTATTTGAGAAACAGATGGACGGACAGTTCTTGTCCTTGTAACGATGCATTGGCCTCACCCCCGTGGAGTTCCACGATGCGCTTTACAATGGCAAGCCCCAGCCCAGAGCTTTGTGTGGTGCTTCTGGCCCTGTTTCCGCAGTAGAAGCGCTCAAAGATTCGATCCGGCTCAATGCCGCAAGCATCTGACAACCGGTTCGTGATACAGATATGGAGCCGGCCCGTCTCCTGTACCGTCACGGTTACCGGAGCAGAACGATCGGCGTATCTGCGGGCATTGTCCAGCAGATTCTGAAACACCCGCACCATCTGCTGTGTATTGATATAGGCAGCATGGCTTTCCGCCCCCATCTGCCAGGAAAGCGTCAGGCCCTCTGCCTCCATAAGAATTTTATATTCATATAGGATATGCCGCAGCAGTTCCAGCACATCCCTTTTTTCCATGTCAGGAAACTGGTCGGTGGAGTTCAGCTTTGTATATTCAAACAGTTCGTTGATCAGCCCGTTAAGCCCCATCAGCCGCCGTTCTACCACTTCAACGTATTCATCAAAACGCTGCCTGTCTTCGGGCCCCGTCTCCTTCAGCAGCTCCACATAGCCGATGATCGAGGTGAGAGGGCTTCGCAGATCATGGGAAACATTGGTGATCAGCTCATTTTTGCTCTGTTGCTGTCTTTGTTCCCTTTCCTCCTTTTCCCTAAGCTGGATGGACATCTCGTTGATGACGGCGCACAGCTGGGTGATTTCATCGTCCCCCTGCAGTTCCATGCTCCTTCCAAAGCCTTCCTCCCGAATCTTCTGAATTTCCTGGGACAAGTACTCCACATACCTGACCCTGCGGTTGACCCTGACGGAAAAGGAGACTACAAAGCATATCATGGGAAACGCCGCTGCCAGCACCGACTGGAGATATTCGGCGGCAATGAGGTATCCATAGCCCAGCTCATGAAAAAAATCCCACATCCCGGAATGGAGCAGAAGCTGCATTATGGTCAGTACCACCGCCATCACCGCTAAACTAATAGCCAGGGAGACACAGGCTGCTTTCAGGAAATATGCCGTGAGGCGTTTTCGGAATGAGGCGGACAGTTTTCTGTAAACCAGAAAAATCACGAAAACCGTTCCTCCGATGACAATGCCGTTGATTAAAATATAATTTGGAATGATCTGAAACAGCGTCATATCTGATACCCTCTTCCCCAACAGGTTTTGATAAAATCCGAATGTACATTGTCCCAGTTCAGTTTATTGCGGAGATTGGCAATATGCATCATCACAGTATTTTCCGAACAGAAAAATTCTTCATGCCATACCGCTTCATAAATCTGCGCCATAGCCAGCACCTGCCCCTTGTTTCGCAGCATATATTCCAGGATGTCATACTCCTTGCGCGTCAGCCTCACTTCCCGTCCGCTTACCCATACCTGACGGCTTTCCATATCCACCGTAAGATCCTCCGTCTGGAGCGTGTGCGACGGCTTTTCCGTCTCATTGTACTGTTTATAGCGGCGGAGCTGGGCTTTGATGCGTGCGAGAAGCTCTATAGGCTTAAAAGGCTTCGTCACATAATCGTCTCCTCCCACCGTGAGGCCTTGTATTATGTCTATATCTTCCACTTTTGCCGACATAAATATAATTGGCATTTTGCTTTTTTCCCTTATTTGCAGACAGGCGCTGATACCGTCAATCCCCGGCATCATCACATCCATCAGGATCAGATCCACCTGATAGTGCTCCAGTATATCCAGCGCCTGCTCTGCATTTTCACAGGTGAGGTAACGGTAGCCCTCATTGCCCAGATAGATGCCCAGAAGCCTGCGGATGTCTTGATCATCGTCAACAACCAATATGAATTCTTTCATGATAGCTTTGCTTCTCCCTTTTTGCAGAAATGCTGCAGAGCCGCCGAGGCAAGGAACATGGACAAAAGCTCCACAACGATCATCTGCCATTGCCTCAGACCGCACAAGCCGCCAAAAAAACCCGAAAAGGCGATCATACCAATCGATATAATTTTAGCAATTATACCAATTTTCAGAAACTGAGGCAATGATATTTTCAAAAAAACTGAGCCTGCGCAGAGCACTTCATCGGACACAAGCGGAACGATCAGCAGTATGCCAAGAATCCAAAAGCGGTACCGCCCCGTCAGATGCTTTAACCATGCAAGCTGCCTTCTTTCTTTTTTCCACTTTGAAATACGATGTGCAATCAGTGAAGATAAGGAATACATAATCATCAATCCCAATACGGAACCTATAACCCCAAAGAAAAAAGCCCCCAAGCTGCCGATCTGTCTGGTCCCCCACAGTACCACTGCCGTTTCCGGCACCGGAATACCTATAGGGAGCAGCACACAGGCAAGAAAATAGACACACCACATAACGACATCTCCTAATTTTTGGTTCTTACCGCACCGCCCGCAGAAATCTGCTTCGCATGGCAGGGTTTCAATTTCATGTGCAGCACATATGCTGGGGGCAGATTTCGCCAAACCCTTACAATCTTTTGAATATTGAAATAATTTTCAAGAAAGGTTTTCCGCAACAATGTATACTGAAATGTGGTAAATACACCTTCCATGCCGATGGCCTTTTGGGTCTGTGATAGTATTCTGTGGGACACCTGCTGCGGAAGAGATGTAAATGGCAGCCCGGAAATGATATAATCCGCATGCCGAAACCCCTGTTCCCTTAAGAAGCCGCATACATTTCTGGCATCTCCATGGATCAGCACCACCCCCGGCACTCCATGGAACTGTTTCCGCAGTATTTCGTAAAAACGGCCATTCTGTTCAATCACAATATAAGCCGTGTCCGGCCTTTTTCTTGCTGCCACATTTCTGGTAAATACGCCTGTCCCCGCCCCATATTCTACAATGCAGCCTGTTTTATCGAAATCAATAAAATCCGTCATGGACACCGCAAGATGCTTGCTGCTGGGTGCAATAGCCCCGATAGTGTCCGGATTACTGATGTATTCTCTTAAAAACTGCCACATAGGATGTCCCTCCCCATATAATAAATTCAGCGTGTTATGCTGTCATTTGATGATTTCAGTATACAGAGGAATTATAAAGAGAAAACTGTAAAAACTATAAAGATTTCTTTAGAAATAGATCGTATTCTGATTTGTATTTGAACCACTTGCTTTTGCTTAGGCTGCCATTTATACTGCATACCAGTTAAATTTACAGTATAACCTGACTGCAGACCGCCAGCCAGGCACTTTCATGGTTACATTACTTTACTGTACATTCTGGCGGTTTGCAGTATGAATGTAAGGGGTCCTAAGTATCCGGCAATATTTTAGCCTCATAGGCGGCTGGATGTCTGTTTGCCACTGTGGCCATTCGATTCATATCCGAGATGGTAATCCATCCCCCCTGGAGCAGTGCTTTTAATTCCTGCACGATGCAGGCATGTTCCTTCGTCTTTCTGTCATAACTGATGCCTACCGCCAAAATCCGTCCTGTATACTTTGGCTTTTCCCCAAGTTTCCCTTTCAGCCGAAGCGCATAATTTTTATCCTGAATCTGCTGCACTGCTTTTTGGGGTGTACTGTCTACTTTTAATTCTAAGATCAAGGCATCTGCATCCTGCCGCTGCGGATAAAAAATAAAATCCACATATCCTTCCCCTGCCTTGTCTTCCCGCTCTACCCGGTATTTATCCCTTGCGGCCAGATAAACTAAATTTACTACCGCTGACAATTCAATTTCACTGTTGCAGGAAAAAATTGGCGCCTCTGTACCGTGGGCAAATTTCCGCAAGATCCTTATATGATTCCGCAGGAACGATGGAGTTTAAAAACATCGCCGCCTCCCTTTCTGCCTGTGTTATCCTGCTTTCACTAGGCACTGCTTTTTATAAAAAGCAACCCCAATCCGTACGACCCGCAGGTAACCGCTGTGTTCTGCCTCTTTTGCATACTGTTTTTGCTCGATCTGGCTTAACGCCTCTTCGCATGCCTTTTCC
>CAMUML010000052.1 GCA_947089855.1 uncultured Eubacterium sp.
TTGTAACTTATTAACTCTATAGCTCTTGTGGCTATATCATTATTATACTAGGAGGAAACACCTGTTATGAGTATGGGAAAAAGACATGCGATTTCAGCAATCGGCATTCTTTTGCTAATTGCAATTACGGCTGCAGCCTGTTATTTTATCTTTCATAAACCGGCAGAACCTGGCCTGCTTTATGACGACAATGCCTCAACCGGCATCCTGCCTGGCATAGACATCGACCAAAGGCGCAAAGAACTCCAAGAA
This sequence comes from uncultured Eubacterium sp., assembly GCA_947089855.1. GTDB lineage: Bacteria > Bacillota > Clostridia > Lachnospirales > Lachnospiraceae > Eubacterium_J. The sequence continues at coordinate 253 of CAMUML010000052.1, forward strand.
ATGTTAGACGACAGTATGATCGCATTTACGATCAATACTTCCCCCGTCTTTTTAAACGGTACAGCAAAAGGGAACCTGTTAATTGAAAACCCTGGCAACAATGCAAAGCTGTTGAAAGTCAGCATACAAATCAATGATACAGGTGAAGAAATCTATGCTTCCAATTATTTAAAGCCTGGAACTTATATTGAATCTGCAAAATTGGACAAAGTCCTGGCGAAAGGGGCTTATGACGCCACCGCCTATTTTTCCGCTTACCGCGAAGATACCGGCGAGTATATTGGGCAGACTGGCGCACAGATTACAATCACTGTGCAAAATTAGCGCCCGGCCCTATTTTTACCTTGTTATAAACATACTGTAATAGATGCAGGATAGGAGGTACTTATGAAGAAAAAAACTCTCTTTCTACAACTTGCAGTAGCTGCATCTTTACTATTATCAACTGCTACCTATGCGAAAGAACGGGCAACCATCCATGACATCCCAATCGGCGGGTCCGGCCAGATGGAAATGGTCGGGACAATTGAGCCAACCCTTCTTTCGGTTACTATGCCAACGTTTGTTCCATTTAATATCAGCAACAGCCTTCCAACGCAGAACAAAGTTGTTTCTCCAAAAATCAATGTAAAGAACAACTCCAATGTACCGGTGCAGGTAGACGTTGCTTCTACCAAGGTAGACATCAGCAAACTGAAAAACACTACCTGGAGCGATGACGGTATGGTTACCAAAAACCAGATTGCCATTGGTTTAAAACAAGAAGAAAACGGAGAAATCCCGGAAGATTTATCCCACGTAAGATGGCTTGCAGCAAATAAGACCCAGGACATGAACGTTATGGTGCTGGATGCAAACCAGGAAAGTGCAATGTATGTTGTTGGCACATTAGGTGAAAAAGTTTCCGAAAGTGCAACCTTTAATGTAACACCTACATTCGTTGTTAGCAGGACATCCCTTCCAGAAGAATAGAATTGGAAGCCAGATAATTTACTAACCGATACAAACGCATCTATTATAGTATGTTTATATATAAATTCATATATTCGGCGATTGAATACTGCACAATAAACCCGATAAACGGCGGGCCAGAAATAAAGGATATTGCGCTGAAATTTTACGCCGTTTATATAGAAAGGATTAACATCCACATGGCTATCTATTATACGATCATTTTAGCGCTTACCGGCCTGGGCTTTTTATGCACGGGCCGTAACCAAAAAAAGCGGGCATCTGGCGCCTATCTGGCCGTGGCCTTTCTTATCCTGGTAGGTTTCGCTTCTTTCCGGTATGCGATCGGCTTTGACTATTTTGCATACCAAATGATTTATGATATGGTAAACGGATGGCGGTTTGCTGATATTTTCCACTATTACTGGGGGGAACCCCTCTTTTTTGTAGTATGTAAGTTTTTCTGCCTGGCTGGCTGCACTTATCCTGTATTTTTAGCCGGCATCAACCTCTTTTTATTTTTCGCAGCTATGCGGTTTATCTACCGGTATTCTAAAATCCCCTGGCTGAGTGTCTACTTGTACATTACCCTGCAGTTTTTAGCATATGATATGAATTTGCTGCGCCAATCCATTGCTATTTCCTTTTTTCTGTTTGCATACCCTTATCTGATGGAACGAAAACCTGTACACTATACCATCCTAATCCTGGTTGGCGGGTTGTTTCATAATTCCTTATTTTTTGTATATCCACTGTATTTCCTCCTGCCATTGAAACTTACCAAAAAAGCCGTAGCTGGCCTCTTTGCACTTACCATTGCAGGATATGTTTTGTTTGACCCGCTGTTTTCGTTACTGCAGCCGTTCCTTCCATTAAAGTATGCTAATTATGAAGGGACTTATTTTTGGAATTCCAGTACGCTTGCCTATGTAGCCCCTGCTGCCTGCTACTGCCTGCTCCTTTACTTGTTCCGCAGGCGGATTTTAACCCCAATGGCACGTACCGTTTACCTAAACAGCGCACTATACCATTTTTTGATCAGCCTGTTTATTACGAAACATTTTATATTAGAACGGTTTGCCGTCTACCCATTTATTTTTGCCCTGGTTGCAATCCCAGACATCGTAAACGCTTCCCTGGCAGATCCGGGCCAGGCAGCAGTGGGGCAAAAAGGCAGGTGCCGCCCCTATGTTGCCTTATTTGTATTCCTTGTATTTGGCGGCGCCTATTTTTTGTTTGCCGCCGCAAAAGGGTTCCATAATGTATATCCTTATGTCAGTTTGCTAGACAAAAGCTATTCCAGCCCAAATGGATGAAAATTTTTATTTCCCATTGTTTTTATTGGCATTATTTTATATACTTTGTATGAGGTGGTGCCAATGAAAAATAGCTTTAGTAGATGATAAACAAGAATGCCTGGACGAAATGGCTATCCTTTGCAGCGATTTCAGTACACGCTGCAACTGCCCTGTGGAAATTGCCCCCTTTACCAGTGGGGAGGCATTCCTAGCGGCGTTTGAAAGCGGCAGCTATTCCATTGTATTTATGGACATATACCTGGATGGAATGGACGGCATTAAAGCGGCGCTAAAAATGCGGGAACTGGATAGCCGCTGCATCCTAGTCTTCCTGACTGCCAGTATGGACTTTATGCCCGACGCTTTTACCTGCCATGCTTTTGAATACATTACCAAACCGGTATCGCCGCAGCGTGTCCTAAATGTCCTCACCGATGCCTTTAAAGTCCTCCCCCAGCAGCAAACATACATAGAAGTTGCCGTCGGCCGGAAAACAGCCCAGGTGTCCTTAGACAGCATTGCTGCCGCTGCCACGGACGCCCATTACCTAAACATGTTCTTGTCCGATGGGGAAACACTGCGCTGTAGGATGACCATGACGCAGTTTTTGGAAAAAATAGGTAACGACGGCCGGTTTATCCTTATAAACAAAGGCATTTCCATCAATGCAGACCACTTCCTTAAATTTGAAGGCCACTGCTGCATTATGGAAAATGGCTTACGCTTCCCAATACGGGTACGGGACTGCAGGAAAACGGAACAGGCGGTATGGGATTACCATTTTCGGAAAATACGCAATAGCCAGCGGCCTGCAAGGAGGTACTGATTATGGATATAGATAAATGGCTGTCTGCACTGCTGCAGTTTTTCGTGCTGTTCCCAGCAGCGGCCTCCTGCTACCTTCCGGCCAAAAACCAAATGCGGTATTCCATAGCAAAAACTGCCGTACTGTGTTCCTGCGTGCTCCTGCCGTATTGCTTTGCCGCTGCCACATTCCATGTTTTGCTGGATATTAACTTAAACGCCATACTGTTCCCGGCCCTGGTACCGTTCTTTTTCCTATACCGCCGTACTGTGGACACCGACCTGCCCCGTTCCCTTGCCATCTATGTAGGGGTATGCGCGATCGAAACGTTCCCTGCACAGTTTGCCTTTTCCTTTGATTCCTACCTACACCCGGCTTCCGGTGCAGCAGAATTTTCCACACAGGCAGCGCTTTTCCACCTTGTGCTTTCCATGCTGCTTTTGGCATCGTTTGCATACCCTGCCTGCAAAAAGTTTACCAATGTGATCGACAGCCCAGTGCCTACTCCAAGGATATGGTACTCCACAGTCGCCCTGTCCTCCATTTTCCTTATCTTCAATATACTGGCTATCCCAAAAGCCTATGCAACCCTCCATACCGGGCGTATGTACTGGCTGTTTCCTGTATTTGAAGCATTTGCAATGGCAACTCTTGCATCAATCTATGTACTGTTCTACCAAAGTACAGTTGCTATGCTGGACCATGTAAAATTAAAAGAACGCTCCCAGCTTCTAGAAATGCAGGCGCACCAGTACCTTATCCTGCAGGCGTATATGCATCAAACCGCCAGGCTGCGCCATGACTTCCGCCATTCCGTCCGCCTGCTTTCTTCCCTTGCAGAAAAAGGCGACCTTGACAGTATCCGGATGCATTTGTCGGAATACGAAATCCAGACAAGGCAGTATACCCCTATCTCTTATTGTACCAACGCTGCACTCAACGCCCTGTTTGGCTATTACCATGAACTGGCTGCCAGCGCGCAAATCCGTATTGAATGGCGCATCCAATTGGCGGAACCGCTTTCTATCTCCGAATTGGACATGGCAGCACTGTTTGGAAATCTAATGGAAAACGCGATTGCAGCCTGCCAGACCGTCCCGCAGAAATCCCGGTATTTCTGCCTAACAGCAGAAGTCCGGTATGGAAATATGCTCTATATTGTTTCCACCAACAGCTTTGACGGAAAAGTCCGCAAAGCAAAAGACGGATACCGCTCCACGAAACATAGCGGAAACGGCATTGGCCTTGCTTCCATAACCACGATTGCAGAAAAATATGGCGGTTCGGTACAGGTTTCCAACAACCATACGGAATTTTTTTTGGATGTGGTGATGAAGCTAGAATAAATGGGTTATTGTTAATCCACAAAAAGCCGAAAAGCTTGGGTAGGGTTTCCCCTACCGCTTTCCGGCTTTTTCACAGTCTGTCCGTTAAGGGGCCTAAGAACTGCCTTTTTGCATTATTTTGGTATATATGCTGCATAAGTGACCGTCCCATCTTCATTTAATTGAAAAGTATCTATTATAATGCCCTCTACTGTCCCGTCCGAACTGTAGGAAAAACTGTCAGACATGCCTGGAAGTTGATCCGGGAATAGGCTGGAAACCAGCTGCGTCCCCTTGCCGCTGCGTTCTCCTATTTCATATTGATAGCTGACCGCACCTTTTTCATCCGGCTCCAGTACCTGGACGCTCTGCTCTACCCGCTTTGCATACTGGCTGATATTGTCTGGCGTAATCTTTTCCATCCATTCCTCTTCAACGCTAACAGGCTGCGTATTTTCTTCCCCATCTTCCTCTTGCCCATGCTCTTCTTCCAGGGCCGCAAGGTATTCTGCCGCTGCTTGCTGGTCGGCCTTTGCGGGATCCACTGGCAGGTCAAACAATGCATTTAACCCCTCATACGCTTCATTTCTTGTAATCTCACCTGTCTTTTCATTATAATGATACGCTTCGGTATCATAGAAGGTCTGGTCAAGCACACATAAATAAAGCCCTTGGTCTGCAAATATCTCTACATTATCGCACTCTGTGAGCCGGTACAAGACGCCGTCTTTTGCAAACTGCTGATAGCCGCCGCCCATCGTTACCGCGTTATACTGCCACGGTTGATACCCTTTGATTAACGGGGATACAAAAAAAGGCATATCCGCATATACGTCGTCGTCCAGCCGGTCCGGCATCGGCGTACCGTCTGCGTATTCGATCGCAGTTACAATATACGTCCTGTCTTGCCTCACACTGCCGTCTTCGTTAAACGTTTGATATTTCGTAAGGTCTTTCCCGGATACAATGCCAAGCAGCGTCACTTGAAAACCGCCACCATCCTGCTGTTCGTCCACCAATACAGCATCTTTGCTTTGAAATGCCTCGGCCAATTTCCGGTCTTCCATATGCTGAGATACTTCTTCCGGTGATAAATACTTCCATGCCGCATATGCGGTTACGCTTCCCGCACCCAAAATGACTGCCGCTGCCAATGCTGCTGCCGGTATCCTTTTACTTAATTTCCTGTTATCCATGCTGCTCGTCTCCTTTACTTGATTCAAAATGTTCTGATTCAGCCAGAAATTTGGTTCTTCTGTTGGAGTAAGGGCCTGTTTTAACAATTCGTCAATATCTTTTTTCATTGAAAACAACCTCCAATTCTTTTTCTAACAGTTTCCTTGCCTGGAACAGCCTGCTTTTTACCGTCCCCTGCGCCAGCCTGGCTGCAGCGGCCGTCTGCGCCACGGTAAGCCCTTCCATATAATATAGGAGTACGACCGTCTTTAGCCGGTCTGGCAGTTTGGCCACCGACCTTCTGACTGCCTCCGCTTCTTCTTCCTGCAGCACCTGTTCTTCTGGCGACTGCAGGATAGGTGCGGCAGGCTCCACATCCTTTTCTTCTATATAGAAGTGCATATCCGCAATCCGTTTGCGCCATGCATACTTGCGTTTCTTATTTTTCCAGATACGCAGTGCAACTGACAACAGGTAGCTTTTGGGGTTTTGGCTGCTGTCAATCTGCCCGTTGTGTTCTACGGCTTTTAAAAAGGTATCCTGGTATAAGTCTTCTGCTTCCTGTACACTGCCAGTAAGGTATCTGCAGAATGAATAAATAGCTTTGCCGTGCTCGGCGATGCATGTTTCCAATTCTGGTTTTGTCATTTAAATCTCCACTTCCAAGACGTCTTTGTAAGGGGGTTTGACTGCCCTTCACTTATATATTGTAATAAGTGTGGGAAATGGTTCAATAAAATTACGCTATCCACACAAAAAGCGGATCCCCCATTGTCTAAGGTATCCGCCTTTCTTATCACCATATTCCGTTAATCTCTTAAACCCGTTGCAAAATATCCCGCCCATCCAAAACAGCTTCGCACAATACATCCCCTTCGTACCTTAACTTCAACGAAAAAACCTGCCCCTGGCCTTCCAGTAAACGGAAAAAGATCTTATCCCCTTCCCAGACTGGCAGCTGGTACACATCCTTCTTTTCAATCCACTCCAGGCTGCCTTCGCTGCATTCAGACAAGGTTCCAGTAAATGCATCTGCCGTATACAAAAACATATATTCTGTCTGCCACCGGTCGCAAAGGAAGGAAATGATGCCGCGCAGCCTCCAGGAAGCCAGCGTCAGCCCTGTCTCTTCTTTTACCTCCCGCAGCAGGCATTCTTCCGGCGATTCGTCTGGCTCAAAATGCCCGCCTACGCCAATCCATTTATCTTTATTAATATCGTTTTCTTTTTTTACCCTGTGCATCATCAAATATTTGCCGTCCTGTTCGATATAGCACAAGGTAGTCAGGTTGCTTTTATATTGCATGTATCCGCTCCAATGCTGCTGTTGTGTTTTCATAGCTGCCAAATGCAGTTAGGCGGAAATACCCTTCCCCGCTTGGGCCAAATCCAGAGCCTGGCGTCCCTACGACGTTTGCATGTTCCAATAGGTAGTCAAAAAATTCCCAGGAAGTCATATGGCCTGGCGTCTTCATCCATATGTATGGGGCGTTGACGCCGCCGAATACCTCATAACCATCCGCCTGCAGCCCTTTTTTAATAGCTGCCGCATTTTTCATATAAGCGGCAACTTGGCATTTTAACTGCTCTTTGCCTTCTTTTGAATAGGCCGCTTCGCCTGCGCGCTGGATGATGTAAGGCGCACCGTTGTATTTGGTGCCGTGGCGCCTTGCCCACATCGCGTGCAGGGAAACGCCGCCGCAGGATAGCTCTTTTGGTACTACGGTAAACCCAAGCCTTACCCCTGTAAACCCTGCGTTTTTTGAAAAGCTGCGGATTTCAATGGCACAGTTTTTTGCTCCTTTGCATTCATAAATAGAGTGTGGTACATCCGGTTCATGGATATAGGCTTCGTACGCTGCATCGTAAATAATAGCTGCCCCGTTTTGATTTGCATAATCGACCCAATCCTGAAGCTGGGATTTCGTAAGCGCCGTGCCAGTCGGGTTATTTGGGATACACAAATAAATTAGGTCTGGGGCTTCTTTTGGAAAATCCGGTACAAACCCATTTTCCTTTGTGCATGGCATATAAACCACATTGCTCCACATCTGGGCAGCGGCATCATAAGTTCCGCACCTTCCGGCCATCACATTGGAATCTATATATACCGGGTATACGGGGTCAGTCACCGCGATCTTACAACCGGTGCTGAAAATCTCTTGGATATTGCTGGAATCTGATTTTGCGCCATCGGAAATAAACACTTCGTCAGCGTGGATGCCACAGTTGTTTGGTTCGTAATCATTTTGGACGATTGCTGTGCGCAGAAATTCATAGCCTAGATCCGGGGCATACCCGTGGAAGGAACCAGCTTCTGCCATCTCGTCAACGGCTTTATGCATGGCTGCTATAATAGCCGGGGCAATTGGCTGCGTCACATCGCCGATACCCAGGCGGATCACCGGCTTATCTGGGTTAACCTTTGTAAATGCCGCTACTTTTTCAGCAATTGTACTAAACAGGTAGCTTCCTGGCAACTTTTGATAATTCTCATTGATCTGAAACATTTTGGATTCTCCTTTAGCGTCTGTTCTATCTGTGTTTTCTGGCTGCTTCCGCTGGCTTGTCCGCCTGCTTCCACTGGCTGTCCAACTGGCGCAGGCTGCCCGTTAACAGCAGCCCGGCAAAAAAACCTCCCCTTCAAATACTTTGGCCGCAGGCCCCGCCATATAAATGCAGCCACCTTTTTGATCCCATTCAATATCCAGCATGCCGCCGCGCAGCTGGACCGTTACGCTATCTTTGGTATACCCATTTAAAATACTGGCAACCACAGCAGCGCAGGCCCCTGTCCCGCAGGCCAGGGTTTCCCCGGAACCCCTTTCCCATACGCGCATTTGGATCTTATCCTGGCTTAATACTTTGACAAACTCTGTATTGACCCGGTTCGGGAACAGCTTATGATGTTCAAACATCGGGCCTATTTTTTCTATATCTAGGCTGTCAATATCATCCGTAAAAACGACGCAATGCGGGTTCCCCATAGATACACAGGTCATTTGGTACTGGGTACCGCATACATCGATGGGCTGGCCTACTACCTGCTGCATTGGGTGCTGTACAGGGATTTTTTCCGCGGCCAGTTCCGGTTTTCCCATATTGACATGGACGCGTGATACGGCTCCGCCTTCAATGGCCAGATCCAGATATTTTATCCCAGCAAGCGTTTCCACACTGATGTGCGTTTTATCCGTCAGATGGTTTTCATAGACATATTTTGCCACACAACGGATGGCATTGCCGCACATTTCGCCCCTGGAACCATCTGCATTGTACATAGCCATTTCAAAATCCGCCGTTTCAGAGGGCCGGATCAACACCAGACCGTCAGAGCCGACCCCAAAATGCCGGTCGCTAATAAACTTTGCTGCTTCCTGCGGATTTGGCACGGTTTCCTGAAAGCAGTCCACATACACATAGTCGTTTCCTATCCCGTGCATTTTTGTAAACTTCATATTTCTATCCCCTGTCCTATTATTTCGAATACGGCTTGCCCAGCCAATTTGATCCGGTAATTTTGATCAATCGGCAGGCCAGCCCTGGCCCATCATACTTAACACCATCTGTGCTGTTTCCTGCATGCCCACGCCGCTGTCCATACTGCATTTTTGCAGGTAGCGGTGCGCCTCTTCTTCGGAAAGGTGGTTACGCTCCATCAACAGGGCTTTTGCTTCTCCGATCATACGTTTTTCCTGTATGTTCCGCTCCCGGTGCGGCTGCCTGCGTTTCTTTATTTTCTGCTGGAACGCATACGCCATCATTTCCATTGTCTGCAGCAGCTCATGCACTTTTAACGGCGTAGAAAGGCAGACTATATCAGCAGTACCGCGGCTGCTGACCTGGCTGCCTGTCCCAATCAACAGCATATCATAACGCGGCGTTAAATATGCGTATAGCTCATGGTATACCATATCCGGCAACCGGCAGGTGCAGATGATAATGCCGCTGTCCAGGTCATTGGCAGCCTGCAGCGCCTGCGCACCGGTACTGCATACGGCGTCAACCGTGTATCCGCTTTTTAGCAGGATACTCCGTATTTGTTTGGCATGTTCGATTTTAGGGAAAACAATGATGATATTCATGCTTATATCCTATATAAATACTCACGGACTTCCCAATCCGTAACTTCGCTGCGGAACCGCTCCCATTCCTGTTTCTTTGCACGGATATACTCGCTGCTGATATGGGCGCCAAGCGTGTCTAATATAAACGGATCGTTTTCCATCTCATATATTGCATGGATCAAGTCGCCTGGAAGCAGCTCCATTCCCATATGCTTTAATTCTTCTTCTGTCATATCATAAATGTTGCGGCTGACCGCTTTAGGCGGCATAATCTGGTTGCGGATGCCGTCCAGGCCAGCGGAAAGGCACAACGCCAAGATCAAATATGGGTTTGCCGCTGAATCCGGGCTGCGCAGCTCAATACGCGTGCCGTTGCCCCTGGTCGCCGGGATGCGGATAAGCGGTGTGCGGTTGCTTAAGGACCAGGCGATAAAATTGGGCGCATCATACCCTGGTATCAGCCGTTTATAGGAATTAACCAGTGGATTTGCAACTGCGGCCATGCCCTTGCTGTGTTTTAGCAGGCCGCCGATAAAATAATAGGCTTCCTTGCTTAATCCATATGCATCCGATGTATCAGTAAAAATATTCCCGCCGTTTTTTGACAATGACAAGTTGAGGTGCATGCCAGAGCCATTTACCCCGGATTTTGGTTTTGGCATAAAACTTGCAAACATACCGTGGCGTTTGGCGATCGTCTTGACCGCCAGCTTAAAGGTCATAATATTATCCGCCGCCGCAAGCGCTTTGTCATATTTAAAATCAATCTCATGCTGCCCTGGCGCGCTTTCATGATGGGAAGCCTCGATTTCATACCCCATTTCTTCCAGCGTCAGTACCATATCGCGCCTGGCATTTTCCCCAAGGTCCACTGGGCCCAGGTCAAAAAAACCCGCCTGTTCGTTTATATTAGTAGTTGGATGTCCATTATCATCATAATGGAACAAGAAAAACTCGCATTCCGGCCCGACTTCAAATACATAGCCCATCTTCTGCGCCTCTTCCACGGCCCTGCGCAGTACAAAACGTGGATCCCCTTCAAACGGCGTACCATCCACCTGATAAACATCGCAAATGATCCGCGCCACTTTGCCCTGCTGCGGACGCCACGGGAAAATAGCAAACGTATCCAGATCCGGATGCAGGTACATATCAGAAGCTTCTACTTTTGCAAACCCTTCAATCGCTGAACCGTCAAACATACACTCATTATTTAAAGCCTTTGCAAGCTGTGTTTTCGTAATGGCAATATTTTTCAACGTACCAAATACATCTGTGAATTGAAGGCGGATAAATTCAATATCCTCTTCTTCCACCAGGTTTTGAATGTCCTGTTTTGTATAATGCTTCATGGATGCGCATTCCTTTCTAACTCTTGTATCACCTCCTGGTAAGGCATTGGGCCGCCAAACAGGTCCAATGCGCTCCCAATGGTAACATTCAGTTTATTTTTTCCATACATCTGCAACGCTTTTAAATCTGCAAAACTGCCAATGCCGCCCGCATAAGTGACCGGAATCCTCCCCCATTCCCCAAGCAGGCGGACAAGGCCCGTTTCTATCCCCCGTGCCTTGCCTTCCACATCTACGGCATGGATCAAAAATTCGTCGGCATACCCAGACAGCCGGTCCAAAAGCCCTGTAGTTACCTCTTCCTCCGTAAATTTCTGCCACCGGTCCGTCACAATATAATACCTGCCTTCCCGCCTGCGGCAGCTTAAATCTAGGACAAGCCTTTTTTTTCCAACTGCCTGTACCAATTGATCTAGGTTGCCATAATGGATTTTCCCATTTTGGAATACATACGATGTTACAATAACATGGCTGGCGCCTGCTTCCAAAAACTGGAAAGCATTTTCCGGCGTAATCCCCCCGCCCACCTGCAGGCCGCCTGGATAAGCTGCAAGTGCCGCAAGCGCCTGGGCTTTGGTCTCTTGATAATAATCAGAGCCTGGCGGGTTTAGCAAGATCACGTGGCCGCCGCGGATACCGCTGCGTTTATAAAGACGTGCAAAATAAGCGGCATCCTGTTTTGCCACAAAGTTTTCTACAACGGCGCCTGGCTGTCCCTGGCAAACTGCCTGGGTTTGGCTTGTAGGGTGATTGTCCGGCTCTTTCAAGCTGGAACCTACGATCTGTTTTACTTTCCCGTTGTGGATGTCTATACATGGACGAAATTCCATCTGGACCTCCCCTCATTCCCAAACTATACTGCAGGCCGCCAGAATTTACAGTAATGTAACTAAGAAAGTGATTGGCTGGCGGCCCGCAGTCGGGTTATACTGTAAATTTAACTGGTGTGCAGTATAATTTAGTGGCTGCATACGCCCTTATATCAAAAGGATAGCATACTTGCCCCAAAAAGGGAACCACAAATATTATTTCCGAACAATATTAAGTCTCTGGCAATAAAAAATATACCATAGCTCGGCAGCATAGGAAAGAGATAAATTTCGATGCGCAATATAAGCATTTTTGCCAGGAAACTGACGTTCTTGCCAAAATGCTTATGGCTTTTTGAAAAAATCCGATAGCATACTAGTTACAATACATTAACTTTTGGAGGTGACGCTTTATGAACAAATGGAACAAAATGAACAAAATAGGATGGAATGCACGCCGTATCCTTAGTATTTTTATGGCAGCCATCCTTCCATGTTTTCTGCTGCCGGTAGACAGCGCCGCACACACCATACAAGGCAGGGCAGCTGCCGGTTTGGAGGCCGCGGGCGGGGACCTTTATGAAGGCCCTTTGCACAGAAGCATCCGCCAAAATGGGCGGACAGCCACTACCTATACGGTTGTATTTGATGCAAATATTGATGGCAAGGAAACCATTGTCAAAACAAGCCAGGTTGAGGAAGGCGGCTCTATTCATTCTATCGTTGTGCCGCGCTCCGGCTGGAACTTAACCGGCTGGTATACCGATAAAGGATATACCAGCAAATGGGATTTCAACTCTACTGTGACAGAAGACCTGCACCTTTATGCAAAATGGCAAGAAATGGAGCAGGAAGAGCCCATTATTTTAAACGGCAGCCCGCTCGATTCCGAGACGCAACAACGCCTTAACAATTTAGGGCCCGGAAAGACTGTAACCATTTGTACAGAGTCCGATACCGAAATTTCCAGTATCACTTTTAAAAACGGAATAGTAAACCATCTCATATTTACCGGCCCAGGGCACCTTACTATTACAGGGGATATTTCATTAGGCAATGCAGACGGCAGCACTATCACGTTAAAAGACGGCGCAAATATAACGGCCAATGGCAACCTGAGCGTGGGTAGTTCTGGAAGTGCAAATGGAAAGCTAACCGTGACTGGCGACAGCACCCTGGATCTGGGCGACTACACTCCGAGGAATTTTGACCATTTAGAAATCAACGGCGGAGGGAAACTGTCAGGCGAGTCTATATTACGGCTGCTTTCCCCTTTGGAACTAAGCGGATCGTTTACTTTGGAAATCAACAGTTCCCCTATCCTTACACTTTCAAACCCCGGTGGTTACAGTAATCTGACAGATTTGGAAAAAGAAGCCTTTGCAAATAGTATCCTCTCCTCTTTGCCGGATGGCTGCTGTGTCGGGGAATGGCAATCCCCAGAGGATAACTTGCAATATTATACCATCTTAGACTGTGAAACCCAAAAACCGGCCAACAATATCCAATTACGGGACTGGATAACCCCAACACTGGAACTTTGTCCATCCCAAACTTCACTGGAAGGCGGCGGCCCGGTAACGCTGGAACTCAAAGGCACGGATCTTCCGCCAGATGCCGTTGTCACGCTCACGTGCGACGACAGCAGCATCCCCCTAACGGCAGGTGATGGCCATACCTGGACTGCCACCCTGCCAAACCAAACCAAAACTTATACGTTTACGGCTTCCTATGCCGGGAATAAAACAACCCACAGGAAGGCGTCATCGGATCCCTGTACCATAACCGTAACACACCAGCCTTTGGACATCCAGGATGCAGAGGTTACGTTGGATGCCGACGGATGCGTATACGACGGTACGGCTCAAACCCCCGCCGCAACAGTGGCCCTGGACGGGCAGCCTTTAAAAGAAGAGGCTGATTATACCATCGCATACAGGCAAAACATAAATGCCGGAAATGCTGCGGAAGCTATTATTACCGGCATTGGCGGCTACCGCGGCGAAAAAAAGGCTGTATTTACAATAAAACTTGCAACGCCTGTAATCCAATGGGAAGAAAATACGCAGCAAACCGCCCAATACAACGGCAGCCCTGCCAACATCAGCATCCTGCCGTCGGTTACATTGGCCAACGGCGAGCAATTTAGTGGAACCATACTATATTCCTACTGTGCAGACGGTGCGGGCAATTTTACAGACGGCCTGCCAGCCCAGCCTGGGTCTTACAACATCAAAGCCCATATCGCTGCCCAGGGCAACTATTCCGCCGCTGAGAGCACAAATACACTCCGGCTAACGATAAAAAATGATGATTCTGGCGGTTCTTCCTCTGGCGGGAACGGTTCCAGCGGCCCTTCTACCGGCGGAAACCCTTCCGGCGGGAACTCTTCTGGCGGGAACGGTTCCAGTGGAAATCCTGGCGGAAACCCTTCCGGCGGGAACTCTTCTGGCAGCCCTTCCGGCGGGAACTCTTCTGGCAGCTCTTCCGGCGGCAGCTCTTCTGGCAGCTCTTCCGGCGGAAATTCCTCTAGTGGAAACGCCAACGGCAGCTGCGGCAGCAGTACCGGAAATTGCCCAGGCAGCCAACTGCCGGCCTGCCAACGCAAATTTGAAACGGTACAGCATTTCGTAGGCGTTACAATTGTAACCGTTGCGGAAACCGGCCCAAACTGCCACCTAGTACGTACTACGCAAACAAGGACGGAAACCATCAGCCCTTCCGCCATAAAAGTAACGGAAACCGTCTGGATACCAGAAGGGACATCCATAACAGAAACCTTGACAGAAACACTGGCAGACGGCACAATCGTACAGACCGAAACTGCTACCGCAATAGACGGCCAAACCGTTATCACAGTTACTATTTCCTATCCGGACGGTTGCATATTAAAAACAGTTACAAAAACAGCCGTAAATTCCAAAGGGAAGAAACAAACTGTGACTACGGCCACAAAGATAAATGCAGACGATACCATATCCAGCATAACCGAAACGATCCTAATCAAAGGCATCCAGGCCAATACAGACGCAACCATTACGATAACACGCAACGGTGCCGGAAAAACCATCCAGGCAACGGCCGACCTGCAAACGATCCTGCCAGAAGGGCCGGTTCCAACCAGGATCAGCCTGACCCAATCCGCAACTTCCCAAATCCTGGAAGCTACCGGCGGCACGGATGCCGGCATCACGCTGGCGGTTACCAGCCACACAGGCCAAACCAAAAAGTGCCTCAAAGTAAACACAAAGGACCTAACGCCAGGCAACGGCCTTTTCCTTTATAAAATAAATGAAAAAACGGGGAAGCACCAATTGGTGGAAGGATCCAATGGCACATCTAAAAAAGATACCGCAGACGTGGCCGTAAGCAAAAACGGGAACCTTTCCGTCCCCCTGAAAAGGGAAGGGGTTTACGAATGCGTATCCAAAAAGAAACACAAACAATTAACGGAAGAAATCTTAAATACCATAAGCCTAGCAAAGCCTTCGGCTGCCATCTACCGGATCAACAAAAAGGAAACAGCCAAGCTGGCTATCCCGTTTAGCAGCGGGATGGATATGTCAAACGTACAGTCCATTACGTACCAGTCATCGGACCCAGGTTCGTTTGCCGTAAAAAAACTAGGCATCAAAAAGGTACGTATTACCGCCAAAAAATCAGGGGCCTTTCAAATCAAGGCCACTGTGAAGCTTAAAAACGGCAAAACAAAGACGCTGTATTATAAAGTTACCGTTAAAAATTAATTTTCCGCCGTGTGCCCCCAGGACGCAGTATCTGGAAACTGCTGGCGTCCTGGACGCTGCACGGCGCAACGGTACGCCCACCGTCCCAACTAAAAACCTGCCATCCCCCTTTTCTCCAGATCAAAGGGGGATTTTTTTAAGTATGCCATAGCCTGGCAGCATAGGAAAAAGATAAATTTCAATGCGGAATATAAAACATTCTTGCCAGGAGATTGACGTTCCTGCCAAAATTCTAATGGCTTTTGGAATATAGTACGATAGAATACCGATATACAATAAAATGAAAGGGAGGACAAAACATGACATTAACTTTTGGAGGTTTTTGGAGGTGAAACTTTATGAACAGACTGAAACGGGATGCACGCCGTATCCTTAGTATTTTTATGGCAGCCATCCTTCCATGTTTTCTGCTGCCGGTAGACAGCGCCGCACACACCATACAAGGCAGGGCAGCTGCCGGTTTGGAGGCCGCGGGCGGGGACCTTTATGAAGGCCCTTTGCACAGAAGCATCCGCCAAAATGGGCGGACAGCCACTACCTATACGGTTGTATTTGATGCAAATATTGATGGCAAGGAAACCATTGTCAAAACAAGCCAGGTTGAGGAAGGCGGCTCTATTCATTCTATCGTTGTGCCGCGCTCCGGCTGGAACTTAACCGGCTGGTATACCGATAAAGAATATAACGATAACGACAAATGGGATTTCAACTCTACCGTGACAGAAGACCTCCACCTTTATGCAAAATGGCAAGAAGTGGAGCTGGAAGAGCCCATTATTTTGAACGGCAGCCCGCCCGATTCCGAGACGCAACAACGCCTTAATAATTTAGGGCCTGGAAAGACTGTAACCATTTGTACAGAGTCCGATACCGAAATTTCCAGTATCACTTTTAAAAACGGAATAGTAAACCATCTCATATTTACCGGCCCAGGGCACCTTACTATTACAGGGGATATTTCATTAGGCAATGCAGACGGCAGCACTATCACGTTAAAAGACGGCGCAAATATAACGGCCAATGGCAACCTGAGCGTGGGTAGTTCTGGAAGTGCAAATGGAAAGCTAACCGTGACTGGCGACAGCACCCTGGATCTGGGCGACTACACTCCGAGGAATTTTGACCATTTAGAAATCAACGGCGGAGGGAAACTGTCAGGCGAGTCTATATTACGGCTGCTTTCCCCTTTGGAACTAAGCGGATCGTTTACTTTGGAAATCAACAGTTCCCCTATCCTTACACTTTCAAACCCCGGTGGTTACAGTAATCTGACAGATTTGGAAAAAGAAGCCTTTGCAAATAGTATCCTCTCCTCTTTGCCGGATGGCTGCTGTGTCGGGGAATGGCAATCCCCAGAGGATAACTTTCAATATTATACAATTTTAGACTGTATAACCCGCGAACCGGCCAGAAATATCCAATTACAAAACTGGATAACCCCAAAACTGGAACTTTGTCCATCCCAAACTACACTGGAAGGCGGCGGCCTGGTAACGCTGGAACTCAAAGGCACGGAAGATCTTCCAGAAAACGCCAATGTCACGCTCATGTACAATGACACCAGCATCTCCCTAACGAAAGGCGAAGGCTATACCTGGACTGCCACTTTGCCAAACCAGGACCAGACTTATACGTTTACGGCTTGCTATGACGGCGACGAAACCCACAGGAAGGCATCGGCTGCCTGTACTATAGCTACAACATACCAGCCTTTGGACATCCAGAAGGCAGAGGTTACGTTGGATGCTGGCGGATGCGTATACGACGGTACAGCGCAAACCCCTGCCGCAACAGTGTCCCTGGACGGGCAGACCTTAAAAGAAGGGGTTGATTATACCATAGGATACCGCCAAAACGTAAATGCGGGAAATGATGCAAAAGCTATTATTACCGGCATTGGCGGCTACCGCGGCGAAAAAACGGCTACATTTACGATAAAACGCGCAGTACCTGTAATCCAATGGGAAGAAAATGCGCAGCAAACCGCCCAATACAACGGCAGCCCTGCCAACATCAGCATCCCGCCGTCGGTTATATTGGCCAACGGCGAGCAATTTACCGGAACCATACTATATTCCTACTGTGCAGACGGTGCGGGCAATTTTACAGACGGCCTGCCAGCCCAGCCTGGGCCTTACAACATCAAAGCCCATATCGCTGCCCAGGGCAACTATTCTGCCGCTGAAAGCACAAATACACTCCGGCTAACAATAGAAAATGCTGACTCTAGCAGTTCCTCTTCCGGCGCTGGCACTGGCGGGGACCCTTCCAGCAGCTCCGCTTCCAGCGAAAACTCTGGCGGGGATCCTTCCAGCAGTTCCGCTTCCAGCGAAAACCCTGGTGGGGGCCCTTCCAGCAGCTCCGCTTCCAGCGAAAACTCTGGCGGGGATCCTTCCAGCAGCTCCGCTTCCAGCGAAAACTCTGGCGGGGACCCTTCCAGTAGTTCTTCTTCCGGCGCTGGCACTGGCGGGGATCCTTCCAGCAGCTCCGCTTCCAGCGAAAACCCTGGTGGGGATCCTTCCAGCAGCTCTTCTTCCGGCGCTGGCACTGGTGGGAACCCTTCCACCAGCTCCGCTTCCGGTGAAAACCCTGACGGGGACCCTTCCAGCAGCTCCGCTTCCAGCGAAAACTCTGGTGGGGACCCTTCCACCAGTTCCTCTTCCGGCGCTGGCACTGGCGGGGATCCTTCCAGCAGTTCCTCTTCTGGCGGAAGCGGTTCCAGCGGGAATCCTGGCGGAACTCCTTCCGGCGGAAACTCTTCTGGCAGCCCTTCTGGCGGAAATTCCTCTAGTGGAAACCCTTCCAGTGGAAATGCCAACGGAAGCTGCTGCAACAGTACCGGAAGCTGCCCGGGCAGCCGAATCCCGTTCTGCCAACGCAAATTTGAAACGGTGCAGCATTTCGTAGGCGTTACGATCGTAACCGTTACGGAAACCGGCCCAAACTGCCACCTAGCACGTATTACGCAAACAAGGACGGAAACCATCAGCCCTTCCGCCATAAAAGTAACGGAAACCGTCTGGATACCAGAAGGGACATCCATAACAGAAACCTTGACAGAAACACTGGCAGACGGCACAATCGTACAGACCGAAACTGCTACCGCAATAGACGGCCAAACCGTTATCACCGTTACCACTTCCTATCCGGACGGTTCCATATTAAAAGCAGTTACAAAAACAACAGTAAATTCCAAAGGGAAGAAACAAACTGTGACTACAGCTACAAAGATAAATGCAGACGATACCATATCCAGCATAACCGAAACTACCATAATCAAAGGCATCCAGGCCAATACAGACGCAACTATCACAGTAACACGCGACGGTACCGGAAAAACCATCCAGGCAACGGCCAACCTAAACTCTACTGCCCACCAGTAAAATTTACAGTATCACTTAATAACGCTGGCTCACGGGCGTCATTATCTTGAATCATATGGCAAACGTACCGTCCCATTATGTACCAGTTATCGGACCCAAGCCTGTTTGCCGTAGGAAAACAAAAAAATCAGTGGCCTTTTACTTCAAGGCCACTGTAAAATTTCAAAACGGCAAAACAAAAACGCTCAAAAACCTATTTTATAAATTGCGCACCTTAAAATCACGTTCAGCCTCGCGCCTTTGATCCTTCTTTGCAATATCCTGGCGCTTGTCATAAAGTTTTTTGCCCTTCGCCAAAGCAATCTGCACTTTCACAAGGCTCCCTTTAAAATACACCTGCACTGGCACGAGCGTATACCCTTTTTCTTTGATCTGCCCCTGGAGCTTGCGTATTTCCTGTTTATGCATCAGCAGCTTTTTCGGCCGCAGGGGATCCCTGTTAAAAATATTCCCTTTTTCGTATGGGCTGATATGCATCCCGTACAAAATGACTTCCCCGTTTTCAATATGCACAAACGATTCCTTAATACTGCACTTGCCCATACGCAAGGACTTGACCTCTGTGCCATGAAGGCTGACCCCGCATTCATAAGTCTGCTCCAAAAAGTAGTCATGCCTTGCCTTTTTATTATTCGCTACCAGTTTAAAATTTCCGTTTTCCTTACCCATTTCGTGGCTCCTTATATCCTAATCCCCAGCCGTCAGCCTTCTGCCAAGGCAAAATCGATTGTCCGAAGAAACTTATCTGCAGCCGTACATTCCACCCGCACGCTTTGGCCTAGTTTAAAACGTCGGCCGCCGGTTTCCCCGACCATTTCATAGGCCGATTCGTCATAATGGTAGTAGTCGTCTTCCATCGCAGTTACATGGACCATGCCCTCGACCGTATTTGGAAGTTCTACATACATGCCCCATGACGTAATGCTGGAAATCACGCCTTCAAAAATTTCCCCGATGCGCTCCTGCATATATTCGACTTTTTTTAGCTTATCCGTTTCCCGTTCCGCTTCATCCGCGCGCCGCTCCATTTCACTGGACTGTTTGGCGGCATCCGGCAGGATCGATGCATAATGTTCTTTGCGTTTCTCGTTCATACGCCCACGTAGGTTGTCTTTGATGATCCGGTGGATCTGCAAATCTGGATAGCGCCGGATCGGGGAAGTAAAATGGCAGTAATACTGTGTGGCAAGCCCAAAATGCCCCAGGCAGTCTACCGTATATTTGGCCTGCTTCATGGACCGCAGCGTCAGGCGGCTGATCAGCGCCTCCTGCGGCGTCCCGGCGATATTGGCCAGCAGTTTTTGCAGCTCTTTTGGATGGATGTCCTCCCGTATCCCCCGGATAGTCAGGCCAAAATTGCTGATAAACGCCGCCAGTTTTTTCATCCGTTCTGCATCCGGCACTTCATGGGAACGGTAAAGGAACGGGATTTCCTGCCAAAAATAATCCTGCGCAACCGTCTCATTTGCAACCAGCATAAAATCTTCAATCAGGTCAGTTGCTACATTACGTTCATAAGGCTTGATTTCCAACGGCCGGCCAGTTTCATCCAAAAGGATCTTTGTTTCTGGGAAATCAAAATCGATCGAACCACGCTTCATCCGCTTTTTGCGCAACAGCGCCGCCAGTTCTTTCATACGTTCAAACATCGGCACTAACGGTGCATACTCCTGGCAAAGCGCTTCGTCATGGTCCTCTAAAATTTCTTTTACCGCCGTATAGCTCATCCGCCGGTCTACCTTTATGACCGTTTCTAAAATTTCATGGTCTATCACCCGCCCTTTCGGGTCAATCAGCATTACACAGCTTAAAGCAAGGCGGTCTTCCCCCGCATTTAGGCTGCAGATCCCATTGGAAAGCCGGTGCGGCAGCATTGGGATCACACGGTCGACCAAGTATACGCTTGTCCCGCGCTTATACGCTTCCACATCCAGCGCCGAATGCTCCTGTACATAATTTGCCACATCTGCGATATGCACGCCTAAACGGTAATTTTCCCCTTCCATCACACAGGATACCGCGTCGTCCAAATCCTTGGCATCTTCCCCGTCAATCGTAACCATCTGCCAATCCCGCAGGTCGCGGCGCCCCTGCATATCCGCCTGGCTGACCTCTTTGGAAACATTGGCCGCCTGGCGCAGTATTTTTTCCGAAAATTCCACCGGCAGGTCAAAATCCTTGACAATCGACATAATATCCGTCCCCGGGTCATTGATATGCCCGATTATTTCAATTACCTCCCCTTCCGGCTTCTTCCCCTTTTCCCCATAGCTGGTCAGTTTGACCACAACCTTATGTCCCGTTACGGCATCCAGGGAGTGTTCCTTTGCAATAAAAATATCCCGCCCAAATTTTTGGTTATCCGGTATAACAAACCCAAAATTCTGGCTGCCCTGGTAGGTCCCTACTAGCTGGTTCAGCCCGTGGGACACAATTTTGATAACCTTTGCCTCCACGCGGCTGCCAGTACGGCCGCTTCCCTGTTTTTGCGTTTCTTTTTGTGTTTCCAGGCGGCCCGCTGCCTTGCCTTGCCCCTGCATACGGCTGCCGTCCAGCAGCTGGATCTGCACCTGGTCCATATGGACCGCACCGCCGCGGTTATCCGGCGAAATATAAAAATCCTGCTCAAACCCTTCCACCGCTACAAAACCAAACCCTTTCGCATGGCTGATAAACGTACCAAACAGTACATTCCCAAGCGCTTTCGTATATTTCCCCCTTTTGGAAACCTCAATCCGGCACTCTTCCACAAGCGCTTTGAGCACTTCCTGCAGTTCCCCGCGCTGGCCTTTGGGAACCTGCAGCACCATAGCCATTTCTTTTGCCTTCATTGGGACATAGAGGTCATCACAGATGAACTCATAGACCATTTTTTTCCTGTCTTCCAATAATTTCCTGTCCATACACCATTCCTCATACAGTCTTACAGGCAGGCACCTGTATATACAAAAAAACTGCCGCTATCCGCGACAGTTTCATCCATTAGTTAAAGCTCCCGATATTCAGGACTGCTGAAATAACAATAAACAGCACAACAAGCGCCCTTGTTAATTTTACCAGCATCCCTTCCATAGAACGGCCTTTATTTTTGCCCCAGTAAGTATCTGCCGAACCGGCAATTGCCCCCAGCCCTGCTGACTTACCTTCCTGCATTAAGATAATGACTGTTAACGCGATACATACTATAATGAATAAAACTTCTAAGATAACCTTAGCCGCAGCCACAATTGACACCTCCACTTTGCTTTTATCCTGACATTTTCCCCTGTTTCTTGCCTGCGGATACCATCTGGCCCGCAACTTTTGTTATTGTAGCATAAGCAAAACACAATTTCAATACTATTTACCAAAAATTTATAAAAATGTTACTAATTTATTACAACTAGTAAAATCAAATTTCAACAAGCTCCTCCACAATCCTTTCCGCCCCCTTCCCATCCACTACTTCCTGCTGCCTATTTGCAATCTGTACCCGGCGTTTATAATCACCAGCCAGCTCCAACGCCGCAGTAAGCAGTTTTGGGGGATAATCCGGCATACTGCGGATGTCGCCTGCACATTCCATAACACCATGCTTAACAAACCCTTCCGCACCCGGTATTTGGTTATCCGCCCAAATATAGGTTACCGTTGGCGTCTGTGTAGCACAAAGCTCGTACAGCGTGCTGCCTGCCGCGCTGATTGCCAGGTCTGACCGCTGCATCAGCCCAGACATATTCGATGTATTATAATGTAGGGTGATATTTTTGCCATCCCTTAAGGCCGCTATGTTTGCCAGCTTTTCCCGGTCTTGGTTCATTGCGCCAACTACAAAATGAAATTCAAAATCCCCAATCCTGCCCTTAGGCCCGCTAACATCCTGGCTGCGTACAATATACTCTGCCAGCCTTATGCCGATATGGCCCGGATCGGCACCGCCGGTAGAGATCAAAATGCTTTTCGCCGTTTCTTTGACCACCCGCTTTGGCAGCCCCTGGTATTGTACATGCAACGGCGCATACAATGTCCCAAGCGCCAGTCGCGGGCATTTTTGCCCTGCCTTTTGGTAAAGCTGCCGGTAGGCATCTTCTTTGTCTGGCCCATATATATTATAATTAATTAAACAATCGGCCGGATAGGCAAAGGAAAGTACATCGTCAATATAATACAGCCTGCCGCCAAACGGTTTCAGGCAAGCCGACAGCGCAGTTAAATAGCTGGCGGTCACATAATAGGAATCAACAAATACAGCAGCCGGACGGCTAGCCTTTATCACCGCAAAAAACGGACTACACTCCTGCTGCATGTCGGTGTAATCCGTATGGAATGCCTGCTGGCCATAGCCGCGGGAGCGGACCGTCCCGGCAAAACTGTCGTCTGCCGTAAAAAACCGGCAGTGCCAGCCTGCGGATACTGCGGCATCGGCAATGGACAGGCAGCGCATCATATGCCCTGCGCCTATATTGGAATTTCCGTCTGCGCGGAAAAGGATGGTTTTGGCTGGTTTCAATGGTCTGGCCTCTTTTCTGGATTGCCCTGTTTTCCGATGTGGCCGGGGCTCCTTGTACAATAAGATTATATTACAGCCAAACCTTTTATACAATACCTATTATCCAACATTTATGATCCGTTACTATTCACGGCCTGGTGGCCGCCCACAGTAACCATTCGGGGCGATATTGGAAGTTTGCTTCGCAAAACCGCCCCTCACTCCTGAATCATGTTCTCACGGAATGCGCAGTTTATGCGCATTCCTGGCCCGTGAATCAATGTCATTAACTTAAGCCATCTGGCCCTTGATCAGTAATTGAAAACACCTGGTAATCCAAGGCTTTGCATAGCTGAATTTCAGCCAGAAAGAGCTTAAGTAAATGACATTGCCCGTGAATAATAACCGAAAAAGCCCCAAACTCCCGCCACCCTTTATAAGCCCTCTGATAACATACTAGCTGCCCGCATCATCCCCCACCAGCCACGGCACGGCCCTGGCGTATCCATTACCCATCCTTGTTCATAACTGCGATAAAGCTGCTCAAACAACGGGTCATATTGTTTTAAAAGCCGGTATTGTTTTTTCTTTACCTCGATTTCTTTTTGCACCGCCTGCCTATATGCTACATTTTCCGTGCTTCCCCTGTTTCCTGCGGGTATACCTGCATAATTGTTTTCATGTATACGGTACCGTGTATACGCCCCCTTCGCTTTGACACCCTTATGCCCTGCCAGCAGCAGCCTTGCATGGAGATACCAGTCAAAGGCAGGTGAATCGCACTCATACAGGGAATGGATAAAACGTTGGCTTAATGCACTGATCCGAATCGCTGTATTCGACATGCCAAGGAAATTGTAGTCCTTTATCATATGTATATCATCTACCTCATCTGGCAGATGGAATATAGGGCAGTTTTTATCAAACAGATATAGGTCATTATAAACGAAATCTGCAGCAGGTTCTTCCATAAATGCTTTTTCAACACATGCTACCCTGTCAGCTGAAAATAGATCGTCTGCATCTCCAACTACGAGAATATCCGCACCTCTTGCCTTTGCTTCTTCCATAAGGTACACCCGCAGCTGCGGCGGTGTCCAGGTACCTGCGCATGGTATGATTTCGCAACGGCTTTTTACTGCCACTATCTGGTTTTTAAGCTTTTCTTTTGCAACCCCATCGTTTAATAGCAAAATACCGAAATTCCCTGCTGACTGCGCATTTATATTCCCTATAAACTCCTGAAAAAAACGAAATGCCCCAGGGTATATTACACTTCCAAAAAAGGTATGGAGCCTGCTTATTTGTGCCATAACTTCCCATCCCTTTCAATCCTTTTTCTTAGGGCCTGTCATATAATAACCTTCCCTTCGGCTTGACTAAATCCGCACATACATCATTTGCGGCAATCGGCGTACATCTAGTACACATGATACTATAGTGCCCTGCTGCCTATTCTGCCATCTTTGTCAATAATTTTTTGACCTCTTCTGCTACCGTCCTGACGTCTTTTTCTTCCAAGTTTGTGCTGCAGGGAATATTCAGGATACAACTGCTGTAATAAGGCGCCTTCTCTATTTTATATGCCTTGTAGCCCTGGTACGGTTTTTGTTCATGGATCAGCCCCCATACTGCCCTAGCCTGGATGCCCTGCCCTCCCAATGCTGCTATTATTTCATCTAAGCCCGCACGGATCTGCTGGCGGTCCAGTTCCAGCGAATAAAACCACTGGTTGCTGTGCGTACCTGCCCGAAACGGCAGCAGGCGGCAAAGGCCAAAACCAGCAAACAATTCCCTATACAATGCATAGTTCCTGTGTTTGGTTTCTATAAATGCAGGCAACGACTCCAACTGGGCTACCCCAAGCGCTGCCTGCAAATTTGTCATACGGTAATTATAACCAATTTCATGATGTATGTAGCTTTGCGGGCTATCCTTCGCCTGTGTAGACAAGTAACGCATATGGGCTGCCTTACCGCTGTCCCTTGCTGTCACGGCACCGCCTCCGCCTGTAGTGATAATTTTATTGCCATTAAAACTGTATGCCCCAAAATCACCGATTGTCCCTGCATAACGCCCTTGGTAACGCCCCTGTGTATACTTGGTTCCCAGTGCTTCGGTAGCATCCTCGATTACTTGAATGCCAAAACGCCCTGCCGTGTCCATAATATGTTCCATATCTGCCATATTCCCAAATACATGGACAACAACGGCCGCTTTTACATGCCTGTTATGATACAAAAGCCTGCCATCCTGGTAAGTACACTCCTTTTCACAGAATGCTTCCAGCTTTTGCGCATCCATACATAGGCTGTCGTCACAATCCATAAAAACCGGTTCTGCAAACTGGTACCGCACCGGATTAACTGCTGCAATAAATGTGAGTGTTGGGACAATCACAATATCGCCTGGCTGTACCCCGCATTCCAAAAGGGCTAAATGCAGTGCTGCTGTCCCGCTTTGGCAGGATGCCACATCACCCGCCCCATTAAAGTCTGCAAGCCGTTCTTCAAATTCCTTGACATATGCCCCGCCCGTAGATACCCAAGCTTCCCTTATTGCTTTGGTAGCATATGTGATTTCGTTCCCCTGCATATTTGGTATCGATAGAGGGATCCTTCTCCCTCCGCTGTTTTGCCTGGCCATTCAATATTTCCCCTTACATCTTGCTATCTAATGCTTTCCCTGTCTCAATATGGTCAAAATTCGGCAAGTAATCCTTTATGATTTCCACAATATCATCTTTTGCTACACCTGGCATTTCAAAAGCCGCCTCCAGCCGCCCCAGCAAACTTTCTATGCCCCTGCGGTCTGGAATATCTTTGCCTGTAATCACGCCAAGCGCCCGAAACCGGCCTAATGACACGGTTTCCCGCTTTGTGTAAAATTCTTCATATGGTTTTTCCCCCGATGTATCCGATTCTGAAAAATAGACCGGATATTTCCTGCCCCCAGATTCCAGGTTTTTCGCCGCTTCTAACGCTTGAAGGCTAGACGGGCACTCCAATACTTCATAGCCATTTGCCATAAGCAGCGCCCGTGCAATATTGTCAAATGCCATCATTTGGGCTTCTTCCAGTTTTGGAAAAAATATTTCACGGTTATTCCCCAACATTGCTGACAGCATACAGATCTGACCGGATTCTGTTGGTGAAACAAAGTACCTTTTTATATCAGTGGGTGCGGAAATTGGCTGCATCTTTTGGATACGGTTTAAGAAACCTGCCGGGAGCGAACCATTGGAAAACGCTACATTTGCAAAACGGGCTGCCGTAACGGGGAAACGGCCGGAATACGAAAAGATCAGGTCTTCCATA
Source organism: uncultured Eubacterium sp. (assembly GCA_947089855.1). Lineage (GTDB taxonomy): Bacteria > Bacillota > Clostridia > Lachnospirales > Lachnospiraceae > Eubacterium_J. The sequence goes on from CAMUML010000052.1 coordinate 26,950, forward strand.
ATACGTTTGGACGCCCCCATAAGGTTCACAGGATTTGCTGCCTTGTCAGTCGAAACACAAAAATATACGTTTGGAGGGTATTCCGACAGCAAATCAAGCAGCCCTTTTGCATGCAGCACATTGTTGCGGAACAGTGCCTCCACCGAATAAATATCTTTTTCTGAACGGACATGTTTATGAGCAGCAAAATTTGCGGCAATATCAAACCCACGCCGGCTGCGGAACATACGGCGGAATGTAATACTATGATAATCCATCGGATATGGCAGATATTCCTTTGGCATAGGCATCCCATTGGTACTCCGTAAATCCCTGGTAAGCTCTGCCAATGCATTTTCATCCGTATCTACCACAACAACCGACGCTGGCCCAAATGGAAGCAGCGCTTTTAAAAAGCTGGATCCAATACTGCCTGCACCGCCTATTACCAATATAGATTTCCCGTATATCTGTTTTTGCAGTTTTTCTTGGTTTGCCTCAATATCCTGGACAAACATACTTCCCGGCCGCTTTATTACATACTCATTGATAAACGTATCCAGATGAAAACTTCTGCATCCGCCTGCACCCTGTATTCTTGCCATAAAATCCCTATAGCCTCCTTTCAATAGAATCAAACAAAGGGTCTACCAGCCCTGTTTGTACCATCCTGTTAATCTTCCCGGCAACCATAGCCAGCAAAACCGTTATGCCGAGGCAACATAAATAAATCAGTATCATAGAAAAGCTATTGCCTGGCGGCATGTGGTTTACAAGATAGCAGCCAACAGAACTCATAACCAGCCAATGCAGCCCATATATCGGAAACGACAAGCCCCCTAGGAACGTAAAGGGCTTCGATTCCAAAAAGCGGCGCACCCGCTTCCCCGCATTTCATCGTCTAGCGTTATCCCTCCCTAGTATAATAATGATATAGCCACAAGAGCTATAGAGTTAATAAGTT
>CAMUML010000053.1 GCA_947089855.1 uncultured Eubacterium sp.
ATTCTGTGACAATCAATCAGATTTATTTGAAGCCAGAATAAATGGGCAGCAACAGCATTGTGTCTCATCTTTTCTTCGTTCTGGAAAATCCCCCGCGCTGCCCGCCTCCCCTTCCCGCACGCCTTTGTATGTATTTGTCATACTCCCCCTCGTACCCTTCCATCATGGCCTGCACGCGCTGGTTTTCCAGGAGCGCATCCAGTGCCATCCTGTACTTTCTGTAAACCTGCGACCGGGACATTGGTATTTCTGCGGAAATCTCCCTCCAGGGCTTGAAGTCTATGTGCCGAAGCTCGCAGATCTGGCGCTCGATGGAGTGTATTGGAAGGTAGTCCAGGATGTCCATTACCTGTGCGATTGCTGAATCAATTTCCCTTTTCTGCCCTAAAATGCGGTTCTCTATGTCCGATATACAATAGCAGATGGAGGCCGGGCCTTCGCTTTTGGGGCATCCATCGATGTGCCGCTTTGCCTTTATGCCCCTGATCCGCGCGTCCAGCTGGCTTTTGTGCTGGTCTGACCTATAAATCCGCCCGAGGAAATATTTCAGCACTTCAACCTGTTTCTTTTTGTCCATCCCCGCCCCTCCAGCTGTTAATGGCCCCTGCCGCCTCTTCCGGCCAGCTTACAACCTCTGCAGCCCCGCCTGCGGCCCTTATTTTTTCAATTGCCGCTTCCTGCAGCCTGGAAACTTTTCCAAACAGGGGCCGCTTTACCTCAAAGAAGAATGCATGCCCATCCACGACGCATAAAACATCAGGGATGCCGCCCTGGGAATACATCCCCTGTGCGATTTTGGCAACATATGCGCCTGGGAACTGCTTTTTCAGCCCGTCTTTTACTTTCTTTTGGAAATACGCTTCTTTTGGCACTTCCCTCCGGCACACTTCCGAAGCTTCCTTTTTTGTGATTGCCCTTTCTGCCGCAATTTTCTGTAAGAACGCATCCGGATCAAAGCCCGGCACGTATTTCTCAAGCATTTGCCATCACCCTCCCTTTCCCATATTCCGATTCACACAGCCCCCTGGTCGGCGGCAGGCACATACGCCAGGCTATTTTATCTTCCGACACCCACAGCCCGTATCCATCGTGCCAGTACATATCAATCAGGCGGTTGTACCAGGCCGCCCCGCCGCCTTGGACCCCCGCCCATCGGATGCCGTCCGGCAGGGGCCTCAATGTACACCTGCTGATCCAGTACGGCGCGTATGCCTCGTACAGAATCCTGTCATGCACCATGCAGGCCGCTTCAAGAAATTTTTCCAAGGAGTAGGTCTGAAAGAGGATACCTTTGAGCCGTTCCATTTCCCCTTTGGCAGCTTCATCATCTACAACCTGCTGGATGCTTCCACATAATTCATCTGCCTGGCTGCCTTTTTCCACAATTATCCCGGAAAGCCAGAACTGTTTCAACACTTCATTTGCCCCTGCGGTAATTTCCCTGCGATATTTTTTCAGCACAGATGCGTATCGCACAAACTGCCCTTTGCTCATCTGTGTCTCGTTAAGCCTTAATTTATCTAGCTTTGCAGCAGTTTCTTTGTAAATATCCATCAATTCCACCTCCGGATGTAACACCCGCCACGTATCACCATTTGTTACTGCAAAATATCGCACAATCCCTTTATTTATGCGGGCTTTTGGGGTTTGTAACACCGTAACACCCAAATCTGGAATATATACCCTGTTTTTAGCAAAATTATCGCATTACCGCATAAGGCGTGTGATAATGCGATTTTTTCTATAAATACAGTCCTGTTTTCCATTTAGGTGTTTCAGGTGTTACATTTCCTTTCAGAGCCTACAATTTTGGCAACATTCCGGCGTAACACCATATGTAACACCTACTGGAAACTTTGGTGTTACGGTGTTACTTCTTTTCAGAACCCCCACCGTCATCCTGTCCGTCCCGTTTTGCCGCGGCAGCGGCCAATACGCTCAATATGCCAAGCCCCATATTCTGCTCCCGCTCTTTCTGGCGCATTTCTGCCTTAGCTGCCGCAATATACGCCATAGTCACGGACATGGCAATCTGGGCAGCCGCGTTTGGATTGCGCATCTGCTCCATCGCCGTATTGTATGCCACTATATATGCGTTTGTTGCTTCTTGAAAAAATTTATTATCCATTCCTTTCTGCCTCCGTTACCGCTCCAAGCATATCCAGAAATCCTTCTGTTTTCCCCATGCTGGAATGCTTGTCAATGATTACCTCTTTTACTGCCGGATCTTCCAGTGCTTTCCTTAGACCGCTGTATCTTTTAACAATCCGCGCCCCTTCCAGCTCCAGCCCGTTTTTCTCCCTGTATTCCCCTATTCCAAGCCTTGGGCATAATTCCCCGCCCCGGTTGCGTTCCATTTCATACCTGCATTCATACATTACCGCGCAGGCATACGGATACTGGTACGGCGGCTTCATTGGGATTGCGTATCTGCAGATTCCTTTGCCCATTATTCACCCCATCCTTTTCTCCTGTTTCTGCCTGCATCCCATCAGCCACTATGCTTTTGAGGACATCCGTCTTGAATATATAATGCCTCTGGGCATTCGACTTTTCTATTTTCCGGACATCCCCCAAAAGCGCCTCCAGCCCGCTTATCGTTTTCTGGTTTTGCGAAATCCATGAGATAACAGGCTCTGCCTCCATGCGGGCATCTTTGGCGTCCCTGCGTTCCCGCCGCACGCCCCTTAACAGTTCTGCCATCTGTTCCATGTCCTGGTGGCCGTCATCCCAAAGTTCCAGCCTGTGTAGGATGTCCTGCGTTTTCCTCCCCGCTTCATCCTCTGCCTCCGCTGCAATGTTATATCCCGTCTGCACATCGCGCAGGAATGAAAGGAAGCCCGCGATATGCCCGCTGCCCTTAAGCCTCCATTTTTCCATTGCCATCCCCCCTGTCTGCCGTATGCCTGCTTCCTGTTATGAATACAAATCCGCGCAGAAAGCCGTAGCCTGCTGCCTGTCATAAATAACAAAGCCCGTCTTTTGGAATTGCTGGTTCATAGAGGCCCGCTGGCATCCACATCCAGCTAGAACTGTTTTCATCAAAAAATAAGTCCTGTCAGTCGCCACACTATAGCGTGTGCCATAAACAACCCGTTTGTTTCCGCTTCCGTTTTTTGCTATAACTTCAAACAATCCATCCATTACTGCATCCCACCCCGTATTCACAAATTTCCATCAAAGTCCCAAAGCCCCAGTTTCCCGGATGCCGGGATTGGATTTTTAAACATCTGCGGATTTTCAAGCACCCATGCGTACCTCCCAGGTGAATAGCATCCAAGTGCATATTCATCAAAGTGCTGTTTCCTAATAAGCTCCCGCATTGTTTCGTCAATCTGGACGCAGTTTACAAGTACGGCTTTGCCAATGACTGCCCCAGTTGCAATTTCCGCACTGGGCACTCCCGCCCGTTTCATGCACTTTGCTTCAAAGAACGTCTGCTGCATCACGGTGCTTGTCATATCCTTTTTCCCTGCGTGGATCAGTATTTCTCCCCGGTAATCTGTTTTCCATGGCCGTGTTTCACAACGCTTCTTCCCCGAAACAAGAAGCCATGCCCACGGCTGCAAAACGGTTATTGCTTTCATATCTCACCACACTCGCTTTCCAGCCATTCCTTCCATCCTTCGAGATCGTTTTCTCCTGGAAATTCGCGGTTATCCAATTCATAATCCATTTTGATTTCGCAGAGAAGCCAAGCCAGCCCCTCCGCACCCATTCCTTTCATCCATTCAAAATTTGTCATATTCTTGCCGCCCTTCTGCCCTACCCCAAATGGATCCATCATTCTGGCAGGTTTACAAAACCGCCTATGCCCACCTGCCAATCAAATTATGCACTTAAATACATATGCGATAATCTATCCCAAAATGGCCGGTAGCCCCCTGCCAGTAGCCCCTGTTTTTTCCATCCCAGTGCCTGCAAAGCCTTTATTTATGCGGCCTGCGGGGAGGTAGCCGTGGTAGCCACCGTTTCCGCGGATACACCAAACTTTATTTAAAAAAAACTGCATATCGCATCTGTGCGGTAAACGCATATATATATTATTAAATATAGTGGCTACTGTGGTAACCATGCCTTTCAGGCCCTTTATTTATGCCGCCTTGGCGGTTTCCACTTTGATAGCCACCTGCATTTTTCCGGTGGCTTGCAATGGCTACCGCCGCGCCGTCAGCCGAACGGCAGCTGTGTACCATCCGGGACACCCATAAACTCCCCGAGTTCCATCTGGCTGCAGGCCGCCGTGCCCTCCCCCTCGTACAGCTTCCAGGCATGGAAGTTCACAAAGCGCCTCACCTGGCCGTCTTTCTTTTTGTTGACCGCATACCGGTTCCCGCCGTGGCCTTCGTGTTTGGAGTACGCAATTAGGCCCTTCTGCGCCAGGTACGCCATTGCCTTCCTGTAGGAAAAGCCCTCCTTTTCAAGCGCATTGCGCAGCATGGACGAGATGATGTACGCTTCCCTGCCGCCTTTTTCCAAGAACCCTAAATATGGCCCTTTGGCATCGTCCCCAAACATTGAGCGGTTTGACAGTATCCAGTCCGCTACAAACTGTGCTGCGTGCCCATTGACATCCCCGGGCCCTTCCGCTTCCAGTTCTTCCATGACTGCCTTTGCCATATCCATTGCGCGTTCCCATGACCCCCTGCCGATGGCCAGCGTATCAGAATCCGGCGCCCCTTTTCCAAGGAAGAGCCATTCGTCTACCAGCGCGTCCGCAAGGGCAACTGCAGCCACCCCGGCCACATGGCTCCCTGATTTCCCGTCCGAAATGCTGCTTACATACTGCTGCATCCGGCTGTACCATCCGCAGATGCTTTCTTCCGTGAATTTTACGATCCTGTTTACAAATTCCGGCCCCGCGTGGCCGCAGTTTTCCGGGGAACTCTGGTGCATTTCAGAAGCCGACTGTTCATCTTCGAACGGCCCGCCATACAGTTCCAAAGCGCGTGTGCTTACGCCGCCTTTGCTTGTTTCACGTGCTAACGGTTCCTCGCCCGTTGCGATCGCGACCGTGCGCCAGGAATACATCTTCTGTACCCCGCCCGACTTTGCGCCCCTGACCTTCCCCTTTCCGTTTGCGATCATATAAACAACCCTTTCCAGGTCTTCCTGCCGGCCCCCGGAAAGCTGGCGTTCATCAATCCCCAGCGGCAGGTCCCGGTACAGGGCAGCAGTGCGCTCTAAGCCTACCTGCGTCGCATTGAAATTTACCATCAGGCGTTCTGGGTCGCCCCAGGCAGACAATGCGGCTTTTAATGCCGCCGTTTTCCCGGCTTTGGAATTGCCCCAGTTGTACACAAAGAATGTCCGCTGCTTTATGATTTTAAGGAGCGGCGCCGCGAAGCTGGCCGCGAGTATGAAGCGGAACCTGTCCCGCCCCCTGTGCGGGCGCATCGTTTCCACCCATCCGCCCAGCGTCCCTTCCTTCCTATACGCCGCTGCTGCGCCCTGCTGGGATGGGTCTACGTCCAGCACGATGCCCTGTTCGCGCCCCGGGATGAACCGCCCTCCCGGCTGCCAGCCGAATGTGGATGTGGCATCTGCTTTCGGGATCAGGTCAATGTTTTCGGATTCCAGCGCAGACAGGAACTGCACCACCTGTTTGGCGTTTTCTGACGTGACTGTGCATCCAAGGTCTGAAAGCGCTACGATGCCCCGGCTGGTAAACAGTGTACTCCGCTGGAATATTGCCTGGTGCCATCCCCCGTCCCGTTTGAATGCGATTTCTATTTTTTCCTCCCCTGTGTCTAGGCTTTTCAGCCGCTGTTTAAGGATAACCGGCGTCCTGCAGACAAGTTCGTTTGCGTTGGACCTCTTATTGTATTTTTTTATGCCGCTTTCCGAATACTCCCATCCACCCGGCTGACGTAGGCTAACCGGCGCCCCTTCCAAGGGCGCTGCGGGGGTAGGGGCTGAAAGGTCTACTTTTTCCGCATTGCCAACCAGTTCCAGGATTTCCTTGCTGCCGCCTTCCTTCCCGAATTTTATAAAAACATCCGATGGGTCTTTGCACCCCGGTACCTGCCCGCAGGAAAAGCAGTACACTTCCCCGGTAAACCCGCCTTCCGCAAGCCCCTGTGTTACTTTCCGGAAGAATGCCTCCCCGCCGCCGTCCTTTTCCTGGTGTATGTATACTTTAAGCCCTTGGAGCAGGGCTGCGCAGGCCGCCCTGAACATAGATGCCCCCGGCACCCCGAGTGCAGATAATTCCATATACCACAGGCTCTGCGAATCGCTCTCCCCTTCCACCAATATTACGTATCCTGCAGCACGGATCTTCTGAAGCTGCCATTCGCCATAGAGGTTTGCTTTGGCGGACGTGCCCTTTTTCCAGCGGAATTCCTTATTGGCAAACCGCTTCCTGGATGCAACTTCAACCCCGTTTTCATCCATATACGGGATTTTTACATAATCTGCGCCGTTGTACCTGTCATGGGCATTGCTGGCTTTGCATTCATTCCGCAGCCAATCTTCTGGAAGGTGATTTTCAAAGGCATACTGGGCAAGGCTGTAGCCCCCTAGGGCCGGCTTTTCCTCCCCCTTTCCAGAAGCCTTGTCCAGCTCCACCCCGTATTTTTCCAGTATTTCTTTATAAGCCTGTGCCGTCCCTTCCTTCCCTTCCCCAAGGCCGTGGATTTTTGCATAAAAGGTCAGGAAGTTGCCGCCAATGCCTTCCGCAAGGCAGTTCCACATCCCGGTTTCCAAATCTACGGAAAAGCTGTGTTTCCTGTCGTCATGGAAAGGGCACAGCCCGGTCAGGTTTTTCCCGCTTACGTGCGGCTTTTTTATATACGCCCAATATTCCGACCTATAGTCTACCAGGCGGTCAATGTCAATGCCCTGTGCATCCATACCAAGCCCCGCTCCCTTTCAACTTTTTTCCTTGGCACGGCGGCATCTGCCGCCGTTGTTTGTTAACAGAATGGAAGCTCCCCATCCCCAATGCTGTCCGGGATTTCCATAAAGCCATCCGGCCCCGCCGCCTGCGCATCTGCCGCCCGTGCTGTTTCCGGCGCGGCGTTCCGGCTGACCGTGCCGCTTACATTGCAATCATCATTATCTACCGCCACGGCCGTATACTGTTTTTTGATCCCTTCGCGCATCTGCCTCGCCAGGTCGCCCTGCTCCTTTGTAAGCTCCCCGCTCTTTTCGACCGTGATTTTCGCGTAGTCCTTGCCGCCCTTGCTTTTGGCAGGTTCCAGCCGGAATGTTACCGCCATCCGGGTCAATGGCAGGCCGTTTGAAATCAGGCGCTTTAACTGTTTGCTTACCGCTTTAAGGGATGTCGGCGGGACGGTCAAAAGGTAAAGGTACGGCCTCCCGTCAAGCATCAGGTAGATGCGGCGTGTGTTTTTGCACCCCTTCCCCACGCCGTCCGCCTTAAATCCGTTGTATTCGCAGGCATCGCAATTGCAGACCGCGCCGGTATCAAACTCCACGCCCTGCTTCGCGTCCCAGGAGGAGCATACTGGCATACGGTTCTCCCCGCCGTAGCCCCCCTCCCAGCGGGCGTTCATTTTGTGTGTGAAAAGGATCACCCCGCGCAGCTCCTTTTCCATATCCGGGTCATCCGGGTTGTCGCTTTCCACTTCAAATGCCTTGCTGTTCCCAGTTGGCATCTTGATCCGCCGACAGTCAATGCTGCCTTCATCGTCAAAATCGTCCAGCTCGTCTTCAATCTCCGCCTTCATGTCTTCATCCATCCCCGTATACATCGGGACAAGCGTAAATGCTTCTTTTTCTGCTACTTCGTTTTTTGCCATCTTGGCCTCCTCCTATTTTGGTATAATAGTTTATAATTCATTGCCGCCAGCCCCGCCCCCATCTGCTTCAACTGCATCCGGGGGTTCAAGCCCAACATCCGCAAGGCCGCCTTCTACTTCGTCAAACCCGCCATTTTCTGCCATGTATCCTTCCAGCGGCGTTATTTCCGATGATGCGCTGTGGTAGATGCCATCATTGACCCTGTGCGCTTCCGCAGCCATCTGCACGGCCTGCTTTACCACTCCGGCCAGTGAATTTTCTATTGATGCCACTGCTAGGATACATCCGGTCCTTATCCCCTACACACATTACAATCTTTGCGTCATTTCTAAGGCCTAGTTTGAGACGTATCAGCTTTAGAATAAAATTGTTAAGCGTCATCTACCATCCACCACCTTATTTGAATATTTTCTTCCAGTCATCGACCACGGTTTTTGCCAGGTCCTCTTTTTTCCGGAGCGCAGCCGTGATCGTTTCGTCCACACTATCCGCAACCACAAGGTCTATGTAGGTGCATGTGTTGCGCTGCCCAATCCTGTGTATCCGGGAAAGGCTCTGTTCATACGTTGCGTAATTAAAATTCTTGCTGTAATAGACGCATGTGTCGGCAGCAGTAAGCGTGATGCCGGTCCCGGCAGTATCGATCTGGCCTACGAAAAGGACTGTGGCCGGGTCTTCCTGGAACTGCTGCACCAGCGGCCCCCTGTCCTCTTTTTTGATATCCCCATAGATAGATACCAGCTTTTTCCCCGCAGGGAGCGTGTTTTCTGCCAGTTTTATAACCGCTTTTACTTCCGCGATAAACCGGGCAAATACAACCAGTTTCCTTCCCGCACCGATGACGTAATCCAGTATGATGTCCTTTAGCGCATCCAGCTTTGCAGTGCTTACCTGTTCCGGCCTTTCCGCATCGTCCTGTACTAAAAAGCCGCCCGTCAGCTGCTGTAGGCGGAGGAGCTTTGTCAGGACGGTTGTTGCCGTCACCTGCCCGCCGTTTGCCAGTTCCGCGTAGGAATCCCTGCGGAGCGCATCATACAGTCTGCGCTCTTTCTTTGCCATTTCAATCCGGCGCGTTTCAAATGTCTGTTCAGGGAGGTCCACTGCTTCTTCCTTGGTGATCCTAAACGCGATGCTGTGTTCTTTGCGCACCAGCCCGTCCAAATCCTTGTAGCCTACTATTTTTTTGTTATTGAAGCCGCCCATGACCGCATAGCGGCCACGGAATGCGTAGAAGCTGTCCCCGAAAACCGTCCGGTCTAAAAAGCGGTACTGCGACCAGATGTCTATGGCATCGTTCTGGACCGGGGTTCCGGACAGGATCAGCTTGTACTTTGCCGCGTCCCCCAGCTTGTGGATCGCCACGGACTGCTGCGCATTGTGTGTCTTGATCCGCTGGCTCTCATCGCAGATAACCATGTCCGCGTGGTATCCCTTCAATGCTCCAAACACCCCCTCGCGCCATGTGGATTCGTAATTGACCACCGCCACTTTCAGCTTCGGATAGCGGTACTTCTCCAAATCCGACAGAGCTTTCAGGCGCGACCGCTTATCCCCTAAGAGCGTCCGGCAGGTGACAGGGAAGTCCGCCATTTCATCGAATTCCCGCGGCCATACGGCGCATACAGATGTAGGTGCTATAATCAATACTCTGTCAATTGCCCCCATCTGGTAAGCCGTGCCCATCACCGCGATGGCTGTTAAAGTCTTACCGCATCCCATCTCTGGTCACTCAAACAGAAAAGCGAAACCATTACTTGATTTTCCATTTTCTGTTGTCATTAGTCATCATCTCCTTTCCTGTTTAAAAACGCACCGTGCTTATCATGCCAAGCAGCATGTTCGCTTTGACTGGTAAACACCATTAAATTTTATAACTTCCGCTGCCCCCCCCAAACATAAACAGTACTTTGTCCAGTGGTTTCCATGCATTTGTCATTTTTCATCGCCATTCCCAAAATAGATTATGTTGAATATGTCCTGCATAAACACCTTAGTGAAATATGCTGCCATCAATATTACCGGCAGGATGAGCCACTCCCCACCTATTGCGAAATACCCCCTTGCCTTGTATGTATGCGGCACCGCAAAAGCCGTCAGTGCAGCCCCTGCCAGTATGAAATGCCAATTTTTAGCCAGATACATTTTCATTGCCCCCTCCTACCGGTTCTACAAGCCCGAATGTAAGCAATGCCATGTTCGCCGCCCTCACCTGGTGTGCGTAAAGGCCCTTTTTTACCGGGTACTTTACGAGCGGCTTCAGGCCCCCTGCTGGGCGCACACGTTCCGCATCCACCGCCGCCTGTACTGCGTCCAGGCGCAGCCGTTCTGCTTCTGCCGCCCCTTTGAGTGGGCAGAGCCTGGAGAGCCTGTCCAGAAGTTCCGCGCACACAAGCCCCTCCCACAACTTTTCCCGCTTGTTCCACTTTATCATGCCGCCCCATGATTTCAGGGCAGCCGCCTGCATGGGGTCCGCTTCTATTACCTGTATGTACCCGCCTTTTATCCTGCTCCGCATTAGCATCCCCCCTAACAGACTGTCAGTTCATATTTTGCGCTGCCCCCGCTGCAGTATGACAGTGCAGCATAATACCTGCCCTCCGTTTCAACTGCGCCAGGGATTACCCCCTTGGCATCGCTGCATTCCGCGCTTCCATGGTTTATCCTGGCGTTGGCCTTGCAGGAAAATTCCTTTGAGCTGGCAAGCCCCCGCGCTATCAAACAGGCCGCTTCATATGAGCTGGTGATAAATACCCGGTAGCTTAAGCCCTGCTGCCCACAGCCCCCAAGGTTTTCATTTTCTATGCACGGGCTGATCCAGATCGTTTCCGAACTGCCGTCCTGGTGGCTTACCACAAGCCTGTCCCCAAAATCCGAAATGTAGTCATCTACGCCGCATTCCAGCGAGCGGTAAACTGCGGCCCCGGTTTCCCTGCTTTTATCTTCGTCCTTTTCATAGCCCGCAGGGAAAAGCCTGCCCGCCAGTCCCCACGCTTCCCCAGCGTCTGATGCCTTAATTTCCATTCTTTTCATCCTTCTGCCCCCTTTCTATAGCTACTGCTGGAGGGGCAGGGCGCTGGCCCCTCTTTGCCAGCACCCTGCGGCAGCAGCTTTCGGTGAACCGCTTCTGGTACCCTTCCGTTAATTCGAGTTTTAAATTGATTTCCTTCCCTTTCATGGGACGCCCCCTTTGTTGATATTTGATTGTTTACATGTTCCATCCCCCTGCCTTATAATTTATGTACAGGCTGCTGCAACAGCTGAGTATATAAGAAGGGAGAAGCATATGGAAAAAAATTACATTTCTGGTGGTACTTTTCGTACATGCCCTTATGAGGGCAGGCCTGAAATCGTAACTTTCAACGATTATGGTAAGAAATTTGACAGGACCCAATGCCCACACCATTCAGAATGTACAGATGATTCATGCCCACTCTGTATACATTTAAAAACCTAAATTTTTTTATGGGGCGCCCTCCGGTGTCCCATAATCCATATAAACCCTCCGGACCAGGAACGTTCCAAACCCTTTATCATAATCAATAATTACGCGCTGGCTTTTTTCTTCATGGAACCCTGCCATATCGGCAGTCAGTTCCTTTATCTTATGTTCAGCGCCAACCATCCAGTCCAGCCCTCCATATTTTTCAAACGCATCCGCCATTTCCTGTTTTGTGCAATAATGAAGGACTGTTTTATCGTTGAAATTATCTAAACATTGAAACCTTTCCTTCGTGGCCTTTTTTCTGCCATCCACCTTCCACATCCCCTCTTAAGCATTTCCTTTCAAATCCACGCTGACCTCAATCCTCTGCCCTATGCTGCTATTTGTTAATTCTGCAACGTAAACGTGCTTTTGGCGTTCATCCATCTTTTTCATCCCCCTTCCTTTTAACTATTATTATAATTGTGTTTCGTTATTGATTGCCCCCATCGGGAGGGCTATGCCTTCCCGATGGATTTTTCCAATTCCCGGATTTCATTTTGAATTTTTTCATATGCAAGCCTGTACTTCGTTTCAAGTTCATGCCCCGGTACCCGCGCAGGGTTGGCATCAAGGATTCCTTTAAGCCTTGATAATTTTTCTTCCGGACATCTCTGGCCTGGGGCTAAAGTCCCCCCATAAGTTATAAAAATTTCCACTGGAAGCCAGCCCTCTTTTTTACTGTCAAAACCATAAAGGGGCCTGGCTCCAAATTTTTCTATCTGCATTTCTGCAAGCTCCCGCTTGAATGAAATACAAATATTCGGGCAATTCTCCGGCAGATTGATGGAAAGCCAGTTGCAAACCTTACCTTCATCCACCCCTGCCCTGTCATCATCCAGTATTTTTGCAATCTGTGCATAAACCCCATTTACAGCCTCATCTATCCTGGCTTTTGTTTCTGGAAGGTAATAGCCCAGGCTGTAATCAAAATGAAAAAAATCATCCGGGCTGTTTGTTTTAAAATTTGGCATTGTTTTAAGTGTCCGCTTTATCCCGTCCATCTACTTACCCCTCCCTCTTAGCTTCCTGCATGATAAATATTGTCACTCCCCATCATTTCCCATCCACGGCAGCGGCGTAAAATACGACGGCTCCACTGCCGCAGGTTCTTTTACAAAATTGTCTGGAAGCGCGATCCCGAACTGCTCACAGATCCCTTTGAACGCCTCTGCAATGTCGGACGGGTGGGAGTTCTGGTCGCGCATGACCTTGTCCATCTCCCGGACGAAGCTCGTGACCTCGCCAAGGCTCGTGTCTTTGATCTTATAAATGTTCCTGTCGGCTTTCAGGGCTGCCTCCATTTCGTGGAAACGGCTGATGTAACGGGCTGTAAACTCCGTCCCCTTTGTCCCGGTCAGCTTGTGGGCTATAAACTCGCAGCCTTTCTTTGTGACCTGGTAGCATGGAAGTGATTTATTCTGTTCGCTTACATAGCTGGATTCCCTAAAAAATTCGGTAAGCGCAATCTTGCGCTCTCCTCCCATGCCTTCCTCAAACGCCTTTTGATTGGCTTCTTCCATCTGCTCCACATACCTCCGGATGTCCCGGAGCAGCTCTTTGTGTTCTTTTCCTACCATGACAGCCAATTCCCGGCTGTCTAAAACAATTTCGATATTTTTCATAATCATTTTTCCTTTCTAACTATTGATTGTTTCCTATCCCCGTCCTATAATCTATATACAGGCTGCTGCAACAGCCGAGTACATATAGAAAGGAGTTAAAACAATTGTCCGCTTTGTACTACATAAAATTTCCAGAAAACATGCCAAACAATAGAAAAAACGAAATTGTTAAAAAGTTTGATTATTGTTCTTGGGAGACTTATCCACATTTATCCACTAGCAATGAATTTGACGGTCCCCTTAAACTACTTGGATTCGAAGCATTCTGGCCTTACCCAACAGAGCCAGAATTCCCGGAACTCCCAACCGGCTGCACGGTTACAAAGCGTTAATCCTAACCAGTATGTATGGAAAGTCCGTATCGTAATCAATAATGATACGGGCTTTTTTATGCCGCGCCCCCTTGCAAGCATAAGAAACCTGTCCTGCGCTATCATTTCCGTATTTTTGGCTATCGTTATTGTTTCCTGCGGTCCCCCGACTCCAAAATGCTTTAATGCCATCCCTGCCGCTTTTTCTATTTGTTCTGTATCTATAGATTCATTAATCTGTTTCTTCTTCATTTTCCCCTACCCCCTTGTCTGTACGCTATTCCCGCTATCCTGCCCGGATAGCTGCAGCCCTGTCCCTATGCCATCCATATATGCCGTGAAGATCATCCTTAATAACGGCCACTGCTCTGGCTGGATACCCTGTCTGATCTGGCAAAGTTTTTCGGCGTCTGCAATTTGTCCCTGAGAAAGCCCTTTTTTCTGTGTCAGCATATTGTTTTCTCCTTTCTGTTAATTGTTGATGTTTTAATACCCGGACTAATCCTGATCCGCCATAACCTCCGGCAAAGGCATGAAATACGTCGGCTCCACCATTGCAGGCTCTTTGACAAACCTTTCAGAAAGCTCTACAACCCCGAACTGCCCGCATACGCTTTTAAATTCCTCCGCAATATCCGATGGGTGCGAATTCTGCGCCCGCATGACCTTGTCCATCTCCCGCAGGAAACCTGTCACCTCATGGAGCAGGCTGGAAACCTCCGGGAGCGTTGCATCTTTCAGCCTGTAGGAATGAGCACCGTAGCTGCCAGATTTTCGGATTGCCGGGAGGACTTCCGAGGTTACCCAGCGCTTGAAGCGTTTTGCGCCTTCCAGCTTGCTACCGAAGATCAGGGAGTATAGGCCGGATTCGTTGATTAACGTCGGATACTGCACACATCCTAAACTGTCTGTAATAGATGGGGTGGCGTTTTGGCACCCCATAATCTTATCTTCCTCATCAACATGCTTTTTGATAGCATTTACGGTATCTTCATACCCCAAAGCCCTTGCAACATCCTTGCCTACCATCCAAGGCTCATGATTAATTAAAACTGTCCGAATTTGTCCGAACTCTTCATTATTAAAAATCTTAATTTCATTCATGCTATGTTCCCTTTCTATTATTGAAGTTTCCTATTCTCCGCCCTATAATCTTTGTACAGGCATCTGCCAGTGCTGAGTACATAGAAAGGAGGGGCATCCCATGTTTACCAACAAAGAATTAAATACCT
Organism: uncultured Eubacterium sp.; assembly: GCA_947089855.1. Lineage (GTDB taxonomy): Bacteria > Bacillota > Clostridia > Lachnospirales > Lachnospiraceae > Eubacterium_J. The sequence continues at coordinate 14,417 of CAMUML010000053.1, forward strand.
TCATTGGCCTGTTTTACGCTGGTTCGCGGGCATCATCACCAAACCCGGATTCTTATAACAAGGAATTCCGTGACGCTTTGAACGATTATTTCCTCGCCTATCCAAATATGGACTATGACGAAAACCCATGGATTGATGGAGTTGATCCGGCAGATGAAATAGCAGAACCTTAGTCAGTTTTTGTCCGTTCCCTTCAGCACATTCTTGAGGGGAACGGAACCAACCTTAGCAAATATTGCCGTGCGCCTGCCCCTAATTACTGCGTCTGCTTTCATGACCACCTTCGCCGCTTCATTGCATGTCAGTCCTGTTTCTGCCAACTTTGTGACTATATCATTCGCCATGTTTTCTATTTGTTTTGCATCCAACTTGTTTTACCTGTCTCCTTTCTGTTAATTGTTAATGTATTATTGTTCTTTCCATGAACATAATATATCTCCAAAAGAACTTTGTCAATATTTTTTTGTTCATTGCGTGAACTTTTTTTATTGACATACAGTTTTCACCATGTTATATTGAACAAAGAAAGGAGGATTGGAATGAATGAGCGAATTAGGGAATTAAGAAAAACGCTTAACCTTACTATGGAAAAATTTGGTCAACAATTAGGCGTTAAAAAGAATACTGTAAGCCAATGGGAAAGTGGTGCTAACTCTTTAACCGACCAAATGTTCAAATCCATCTGCCGTGAATTTAATGTAAGGGAAGAATGGCTCCGTAACGGGACCGGGGAAATGCAAAACCCTTCCCCATCGGATGCGCTGGACCAGCTTAAACATGATTACCATCTGTCAAAAGCAGATTATGTCATGGTTGAAAAATTCGTGAACCTACGTCCGGAAATCAGGCAGGCAGTGTTTCATTACATGAAAGAGGTAGCCGCTTCGTTTGAGGAAAGCGGCGCAGGGTCTGATGGCGTTTTGAACGCCGGACACAAGCCATCCATAGACGAAAAGGTAGAAGATTACCGCCGCCAGCTAGAAGCCGAGGAAAAAGTGGCGGGAAGATCGCAAGTTTTACAAAAAGACGCATGATGAAAACACACAGGAACAACACGGGAAGGAAGTGAATCGCGATGGCAAAAATAGGCAGCGGCCACAGAAAAATGCAGGCTGTACGGAAACGGCGCAGACGGGAAACTGACAAGTTTGTTAAAAGCACTGGAAAATTATTAAAAAAAATTGCTAAATCTTTCAAATGAATTTTAGGCTTTTCCATAACATAAAGAAAGGAATGATCGCTATGAAAAAGAAAATATCAGCGGTTTTATTTGCAATCAGCCTGTTTCTAACATTTGCTCCCATTACGGCGAACGCTGAATGTGAACACCAGTGGGGAGAATGGAAAGAAGTAACTGAACCATCATGTTTAAGGGATGGCAGGGAAGAAAGAATATGCAAGGAATGCCTTGAAGAGGAAGAACGGCCCGTTCCTGCAATCGGCCACCATACATGGAGAGAATGGGTGATTGAAGAGGAACCAACCTGTGAATTTACTGGTTCTAAAACAAGGACATGTACTGTTTGCGATATGGACGAAGATCAGGATATACCAAAAACACAGGATCACTCATGGGGGAAATGGAAAACCACCAAAAAGGCAACTGCTCTTTCAAACGGAAAAGAAAGCCGTTTCTGCTTTGAATGCGATAAAGAAGAAACAAAATCCATTCCTAAATTAAAGGCCAAAGTTTCCTTGAAAGAAAGAACTGCCACCATAGAAAGCGGCAAAAGCCATACCATCAAAATCAAATCAAAAACATATGGCGATAAGGTTGAAAAATGGACGTCCAGCAACGAAAAAATCGCAACCATAACTTCTGGTGGAAAAGTAACTGGAAAACAGGCTGGAACTGTAACTGTTACCCTTAAGATGAAATCTGGCGCAAAAGCTACGTGCAAAATTAATGTAACCAAGGCACAACAGAGCGTCGGTTCTCATTCAAGCAATTCCGGCTCTACTTCTACCTCAAGCGGATCTGGATCCCACTCAAGTGGAAATAATGTGACTGCTCCATCTTCTGGCTATGTATGGATACCAAACAGCGGCAGCAAGTATCACAAATCAAGTACTTGCAGCGGAATGAGAAATCCACGTCAAGTTACTGTTGATGAAGCTGTCAATCGTGGATATGAGCCATGCAGCAGATGTTACTAAATTTACAGAGCATATAAAAATACCCGGCGTTACCAGCGCCGGGTATCCAAGAAGCGTCCCTTGTGGAAAAACAAATTAAGTAATAAAATTTAGGAAATGAAAGGAAGAAAGCCATGAACACAAACCTAGCATACCAGGAAGAACCCCGCGAAGAACTGCTGCATGGTGAAATCTATATGATGTCAAGCCCTTCCATAAATCATAGCCGGGCAGCATCAAACATTTATTATATTTTCCGCAACTACCTGAAACAAAAAAACTGCAAGGCATTCGCAGATGGCGTAGATGTCTACCTTACAGAAAATGACCGTGTCATCCCGGACGCTATGATTGTCTGCAATAAAAATATCATCTATCCCGACGGTATCCACGGCGCACCCGACCTTGTGGCAGAAGTGCTCTCCCCCAGCACAGCCAAAAATGATAAAGGTTATAAAAGGGACCTGTACGAAAGTACAGGCGTAAAAGAATACTGGATCGTTGATGTGAAATCACGCTCCATCGAAACCTATCTGCTTACAGACAAAAAATACAGCCTTGGCGGAGTGTACCAGCTCCCAGCTGATGACATGATCGAACGTGAACGGGAAGCCTGCACGGATACAGTCCCTGTATCCCTCTATCATGATTTCGTTATTCCCTTAGAAGATATATTTTATGACCTGTTATAATCGAAAAGATGCCCGGTGCTGTAACACCGGGCATCCAAGCAACGCCCCTTGCGGGAACGCCGCCAAAAACATGAGAGTATATGAAAACAATATTAGTATACCGCAACCCCGGCGTTTCCACAAGGGCAGAAAGGTGGAAAATTTATGAGGTTCGCAACATACGGGCGCAAGTCCGTCTATTCAGACAAATCAGATTCCGTAGACAACCAGGAGCGCATGTGCCGGGAATACGCGGATTTCCGCTTTAAAGGCCAGGTTGAGTCCTTTGAACCCTATTCTGACGAAGGGCTCTCCGGCGCGAATACAGACCGCCCGGGATTAAAACGGCTCCTTGCAGACGTGGAGGATGGCCGTATAGATGCCCTCATCGTCTACCAGCTGGACAGGCTGTCGCGTGATGTAAAAGATTTTGCAAATATATATGACAAGCTAGCGGGCAAGGGCGTAATGTTTATTTCCCTGAAAGAAAGCATCGATACAAACACGCCGATTGGGAAGGCCATGATGTTTATTACCGCCACGTTCGCGCAGATGGAGCGCGAGACAATCGCCGCCAGGGTAGTAGACAACCTGACCGGCCTTGCAAAAAAGGGGTTCTGGCTTGGAGGGAAGCCGCCTTATGGGTATGCCTCAAAACGGGTTGAAGTAAATGGGAAAAAACATGTGGCGCTTGCCATCGACCCGGAAGCTTCTGAATATGTCAAATGGCTGTATAACACGTTCCTTGATAATAAATACTCCGTCCAGCAAATGGAGACAGCATTGCGCCGCCAGGGGATACGCACTGTAAACGGGGCCTTCTTTTCCGCCAGCCAGCTGCACAGGACGCTTTCCATGCCCTATTACGCACAGGCAACGCAGGAAATCTATGATTATTTTTCCGGCCTTGGATGCCAAATGGACAGTTCCCCGCGCGGATCATGGGACGGTACGCATGGCGTGATGCTATATGGCCGCACTGGCAGCAGCAAAAGCATTGTCCAGCCACATTCCAACTGGATCGTCTGTGTCGGGATGCACGAGCCGTTTATATCCGCTGAAACCTGGCTTTCCGCGCAGGAACTTTTGCATAAAAATATATTTGATAAAACATTGAAATATAACGTACCGCTTTTAAAAGGGGTGCTACGTTGCGCCAAATGCGGCTGTAAAATGCAGATTGGAAGAAAAAAAGTAAAGGGCAGGGTAGACAGCCAGTACCGCTGCCTGAAACGGATCCATGAAGGCAAAGAAGGGTGTGATACCCGCGCAATAAAATGTGAAAAACTGGATAACCAGGTATTGGACATTTTCCGCAAAATAGAGCTTGACCCCGAAACCGTCAAAGAATATGCCAGCATAAGCCAGCCGGAAGGCCATTCTTGCAACATAAAAAAGAAGGAAGCGGAAGCTTCCCGTCTAAGGGCCCGCATAAACCATCTTACAGATGCGCTTGCAATGGCTGAAGGCTCGTCCGCAGCGCAATACATTATCGCCCAGATTGAAGCAGAAAACCGAAACCTGGATGACATAAAAAGGGAAATCGAACTGGCAAAAGCCAAACTCCGCCAAGGGCAGAAAGAAACCGTTACGCTTGAAATGAAGGTTTCGGAGATCATACGCATGATGCAGGGGCTGGATACTTTTACTGATGTGGAACGTAACGGGATTATCCGGGAAGTAGTCCAAGAGTGTACGTGGAATGGGGAGACCCTTTTTTTACGCCTATAAATTCGTCTTTTCATTCTAGTAGTATCATCCTGGCTCATCAAATCATTGCTACATTGTCAAGTGGTAAATTCATTTCATATTTTTAATTTTCTATTGATTTCCCTTTCTATGTCGAATATAATTAATTAAATTAATGTTTCATCTTGTATAGATTCATTTTAAATGATGCAAACTATTGATTACGTTAAGAAAGGAGGTACTGCTATGGCAACTTCAAGCATTACCCATAATTTTGTCATATCTAGTCCTGAAAGTATTGAAAAATTTGTCACCGCACTGGAAGAAGCCGAACATGATCGCAGTTCTAGGAAAATTCTTCCTGGACGTCAGCTGACGGATTCTGATGAAATTTTAACATTAATGAAAAAAAGGAATAAAGAGAATGTCTGAACAGTATTATGTAGTTAATATCCGGGTTTATTTAGATAAAAATAAACCAACGTATATCGGTGGGGAAACTTTATATACCCTGCTTTCTGATTTTGAATGTCCAAATCCTGATGTTCAGCATTTTTTACAGCATAATGCAATTGAATTTACAAAAAAAGACCAGTCTGTCACATACCTGATTTTCAATGCGGATGATGCCTCCCTTGCGGGTTATTTTACTCTTGCAGTAAAACCTATATCCATCAATGCAGGCAATATCAGTAAAACAATGGCTAAGAAACTGGCACGCGTAAGTATACTGGATGCCGCAAGCGGCTGCTATACCACAGCAGCTTATTTGATTGCACAATTAGGCAAAAATTACGCCCTGCCTAAAGACAAACGCATTGGCGGGACTGTTCTTTTGGATTTTGCATTAGAAGCTATTGATAATTTGAAATATTCCGTTGGTGGCATTATGGAATTTTTAGAATGTGAAGATAATTCATTTCTTCTGGATTTTTACAGTCAAAATAAATTCAAATTATTTGATGTCCGTATTACTAACACAACTTACGGAAATGAACCGCATAAATTAGTTATTAAAATTTATATAGTTGAACGGCTTATTATCAACATAGTTTTGATAATAAGCCGTTTTTTCATGCAAATTCTATAAATATGCCGGAATATTCCTGCCCTAAAATGAAAGTCAAAATTACATGCCACACTATGTAATCTTTTATACAGGCTGCCATCACGCTGCCTCTATAATTTTCCGGCCGTAAATAACAGCGTCTAAATCCTCATCGTTCATAATGCCATGGGCACGGCTATAATACTTTGGAATACGGCTATGATATTCATCTAAGGCATCTGGGTGTTTTATTGTATATTCAATCACACTTTCATATTCCCAGTGTTCGCTATTTTTCGGAAGATTATTCAAAATATCTATTTTTTTCATATCCTCCCATCCCTTCTCTACCTGCAATCTTTCTACGATCACACCATATAAATACTGATGTGCCTTGAAAAGATATCTATGCCTTACAATCCACTTAGGAACCATTAGCAGTTCCTTTCCATTAGAGCCTTTTGCAATGCATTCTGCGCAGCAGTCAAATGAGTTTCTTTTGTACGCGCTATATACTGGTAAGGGTTCATGTATTTCACTCCTGAAAAATTTCATAATGATTTATTATACCACTCCTTTATTTCTTTTTGTTAATGTACCATGAAAATTTTCTCTCTTTATTTCATTTTTCTATAATGTTATTTTTATGCGAACCAATCTCCATGCTATAAAGCTGTCGTTGTTCTCTGACAACAAGAACGGCAGAAAGTATCAACGCCAATGCGTCACTGACAGGCTGGGCAACAAAAATGCCTTCAATCCCCCAAAGCACAGGAAAAATATAGATAAATGGTATTAGGAATAAAACCTGTCTTAAAAAGGTAATCACTATGGAAGGAACAGGTTTTGCAATCGACTGAAAGAATGTCGTTACAAGCATTACAAATCCCAAAACAGGAGTGATACAAAAATTTGTTCTGAGTCCTGCAACTCCAATATCCAGCATTTCTTCGGAAGCACCAAAGGCCAAAAGAATTGCTTCCGGAAAGGACATGACGATAAGCCAGATAATACAGGTAGTACCAACGGAAAAAGCAGAAGCCTGATACAGGGCTGCCATAACCCTTTTGTAATTTTTTGCGCCAAAATTATTGCCGACAATAGGCTGTATGCCCTGACTGATACCGCTTGCGGGCATGATAACAAATGTCATTATACTTGCAACAACAGCATACACACTGATTGCCGTATCTCCGCCATATTTTCCTAATTGACTGTTATAAACAAGGCTGATCAGCCCCATAGCCATTTGTGCAATCCAAAAAGCAAAACCACAGGATATAATTTTTCCAGAAAACCTAAAATCAAATGAAAATGTCTCTCTTTCAATCTCCACTTTCGTATAGCCTTTCAAAACGAGATATGCGCCGAATAGCGCAGAAAGAATTTGTCCAATCACAGTGGCCCATGCTGCGCCTGCAACGCCCCAGTCCAAAACCGCCACGAACACAGTGTCAAGGGCAATATTCGTTATAGCGCCGATACCTGTGACACACATGCCCAAAACAGGCTTTCCAGAAACGCGCACAAAATCGCAAAAAACCTGTGTGAGGCCCTGAAACAGACAGCCCAATGCAACTATTTTATAATATTCAAACGCATATTCATATGCTGTTTCTATCACTCCAAATACCCTGAGAATCGGATTTATGAAGATTAACAAAAACACCGACAGCAAAATCTCAAAAATGACTACTAAGATCAATGCGTTTCCAAAAGAACGATTCATATTTTTCTGCTCACCTTTTCCTGCAAACAAGCTAAACAGAGACGAACCGCCTGCGCTGCAGGTAAGCCCGAAAGCCATCATCATGTAGGAAAGTGGAAAACAGATTGACAATCCTGCTAATGCGGAAGTACCGTTAAAATTCCCGACAAATATGCGGTCAACGATATTATAAATTGCTGTAATCAGAAGGGAAATCGCTGCCGGAACAGAATACTTCAAAATCATAGGAAATAATCTGCCTGTAGAAAAATCATTTGTCTCACTCATTTTTGTTTACCTCTCTATCGTTTTTAAGTTAGTTTCCTAAGTATTTATGTGAAAATTTTGGATAACATCTCTAAAATTTTCATTCAGACAGGTTATCCATCATCTTCTCAACTACCCTGAAAAAAATCTGCAAATCCGCTTCGGAAATTCCTTTAACAAGCGTTTCTTCCAATGCGGTCAAATCCTTTACCACCTGCTGCCTATACCGCATGGCTTTGTCCGTTACAACAATCTTTTTCAAACGATTATCATAATCTACTGGTTCACGAACAATAAGACCGTTTTTTTCCATTTGCTTTAACAATTCTGTTGCTGTAGACGGACGTATGCTGTATTCTTCCTCAATGTCCTTTTGGAATACATCTTCTGTTTGCGCAAGCAAAAAGTGAAGCGTCCTTCCTTGTGAACCGCTGAACTCTTTCCGCGAAGAAAGCATATCTAAGTTTCTGCGCAGCTTATTGGATAGCTTGCTAATATATCTTGCCGCATTTCGTGTAAGGGAAATCATAGCAAATCATAACTCCTCCATTTCTTAGTTTCCTAAGTAATTATAAACCAAACTTTTCTTCCTGTCAAGCCCATTTTCATAAAAGAATTTCTTTGAAAAAAGGCCTGCTGTCACTCACAAGGCAAGCAGCCAGTACAAAAACACGAACAAAGCGAAAGGTGGAAAACATTATGAAGACAGGAAAAATCACAGCAAAATTGAGGGACGCGGTTCCGGTATGCCTTATGGTAGAGGGACAGGAAGTAAAACGGTACAAGAACATTGACCTTCCGGATATGCTCAAAGAGGTGGAAATGCTGGACTTCCATTTCAACGTACCGGAGGACGGCAAAATCACTTTTGAAATCAGCTATGCGCAAGGCGTACTGCCGGAGGTATTTCCGGAGCCGAGGGCAAAAATGACGCGGACCGAAAAGGCAGCGGCCAAAGCAGCAGCGAAAACCGCCGCAGAGCAGGAAACCACGGCAGAAGAAAACGCCCCAGCGGCTATTCCAGAAGCCCCGCAGGAAGTAACAGCGCTGGCAGAGATAAAGCCCCTCGATATAGTGGCCCTGATCGCGCCGCCCGCCGCAGAGGAAACTGCACCGGAAGCAGAGCCGGAGGCTGAGGAAGCCACCGAGCAGGCGGCGGAAGAATCAGGGGCCGAGGAAACCGGAAGCATGGAAATCCATTACAATGTAACCGGGCCGCGCAGAAAAGAATTAGCGACCGCAGTAGGGAATTTTATCGGCATGGCTCCAGTATACATGAAAACCCCGACCTATGGCTTCTCGGTAAGCAATTACATCATTGACAAGAACGGAACCCTTACCAGCGAAAATAGCAAGGCACTGGTGGACGCACTTGCAGAGCAGGGCTTCACCGCCGCATAAGAAAGCAATACCGGCCCCGCTTCAGCGGGGCTTTTTGCCGCCCGGATATTCTAAAAAAATGTTTCCTCCCTCCCTTAAAAAACGCATTTCCTTTCTTAATCTGCTTTCTCTTGATTCCATGCCATTGTATAGTCTGTTTCCGCTGTATCCTCATCAAATCCTTTTGATACAACAGATAATCCCTCCCTCAAGTAGAAATCCACTGCTCGCTGATTTTTTTGATAAACATTCAGCGTAAACGCAGGATAATTTTTTTTGACGCACTCCAAAAGACCCTTTCCAATTCCCATAGAACGGCATCTTTTATCAACAAAAATTCCCGCGAGATAATCATCCATCATACCGACAAACCCCTGTATTTTTTTATCCTGTTCATACACATAAATATCTGCCTGTAAAAGCTGCTCTTGTACCGGCTGATACTGCGATAACCAATAATCACTAAATACAAAGTTATGCGTTTCAATGTTTACTTCCAGCCAAATTTGCATAACCCGTTCTGTGTCTTTCTCCTCAAATTTTCTAATCATGCCTATTAACCCCTCTTTCTATATTTCTTAGATAGCACAATACAATGATTGCTGTTATTATCACTATACTAACACCTGATAGGAAGAACCAAATATTTACGCCAACTTTTTCTGCAATAGGGCTGCTTACCAACAAACCAACAGGCATCGTTACTGATGAAATTAAGGTAAGCACAGAAAACGCCCGTCCCATTTTTTCTGGCACAACAGTTTCTTGAATATATGCCGTTAAAGGAATAGAGTGGACATTTCCCGATGCGCCAAGGCAAACACAGGCAAATGCAAAGAAAAACCATCCAATATATACTGGCGGTATCAATCCGCAGACTGCCGCAGAAATCCCCATCCCAAATAATCCGATGAAAGATGTCCTTATCTTTTTCCTAATTTTCAGCACACTTGAGAATAGCAATGAAGATGCCATCATCCCAACAGCAAAAGCAAGTTCTACGGCACTTCCATACATCGCAGACAGCTTGAAATAATCACTGGTCATTAATGGATAAAATGAAGATAGTGGAGCGTAAAAAAACATACAAAAGGCTTCGCCTAATACTAAATACAAAAGCTTTTTATCCTCTCGGAAAACTTTTAAGCCCTCCTTAAATTGCCGTACCATATGTTCATTTTCGGATTGCTGTTTCTCCAGTTTAGGGACTTTTACAACAGCTAATGCCACGCTTGCAAGAATAGCCCCTATTACATCGCTCATCAGAACTACTGACATAGGAAAAGCCGCATAAAGGGATGCTCCGATAACTGGGCCAAGTAAAAATGAACCTGCGTTCATTAGCTGCATCCATCCATTTGTTTTTACAAGCTGTTCTGGCGGAACAAGCTGCGGAATTATGGATTGAATTGCTGGCTGTTGAAAAGTACTTCCAATCCCCCTTACACATAACATAATAAAAACAGTCCATACTGGCAGATCAAAAAAGAAAAGCAAAACAGCGTAAACCATAGCAACTATACCCATTGCCATATCTGAAAATATACATACAAACTTGCGATTCACTCTATCTGCAACAATTCCCGCAACAGGACTAAACAATGTCATTGGCAAATAAGCTACAAGTCCAGAGATACCAAGCATTAGTGGAGATGACGTTTTTTCTGCAAGCCACCAAATCAATGCAAACTGGACGCCATGACTGCCTAATAGAGATATTGCCTGCCCTAGTGCAACTACTACAAATTTTGATTTCCATTTACTTGTTTTCCACATAATAATTATCCTTTCTAAAGCAATATCGAAGTGTCACATCAAAAAGGACAATAAAAAAGGATAACCCATTATTCCGAGTTATCCGTAACCTATTTTGCATACCTAAATTTTTAGCCTAGAAATGGACATAATAAATCCACTAAAATATATAAGCACTCAAACAAAAACCGCCTGAATACGAAGCCAGCCTGAATAATCTATTCGCAAAATAAGCACAACAAAAAACCCATCATAATTTATGGATAAAAAACCCATTTTTTATTGTCCCCAGATTAGCGAATAAACGACATCAAGCCACCTCCCTTGTTTTAATCTTTTATACTCTATCACATCAAGATGAAAAAGGCAATCATATATTTAATTTTTATATATTTCATATATTTTTGTCCGCTTTTTAAGACCAAATATTCTAATCATAGAAAAGCGACAGGCTTTTTATATCCTGTCGCTTTTCTGATTACGCATGAATCATTTCCTTGTTCACAATCTCTCGCGCGCAAGCCCTTATGTTATTCATTCTTTCTGTCCATTCTAGGGCGTTTTCTTCCTTTAGGCGTTCCGTTATGCCCTGTGCCTGTTTCATGCCCTTGATAAGGGTTGTAAAGTGTAGATGTGGATAATTTTTAATTTTTTTCAAGGCACTCATTGATAATCAGCTTTTGCACTCTGTCCTTAAAGGTTTTGTCAGTGTCTTTACTGAAATGTACTTTGACGGTGTAAGTGGTGTTCCCCAACTTTCGCTTGAAAGTGTGGGGCTGTTGCTCGTTTTTGGTTTCTGCCATATTCTCTGCTCCTTTACATAAAAATAGAGCGCATAGACTGGTTTCTATACGCTCTGACGCTGTGTTGCTTATTCTGTTGTGATTACGGTAACGATTAGCTGATAATTCACATCTTACTTGCGAATAACTTTCCTCATACCAGAACCACAAAATTCATGTGGAATTAGCTTAAATCCTATTTGTTCATAAAATGATTCTTTTCCTTTTTCTGCAATCAGTTGAATACTGGAACGTCCGCCGATTGGTGTTTCCCTATCAACAAATTCTAATATCATACTGATAATTTTATTGCCTATACCCTGTTTCTGATAGTTCGGCTGTACCACAATATCAACTATCATATAATACATTCCGTCACCTATCAATCTTCCCATACCAACAGTTTGACTATCCTTAACAGCAATTACCGTATACAAACTATTGGCAAGTGCCTTTTGTGTCTGCTCCTTTGAAAAAAGCAACCACCCAACACTTTCCCTCAACTTACAATAATCCTCATAACCCAACACATTTTTCTTATATTCCATATGTTTTCTCCTTACAATAAAATTATGTAGCCGATAAATACATTCAAATATAAATTTGAAAATCTTCAAACTCAAATATGCCAGTACCCTGTTTTAGCATACCTTTATCCGCTAATTCACTAAAAGCATTTTCAATCTTTTCAACAGTAAACCATTCTTTCATCTCCACAACTCCTAAGTTTTTGATTCATGCCGTTAAAAGAATACCACAACCGCACACATATTTCTATCAAATTCACAGTAAATTTCTTCCTCCCTCCTTTTCGCTCTGCCCTGTTGCCGATTGTGCTGTCAGCTCTCGTTCTGAAGCTCCCTTTCAAGGTTCTTTTTGTTGTAGCTGATTACCTCGGCATACGCTAATTCTGTGGCGG
>CAMUML010000054.1 GCA_947089855.1 uncultured Eubacterium sp.
AAAACTTTTTAAACATTTTTCATTTTACCCATTGACATTTCTTAGCTGGACTTAAGTGTAAATATTCCGATACAGGATTGCCGGATTTTGGCGCCAGGGCATAAAACTACCCTCTACAGCGGCTGTTTTAATGATAATATGTAATCGGTTGATTTTTATCATTATAAGACGGATTACAAAAAGATGCAAGTAAAAAGAATTTACAAATTTCGATTAATTTCGACATAATTCGAGCATGAGTTTCATTTGATTGCTGCTTTTAACGGATATGCCATCCGGCGTCTGCGCAACCGCAAAAATGCATCCTTCATAAGAAATTTACCCTAAATAGCAGGCAGGATGCCTATACTCAGGATAAGAAAACGTTTACATTATATATATGTTTTTATAACAGCCCCATGTGTCGGTATACAGCTATTTAATGCAAATAAATCTGCCGCTGGATGCCTGCCTTTGCATAAAATCAGGCTCTAAAATACCAAAAATACAGGCAAGGCCGTATGTTAATATAATTAGCCTTTCAAATACCGCGCATTATAATGAAAACGTTTTCTAAATTTGCGGGTTTTCCAAAAATTTTCTGTGCTAAAATACAACCGTTAAAAGTAAACTATAAAAAAGCAAAAAGTGGCTACTATAAATACATAGTAACGGGCAAAAGAAGGAAAAGCAGAAGATGGCAGCTCAAAATGCAAACAAGATACAAATAAAAGGAAATCGGAGGTTTTGAAATGAAAAAGTTAGGTCAGAAAATAGCAGCAGGTTTTTTGGCAGTGGGCATGGCAGTTTCGCTTATGGCCTGCGGCGATGCAAAAGAAGGCGGCAATAGCGGGAACAGTACCAGCGATGGAGGTACAAAGGATGCGGTTGATGTGCGTGTCGCCTATTTTCCGAATATTACCCATACACAAGCGCTGGTTATGAAAAATAAGAAGGCTTTGGAAGAAAAATGGGGGGATTCCTGTAACGTTTCCTGGACATCCTTTAATGCGGGGCCAGCGGAAATGGAAGCGATTTTTGCAGGCGAAATAGACCTAGGCTATATCGGCCCGGTGCCGGCACTGAGTGCAAATGTAAAATCAAATGGCGATGTAAAAATTATATCGAATACGACCAATGCAGGGGCTGTATTTTTAAAGCGCAAGGATGCAGGCATTTCATCGATCGCAGACCTTGCTGGAAAAAAGGTTGCAGTGCCGCAGATGGGGAATACGCAGCATTTATGCCTTTTGAATATTTTGTCGGAAAATGGGCTGAAAACAACAGATAAAGGCGGGGACGTTACGGTCAATGCCAGTTCGAATGCCGACATTTTAAACCTGATGGACAATGGCAGCGTAGACGCTGCGCTTGTGCCGGAGCCTTGGGGGACGACGATTGAAAATAATGGGAACGCGGAAATCCTGATGGAATACGACGAGGTGTTCCTGGAAGGCAACTATCCGACAGCAGTGGTTGTTGCCAGCCAAGATTTTATTGAGGAACATCCGGATTTGGTGCAGGAATTTTTAGAAGCCCATGAAGATATGACTTCCTATATTAACGAAAATATGGAGGACGCATTGGCTGTTGTTAATACGGAAATTGAAGATGCAACCGGAAAAGCCCTGGATGAAGAAGTGGTCAAAAATGCATTTACTAGGATGACTGTGGATTCCAAGTTAAATACGCAGGCAATCATGACATTTGCCAAAATCAGCAAGGACGAAGGGTTTATCAGTAAAGTGCCGGAGGAAGAAGATGTATTTACAACTGAATTCAATTAGCAAGTCGTTTGCACAGACCAAAAAAGAAACACTGCAAAACATTTCGTTGGAAGTGGAGAAGGGTGAATTTATCTGTATTGTCGGGCCTTCCGGCTGTGGGAAGTCTACCCTTTTAAATCTAGTGTCAGGCCTGGATATGCCGACCGAAGGCACGATTTATCTGGATGGCCAGCCAATAACTGGGCCAGGGGCAGACCGCGTTGTGATGTTTCAGGAAGCGGCGCTGTATCCGTGGCTGAATGTTATGGAAAATGTAATGTTTGGCCTGGAAGCAGCGGGCTTGGGCAAAGCAAAACAGCGGGAAACGGCTGAAAAATATCTGCGGATGGTACAGTTATGGAATTACCGGGAGTACCCGATCCATCAGATTTCCGGCGGTATGAAGCAGCGTACCGCTTTGGCGCGTGCGCTCGCCCTGGACAGCAAAGTGCTTTTGATGGATGAACCGTTTTCCGCGCTGGATAAGCAGACCATCCATATTTTACGGGCGGAGCTGGAAGAAATTTGGGAAAAGACCAAAAAGACCATTCTGTATGTGACCCACAGTGTAGAAGAAGCGATCTATTTTGCAGACCGCGTTGTAGTAATGGCAGAGAATCCAGGGCAGATCAAAGAAGTGGTCCCGATTCGGCTGGCACGTCCTAGGGATATTGAAACGCCGGAATTTACGGCGCTGCGCAGGCAGATTTTAAACCAGGTGAAAATCAGCGCAAAAAAAAGTGCGGCAGAAGAATTTGACCAGCCGGATTGACAAGCATGCTATTATACCCACGAGCAATAAAGTTTACCATAGGATTCAAGATAATGGCGCTCGTGAGCCGGCGTTATTTGGCAAACTTTAGTGTTTGCCAGTATGCATGGCGGATCCTAAAATGATGGAAATAGAGGTAGGAAGGAAAGATGAATCTGCGTAAAGCAATCGGGAGTATTTTATTTTTTGCAGGCTTAATCCTGCTTTGGCAGCTTTTGTATACTGCGGCGACCGGCTGGTTCGGATGGGCGAAGCCTTATGCTGTACCGCATCCGGCAGGCGTACTGGACAGCATACAGGCGCTCCTTTCCGACGGGACGCTGGTGGCTGCGGTTGCTAAGAGTATGCTGCGGGTTTTTATAGGATTTTGTATCTCACTTATAGTTGGTATTTTTTTCGGAATTTTAATTATCCAGTCTGAGTATCTGGCCAGAAACTTAAAACCATTATTGCTGGGCATACAGACGCTGCCTAGCATCTGCTGGGTGCCGTTCGCGATCCTTTGGTTTGGGCTGAAAGAAAGTGCAATTATATTTGTGGTTGTTATGGGCTCTGTCTTTAGCATTTCGCTTGCAGTAGAAAGCGGGATAAAAGAAGTACCGCCTATTTACATCAAAGCGGCAAAAACAATGGGTGTGTCTCCATCAAAAATGTATACGAAAGTAATTTTCCCGGCCGCCTTGCCATCTTTTGTAGCAGGGCTAAAACAAGCATGGTCATTTGCCTGGCGGGCGCTGATGTCCGGAGAAGTAATGTCGGCGTCCGTGGGCCTTGGCTATACGCTGATGATGGGGCGGGACCTTGCGGATATTAACCAGGTAATGACCGTAATGCTGGCCATTATTTTGATCGGCATCCTGATCGATAAAGGGATTTTTAGCAGCGTAGAAAACCATATCCTTAGAAAAAGGGGCCTGTAGTATGGCGGCTGGTACTGCAATTGCGGAAATAACGGAGTGCTTTCCATAAGAAAGGGGACGGCGTAATGTCTTTGAAGCAAATTGCAAATCTGTCCGGGGCATCTGTGGCGACCGTTTCCAGGGTTTTAAATAACCCAGATTACCAGTGCCGCAGCCAGGAGCTGGCTGGACGTATCCGCCAGATTGCTAGGGAGCTGCATTATGTGCCAAACCAGAATGCACGGCAGTTAAAAATGGGTGCCCATTTGCCAAACGGGCAGTATGTAATCGATATATTGCTGGCACGGTTCCATTCCCTGGAAGAAGACCCGTTTTTTGAAGAAATGTACCGTTATGTGGAAACAGAGTGTCATAAACAAAACTGTATGCTGGGGAAGCTGCTGCATATCCCAGATATTTCTATGCCCACGCATACCATGCAAAAAAGCCAGCCGCATCCAGTGCCTGGCAAACGTGGCGTACACCAGCAGGCGGATGGGCTATTAATCTTGGGGAAATGCCCGCCGTCGGCTGTGGAGGCGCTGCTACGTACCTACCGGGGCGTGGCCGCGATAGACCGCAACCCAATGGACTACCGGATGGATGAAATTATCTGCAACGGTGCGCAGGCTGCGGCGATGGCAGTGGAATACCTGCTGGAGCTTGGCCACAAATCAATTGCGTACGTAGGCGACTGTACAATGGAAGCACGCTACAGCGGCTATTACGATTGCCTGTTAAACCATAAGCTGCCGCTCATTTATGATTATATCGTATCGACCAGCCAGACAAGGGACGAAGGGTACCGCGCATTTGCAAAGCTGGCTGGGTTAGGAAAGCCGCCGACAGCTGTTTTTTGTGCCAACGATGTAACGGCACTGGGCTTATTGGAAGCAATGAAAGACTGGAATGGCAGGCGCCGCAGGGAGGTTTACCGCCCGGCAGTGATTTCTATAGACGATATAGAGGAGGCATCCAGTGTTTCGCCTATGCTGACTACCATACACATACCCAAAGGGGATATGGCACACTTGGCCGTCTTATCTTTGATCGACCGCCTGCAGGGCGGACACCATGCCTGCGTGCGCATGGAACTGCCATGCCAGCTTATGGTGCGGGAATCTTCCGGGATGTATCTGCCATAGTTGGCGGTCTTTTATCGTCCTGCTACTTGTCTTTTTCTCCGATAGCACCAGTCAAAAATCAGCTACATAGCCCGCCATGAGCCTGATTTTTACTGGCACTCTCTAAGAAAAATCCTGCGCAACTTGCATAAGTTATTTAAGCACAGTTCCTAAACATACAAGAGATAAGTAGAAAAAAACAGATGGAAGCAAGCTTAGATACCCTGATTACGCTACGGTCCTATTTTTCTGTCCCCGATAAACTCCAAAAACTGCAAGGGCGGCAATGGCAAATAAAACGCAAACTGCCATGACCGGATAACTGACGCTCATGCCAAATACATTAAAAACCTTGTATCCACCAAACACCTCTTTTATCAAGGTAACATTTGCTAATCCAAAATCAATTACAGGCTGGAGCCTTTGTGTGGCCGTATCACCCATTGCCGCTAACCCTACATTAACAAACAAAAGCGCCAGACTTATCCCTGCTGTACCTATCTGACTTTTCATTCGTGAGGATATAAAACCGATAATCAAACTGTAAACTGCACCGGTAAAAATGATCCAGCCTGCTCCAACAACGGCAAATTGCCATGCGTCAACCCCAAACATAGAACGGGCATAGGCAGGAATAGATTGAATTGGCGCATTCCAGCCGTGCAGGCTGGCATGGGGAAGAAATCCAAAAACAAAGGTAGCCGCCAAATATAACGCAACGACAACAGCAGACATTACCAATATGCAAAGCAACTTGGCTGTGACAATTTTTCGCCTGCCATATCGGGAACTCAAAATAAGATTATCCATACCGGTTGACCGTTCCACTGCAAAAACTGGGGCAATCATAAAAGCCAGAGGAATAAACAGTAAAAACTGCATCGTATGTTCGCCCCAATTGGTAAATAAATTTTCCCACAATAGAATATTCGCAAATTCCGGCTCTCCCAGTTTCTTAAGCGTTTGCAACGCATCAGAATATTTTTTGTACTCAAACGAATTCTTTTTCCCCTGGCCTTCCAATTCTGCCAGTTTCGATTGCAGAAGGGCAATTCCATAAGGTTCTTCGACGCTCTTTGGCGGTGTCCCATTCCAATACTCATCTACCTGTCCGGCAAACTCATAATATTTTAACGCAAGCATGGTTTCCGGCTGGTCTTTTATACTCCGTGCAATCATTCGTGGATCTGTCCCATAACGGGTGTTCATTTCCTCATACACCTTTTTTGACTGTTCCGTTTTTTTCTTGTCAAGAGGGCCTTCAAAAGCTGCCGCCAGTTCTTCATAAGTACGATAGCTGCTACCGCTTCCAATCATAAACAGGGAAGTAGCAAACCCAATCAGGCTATAAAGCACAAAAAGGCAAATCAGCAAAATAACTGTCTTTTTATGAAACAGCATTTTCCTCAATTCAAAACGAAATAATGACATCATTTCTGCCCCATCTCCTTTCCGGGCAAATAATTAAAAATGTACAAATATGCATCTTCAAGATTTGGCTCTGCCTGTACAGCGTGGCCGGCAGGCTTCGTATCATCAATCACCCTTACTTCCATAAGGCTGTTTTTTGCAGAAACATTACTGATGACCGCCCGCTTTTGATATTCAATCAGTTCTTCAGCAGGCATTTCCATAAGCCAAACACGATGTTTCAACGTTTTAATATAGTCCTCTCTGGTATGCATATGCTGTATAATACCGTACTCCATCATCATAATTTGTGTGGCAATCTGTCCCACATCGGATACGATATGAGTAGAGAGCAATACCAGCCGGTCTTTTGAATATGCAGATATGATATTTCGGAATTTAATGCGCTCATAGGGATCAAGCCCCGAAGTAGGTTCGTCCAAAATCAATATTTCAGGGTTATCAAGAAGTGCCTGGGCAATGCCGAGCCTGCGCTGCATTCCCCCTGAATAAGCCGTACATGGGCGGTTCATATCATCCTGCAGGCCGACATGATAAGACAATTCCTCAATCCGTCTTTTTGCATATGCTTTTTCCATGCCTTTTAACGCAGCGGAGTATTCCAGATAATCTTTTCCGGTAAAACTGCTGTAAAAGCTGACATCTTGCGGCAAGTATCCTATTTTTGCCCTATATTCATCACCGACAGTGTGTATTTCCTTTCCATCATGAAAAACCTGCCCCTTGTCTTGCCGGAGTACATCCGCCAAAATACGGATTAATGTTGTTTTTCCGGCTCCGTTGGGACCGAGCAGTCCGTAAACGCCTGTACCCATTGTGACGGATATTCCTTTTAACACCTTTTTATCTTTATAACTTTTTGTAATGTTTTCCAACCGAAGTTCCAAATCCTCACTGCCTTTCCACCTGCTATCTCGGTGCACCGCCGCCGTGTACATTTTTTGCAATTTTTATGGTTGAAAAATCCGCCCTGCTGAATTTGGCAACGCACATGGTAAAGAAGAATGCACCGATAAGAAGCGTAATCGCCAATCCCATAAGCGGCGTAATGACGAATTTTCCAATAGAAAAAGCCATGCCCTGCTGTATGAGTTCCTCCGTAGTCATCGTATTCGCACCCAAAGCAATATAACGGAAGATGGAGGTCGTGTAAGTCAGCGGGTTCAGATACACAACGGGCAGTAAAAAGCCGGGCATGATGGTTGTGGGAATATATGCACCGGAAACAAAAGTCAGCGGCATCATAATCATGGAACTGATTGTCTGGAACGAAGGCGAATTACGAGAAACTGTTGCTAAAAACAGGCCGATCGCACCAAATGTAACGGCAGAAATAAACATAACAGCAATCATCAGCAAAATTTGCAGTATATTTACTCTAAGACCGATTACCATACCAACAATCATTGTAACGGCACCCTGTAACGTCGCAACAACTGCACCGGAGAGAATATTCCCCAAGGAAATCTGAGAACGGGCGATAGGTGCTACCATAACCTCTTTCATATAACCACTGGAAATGTCCGACAGGATATCCGATGAATTATTGATGCTGGTCTGAAAAACGCTCATAATGATGACACCGGCAATTAAGTAATTCATAGGGGCATCAAGGCCTGACATGGATGACTTCATCAAAAATGAAAACATTACCAGCATAAACATGGACATAAACAGGCTTCCGAATAATCTGCCCTTACTCCTGACATAATTTAATAGGTTTCTCTGTGCGATCGCTGTAATTGGATTCATTATTCTCTAATCCCCTTTCCTGTGATTGCGAGAAACACTTCATTGAGCGTCCCTCTTTTTACCTCAAAATCAACAATACTTTCTTTGCATTCCGATAAAATTTCTAAGGCAGCGGAGGCGTTTCCCGTATGGAAAACCAGCCTGTTATTCTCTTTCTCGTATGGAATCCCCTTTTTCGTAAGAGCCGCTTCAGGCAAATCGGTCTGGCTGCAGACGATATCTACTTCTGTGCCGGTATATTGGTGTTTCAAATTCTCAGGCGTATCGCTTGCAACGATTTTCCCATGATCCATAATTACGATTTTCGAACAGACCTCTGCCTCGTCCATGTAGTGGGTGGTAAGAAAAATCGTCATGTTTTTCTGCTTTTGCAACCGCTGAATGTATTCCCATACATTTGCCCTTGTCTGTGGATCAAGACCGGTGGTTGGTTCATCTAAAAACAAAATCTTTGGATAATGTACCAGTCCCCTTGCAATTTCTGCCCTCCGTTTCATGCCGCCTGACAGACTGCCTACAATGGCTTTTTTCCAATCCATAAGCTCCACTAAGTCAAGGGCGAAGTCGATGCGCTCCTGTACCTCATTTTTCGGTACTTTATAAAAGCTGCAATGATATTTCAGATTTTCCTCCACAGTCATTTTAGCATCCAGCGTGGAATCCTGAAACACAATACCAATGTCTTTTCTGACGGCGCTTTTCCCTTTGGAAACATCATGTCCGTTAATTTGGATGTTTCCCTCGGACTTATCAAGAATCGTACACAACGTGTTGATTGTCGTACTTTTTCCTGCGCCGTTCGGACCAAGAAAAGCGAAAATGCTGCCCTCGTCTACATTAAAGGAAATATCATCCACAGCCTTAAAATTGCCGTAGTTTTTTGAAAAATGTTCTACTTTGATGATTGGGTTCATTCTGCTACCTTCCTTTCGATTTCCTAATCATATAACTAACTTTATTAGCAATATTTTTATAAAAAAAGCCCACTGCCCCCGGTGTGAGCTTTATCTCCAGATATTGCCAAACTCTATTAATTTTTGTTGTATCCGGACATATGCAAGGGCATCTTCTTCTCCCAAAGCCTCCAGCATTTTTGCAACGGAATGAATCATCGCATTCCTGCGTTCTTCTACCGTAGCAATACCTGTTTTTGTCAATTCAACAATAACCTGCCGACTGTCATTAGAATCCGGGGTTCTGGTAACTAGCCCCTGCTTTTCAAGTGATTTTAAGATTGCCGCAATTCTTGCCGTGGTGAGCATAAGGGCTTTGCTCATATCTTTCGGATACACCTTATTTCCATTAGCAATAATATAGTTCAATGCGAGAACCTCACCCCTTGCCATGTGGGACATCTCTTTTTCCATTTTGACCTGCGGTGCACTTGCCCGCATATTAACAAGCTTTACAGCCAATTCGTTATAGTCCATGCTTTCACTTCCTAACTTTATTGCTAACTTTGTTAGATATAATAGCATAGTCCATCTTGATTGTCAATACAGTAAGTAAATTAAATCAAGAGGATTGTCTATTGCCATAGCATTTAGTACATGGTCTGTCCACGCTGTAGATTTTTGTGAAAATCCAATTGCAATTTGCACTTGTTCCAGCCATTTTTTTTTGATATAATGGATTTTGTGACAAAAATAAATCTGGAGGTGTTATTGTAATGAAAAGAAATGTTATTGTAGGACAATCGGGCGGCCCAACGGCAGCTATCAATTCCAGCCTTGCAGGCGTATATAGGACAGCAAAAGACCGTGGTGCAAATAAAGTATATGGCATGCTGCACGGGGTGCAGGGCCTTTTACAAGAACGGTATGTAGATTTGGCAGAACATATTACAAATGAACTGGATGCGGAACTGTTAAAGCGCACACCGGCTGCATACCTGGGTTCCTGCCGCTATAAGCTGCCGGAAATCCATGAAGATATGGCCGTTTATGAAAAAATCTTTGACATCCTTAATAAGCTGGATATTGAAGCGTTTATTTATATCGGCGGAAATGATTCCATGGATACGATCAAAAAGCTGTCCGATTATGCGATTATCACTGGCCAGACCATCCGGTTTATCGGATGTCCAAAGACCATTGACAATGACCTTGCCCTGACAGACCATACGCCAGGATATGGCAGTGCGGCAAAATACATTGGTACATCGGTAAAAGAGATTATCCGTGACAGCTTTTGCCTGGAATACAGCAAGGGGCTGGTTACAATTATTGAGATCATGGGGCGCAATGCTGGCTGGCTGACTGGTGCTGCGGCGCTTGCAAAGGGCGAAGACTGTTCCGGTCCGGATCTGATTTATTTGCCGGAGCTGCCGTTTGATATTGAAAAATTTACTGTCAGCATCCGTGAACTGCTGGAAACCAAGTCTTCTGTTGTGATTGCAGTTTCCGAGGGCATCTGCCTGCCAGACGGCAGATATGTATGTGAACTGGGAACAAGCGTGGACTTTGTAGATGCGTTTGGCCATAAACAGCTTTCCGGGACAGCTGCATACTTAGCCAACTATGTGGCAGGGGAAATCGGGTGCAAGGCACGTGCGATCGAATTAAGTACTTTGCAGCGTTCTGCATCCCACTCTGCGTCCCGTATTGATATTCTGGAGGCATTCCAGGTGGGCGGTGCGGCTGTAAAAGCGGCGGACGAAGGCGATACCGGCAAAATGGTCGTATTGGAGCGTATTTCTGATGACCCATACCAGAGTACGACAGCAGTCAAAGATGTACACAAGATTGCAAATGATGAAAAACTGGTTCCAAGGAGTTGGGTAACCGAAGAAGGTACCTATGTTACCGACGAGTTTGTTACTTATGTAAAACCATTGATCCAGGGCGACGTATCGCCTGTTATGGTAGACGGGATCCCGCGCCATTTGTACAAACCAGGGTTCCAGGAAAAACTTTAATACAAGATGCAAAACGATTGCTGCCAGTGGATACGGATTCATTGGCAGTTTTTATTATTTGGGGGCAGTGCGGCATCGCTGGAGGGGATATGCAAGGATATATTTTGATTGTAGAAGACGATACGGATATAAACAATATGCTGGCGGAACTGCTGTCCTTAAATGGATGGCGCACAGTGTCAGCATTTTCCGGGACTGAGGCGCTTATCTATATCAGGCAGGAGCATCCTGCGGCGGCCATACTGGACCTGATGCTGCCAGGCATGGCAGGGGAACAGGTGCTGGCACAGGTCAAGGAGGAAAGCCCGGATACGGTTGTTATTGTAGCTTCCGCAAAGGAAGATGTGGATACCCGCATCCGGCTGCTGCAGGCTGGCGCCGATGATTTCTTATCCAAACCGTTTGATACAAGGGAGCTGCTGGCCAGGCTTGCAGCTGTCATAAGGCGCAGCAGCAGGAATGCGCCAGGCCAGATAGGAAACGCAGGCGGGAATATGCCAGGCCAGATGGGGGCAGCAGGCAGGAATGCGTTAGGCTGTGCAGGCGGTGGGTTTGGGCAGGAAAAGGCGGTTTTGCGTTATAAAGATATTACAATGTACCCGGAGGATTTTTCTGCATTTGTCGGGGAAAAAGAATTGCCGCTTACTAGGCGCGAATACTTAATACTGGAACTTTTGATGGGGAATCCGGGAAAAGTATTTACAAGGAATAATATTTATGAATCCGTATGGAACGAAGTATTTTTGGGCGAGGATAATGCGGTCAATGTGCATATCAGCAATATCCGCCAAAAACTTGGGAAGCTGCATCCGGATGAAAGCTATATCCAGACCGTATGGGGGATCGGGTTTAAAATGAAATAGGATGGGCACGGAAAAACGGAAAATTTGCAATATGGTAAAAGGTTTTCAACTTTCTTTATAAAATTCCTAAGTTTTCTAAAACTCTGCCGGATATACTGTAAACATAGCAAAGCCAGCGGCAAAAGCCGCAAGAAAAGGAGAAACTTATGGAATATGTATTACAGACAGAAGCGCTTACCAAACAGTATGGCAGGGCGAAAGTGGTCAATGAGGTCAGTATGCATGTAAAGCATGGCAGCATTTATGGCTTTATCGGCAAAAACGGCGCTGGGAAAACTACATTTATGCGGATGGCGGCTGGGCTTGCGGCCCCAAGCAGCGGGTCGGTCAAATTATTTGGTTCCAGCAATCTGGAAAAGCAACGGACGCGGATTGGGACATTAATTGAAAGCCCAGGCATTTATCCAGGCATGGATGCAAGGGATAATCTGGAAATCGTGCGTATCAGCCTTGGCATTGCCGAAAAGGCAAGGGTGGAGGAAATGCTTGCGCTGACGGGGCTGGCGGATGCCGGGAAAAAGAAGGCCAAACATTTTTCGATGGGGATGAAGCAGCGGCTGGGCATTGCTATTTCGCTTCTACGGAATCCGGATTTTTTGATCTTAGATGAACCGATTAATGGCCTGGATCCAGAGGGGATTAAGGAAATACGCGACCTGCTGCGCAAGCTGAACCAGGAAAAACAGATCACCATTTTGATTTCCAGCCATATCCTGGGGGAATTGTCAAAGATCGCGACGGATTACGGCATTATCCGGGAAGGGTGCCTGATAGAAGAATTTGGCGTGGATGAGCTGGAAAGGCGCTGCCGCAGGTGCCATAAACTGGTGGTTGGCAATAGCCAGCAGGCGGCAGCCGTTTTGGAAGAAGCGCTGCATATCCAAAGCTATGACGTACCAGAACCAGGCGTGCTGCGCGTGTTTGAACGGCTGGATGATACGGCGCAGACAAACCGCGTGCTTGTGGAGCATGGCGTGGTTTTACAGGAAAGCTACCTTGCTGGGCAGGATTTGGAAGGATATTTTATGGAACGGCTTGGAACCGGCCAGGATTAAGGGGGAAAGAAACATGCGTTTGCTTCGTGCGGAAAGTTATAAAATAAGAAAAGGGAAAAGTTTTTATGTCAGTATGGCGGTTATCATAGCATGCGCATTCTTGATGTATGGGATGCTTGCTTTGGCAGAAGGCGTTATGGAAGGCAAAATAGAAAATGGGACCGGTGGATTTGTCGTAATGGATGAAAATTCGCAGACAGTGCAAGCGGCCCCAGGGTCTATATGGGATACGATCCATATCATGGATGTAATCGAGCAGTTGTTTTCCGGCCAGTTTATGGCAGCTGTACTGGCCATTTATGTCAGTGTGGTGGTTGTGGGGGACTACAGCAGCGGGATGATGAAAAATATCGTGGGGAAAGGGTGTTCCCGGTGTGCCATTTTCCTTTCCAGGATAGCGTCTGCATCGCTTGCCTGCTGCCTGTTGACGGTAGCTGGCCTTGCGGCTGCGCTTTTGGGCGGCTATCTTTTTATTGGAAAAGAGGCGTTTACGGGCAATTTCTGGCAGGGTTTTTTCTTTTATTCGGGTATGCAGATGGTTATGCAGATTTCGCTGGCAGCAGTGTTTGTGCTGGTTTGTGAGGTATGCAGGGGCTTTGCATCTGGGATTTCAGCCGGGATTGGCATTGCGGTGCTTCCGGTTCTGTTTTTGGGCTTGTTTGACAGCCTGTTTGCAGATAGGGGCATGAAACTGTCGCCGTTTTGGATGGTCACAAGAGGCGAAAGCTGCCCGATGGATGGGTTCCAAATGGAATATTTTATAGGGACAATAGCCGTATCGGCTGCGTGGTTTTTAGCGGCAACTGGCATTGGGCTGTGGCACTTTTACCGGACAGATATTAAATAGAACCGGATTTTATGGCAGGAGGGCAGCATGGAATTCATTTGGGCAGGCGCCAGTGTGCTGTTATTGGCCGCTGTATGTGTATTGGCTATCCGGCTTTCCCGTTATCGGAAGCAGATATGCCATATGCTGGAGGAGCTGGAGCTGTTAGAGGGTACGCAGACAAACCGCTTGCTGACTTCCCTATCCAATATCGGCAGGACGCAGGAAGTGGTATTGCAGGTCAACCGTGTGCTGGAACAAAGCAGGCGTTCCAAGGAGCAGCTGGTGCGGGCAAACCGGAGCTACCGGGAAAGCATTGCAAGCATTTCCCACGACATCCGGACACCGCTTACCTCTGCAAAAGGGTATATCCAGATGCTGCAGGATCTGGATATACCGCAGGAAAAGCGGATGGGGTACGCAAAGGTGGTAGAACGCCGCCTGGACGATCTGACGGGGATGCTGGACCAACTGTTTTTATATGCACGCATTGAGGCGGGGGAACTGGTATTGCATAGGGAACGGATTCATGCGGGGAACCTGTTTGCGGAAACAGTTTCGTTATTTTATGGAGATTTTACAGAGCGGGGCTTTGAACCGAAGGTATCCCTTGAGCCAAAGCCTTGCTATATCGATGCCGACCGGCAGGCGTTTATACGGATATTGGAAAACCTGATAAAAAATGCGCTGGTGCATGGGACAGGCGGGTATGAGCTGTCGCTGCGCAGCAATGGGGAAACAGTAGCGGTCCAGGTATCCAATCAGACGGACAGCATTGGGCCAGAAGATGTGGATAGGATTTTTGAACGTTTTTATACGACCGATATTTCCAGGGGCCGTAAGATGACGGGGCTGGGGTTAGCCATTGTAAAGGGGCTGGCCGGGCAGATGGATGGGGAAGCAAAGGCATGGCTGGAAGGCGGGGTATTTTCGATTGCAGTCTATTTTCCAGCCAGCTGCCAGTAGCTTTTTGCCAACCGCTATTTTTTGTGCTTATGTGTTTCGTGCAAAAGGTGCGAAGCAAGATGCTTCCCGGCAAAATAAATCCTACGGTAATATGTAAATGTAGATATAAGTACAAACCCGATACTGGTGCCGATAACGGTGAGGGCACAGTCTTTGAGGTAGCCTTGCATCGCGTCCATATCCTGCAGCAAGAAATTGACCGCCGCATTGTACATCAGGCTGCCAGGCAGCAGCGGCAGGATGGCTGGGTACAGGAATACGGTAGATGGCGTTTTAAACTCCATTGCCAGGATTTCGGCATAAAAGGAAGCGATCATAGCAGCCAGCAGCGTATATATGATACGTGAGTCAATTATGGAAATCAGGATTAAATAACATAGGCGTGTCAGTGCGCCGCCAAGCCCTGCCCAAAGCAGGTAATCTTTTCTAATATGGAATACAATGCCAAAGCCAAAGGATGCGGTAAACGATACAAGGATCAGCTTTATGTTTTCTACCATGGTATTTTCCCTCCGAACATATAGATGCTTAAAACCAGGCCAAGTACAATTGCAATCGATTCCAGCACAACTTTTAAAAATTCCAGGATGCCGTTCATCTCATTGCCGCACAGGACGTTGCGGACGGCATTGACCAGGTCGGTGCCGGGTATCGTCATCATGGCATTGACAATCATAATAATAAAGGCATTATCGCCCAAATCCAATTTAATATAAAATAAGGCAAGCGTTCCGGCGATCCACATGCATACGGTATTTACCACAATACGGTTTAAGTGGCGCTTGTCCATATAGTCGATTAGGAAATATAAAATAAATGTATTAATATTGATGCACAGCATATCTTTTAAGGTGCCGTTGTTCATGATAGTCAGGCTGGACATGGCAATGAAATAGCCAAGCAGGATGGCGCCCAGGGAATAATCCTTGATCTGCTCCGCCTGTGCAAGCAGCCCGGCCAGTGTTTCCGGCGGCGGCGTTTCTGCGCATACCTTACGTGAAAGGCTGTTAAACTGGTTTAATTTTTCCAGGTGGTTGTCGGACGGCGGCACATTAATCTGCCTTGTCCCGGTTTCATTGTCCGCGGACTTTGCACTGATAATAATAATGCTGCTAAGGGAAAAAATGCTGACATCGCTTAAATGGTAGCTGTAGCAGATACGGTACATGGTATCGTTTGCACGCTCCAGGTTTGCGCCGACAGAAAGCATTTTGCACCCTAGGTTTACCGCAAAGTCAAGGATATATTCAATGTTTTTCAAGTCTGGTACCTCCTATGTAGCAGATGCGGCATTTGCCAGGCGGATGGTATGGCAAATCGGTTTATGCTGGGGACATTATACAACAAACCGTTATTAGGGGCAAGGGCGTTTTTCCCGTATAATTTTAATAAAAAATAGCATAATTTTTTTATTAGATATTTTCAACATAAAATATTGCTAAAATCAGCAAAAATCGTTCTAGGAAAAAATTAAGATCTGTTATATAATTATAACAACAGGGGGTAAATGCCTATGGGCATATTTGGAGGCTGCAAAAGAGCAGGCCGTATCCTTGCCTGCATTGGGTAAGCATATCCATTATTTTGGGCCGTGTATGGTACAAGTATAACAGATAAAATTATAAGATAATATAATAAAAGGAGGAAACGTTATGCAGATGACATTCCGCTGGTACGGCGAAGGGAACGACAGCATTACGCCGCAGCAGATTAAACAGATCCCAGGCGTGTCTGGCCTGGTGTGGGCGCTGCACCATAAACAGGCTGGGGAAGTATGGGAAGTGGAAGAGATTGAGGAGGCACGCCGCCAGATTGAAGGCGCAGGGTTCCATATGGATGTAGTCGAAAGCGTAAATGTCCATGACGACATCAAGATTGGGCTTCCAACCCGTGATAAGTATATTGAAAATTATAAGCAGACTTTAAAAAATCTGGCCAAATTTGGCGTAAAGGTTGTAACTTATAATTTTATGCCAATTTTTGACTGGACACGGACAGACCTGTTCCATCCAATGGAAGATGGTTCTACGGCCCTGTTTTATGAAAAGTCCAAAATCCAGGACGATTATAAAGAAATGGCAAAATATATTTTGGAGAACCTGCATGGTATGACGTTCCCAGGCTGGGAGCCGGAACGGATGGCGCAGCTGGACGAGCTGTTTGAAAAATACCGGCCAGTGACAAAGGAAAAGCTATGGGAAAACCTAAAATACTTCCTGGAAGCGGTTATGCCTGCCTGCCATGAGACGGGCATTAAAATGGCCATCCATCAAGACGACCCGCCTTGGGATATATTTGGGCTGCCACGCCTGCTGGTAGACAAGGAATCCATCGGGCGTTTCCTGTCAATGGTAGACGATGAATACAATTGCCTGTGCCTATGTTCAGGTTCCTTGGGCGCAAACCCGGACAACAATGTGCCGGATATTATCCGCACATACTGCAGCCGCATTGCATTTGCCCATATTCGGAATGTGAAGCATTTTGAAAACGGGGATTTTACGGAAGCATCCCACCGCGACTGCGACGGAGATGTAGGTATCCTGGAAATTATGCGTGCTTACCATGACTGTGGTTATCAAGGGTATGTCCGCCCAGACCACGGGCGCCATATCTGGGGCGAACAATGCCGTCCAGGCTATGGGCTGTATGACCGTGCGTTAGGCATTATGTACCTGTGGGGGTGCTGGGATATGCTTGACCGTATTGAGGGGAAAAAGTAGGTTTTGCCGCCTGTTTGTTGGGCGGAACCACACAAAAAACGGTGTCTGGGTGGCCCAATCTGGCCAACAGACACCGTTTTTTTGTGTTTCTATACAGGTGGAATCTGGCCCGTTATGGCCGCAGCCCCATCCCGCCTTCTAATGTCAATGTTTCTCCGGTCAGATATTTGAAATCTTCTGACGCCAGCTGTACGCATACGCGCCCGATTTCCAATTCCGAGTCGCCATAATGGCCGGCAGGCGGCATTTTGACATTTGCTTTAAATGCGTCCGGATATGCGTTCTGGAACTGTTCCAGCTGTGCAGTCCATGCCAGCGGGCAGATAATATTGACATTGATCCCGTCTTTTGCCCATTCGGTCGCAGCTACACGCGTCAGGCCGCGGATCCCTTCTTTGGCAGCCGCATAGGCACATTGCCCGAAATTCCCGAATAACCCTGCGCCAGAAGCAAAATTGACCACGCTCCCTTTGGTTTCCTTTAAATACGGATAGCAGGCTTTCATATAGTAAAATGCTGCATACAGGCCGGAATATATGGCAAGGTCAAACTGTTCGGTGGTATGGTCCGCAAGCGTTACGCCAGAAGCCGATGCCTGTGCATTGTTGATCAAAACATCGATCCGCCCAAACGTATCCACCGTTTGCTTAACCACATTTGCAACGACTGCTTCGTTATCTGCCCCAGCATTTACATCAGCCTGGATGGCCAGCACTTTGACCCCATACAGGCGTTCTAATTCTTCCTTGGCATCTTCCAGTTTTTTTACATTCCGGCCGGTAATGGTTAGGTTTGCCCCTTCTTTCGCATAAGCTGTCGCAATCCCGTAGCCGATTGAACCACACCTGCCGTCACTGAGGGCTGCGCGGCCTGCACCGGTGATAATAGCGGTTTTTCCTTCTAAAAAACCCATAAAATAATACCTCCTCTTTTCTATTCTGGTTGTTTTATTGTAATATATTTGCAGGAAGCAGGCAAGCAGTACATGAAATAAAAGTAGCCACTGCGCTAAAAACGTGCTATGATATACCCGTATACCATAAAAAAGTTGGCAATTGCTTTTATGGTGTAGAAAGCGGATAGAAAGGAGGGGGTAGCAGATGCCATTTATAGATTCCAAACTAACGATGAAGGTGCCGGAAGCAAAAAAGGAGGCCATCAAGGCTGGGCTAGGGCAGGCAGTTTCTATTTTAAATAAGTCCGAGAGCTTCTTAATGGTTGGCTTTGATGATGAATACTGCCTGTATATGGGCGGCAGCAAAATGGAAAAAGGCGCATTTGTTTCGGTCAGCCTGTTTGGCAGCGCTTCCAGTGCAGCCTACGAAAAAATGACGGCGGAAATCTGCCGTATTTACGAAGAAGAGCTTGGCATCCCAAAGGACAAGGTATATGTGACATATGCCGGGGTCAACGACTGGGGCTGGAATGGCCGCAATTTTTGACACCGGGCCAGGCTGCGCCATAAAGGGTGCGCAGGCATTATGTTACAGATTATAGGATAAAAGGAGAAGCAGTACTTATGAAAAAAATGGAAGACTATATCAGGGCAATACCAGACTTTCCGGAACCTGGCATTATATTCCGGGATGTGACCAGCGTCCTGCAGGATGCCAGCGGGCTAAAATTGGCAGTCGATTCTATGATCCAGCTGCTGGATGGCGTAGCGTTTGATATTGTAGCAGGGACAGAGTCCAGGGGGTTTTTGTTTGGCATGCCGATTGCGTACCAGTTAGGCAAAGCATTTATCCCAGTACGCAAAAAAGGCAAACTTCCTTGTGAGACCATTTCCGCAGAATATGCATTGGAATATGGCACCGCAGAAATCGAAATCCATAAAGATGCAGTTAAGCCAGGCCAACGCGTGGTGCTGGTCGATGACCTGATCGCCACTGGAGGTACGCTTGCGGCCAGTATCAAACTTATCGAGCAGCTTGGCGGGGAAGTGGCAAAAGTCATCCTGCTAATGGAGCTCGCAGGCCTAAAAGGCCGTGACAAGCTGGCAGGGTATGAAGTAGCGTCCGTGATTTCCTATGAAGGCAACTAGCTCATAAGAGTGCAAAACAATCAAACAGGGCAAAACGTAAGGGGTAAAAGCGTATGGTAATCGTAAATACAGATTATATTACAGGGCGGGAACTGGAAATGCTTGGTATGGTAAAAGGGAGTACCATCCAAAGCAAAAATATTGGCCGTGACATCAGCCAAGGATTTAAGACCCTTGTAGGCGGGGAATTAAAAGCCTATACCGAGATGATGGACGACGCCAGGACGCTGGCAACACAGCGTATGGTCCAGGAAGCCGAGCAGCTTGGTGCAGATGCAGTCGTAAATGTCCGCTTTGCATCTTCTGCCGTAATGGCAGGTGCGGCTGAAGTTATGGCCTATGGGACAGCGGTAAAGTTTAAATAATAGGCAGAGGATGCCCGGTTGGCAGGGCAAAAAAGGTGCCTGTATTGCTGCTGGCAGGATACAGGCACCTTTTTGTACACTGGCAATTTCCGATTCCTTGCTCCAAATCGGAAATTTATATTTACGGGCGATAAAGTTAACCATATGGTGTTATTTGGCAAACTTTAGTGTTTGTCAGGTTATACTGCACACCAGTTAAATTTACAGTATAACCTGACTGCAACCGCCAGCCAGGCACTTTCCTAGTTGTATTACTGTACATTCTGGCGGTTTGTAGTACAATCTGACAGCAGACCGCCAGCCAGACACTTTCTTAGTTGTATTACTGTACATTCTGGCGGTTTGCAGTATAATCTGACAGCAGACCGCCAGCCAGGCACTTTCTTAGTTGTATTACTGTACATTCTGGCGGTTTGCGGTATGAATGGCAGAAGGGGCCTTAGATAGCTTTCTGGCTGCATAGACAAATGGCGTATCTGCCAGGCTTGTAACAATAAAAATAAGATAACTGGAAACAGCTATGGAAACCAATGTCTGGATACGGTAGGTCCCCCAAAATGCGCCGCAGGTAAATAAGGCGGCGTTTAGTAGCTGGGAGATCAGTGTGGAACCATTATTGCGCAGCCATAAAAACCGGCGGCTGTTTCCAAAATGCCTGTTTGTAAAATCCCACCATGTATGGTACAGCCACACATCCAGCATCTGGACAAATGCATACACGAGCAGGGAGGTAAGCATCATGCGGGGCGTATTAGAAAAGATAGTACGGATAGCAGGGGCTGCCCAGTCCGTTTGTGCCGGCCGGTAAAGCATCCACGACTGTGAAATTAGGATAAACAGTATGGAGGTAAGGATTCCAAGCAGCACTGTTTTTTGGGCTGTCTGCTTTCCATAAACCTCACTTGCAATGTCGGTTACAAGGAAGGTGGAAGCAAACAGGATATTGCCAAGTGTCATTTCCATGCCAAAGGCATTCACAACAATGAGCACTTCGATGTTGGCGGCAATCGTTGCAATAATTGTCCACAAATAAAGCCCCTGTTCTTGCAGCATGTAGAACAGGATTAATACAATTCCATATGTAATTATTAAGGATAAGATTAATATCGATTCGTTACTCATAACAAGTGTTGCCTCCTGGTTTTTTAGCACCTATTCCAAAGCCTGTATTGTCCAGCAAAATATCAATCCGCGGATGGTCCTTGTATTTTGGGTACAGTTCGGTCTGAAAAATACGGATAACGGCAGGGTCAGGCTGGACCGGGCAGTTGTTTTTGGACATAATATTTACACAAATGCGTTCGAAATATGCCAGCCCGGTTTCAATATCGCGTTCCATGCTTTCTTTCGTCTGGCCAGGCAGGCCCTGCAGCAGGCAGGCTTCTTCAAAATAGTTTGCAATTTCCAACGGGCTGTCCGTATCAATGCCTTTATCCAGATAACATTCACGGAATAAGCGGTCGAACGTTTCCACGCCAGTTTTTAGTTTTAAGGAGATGCCTTTTTGCGCCAGGCGGCTGCGGAAGGCTGCCACAGCGTCCCGGTGCATCCAATGGCACTCAAAATGTAGCTGGGCAACCGCTTTTTTTTGGCAGGTTTCTTCGATACAAAGCAGCGTCTGTTCATCCAAATCCGTAAAACTGCCGGAATTGACCACTTCCAGCTTATGGTATTGCCCGGTTACCTGCGACAGTACCTGCTGGTTAAGTGCAAAGTTGGCTGCAGTGTCTTTGGAAAAATCTAAATGGTAGCTGCAAAAACGGCAGCGGCGCCATGCACAGCCGCTGCCGCGCAGCATGACGATCTCCCGTGGGTTTTTCTGCAAGATCACAGAGTAGCGGACAGGGTCGAACTCCTGGCCCGGACCATTGTTTGGCTGCATAGGCAATCCCCTCTTTCCTTGTATTTTCTAATAGCGCCTGTCATAAATCAGTTATACTGCAAACCGCCAGAATGTACAGTAATGTTAACCAAGAAAGTGCCTGGCTGGCGGTCTGCAGTCAGGTTATACTATAAATTTAACTGGTGTGCAGTATACATAGCCAGCTATGCGCCGGATCTTTAAATATTTTATCCTTACAAGCCCTTTTTACAGTTCCTTATACGGAAAAACCGAAAAAGAAAAGGACACGGTTCCGTGTCCATCCAAAACAAAATAGACAGCAAAAAATAGGCTGTCGATCCCCGTAGTTTTGTTTAAAGACAGGATGGTCACGAACTGTCTGGTTATACCCACGAGCGGTAAAATTTGCCATATAGCCTTTTGTATTGACGCCCGTGAGTCGGCGTTATTGGCAAATTTTATTGCACGCCAGTATAAATTCTGGATTAGTCTATCATATTTTTTTTACAGGTGCAACATTTTTTTCGGCAGAATTTTATACTGCAAACCTCCAGAATGTACAGTAATGTTAACCAAGAAAGTGCCTGGCTGGCGGTCTGCAGTCAGGTCATACTGTAAATTTAACTGGTGTGCAGTATAAATAGCCCGTGAATAGCAACCCAGAAATCGTTACTATTCACGGCCTGGGGGCCGCTCACAGTAACAATTCGGGGCGATATTGAAAGTTTGCTTCGCAAAATCGCCCCTCACTCCTGCATCATGTTCTCACGGAATGCGCAGTTTATGCGCATTCCTGGCCCGTGAATAGTAACCAGAAATCCAATAGGCTATCCGGTAATACCATTAAAACTTGACGTCCAGCCCAAACTTGTGCTATATTGCTGTATGGAAGCAGCTGGCAGTAAAATTAGCTTGGCCTGCTTTTGGCTGTTTTGGAAAAACACGCACATACAAAGCATAAAATAATACCTGCGTATGTGCCTGGAAAAATTGTATAGGGCAGATGTACTGACCGGAAGGACGAATGAAGGGAAGGGCAAGCCTGAGAATCATTTATTTACCGTAAAATGAATTCCTGAGTTTTCTTGGGCTGCTTTCATTTACGGTATTTTTTTGTTGCAGGTTCCAGCGATCTGCGAAAGGAGGGGCTATGGGAATTACACTCAACGATACCCCCAGTGCGAACCGTACGCATATTGCATTTTTTGGCAAGATGAACAGCGGGAAATCTTCACTAATCAATGCACTGGCAGGGCAGGAAGTTTCAATTGTATCACCGGTCAGCGGTACCACAACGGATCCGGTTAAAAAACCAATGGAAATCCACGGTATTGGGCCATGCGTCTTAATCGATACAGCGGGTATAGACGACCAGGGCGAACTTGGCAGCAGCCGGGTGGCACAGGCAAAACGGGTAGCGCAGCAGGCGGATATAGCAGTGCTTGTATGGAACGCAGAAGAATTTAACTCTACATTTGATTTCACAACAGAAAAGCTCTGGTTTGAGCTGTTCCAGAAAAAAAGTACGCCCGTGGTTTTAGTGGCCAATAAAACGGACCTCTGCACGCAACAAGGCGTTTTAGAAAACTTAGCAAAAAAAATAGAATCAGAATTTAAAGAGTCCCCTATCTTAGCCAGCGCATTGGCAAAAGAAGGTATCCAAGACCTGAAGGAAGCATTGGTTGCAAAGGCGCCGGGCCAGGAAGTGGAACGGTATATTACCGGGGACCTGCTTTCCGAAGAAGATGTTGTGCTGCTGATAATGCCACAGGACATCCAGGCGCCCAAAGGCCGCCTGATCTTGCCGCAGGTACAGACCTTGCGGGAACTGCTGGATAAAAAATGCATAGCCATCTGCACAGCGGCCGATAAGCTGGAACAGGCGCTGGCAGTGCTGCGGCAGCCTCCGAAATTAATGATTACGGACTCGCAGGCATACAAGGCGGTATATGAAAAGAAACCGGCACAAAGCAGGTTAACTTCCTTTTCTACGCTGTTTGCAGCATATAAGGGCGATATTGAATATTTTGTACAGGGGGCACAGGCGATTGACAGCCTGACGCCGCAGGATAAGGTATTGATTGCCGAATGCTGTACCCATGCGCCCTTAGATGAGGATATTGGCCGGGAAAAACTGCCGCGCCTGCTGCGCAAAAAGGTTGGCGCTGGGCTGTCGGTAGAAATTGTATCCGGGGCAGATTTCCCTAACGACTTGTCTGCATACCGCTTGGTCATCCAATGCGGCGCCTGTATGTTTAACCGCAAATATGTAATGTCACGGGTAGATGCCGCGAAAGGGCAGCAGATCCCAATGACAAATTACGGCATTGCAATTGCCCATCTAAATGGGATATTAGGGCAGGTGGAACTGGCAGGCTATAAAGGTTCATTGGGGGCAAACGGCTAATAATTTTTGTTGGAGCCGGCTGGCTGCGATGAAAAAGGTGTTATGGCTGTCTATAAAAGATAATAGGAGGGGTAGGTATATGGAGGCAGAAGGGACAAAACTGGCCGTGGTTGCGGTAGTGGTGGAAAAAGAAGAAAGCGTCCATGAGCTGAATGGGCTGTTGCACCGCTATAACCGTTACATTATCGGCAGGATGGGCATTCCACATAGGGCGCGTGGAGTATCATTAATCAGTGTTGCAATGGACGCCCCTGCAGATGTTATCAGCAGCTTGTCAGGCAAGCTTGGAAGGATTAGCGGCGTTTCCGCAAAAGTAGCTTATTCTAAGATGCCGTCCTGACCATGCTGTAAAAGGGGCTGGATACAAGTAATGAAAGCAGGACAAAAAATAAAAGCAAAACTTAATAAAAGGAGGAACCTTTACAATGTATAATATTATGTCTCCAAAAGCTGAAGAATTTATCAGTGACGAGGAAATACGCGATTGCCTTGACTTTGCGCAGAAAAATAAAAACAATGCAGCCCTGGTCGGCCAGATACTGGAAAAGGCCAGAAAAATGAAAGGCATTTCCCATAAGGAAGCCATCGTATTGCTTGATTGCGAATTGGAAGATAAAAATCAGGAAATCTACCAGCTTGCAGAACAAATCAAACAGGAATTTTACGGCAACCGGATCGTAATGTTTGCACCGCTTTACTTGTCCAACTACTGTATCAATGGCTGTGAATATTGCCCATACCATGCGAAAAACAAACATATTTCCAGAAAAAAGCTGTCGCAGGAAGAAGTACGGCGCGAGGTAATCGCACTTCAGGATATGGGGCATAAAAGGCTGGCGTTAGAAGCAGGGGAAGACCCGGTAAACAATCCATTGGAATATATTTTGGAGTGCATCCATACGATTTATAGCATCAAACATAAAAACGGGGCGATCCGCCGTGTAAACGTCAATATTGCAGCGACTACCGTGGAGGATTACCGGAAGTTAAAAGAGGCGGGTATTGGTACCTATATTTTGTTTCAGGAAACCTACGATAAGAAACAATACGAAAAATTGCATCCAACCGGCCCGAAAAGCAATTATGCCTACCATACAGAGGCAATGGACCGGGCGATGGACGGCGGTATCGATGATGTGGGGCTAGGGGTTTTGTTTGGGCTGAATAATTACCGGTACGATTTTACAGGGATCATTATGCATGCAGAACACCTGGAGGCATATAAAGGGGTTGGCCCGCACACCATCAGCGTCCCACGGGTGCGCCGTGCGGACGATATTGACCCGGATGTGTTTGACAATGGCATTTCGGATGAGACGTTTCAAAAAATTGTGGCATGCATCCGTATTGCCGTGCCGTATACCGGGATGATCGTATCTACCAGGGAATCAGCGCAAACCCGGAAAAAAGTGCTGCATCTTGGAATTTCACAGATCAGCGGAGGTTCCAGGACAAGTGTCGGCGGCTATTATGAAGAAGAAGCACAAGACGATAATTCCGCACAGTTTGACGTCAGCGACCGCAGGACGCTGGAGGAGGTCGTGCGCTGGCTGATGGATATGGGCTATGTGCCGAGCTTTTGCACCGCCTGCTACCGTGCCGGGCGGACAGGTGACCGTTTTATGGAACTGTTAAAAAGCAAGCAGATTATTAATTGCTGCCATCCTAATGCACTGATTACGCTTAAAGAATTCCTGGAAGACTATGCATCGCCGCAGACAAAGGAAGTTGGCGAAAAATTGATCGCACAGGAATTGAAAAAAATTCCAAATGAAACGGTACGTAAGAAAGCAGAAGCGTATCTAACAGATATAGAAAATGGGGAACGGGATTTCCGGTTTTAGCAGATAAAAATGTTTTCGTGAAAAGTGTTGCTATTCATGGGCCAGGAATGCGCATAAACTGCGCATTCCGTGAGAACATGATTCAGAAAAGTAGTTACTTTTCACACCCAGACCAAGCACCCGCTGCTTGGTCTGGGCCAAAGAATGCGGCTTGCCATGCATCCCGTCCACAAAAAATCTTGTGCTACCTGCCAGGATATGTTAAAATCTACCAAATAATCAGTTTATTTTCATAACAGGAGGAATCAAAATATGTGGAATTATAAGGAATTGGAACGGGATGCGGAACTTGGCGACGCAAAGTCGGCGCGGCTGCTGGAAGAAAGGAAGTGCAGGCTTGAACGGCTGCCGATACGTGATGAATTGGGCAACCCATTGACCTGGTGCCCAACAGCAGTGCCACAGCGGCTGTTAGACAGCATTGACCAGATGTACAGCAATATTGCAGTTACAGATATTGATACGGAAGTGTCGATTGATGAAGAGTCGTTTCATAGCTGCCGGATCGAAGGGGCGGAAACAACGCAGGAGGAACTGTTTGATGTGTTCCGCGCAAAACGTACTGGGTTAAAAGGGAATAAGATGATCCAAAATACATACCGTGCAGTGAAATATTTAAACGTTAGCCGCAAACGGGACTGGGAAACGCTGGATACCTTGTGGAAGATTTTAACGGACGGCGTATCCGATGAACCTGGTTCGGTAGATGAGCGGTTCCGGACAGAAGACGAGGCTGTATGGTCGCACAAGGCGCCGGAAGCGGAATTGCTGGATTATTGCAAAAAGCAGTTTTTCGATTTTTATCATGGGGATAATCTCCGCTCCCCTTATATTAAAATGGCGGTTCTTCATTTTTATTTTGTATATATGCATCCGTTCCGTGACGGGAATGGCCGGATTGCCCGTCTGCTGTCTACTGATTTTTTAATCCGTTCAGGGCTTGAAAATTTCAGTGCAATCACCCTTAGCAAAACGATCAACAATACGGCGGAAGCTTATTACCAGGCATTGGAGCAAAGTGAAAATAAATTTTATGATGTTACGCCGTTTATCTTATATATTTTAAAAACGGTTTATGATAACTTGAGAGTTGAAAGTTTGCAACACTAAGAAACCAGAAAATCCCAGTGTTCTT
>CAMUML010000055.1 GCA_947089855.1 uncultured Eubacterium sp.
AATAATGTAATAAACTCATCCGGACTGCAAACCTTTGTTTTAGCCATCTTAAAATCTTTCAAATTACACGTCACCAGACAGTCTGCATTTACCATTCTCGCACATTCATCTTGCAGGCAATCCTCAAAATCTTTAAACTGTACATTTTCTATCGCCTCTAAAACCTGATCGTGTGAAGCACCTGCAACTGTCAGCAGCTTGCAAATATCTTTTAACCACATTCGTTTCCCCTCATCTGGAATCCGAAGTGAATACCATACAATAGACAACGAATGAAAAGCTATATATCCATCAACTTTTCCTTGAGAACACAAATCCATAACCACTTTTGAAGAATCCCGAAACCGATCTTCACGGTCTGTAATATAATTTAATATAACGTTAGTGTCAATTAATGCAACCATATTTTTCTTTCATGGCCTCCCTTCTGATTTGTTCGCAGTCATAATCTTTTGGGAATGGATACTTCTTTTTCAGTTCCTCCATGTGTAAAAACGCCTGTCTTTTTTCCAAAATTAAATTTTGATTATCAGATATTTCCTCTGTTTTCCCTGCCACTGCATTAAATCTCCGAATCATATCTATAAAGAATTTAACACTATCATCATCCGGTAAAGAATCAATCACAGCATATGCTTCCTGCCTCAAAGTCATTTATTCCACCTCCGTTTTTTTCTTAGAGTCCATATTTCAATCATTTCAATTTAACTATCACGCAATTTCAACATCTATCATAATTTTCTCTGATTCAAATAATAATTTCTCTCTATACACTCATCTTACTATATCCTTTGCAGCCATAGTTTTAATGCTTGTCTCATTTCTGCTTCTTTATTTGCATCAATATAAATAACACCAGATAAATCACTTGCCAGATCTGGTCTGTTTTTACAAACAAATACAACCTTTTGCTTATTCAATTTTCCCATAAATAAACCATATTCAAATAAAACATTATCACGGACAGAACCTTTTACTTCATCTCTACACCAGACCTCATCATCACGATTAAATATGAAAATCGCTCCATCAACCCTATCTGCTGTTTCCAATAAACTGTCCAAAATACTATTTCCAGCCACAAACACTCCGTTATTAGGAGAATTCCATGTCAAAGTTTTACAGCCAAGATTGGAAACTATTGCAGCTGCTTCATCCATTGTATCTACAGCTTCTTTTGAGCTCCCAAAAAATATTACTTTCTCTTTCTTTTCTTCTGCCATTGTCTTCTTTTCCTTATCTATATTCTTAATTAATTCCAAAGATACTACATTACTTTCGTCCAAATTAACATCTTCCATATCGTCTTCACCAAACGCAAGAATGCCGTCTTTCAATAATTCATATACTATGTGCCCTGCCTTTTTATCCATCACTTCAATGTTATAATTTTTTCCACAAGACCCACACCTGCACCTCCCCTTTTTTATTATTTTTACATATTCTATACAACTCTCTTGACATTGAGAACAGTTAAACCTATACCTATATTTTAAAACCCCCTCCCGAAAAAGAAAATCTCTAAATGTTTCAAATTCCTTATTGCCAAGACCTAATTTTTCCTGTAACCATTTCGGCTCTATTGCGGTTAAACTATTCACCGATTGCAGCTTTACAATCTCCTTGAGCTGATTTATTTTTTGCATAATCATACTGTTTCAATATCTCCCATATTTTTTCGTAATCCTCTAAATAGTAATCTTCTGGATCTAGTATTCCAATTTCAATATATTCTTCTTTGGTCGCATCGAAACTTATTCTAAATTTTCTATTTCTATTACGAAAACTAATATTAATTGTATCTACCTGATCTGAATCTTCCATGGCTGTCAAAAGCATTAAAAATGGCTTCGCACAAAAAACAGGATTAATGTTATTCTCGGATTTAATAATTGTTATTGAATTATCTAAATCACTAAATTTTACACTATTTATGACAGCTGATAAATTCATCTGATCTATTACATTATAATTTCTTTCAAAAAAATAATCAGATACCACAGCTCTTATGACCATATTTTTCATTTCTTGTGCTATATTCATAATTCTTCCTCTAAACGCCGTTTTTCCATCCTTTTGCGTACTATTTTCAAATGGGATTTGATTCATGATTTTTTCTTCCACATCTATAAAAAAATCCTTCATTAAATCTACCTCTCCACATGATGGAATCGCACCCAGCAGTTCACCCGTAAGGCTTTCATTCATATTAGCCAATATTTTTTTATACCCTAACTGTATATTCTTCACTTTAATACCTATTGATTTTTTTAACCATTCTACAATCTTATTCATTAAAGTATTATTCTTATATTCATCTTCATTTTCTACATTCTGCCTTCTCCATGCCTTTATTAATAACAAATCATTTTTCAAATCTACTTCCACAGGAATATATGTACACCACTCATGATCGTTACTAATTTTTTTTGTAACCCTTATATAACATTGAAAAAGAATACATATAGATTCAACTTCTCCGCGCTTATCATCAACTGTCTTTACAGCTGCAACTTTCCATTCATCACTACTTGAAACATCTGTCTTCAATATCTTACACATGTTTAAAGAATCCCATAAAAAATCCTTCTTTAATCCTTTTAACCATAACTCATCATCAGTTATTTTTCTTTTATTTGCTATTTCAAAAACTCGAACCAGTTTCCTTTTACCATACATTAAATGATTATAACAGAATTCTTCAAATTCTTCTTCCATTATATCTATCCCAACTGCATTCGAAACAAAATATTTGAAATTTTGTCCTAAATCTTTCTTTTCAATACCTCTGCTTCTCAAAAATCTTCTTATAGCATCTTCGCCTATATTATCTATTAAGGATTCCCTAATCTGCAACTGTGATACCCTCCACTCAATATGATATTAATACAGCTTTTATCTATACTTAATATTTGTATTTTACATACTTTCATGACCACACCCAGTATATCATATGGAAAATTCAATTACAAGACAATACTTAAAACCGCCTAATGGCTCTAAAATATACTCTGTAAAATAATAAAATCAGCAGAACACCTTGCTTTTACAGGCATCCCGCTGATTCACAACCTTGCTAACATTTACAGATTGTTGAAAAAAGAGCATTTTTTCAATAATCACACATTTCTAAAATTCTCAAACGTCTTATACAAATCCAGCTGTCCCCAGCCCCATTCCCGGTTCGGGTACACCTTCGTATTATCCCGCACTGCGCCACGAATAAAATAATTCTTAATATTCGCCGTAGTAGCCGCAAGATCATTCCGCCTCACCCCAGTCCACTCCAGCATCAGCGCCCCTGCCCCTGCCGTAACGGCTGCTGCAATGCTGGTGCCGGTGCGGGATTCAAACCTTCCATCCCCAACTGGGCCATATATATCCACTGCCGGTGCTGCTATATCAGGCTTAACCTGCCCTGTGGCCGTAAACCCACGCCCCGACTCATTATAAATACTTCCGTCTTTGCTGTTATAGCCTGCTGCTGTGATCGGCATTTCTGTATCAGACGGTACGGTAATCGTAGTATCTGGATTAGAACGTAAGAAAAACACCTCCCCAGAGACCATTTCAGACATTGGCAGCCAAATATGATAGACCCCCCTGCTATAGCTGCGCACTGTGACGGTAATCGTCCAGATGCCAGGAATAGGGTGTTTAAAACGGATATAGATCAATTCATTGCTATTCACTGCACTGGTCAGCAGATAATCAACGGATACAATCGTACCTTCAAATACAAAACGGTATTCCGAATGGCTGCCTGGCGCAGAAGGCAGTGCATGGAACCGCTCCCCGGTCGGGGATAAAATAACAACCTCATACAATTCTGGCGCTGCAGCCCAAAGCTCTGCAATAAAACCGTCTACGCCATCAGACACACTGATTTCTACACGTTCTTCCATTGTCTGGGATGGGATAGAGCCTAAAAAATGATGCCTTTTATCCGCTTCATTCCCTGCAGCAATTGCCACACAGCGCTGCCTGCGGTTGCATACTTCTGTCAAGGAATTTGCGATGGGCGTCCGCCCGCCACGGTTCCCCATATTTGTACCAAGGGCAATACAAAGCGACAAAGGCTTGCGCAGTTCAATTGCAAGCTGGTTTAGATAGCGGATACCGGCCATTATGTCATTTTCCTGAAATACTGGCGTCTCATCTGGAATAAAATAAAAATCACGCAGGTATGGTTTCGCTTTTTTTAACTGTACGAAAGCAATGTCGCATTCCGGCGCAGCCCCGCTGAACTGGTTTGCAAAATCCTCCGAACCCGCTGCCAGCGCTGCCAAAAATGTACCATGCCCGTCCGCATATGGGATCCTGGCTGTCATGGAATCATGGTTTGCGATCAGTTCCTCATCAATCTGCTGCCTGGTATATTCCGATCCATACAAAAAACCTTTCGGCGGTATACCGGAACGGTCTTCCTGGTTCCAAATCCGCTCCACCCGCGTTGTGCCGTCTGAATGGCAAAACAACGGGTTGGTATAATCAAAATCCGTATCCACAAACCCCACCAATACGCCCCTTCCCGTCAATTCCAGGTTCGGCTGGTCACGGACTTTCATAATCCCGCTATCTTCCAAAGCGACATTGTTCAGCAAGCCAAAGCACTTTGGAATGACGCGGTAAGTAAAATCCCCAAGCTTCAGTTCTGCCCCTTCTTCATTCATTTTGTAATAAACCGCTGCATAATTTTCATCCAGCTGTTGAATGCAATAATCGCCTTCGGGGATCTCTTCCATATATTGCTTTTCGACAATAAAATCGTAATATCCATTTGAGTACACTGCTTCTACGCAATCTGGCATAAACATCTCCAGAAACTTCCCTTTCATCCATTATATGTTGCATATGGCTGCAGGTGCCAAAGCCGCAGAACGCTTCCGTCCTGCGGCCCTCTCCAATACATCGGCAAACTTTTACAAATACAATTAGGAAAAATGCAGTTGCCGCTAATTCATAAAAACTACGCTTGCATGCCGGATCCTGATTTCCTCCAGCATCCCTTGTGTCGGCTCCACTTTCAATTCCTGCAGCATCCCTTGGCTGGCAAAGATCATGCCGTAAACTTCGTGGTCCTGGTTTCCTGATGAAAAATCCAATACTTTCAGCTGCGGATTGCTGTGGTATGAATCCAGACGGTGCGACTGCACCGGCGCCATACACTGCAGCTCATTCAATGTAAACGTTTTTAATTTTTTCCGCCTGCTTTTATTTTTTACAACCGCTATTTCCAGTTCGTCTGCAACAAGCAGGTACTCATATTCCCGGTAACGGTTCTTTATC
The DNA here is from genome assembly GCA_947089855.1 of uncultured Eubacterium sp. GTDB lineage: Bacteria > Bacillota > Clostridia > Lachnospirales > Lachnospiraceae > Eubacterium_J. The sequence goes on from CAMUML010000055.1 coordinate 5,290, forward strand.
ATAACAACGCTTGCCGGTATCATAAATATCCCTAACGTAAACAACAACATAGAAACCATTGCGCCAGCCATAAGAAGTACGAGGGTCAATACGACCAGGCCAACGGCTACCCGTTTCCCCTGTACATCCTTTTCGTCGTGGACAATGACTTCTGCATAAGATGATTCTCCCATATGTTCCTCCTTTTCCTGTGTAGCTGCTGCCTGCGCACCACGCTATTTGCATAGCAAACCCCGGCCAACCGGTAGCAAAATTGGCCGGGGTGCTGGATATAAATCACACTGTTTATTGGTACGCCATCTAGCCAAAGCCGCGCTGTTGCAGCGTTCCGGTTTGTACCGCCTTCTAATCAGCCAGCCCCCAGCCGGCCGCCTGCGGCACGTTCCGGCAGGCCCATACAGCCACGCATTGTGATCAGCGGGCCTCCCCTGCCATCTACATAATCGCCGGTAATGGTTACGCTGCCAATGTTATCATCCTTTGGAATCTCATACATAATGTCCAGCATAAACTCTTCGATAATCGCACGCAGGGCCCTTGCCCCAACCTTTTTCTCCTTTGCCTTTTTTGCAATGGCATGGAGTGCATCATCATTAAATTCCAGCAGGACTTCATCATAGTCAAGCAGCTTTTGGTACTGCCTGATAATTGCATTTTTCGGTTCCGCCAAAATCCGCACCAGCATTTCTTCGGTCAATGCTTCCAGCGAAAACAGAATCGGAAGCCTGCCGATAAATTCCGGTATCATGCCAAATTTACGTATATCCTCTACGGTAACTTTTTCCAGCAGGTTTTCTTCTTTGTCGTATTTATCTTTTAAATCCGCCTTAAACCCAATAGATGATTCTTTATTCAGCCGTTCTTTAATAATTTCATCCAGATCCGGAAACGCCCCGCCGCAGATAAATAAAATATCTTTTGTATTTACAGTGGTCATTGGAACCATGGCATTTTTGCTGCTCGCGCCTACTGGCACTTCCACTTCTGCGCCTTCAAGAAGCTTTAACATCCCCTGCTGTACGGATTCCCCACTGACATCCCGCTGGTGTGTATTCCTTTTTTTTGCAATCTTATCTATTTCATCGATAAAAATAATTCCGTGCTCTGCGCGTTCTACATCATTGTCTGCCGCAGCCAGCAATTTCGACACTACGCTTTCAATATCGTCGCCGATATAGCCTGCTTCCGTCAATGAAGTTGCATCTGTAATGGCAAGCGGCACATCCAAAAGCTTTGCCAGCGTCTTGACCAAGTAGGTCTTCCCAGAACCTGTAGGCCCTACCATCAGCATATTTGACTTTTCAATCTCGACCTCATCTGAACCGCCGCCCGCAATGCGTTTATAGTGGTTATATACGGCTACCGACATAACCTTTTTCGCATGTTCCTGGCCTACGACATAATCATCCAGCTTTTCTTTGATTTTATGCGGCGCCGGGATCGCACGGATGTCAAATACGGGTGCCTCTTTTTTCTCCTTTGGCTTTTTCTTTTTGACCTTTTGCGCAGCTGGCATCATGTTTGAAAGGTCTGAAAGGTTAATCATACTGATATTTGGCATCCTGCCGTTCATATGCTGCATCGGCCCCAAAATATCATCCAGGCGGAACCCGGACTGGTTCATACTGTCAAAGGTACGCTGCATGCAGTCCTGGCAAATGCAGATATTATTCGGTATTTTAATCATTTTGCCAGCCGTGCTCTCAGGACGGTGGCAAATATAGCAGACATCTTCAAAATATTTATCGTCTTTTTCTTCATTTTCCTGGCCATCTGTATTGGAACCATCATGGCCTTGCGAAGCTGGCGTATCCTGCCCTTCCTCTTTTTTGATACTATCCACTTCCCTAAAATCTTGTTCTGACATTATCCTACTCCCATCTGTTCTTTTGATATGGCGCGCTACACACGCATGGATACCTTTTTTCGTATCCGCCCAGACAGAAACTGGAGCCTTTGGCTGTCTGATGCGTGCCAGTGCAAAGTTTGCCACTTATACTGGCAAACACTAAAATTTACCAAATAACGCCGGCTCACGAGCGTCGTCATCATAAACCATATGGCAAACTTTATCGCTCGTGAGTATAACAAATAAAAAACAAAAACGAACGGGCTATACATTTATGAAACAAAAGAACTGCCTTTGCATATCGACAATGCCCCTATAAAACGGCGGCACCATGTACGGTAGCTGCCTTTATCCGGCCGCTTTTCACTTTGCGCCCACGCAACAGTAAAAGAATGCGCAAAGCCTGCCTGTAACTCGAAGTTGTTACTATTCACAGCCAATTTGTTCTTGACAAATATTCTAAGTTATGAGGCTGTAAATAGTAACAACTCGAACCATATCTTATTATAAATAAGCCTTTGATATTTGGCAACTGGTACGGTAAAATTTAATAATAAATTTATAACTAAGGAACGGTAAGTAAAAATAGGATAAACTTGTGCCGGCCAACTTATTATCAAAACAATGGGGCATTATGCCATATCCATACTGTCCGGCTTGTACAGGTCTTCTTCCTCCAAAGCACTGCACGCCCCCTGCCGCCTACGGTCTAAGACACGTAAAAACTTTCCGGCTTCCTCCCATGCCTGCCTGGATTCTGGCAGCAGCAGTTCCCCCATCTGGAATACATGGAACATTTCTTCATAAATGCTAAGGCGGACTTTAACGCCTGCCGCCTTTGCTTTTTTCGCCAACGATACCGAATCGCTTAAAAGCATCTCGATCGACCCTGCCTGGACCAGCATTGGCGGGAAGCCTTCATAGGAACCAAAAAGAGGTGAAATATAGGGGTTTTTTACATCTTCCTCCCCGGCATAATCCAGGTTATAGATCATACTGTCCCTTGTATTGCCAAACAACGGGTCGCGCGTGTAATTTGTCTCATAAGATTCCCCGCTGGCTGTCAAGTCCGTCCAAGGGGACATTAAAATCAAACCCTCCGGCAGCTTTCTGCCGTGGTCTTTTAGGTACAGGCACAAAGCCAAAGCCAGCCCGCCACCTGCGGAATCGCCTGCAAACACGATTTTTTCGGGCTGGCAGCCGATCTGCAGCAGCCATTCGTAAGCGGAAAGGGCATCCTCCAGCGCCGCTGGGTAAGGATGCTCCGGTGCGACCCGGTAATCCGGCGTAAATACATTGATGCCCCTGCCAAGCTCATTGTACAGCCCTGCAAAGGAACGGTAAATATTCCGCATTGCACCGATATACCCGCCGCCGTGCAGCTGTAATATTACCCGTTCCGGGTTTGGGTTTTGTACTAGGCTTAACAGCTCTGCCTGGCAATTTGGCAGGTCTATCCTGGTCACATGGAAACAGGACGGGCATTTCCATGCAGGCTCCACAAGATTTTTGCGGATCTCCCCTTTTTGCAGCTTTGGCCCAAGCAGCCGGTCCGCCGTCATCCTTGCAATCGTATCCCGTACCATTGCAGCCAAAAGGCTGCTTTTCCTTTCCTCTTTCGACTGGTTTTTCTTTATGTCGTTAGCCATTTTCATATCCTTTCCATACCGCTGCCTACATCACATGGAACCTCCGCTTTAACTCATTGCTTGCGCGCCTGCCGCCTATAATAAACGAAGCCAGAAACAGGATGCACGACAGCCCAAACACTAGATAGCTCATCAGCGGATGCGTGATCACACCGGCCAAACATAAAATTACACAGACGCCGCTGCATAAGATCATTAATAACTGAAACAGCAAGTAGCTCTGCCAGTTCCTGATATTTACAAACATCACCGCAATAATCGAAATATCCACTGCCAAAAATGCCGCCGGGATCCCATAGTCAACCGACCAATGTGAAAACCCAAGCACATAATCCACTAGCACAAGATAAGCAATTCCGCTTGCGATACCTAGAAAAAACTTGCTGCGGTACCCGGCATGGTCATTTTCAATTACAAAAAACAAAATCAACAGCAGGTAAGCCAGCCCGCCAACCACGATCACGGACCACCACACATCGGTCTGGTACCGGTAGTTCACGACTACCGAAACTGCACCTATTACAATTGATAAAAACAGTATAATCCGGCCGATCAGCTCCAGCTTCCTGGTTTTTAGGCGTATATCCGGATAACGCCCTCCCACGGTTTCTTCCCCTGCTTCCAATACACAATGGCACAACGGGCAGGCCTCAGTCTGGTCCATCACTTCCACACCACATTTCAAACATCGATTCATCCGCTACCACCCCTTATAAAGCGCCCAAACGGCTGCTTTTATTCATCATAGACCCCATTGCTTTCGATCGTAACATCCAGCCCTTCTGCTGCCAAAGTACGGAAAAATATCTTCTGGACGGTCGGCTCGGCAAATATGGAGCTGAAGGTAAATACCAGCGTACTTTTATACGAACAGATTGTCCCTTTTAAAAACTGCCCTTTGCTCATTGCAAGGAACGAATGGAACATTTCAATATAAGGCTCGTATACTTCCTGCACCTTGACATTCCCGATATTGGTAACCGTCGTTGTATTTGCAAGCGCTGACTTTGTATATACCGAGCGGATCGCCAGATTTTTAATCGGTAACGGCACTGCACGCATCGCCAGATTTTTTTCATTGGAGACATTATAGGAAAAAATATCTTCCAGATGTTCTTTCTTAATCTGGCGGCGCAGGCTGTCTTTTACAATCTGCAGCACTTCTTCCAGCCCATAGCGCTCTTTTTGGGGCTGGAACTCTGCTGAAACCATAACAAAAAAATTTTTTGTCGTTACCGAATCAAAATATGGCCGCAGGTTCACTGGCACTGCCGCGCGGATCGGGCGCACTGCAGGCGCACCGTGCAGGCAGCCCTGGTAAATGCTCCATACCACGAGTGCTACCAGATATTCATTAATGCTCATTTCATGGCTTTTACATACCCGTTTTAACTGCGGGATGTCCAGATAGCCATGCATCACGCCAAATTCCTGGGCACGCAGTTTCGGGGCTTTGATAATATATGCCCGCCCGCTGCGGTATTTTTTCGACTGCCCCTTTTTATAATTCTGCAAAAAACTGTCTTCCAGGTTTAAAGAAGTATCCGTACTCAGCCGGTCGCCTTCCTGTTCCCGCAGTTTCGGATGGGAAAGGCGCAAATACTGGTACGTCAGCTCCTTTAAAAAATTCAACCCGCCCATGCCGTCCGTAAGGACATGGAATACCTCCAAATTTATACGGCACTTATAGTATGACACACGGAACAGGTAGCTGTTATTCCGGTTCTGAAGGATATAGCGGCACGGGTATGTATATTCCTCCCGGACCTGTGGGGCTGGTTTGCCATTTTCCTCAAAATAATACCAAAAAATCCCCTGGCGCAGCCGCACATTAAACCCATCAAACTTTGGCAGCACAATATCCAATGCCTTTTGCAGCGTCATGCCCACAATCGGCTCCTTCAATATAACACTAATGCGGTATACATTTGTCATATCATCCCCTGCAATCACAGGGAATAAATGCGCCGTATTATCCAGCTTATCCCATTTGGGCTCACGTGTACGCCTCCTTGGCGCTTTCCTTTTCCCATTTTCTTTATCTGGTTTTAACCTCTTTTGGTTATCTGCTTCTTTTTTCATCATATTTTCCGCGCCGCCACCCGGCTGTTTCCCTTTTCTTTTTCTACCTTCCTGCCTTTCCAGCCTTTTAACGCCCGAAAATGCAAAAATCCTTACATAAATAATTTGCCATAAATCCACTAATTATGCAAGCCCTTTATTGCTAACCCTTTCCTGCCAGCAATAACAGAAGTTGCTATTCACGGCCTGGGGTGGTGTAAGCTGTAAGAGACTTATTTATCAGATTACATAAAACCTGCCGGAAAATTGTAAATATCAGCGTTCCGGCGGAAAGGAGAAGAAATGGCACAGCAAAAGATTACGGCACTGTACGAGCGTCTTTCACATAATGATGAACTGCAGGGCGAGAGCAACAAAACAGGAATAACTTGGCCATACGGTAAATTTTAAGACGCACAAGCATTTTAAGGATAAGAAAAGCCATTATGTTTCACCAGACCAGTGGCTGATATTCGAAAATACGCATCCGGCTATTATCGATCAGGAGACTTTTGGCAACGTGCAGCGGATCCGGGGGCAAGTGAGGCGCTATCCGGACGGATAGGGCGAGGCTATATGAACATAACAAAATACAAACTTATACTGCAATGGGTTTCCTTGCAGGGCTCCGGTTCTGCACAGATCTGCAGAAAGCCTGCAGCGTTGGCGGCAGCCAGATCCAGTCTGCAATAAAAGGGCTGTGCCGGAACGCGGCGGGTCTGTTACGGTTGAAATGGCCAACGGCAGCCTGCTTGAAATCCGGCGCAGGGAGGGAACATAAAAAAGCGGATTTGTTCCGTATGCGCAGGGGTAGCAGAAGCCAAAATGTGGCTTTTGCCCTCTTTACTAAATGGTTACTATTTACGGCCTGGGGGCCGCTCATAGTAACCTTTCGGGGCGATATTGGAAGTTTGCTTCGCAAAATCGCCCCTCACTCTTGCATCATGTTCTCACGGAATGCGCAGTTTATGCGCATTCCCGTGAATAGTAACACTAAATGGCTTCTGCGTTTAGGAATCTAAATCTGAAAATGGAAAAATATACGGATTTGTGTTAAAATAATGCCAGATAAAGATAAAGATGTGCGGAGGTTGCTATTATGTACTATTCTTTTGTTATGGGAGTTGGCAGTGAAATTGACAGCTTAAGGGAAAGGGGTTTTATTGTTGAACAGTTTGGTGACAATTACGGCGTGGCATTCCAGAGGGAAAAAGCAGATGAATGGGAGCAGTTTGTAAGCCGACATTTAGAGCCGGGCTACTGGAATGAATACATTTCTGATGATGGCGTTATTTTTTTATTCAATCTTGAGGACGGAATAAAAAGGTTTGACGTTAAAGGCTATCAAAATGACGAAGTTTTGTCTTTATGTGAAAAGCTCTGCGAATGCAGATTCAGTTCAATCAGGGACATGCTTAAAGAGAACCATTATTACAGCGATAAGATTGAGTGATGCAGGTAAAAACAAATGGCAGTCCGGGCGGCAGCGGACAGGGCAGGAAACCAGAAAAAGAGCAGCCTGCTGGATGCACATATATGAAAGCCCGGTGACGATACGGAGGACATTCCCGACAACTATGTTATTTTCATTACAGAAAATGATGTAATGAAAGGAAACCAGCCGGTCTATCCAGTAGAAAGATATATCACTGTCGTGGAAAATAAGGTATTGTTTGGAGATGGTTCACATATTCTATATGTTAATGGGAAATACAGGGGCAATGATGAAATTGGAAAGCTGATGAACGATTTTTCATGCACGAATCCCGATGATATGAATTATGAAGCACTTGCTAAAAAGGCACGGTATTTTAAGCAGGACGAGAAAGGGGGTTGCTACTATGTGTAAAATTATGGAAGATATGAGGAATGAAGCGGCACACAAAGCAGAATTTAAAAATGCAAGGGAAACAGCAGCGAGAATGATAAAAAAAAGTAAAATGCCACTGGAAGAAATTTCTGAATATATTCCGCTCTTGTCATTTGAGGAATTAAAGGAGATTGAAGCCGAAGTTATGCAGTTAGCATAGTCAACAGCACAACTAAATAAAAATAACAGCGCAAAGGCGCATGGAGCAGTAAATTGTAAACCATGCGTCTTTTTTTGCGTCCAAAGGAGGAACATGAGCGACAGCATTCAGACTAACACCACAGGGCTGTTAACGCCCTGTTTGCAAAAAAAGATTGATAAGATAACCAGTTTAGTCGAGGTGCATTTATTTTTCTGATAACGAGTACCCAAAGCGTATCGGATAAGTTAAAACGTGCCATTCTCCACGGCTTAAAGCATGGAAAGCAGAGCAGACCAAGAAAAAGTGGTGGAAAATGATGAAAAAGTCCTTGACAAACAGCAACAGGGGGCCGCTCATAGTAACCATTCGGGTCGATATGGAAAGTTTGCTTCGCAAAACCGCCCCTCACTCCTGAGTCATGTTCTCATGGAATGCGCAGCTTATGCGCATTCCTGGCCCGTGAATATAACTAACGGAGACCATTTCGCTATGCCATCAAAAGAATTTGGCTTTACACCCTCCAGCGCATACGCTATAATAAGTGGCAGAAATTAAGAAGCTACTATAACAACAAAGGAGTATACAAACATGCCAGTAATCTTAAATGAAACGATGGCCGCGCTCGGCACACAGCGGTCTGTCATACGGGAACTCTTTGAATATGGGAAAAAAAAGGCGGCTGAAATCGGCGCCGACAATGTATTTGACTTTTCCATAGGAAATCCAAGCGTACCTGCCCCGGCTAGCGTCAACCAGGCTGCCATTGCAGCCTTAAAAGAAATGGACCCTGTCCTGCTTCATGGCTACACAAGTGCACAGGGCGATGCCGACGTAAGGGGCCTGCTCGCAGACTCCGTAAACCGCCGCTTCCAAACAAGCTATACCGCAGAAAACTTCTATCTGACAGCAGGCGCTGCCGCTGCCTTATGCTGCTGCTTCCACGGCCTATGCAATGCCGGCGACAAGGTAATTATTTTTGCACCATATTTTCCGGAATATAAAGTATTTGTAGAAGGGGCCGGCGCCCAGCCAGTAATCATACCAGCGGACACACAGGCATTTCAGATCGATTTTGACGCTTTTGAAAAGGCATTGTCCCCACAAGTAAAAGCAGTTGTCGTAAACTCCCCAAATAACCCGTCAGGCGCCGTATATTCAGAAGAAACCATCCAAAAGCTGGCCGGCATCCTGGATGCAAAGTCAGCAGAATACCAGCACCCGATTTATCTAGTTTCCGATGAACCTTACCGCGAAATCGTTTTTTCCGGTACAACCGTCCCATTTTTGCCAAAATACTACAAAAATACACTCGTATGCTATTCCTGGTCAAAATCACTGTCGCTGCCAGGCGAACGGATGGGCTATGTACTTGTCCCTAACGGTGCAGATGCGTTTACGCAGCTTTATGCCGCTATTGCAGGCGCTGGGCGTTCCCTTGGCTATGTCAATGCGCCAAGCCTGTTCCAGCGGGTATGCGGGGCTTGTGTGGATGAAACCGCGGATATTTCTGTTTATGAAAAAAATAAAGACATCCTGTTAAAAGGGCTGCGTGGAATGGGTTACCAGGCCGTAGAACCACGCGGGACATTCTACATGTTTCCGCGCTCTTTAGAAGAAGACGACGTTGCATTTGCCGAACGGGCAAAAGCCCATAACCTATTGATCGTACCAGGAAGCGGGTTTGGCTGCCCTGGCCATGTCCGCATCTCCTATTGCGTGCCGACCAAACGGATTGAGGCATCTATGCACGCTTTTGAAACGCTGTCAAAAGAATACCGTTAATGGCAGCTGGAACCTGCCGCAAAAGCAGGTTCCGGCCAACCAGCTGCCTTAATCAATACATGCAAGCGCTGCCGTAATGATCGACATCGAATATACTTCCGATGCATTGCAGCCCCTGGATAAGTCATTAATCGGTGCATTGAGCCCCAATAAAATCGGCCCATATGCTTGAAAATGGCCCAGGCGCTGTGCAATTTTATACCCAATATTGCCGGCGCTTATATCTGGGAAAATAAATGTATTTGCATGCCCAGCAATTTCTGATTCCGGGCATTTTGTACGTGCGACCCGTACCGATACGGCTGCATCAAACTGCATTTCCCCTTCTGCTACTGGAAGGTCCGGGAACTTTTCCCTTGTTTTCAGTGCCGCGTTGCGCATCTTGTCCACATCTTCACCTTCGCCAGATCCAAAGGTAGAATAACTTAAAAATGCCACTTTCGGGTCAATACCAAAGATTTTCGCGCACTCTGCTGTTTCTACTGCAATTTCCACAAGTTCGTCTTCCGTCGGCTTAATGTTGATTGCGCAGTCCCCCATTGCCAATACTTCATTTTCGCCGGTCGCGGACGGACGGACAAGGATAAAACAAGATGATACAATACGGTTGCCAGGCTTTGTCTTGATCAGCTGCAATGCCGGGCGCACCGTATCTGCAGTTGTATAAGTCGCGCCGCCTAACAGGGCATCAGCAACACCCATTTTTACAAGCATCGCGCCAAAATAATTGCCCTTTTCCAAAGCCTTTTTTGCCTGTTCCGGCGTAACCCCTTTGGATTTACGAAGCTCGCAAAACTTTTCCACCATAGCATCCAGATCTTTATATTTCTTTGGATCTATGATTTCCGCCCCACGGATATTAAAACCGCTTTCTTCCGCAGCATCGTAAATCTTTTCTTCCTCCCCGACCAAGATCGGATGCAGGAAATAACTGGCCAGCAGCCTGGATGCTGCCTCCAGGATACGTGGATCTTCCCCCTCAGTAAATACAATCTTTTTCGGACTCTTTTTCAGCATATTGATCATCTGTCCAAAACCAAACATAAATATCTCCTCCTGTATAGCAATTTTTTCATGTATTTCCATAAAAATACATGCCTGCAACTACTATTAAAGCACTATCGCAACAAGAAATCAATATCTATTTTTCGATGTACCAGATTCAAAACAGTTACTATTCACGGCCTGGGGCCGCTCATAGTAACCATTCGGGGCGATATGGAAAGTTTGCTTTGCAAAACCGCCCCTCACTCCTGAATCATGTTCTCACGGAATGCGCAGTTTATGCGCATTCCTGGCCCGTGAATAGTAACCATTCGGGGCGATATGGAGAGTTTGCTTCGCAAAACCGCCCCTCACTCCTGGATCATGTATCAAAATAATTTGCTTTACCTGCCTGGATTTTGCGTAACCGTAAAATAATAAAGTTTCCCGCGCAGGCTGCCTTCCCAGGCCTGGCGCCCCTTTTTTTGTTTGAGACCCATATTATTGGCTACAAGCTCCCACTCCTTTGACAAAGTAACCCTGCAGCTGGTTTTTTGGATATTCAGGCGGCTTTGCGTGCCAGGGAAAAAATCAAATTGATACTGGCTGCCATCATCCTGCGCATAGACGCTGCTGTCTTGGCGCTTCTGTGTATGCGCCGTTACCTGTATGGCCTCCCCTGCGGGTATCGTAACCGTTGACAGCGCATATATGATCCTTGCTTCGCCAAAAAGCTTTTGAAAAATATTTTTTAACTCCGTACTAAGGTAGCTTTCTTTTAAGGTGTTATAAAATTGATCTTCACTGCCAAGCAGTGTCAATACGTGGTAGGCGGCATCTGCATCCAGGTATTCCGGAATGCCTGCTTTAGAAAGGCCCTGCCTGTAATCTTGTTCCACCTGCTTTACGGCTTCTTTGCTGCACAGATACAGTGCATCTGCATAAGGCATTTCCTGTTTGCGCATCGTACACTGTATACCGTCGGCTTCTTCTTCGCAATCCAGATTGGCATAATAGCCAATCTGCGGCTCCCCGTCCATTTCCCCGGTTACAATGAAATACAGCGGCGTATCTGGTTCTTCCGGAATAAAAAAACAATAATCGGAAGTCCCATCCTCCCTTTGCGCATTGTAATTAAATCCATAGGTTAGTATGTCTGCCTCCTGCCCCTCGATTGTTACGCCAATAATGCCTTGCCTGCCTGCTAGCATATCCCCGTCTACACGGATGTCCGAAAAAGAATAAACGCTTACTTCACGGCTCCAATCCGCCGCTTTTTGCAGGGCATCCTCCTGGTACCCGGCCCCATTGCCATAGAGCCCTTTATAATCTTCCACCGAATCCGAACTGCCTGGCTGCTTTCCTTGGTAAAAACCAATGCCTGCCCCGGCACTATAAGAAATGGCCGTATTGTCCTGGCCCGCAATTTCCAGCACATCCCCATCCAGGCTGTACGCTTGGTTTAACGTTGCTGTAAAAGGGTATACGAGCTGCAGCGTTTTATCCTCGTTTGATGTATTTTTGATCCGGTAAACATCTTCGGCCTGCAGCAAAGGCCATATCCCCTGCCCTTCTTCTTGGGGCTGGCCGCAAGTAACGGCCCCATTTACCTTACGGGACGTTTTTATGTTTTGGGTATCGCCGGTCGCCGTCAAAGCCAATACCGGGCCTTTATAATCATCATACCATACGGCCGGTTTTTTCTCTTCCGGCTGTCCGCCCCCGCCCGCATCATTGCTTTGGCCATCCTGGGCACCTTCCGCACCGGCCATGCCAGCGCCCGCATCCCCATCCATACCGTAACCTCCGGCTGTAACCGAATCTTGGCCCACACTTTCTTCCATATCCTCTGCTTTTTTCCGATCGGAAGCATTTTCCCTATCATCCCCTGCTCCCCCGCCGCTTTCCGGCATCCCGTCCGACATGGAATACCCTGCCGTCTTATCCGAAGCTACATAGCTGGAAACAATCTGGTATACACCGCCAAAGACTAGGAATAGACAGGCTGCAACAGGAAGGTATTTTAAATATCCGCCGATTTTTTCGATCCGTGCCGCGCGCTGCCCCTGCTTTCTACTGCCGCTTTTTACTTCCTGCTGCTTTTGGCCTTTCCATACCGGTTTTGCTTCCCCGCCTGCTTCCCCTGCCGTATCTGCAGCCTGGCCGTCCATTTCCTTTTTTCCGTATCCGCCCTGGCCCTGCAATGGCCCTGCCTGGCTTTCCAGCCCATCTTGTTCTGCTTCCAGTACCAGTTCTTCCGCAAGCTGGCCAATTGCTTCAAAAAGGCGCTCCCCTGATTTATGACTCATACAAAGATCCCCTCTTTCTCCAAATATGCCTTCAGCTTATTCCTGCTCCGCATCAGGGTGGATTTTATTTTGCTTTCGCTCATACCATAACGCTGTGCAATCTGGCTGATACTGTCTGCAAACCAATAACGGCGTACAAATATAATCCTTGCATCGTGAGGGATCCCTTTTAAAAAAACACTGACTGCATCCGAGATCACGATCGCATCCGTCTGCGTATCTTCGCCCTGCCCCGCTATGCATTCCTCCAATTCTTCATAAACCGCTTCCATTTCATTTCCTCCCCGCTTGCGCGCATGGCTTTTCCGGTAACGGTCCAAAGATAAATTCCTTGTAATCTTTCCCAAAAACGCCTGTAAAAATTCAGGCCGCTTTGGCGGCATGGCCAGCCATGCCTTAAACCAGGTGTCGTTGACGCATTCTTTGGAATCTTCTTCATTTTTCAAAATATTGTTCGCAATATAATAACAGAAAGGGCCATACTTTAAATTAGTCTGTTTTAGGGCTTCCTCATCACGTTTCCAATATAATTCGATGATTTTTTCATCCTCCATTTTCCTCTCCCCTAACCCGGGCATACCGGGATAAAACGATTCTATACTGCAAATTTAACTGGTGTGCAGTATAAAATAATAGACGTACCTATCAGCCGGCTGGTTGCAGGACACTGCAAAAAAAGCAAAAAAGGGCTGCTGGCCCGTTTTCTGCATCCTAAAATTCTACCATATATTTACGGAAGCGGTACGGCAGCATATTCCGCTGCAGCTGCTTATTTTTACGCTCCTGCACAGTAACCGCCCCGCAAAACTGCCGGTAAAGGGCCTGATAGTTGGCTTCATCCTCTGAATAGGCCGCCTCCCCTTCTGCAAACGGCAGGGCTTCCCGTACCAGGTACCACTGCTTCCCTTTCGGATGCAGCGCATAGTACTGCCTTTTTTCATCATAAATAGCAAAGTCCTCATTGGGCAGGCGGTCGGCAAAATGCGCCGCCAGCATAGCCGTAATATCATTTTTCGGCGCATACCTGGCAAGCAGCACGCCATTTTCCAGTTCCTGGAACCTTAAAAACCCAAGCAGGTGGTGGATCTCTACCCCTGTATTACGGCTTAACTGAAATACTTTTTGCACCGGGCGGCAGCTTAAATGGTCCATCAGGTTTCCGCGGTACTGGCCCAAAAGCCCTACTACAATCGTGTGGTAAACAGCATCTGCCTTTTCGCTATCATAAGAAACCATTGCCTGGCAAAGCTGTGTATATGCGTCTTCCCCAAACCTGCGGTATATGGTACGCAGCACTTTTCCACTTTTCTCCATATCCGGCGCCACTTCCTGGTAACGTGTAAACAAACGGTAGTTTTCCAGCCCTCCTGTCTGTAAATGGACCGATCCATGTGCCCTGCGCAATTCATACGCCGCGTAAACCCCTGACAAAATGCCTTCAATCGAATCTTCGCACAGCAAAACTGTCTCTTCCATACCAGCTCCCCTTCTATTTACCGCCATCCATCCCAGAAAAAACTTGCATGGAAACCATTGCCTTTTTTATAATAAAATGGCCATTTTCATCTAAAACCCCTGCATATCAAACAACGACATCTGCCTATAAACGATACCGTCTTTGGCAAATGCCTGGCCTTCCTTAATACCGGCCATATTACGCACAATATAATCTTCATCCAATTTCGTCCGGTACATCATCCTGCCGCTGCAAGTAATAAAATATAAAGCCCGTTTTAATACAACCCCTATTTTTTTCAAGTCGTCAAACCCTAACACGGCGCTTTTCCTGGCCCCGACAATCCGCCTGGCACTTTTGACGCCGATGCCTGGCACACGCAGCAGCGTATGGTAGCTGGCCTTATTGACCTCTACCGGGAACTGTTCTAAATGGCGCAGCGCCCAGTCGCATTTCGGGTCAAGCAGCACGTTGAAATTCGGCCGCTGCTCACTGAGCAGCTCCCCTGCGGAGAACCCGTAATACCGCATCAAAAAATCCGCCTGGTACAGCCGGTGCTCCCGTAAAAGCGGCGGACCGCCAGGAAGCGCTGGAAGTGCCACATCGTCATTGACCCGTACAAATGCAGAATAAAATACCCGCTTTAGGTCAAATTTTTGATACAAATTTTCAGCTACCGTCATAATCTGGTAATCGCTTTCCGGAGTCGCCCCAATAATCATCTGCGTAGACTGCCCTGCCGGGACAAACCTGGGTGCATGGCGGTACTGCATACATTCGATTTCATTTTCCTTCCTTGCATTTTGTATCATCCGCATCGGGCCAAGGATATTGCGGCGCTTTTTATTTGGGGCCAAAAGCCGTAGCCCTTCGGCTGTTGGAAGCTCTAAATTCACGCTCATCCGGTCGGCAAGCAGCCCGGCTTTCCAGATAAGCTGCGCATCCGCGCCTGGAATTGCCTTCACATGGATATACCCCTCAAAACGGTACTCCTTGCGCAGCTTATACAACGCCTGGCAGATCAGCTCCATCGTATAGTCCGGGCTATACAGGATGCCAGAGCTTAAAAATAAGCCTTCAATATAGTTCCTGCGGTAAAACTGCATCGTAAGCGTACAGATTTCATCCGGCGTAAAAGAAGCCCGCGGCACATCATTGGAACACCGGTTGCAGCAATAGCGGCAGTCAAAAATACATTCATTGGTAAATAAAACTTTTAACAGGGAGATACAGCGCCCATCCGCAGAAAAACTGTGGCAAATGCCCGCCAGCTTCGTATTGCCAGCCCCAACGCCGCTCCCGGACCGGCTAACGCCGCTGGAAGTACATGCTACATCGTATTTGGCGGCATCTGAGAGGATTTCCAGTTTTTTCATTAGGTCCATCTGTGGGGATAGGCGCAGTTCCATAATTACAGCCTCACTTTCTATCACTTTTTTAAACGTCTGTTCTTATTATAAAGTGAACAAGCGTTCCTGTCAAGTGTTATTTCGTGTTTTTTAATTCCATCCTGTTACTATTCACAGCCAATTTGCTCTTGACAAACATTCTAAGTTATGAGGCTGTAAATAGTAACTCCATCCCCCATACCTGTTCCAGACGTTCCAATGTCCACACTGCATTCGCCGGGCTAGTCGACGGCATTTTCTTTGCTTCCATACCGGTCTTTGCCCGCTGGTGCTTTTGATACAATTCATATGCTTTTGCACCGTTAGCCAGGACCATATGGATCTTGCTTTGTGCCAAAAGGCCCGCAATATCGCTGGCAACCACATTACGGATGCTGCTGTCGGACGACCCAATAATATCGCACTGGCTGACCACATCCCACACCGCCAGCCGGTGTCTTAAAACCAGCCCTTTTTTCGCCTCTATGGACTCTGGTACGCTTTCCTTATAAATGCCTGCCAGCATCCGCCAAAAACGGTTTTGCGGATGCCCGTAATAAAAATTCCCCTCTCTGGATTTTACCGAAGGGAACGTCCCAAGGATTAGAATCTCTGAATGGGCGTTCCACACTGGTTCAAACGTATGCTTTATGGTCTGATAGCCTTCCATTTTTCTCAAATACCTCCCTAATTGCGGCCCTGATGCCTGACTACCAGCTCCCGGTCCCCGATACTGCCTTCCAAAAGCCCCCGCAAAATTGCTTCCGCCTGCTTCTTGGCATGTTCCAGCAGGCTATTTATATCTGCTTTTTGGGAAACGTCTTCCCGCGCCGCCGATAGCGTATCAATCACATCCGTCTTTTCCGTCCAGTTAAACAGCGCCCAATGCTCGTCATAAAACTCGATCGAATCCGGGTCGACTTCAATCGACTGCACCTCGCACTCCGGAAGCGTAACCTCCACCTGGCCTTTTGTAACGGACACCTGCGCGTTTGCCAAATCTACGCCCGCACGCACGGACGCCGTATACATCATCGAAAAGCTGTTCTGTGTTAAAAATGGGATACTGCCCTTAGAATACCGCACCAGCCCGCGGTAGGACAGCTCGCTGGATGTTAAATCGCTGGCCGCTTCCAGTTTCCCATTAATAAAGGAAGACGTTATTTCCGGCTCCTTTGCACTGCGGTACTTATCCGAAACCACAATAAAAATTCCAGCGATTGCAGCAGCAACCAAAAGCAGGCGCGCCAATTTTAACATTTCTACCAGCAGCTTTTTATTTTCTGTCCTGCTATTCCCTATCCCATCTTCTGTTTTCTTTCCTTTCATCTACCTGTACTCCTTTTATAATTTATAACAGCCGCATCCATGCAGCCATTTTGGACAATGCATCATGGATTTGAAAAACAATGTATTCTATGATAGACTATACTGCACACCAGCGTTATTTGGCAAAATTTCGTGTTTGCCAGCTACTATTCACAGCCACCTGAACACCCCGCTGTCCAGGTGGCTGCCAAGCTGATTCAAGAGTGAGCAGGCTCCAATTTGCAAGGCAAATTCTTTCCATGAGCCTGCGAATGTTACTATTTACAGCTTCATAACTTAGAATATTTGTCAAGAGCAAATTGGCTGTGAATAGTAACGTTTGCCAGTATAAATTTACAGTATAATCCGGCTGCGGACCGCCAGCCAGGCGCTTTCTTTGTTACATTACTGTACATTCTGGCGGTCTGAAGTATAACAGAAATCCTGCACAAATTCAACTGCCCAAAAAAAGGGCATTCTAAATTAAAAACAATGGGAAGGGAACACAGCCAGCTATGGACAGCTACAAAAAAACAACTTCAGAACAAAAAGAAACAAACCGGTACTTTCAGGAAGCACTATCCGATTTTATGTACGATACGGCAAGCGGAAGGGCCATCCGCCACCTTGTAGATGCCGGATATACGGCCGCACAGATAATACAGCAGCTGGATTATCCGACGCCATTTTCCAAAATCCAGTTAAGCATAACAAAATACTTAAAAGAAACCGGCATTTTGACAACCAGGCTTCCTGTACCGCCAAAAGACCTAACGCCCGTTTATCTGCCAGCCCTTTCCGGCGGCATACCGCAAGAAGCCCTTTATGCCCGCCTTGCAAAACAGGCCCGCCAGGACGGCGAAGGATATGCCTACTTTTATTGCCCGTTTTCCCAGATGGCCCAAACAGCAGGCACCGGCGTACCGCCCCTATTTTCGGTATTAACTGCCCGGGAACGGGAATACCTTACCGGTATTATATGGGAACCCGGCATGTACCACAGGCTCAACCGCCGGATGCTGGAAATTGGCACCCAACTGGCCATGCATTCCGATGCCGTTTCCTTTTTATTTTTAAAAAGCAGGGAGCAGGCCATCATCACCTAACCCCCTGCTTTAAGGAACTGCCTCAATAAGCCTGGTAGCCGCATTCCTTTAGCTTTGCATTCTTTTCCTGCACCTGCCCTTTCATCTCCTGCGCATACTCTTTTAATTTCTGCAGCAACGCGCTATCGGACACCGCCAGGATCTTTGCCGCCAGCAGCCCGGCATTTGCACCCCCGTTAATCGCAACGGTTGCAACCGGGATCCCGCTTGGCATCTGCACGATCGAATACAAGGAATCCCTCCCGCCCAGGGAAGATGTATGCATCGGGACACCGATTACCGGCATTGGAAAGACCGCCGCACACATCCCCGGCAGATGCGCCGCCATACCTGCGCCTGCAATAATCACTTTAAACCCTTTTGCTTCCGCTGCCTTTGCATATTCAAAAAAAACGTCTGGTTCTCGGTGCGCAGAAATAATATCCATTTCAAAATCAACGCCCAGCTTTGTAAGCACGTCCGCTGCTTTTGCCATTACCGGCAGATCCGAATCCGAACCCATCACAATCCCTACTTTTGCCATGCCCCTGTCCTCCTGTTTTCTTGTAATCCATACCAATTCATACCGTATCCTATTTTATACTGCACACCAGTTAAATTTACAGTATATCCTGACTGCGGACCGCCAGCCAGGCACTTTCTTGGTTAACATTACTGTATATTCTGGCGGTTTGCAGTATAGCTTATGCCTTCTAATGGCTTATTTAATTCCTCTGTCCCCGGAACTACAAACTTCCCATCCCGGATCACATCCACCGCACTGCCATCTGCCCGCAAAGCAGTAATGGCGCCCAATTCATCATACGGGATGGTAATATCCGTATGGCAGTTAAAGTAAGCTTTCGTTTCATCTTCCAAGCGCAGCAAAGAACATGCATTGTCCTTTGCCATAATCTGTTTCCCATCCGGGTTAAAGACCGCCAGCCCTTCCTCATGGGAATAGCAGGTATCCCCCAGCGCAAAATGCGGCCCCGCCTTTTCTGCGATCAAAATAGGCAGCTTATCTGCAATCTGGTAATCCCTCGCCATACGGTAAGCAGCCGTATTTGTCCCAACCGCAAACTCACCCATCGGCAGCGTGTCGTGCTGCATCAATATATTTTCCCGGATATAACGTTTATTTTCCGCCTCATCTGCAAAATTCGCACAGTTATAATCCACAACCATCCCGTCCATAAACCGGAATTCCAGGTCTTTGTAAAACAGGCCGTTTAAATAAACCCCCGTCACATGCAAGACACCATCCGTCCCTTTTAAAACAGGCGAAGTAAACACTTCCCCAACCGGGATATTCACATCTGCCACACAGTTTTCAAAAGCAGTTTCCTTGTCTGGATGTTCCACCTGCAGGATAGACACCAGCAGATCTGTATGGTTTTTGCCCTTTCCGGCCACCCGCACCTGCTTGGCGGGATCCAGCACCTGGATCAAACGCTGCTGCATATTTTGGTACAACGTATAATCCAGTGTATTTACCTGGACCGTTTGTGCAAAGATTGCCTCATAATCCGCGCCAATAGCCGCCACCGGATAAGAAATCATCGTATAGCTGCGTTCTTCCCGCTTGATATACTGGTTCGACACCTGCCCAGCTGCATTCGCATAATAGACACGCAGCTGCCGCTGTTTTTCACTGTAACGGGCAGCTTCTTTTTTCTGGACCGGTGCAAACGGCTCCTCGCCAAAGACCTCCTGCACTGCCGGGCCTGCATAAACCGCCGCCAGCCCTTTGTATTCCTCATAGGAATTGCGCAGCACTTCCAGCCTGCGTTCCACAAACGCCTTATCCAGATAAAATGCATCGTCATTGCGGTGGTCATAGTCAAACTGGCGGTTTGGCGAAACCGTATAGCAGCCGTGGCTGCCATGCCCGCGCCCGCCCATCGAAGACACGGCATCCCTGAAAATAATGGTTTCCAGCCCCAATGCGGCAAAATTTTCCATCGCTTTGCGGACAACGCGTTCAAACCCTGCCGCATAGTGGATACTAACCGACCGTTTTTTTGACAGGTCTTTCCCCGCTGCCACAAATCCCATCCGGAACCCTTCGGTAAACGTATCTGCCATAGCCTGGATCTGCCCCTCTGGCAGCCCGGCTAAAAATTCCGCTGTCCTACGCTCGTTTTCTGAAATATACGCGCCATAACGGTAAAGGTATTCCGGCCGGCTTAAATCCGCACTGCGGACAATGCCTGTAAAAAAATCCAGCCGCGGGTCAACGCTTTCCCGAACTCCCTGCGCCACAAAAACTTCGCTGTAATCATGGAAATGCCAATATAAAATCTGGCGGACCTCCTGCGGGCTTGTGCCTTCCCTGTCGCAAAACCGGGTATAAACCTCCACATATAATTCCAGCAGGATAACCATATCCGGCATCCGGCCCTCAAAAGCATAGGCAATCAGCGCGCGGCATTCCGTATACAAAAAACAAAGCAGGCCGCCAAAATCCTCCCCGAGCTGCTGTACGGCATAAGCCGGGTTGGCATAGCTTGTTTCATAGCCAGCACCTTCCCCGCCATTTTCCAAGCCAGGCAGGCCATAAAACTTTGACCCCCTAACCGGCCGCGACAAAATGTCCGCATACAGCCGGGCATTCAACGCTTCACATTCCTCCAGCGTCCGGCCGTCTAATTTTCCCTGCTGTTCCATTTGCAGCACTTCCAAGGCCAGCTCAATAAACGCTGCTGTTTTTTGAAAATAGCCCTGGTAGCGCCCAGGCACTTCCGGCTGCCTGGCAATCCCGCGGATGCGTTCCGCCACAAGCAGGAAACGCTCTGTTACATATTCCTTTTCCTTTTGATAAATCTCACGATAACCCATAAAACCCTCATTCTATCATTCTACACGGCCCCACATGGAGGTGCCGTTACTATTCACAGCCACCTGAACACCCCGCTGTCCAGGTGGCTGCCAAGC
>CAMUML010000056.1 GCA_947089855.1 uncultured Eubacterium sp.
GGTTTTCGTACAAGGCAATAAAAGCGTAGAAATATGGTCAGTGCAGACCCGGTTGACTTCTTCTGGGCTTGCCAGGCTATGCGACCGGCAGCCGGCTTCTACATGGCACACGGGGATATGCAGCTTTACGGCAGCCAAGGCTGCAGCAAGCGTAGAATTCGTATCGCCATAGACCAACAGGCAGCCTGGCTGTTCCTTTACCAACACTTCCTCAACCGCAGCCATCATAGCGCCGGTCATTTTAGCATGTGTCCCGCCGGAAATGCCTAAATTATAATCTGGATGCGGAAGGCCAAGCTCTTGAAAAAACCGTCCGGACATATTATAATCATAGTGCTGTCCTGTATGTATTAAAATTTCGGTATGCTGGCGCCTTAATACATTGGATACCATAGCGGCTTTGATAAATTGCGGCCTGGCGCCTACTACTGTTGCAACTTTTATCCCCACTCTTATGCTACCTCTTTCTTGCAATTCCTATTTATACTGACGGACAGCAACAGAACGTTGCTGCTTCAAGTTATATGGCAAATGTTATCGCTCGTGAGTATAGCTAGGCAAATGTTTATTCTCAGCAGATATATTGGCAGGGTTCCCCATTGCTACAACATTGTCTGCTATATTTTTTGTAACTACGCTACTCATTCCAATCAGGCTATTTTCCCCTATATTTATACCATCTCGGACTGAAACATTGCCAGATATAAAACTGTTTTTTCCGACAGCAACGCTCCCAAATAAAATCGTTTCGCCAACGATGCTAACGTTTTCTTTTAGTTTCACATTATGGGAAATAAAGCAGTTATTATCGATAATAGACCCCTTTCCTATAACTGTATCGTCAATTGCACCCCTAGCAATGGTTACATTTGCCCCTAGTTGGACTTCATCCATAATATGCACACCACCAAACTGTGGGATAGGAATCATTTTTCCATCCGCTTCCCGTTCCATTGCAAGCCCGTCGGCACCAATTACCGTATTTTCTCGTATTGTCACATGGCTGCCAACCGTAACTTTCCCTACCAGCCTTACTCCACTTCCAATATAAACAGAATCTCCGATAGAAACTTCTGGCCCAATATATGCTCCTGGCATAATTGTTACCTGATTTCCAATACTGCTGTTTTCAGAGATGCAGCTTCCATTACGGAATACCATCGGTTCATCCGGCGGCAGGTTTTTAATACCATTCTTATAAAAAAAACGTGCATACTCCAGCCTTGGGGAATGGCACGGCACAACTAAATGCCTTTCTTTTAGTTTCTCAGGTATCAAAACATCTTTCGGCCAATAAACAAGGCAGTGCCTAGCTAATAATAACTGTTCCCATCGTCCAGCCAAATGCCGCATTACAAACATTACCGTGTTATCCTTTGGACGTTCAATGGACGATGGCGCATATACGCTCCAACTTTCATCTCCATCTGATACTTCAATCTCAAAAAAAACGTCTCCCTGCATCTTATTTCACATTTATCCTTCCGTATTTTTTCAACATTGATTCATAAGAAGCCTCTACGTTCCGTTTTCTGCCCTCAAGAGCCCGCTGGATACGCCTTGCAGGCGGCATTACGTCTGGCGTCCACCACAAAGGGTGCGTCAGCACACACATCGGGTACGTTTCTTCTTCTAACAGGAAATCCTCCAGCCTACGGTACCTCCAATATCCATTGGAATCCGAACAATAGGAAACGCCTGCCCTTATTTTTTTAGAATATGCATTATACAAGCCTGCATATTGGTCTTTATAAAATTTATTTAGAATACTTTCGGTTGGGTTATGAAAGGAAAATGCTGACATATTTTGCTGAAATAAACCTTCAAATAACCCTTTCAAAAATTCTAACTTCTTAACCAAACTTTCTTCAGTAGTATCAATAGGCATGCTCTCACAATCGAAATGGATTCCAATCTCATGCCCCATATCCTTTATGGCAATTAACCTATCATATATGCCCTTTTCCATCATATTATAAAATTGGCTTCCCACCATAACAAAATAGATAGCCCGAATCCCCATATCCGCTTCCAACTGCGCTAATTTCAATGCCCTATGTACTGAGCAGTCAATGTCATGCCGCCAGATAATATTTTTTTCACCATTCCATAAATTTTGATAAGTACAAATCCTACCTCCATCCTCTCTAATTTTCTTATATAATAATATTTTTAAAATTTTCCGATAATTACTTTCTGTAAAATCATCAAAATGATATTTATCCACTTTTATTATTTTCCTTCACTTTTTTTAAATGCATACAGCTGGTTCCCATACCTGTCTGCATAGTGGCTATCTTTCATCCAGTTATTTTCCATCATCTTTTCCAGCCAATGTGGGGCTATATGGAACATATGAAATTCATCAACTGCCTGGATGTCTTCTCTATAAGGATCATATGGAATAGAATCCATAACATTTAATTGTGTACCGGCCCATATTAATAGAGTACCATCGTCCTTTAGCACCCGGCCGATTTCGTTCAGGGCTTTATCCAAAAGAAGGACATGGTCAAGCGAAGTACCAAAAATAACATAATCAAATTGCCTATCTTTATATGGAATAAATTCTGCGATATGCTGCGAAAATGAAAAAGGATGTTCCTCAAATGGCAAAAGAGGGTCTATTCCATAAATATATTCTATTGGAAAATCCCTTAAATAATAAGGTACTGGTTCTGGCCCACAACCAACATCCAGTAAATAACCTGGTTTATCAAGGTATAATTTTCCAAATGCATCGAATGCTTTATCCATCGGGTTGCCTTCAACCAGTAAATTATTGACTGGGTCTGACAAATAAACCTCGCGGCCACGTTCAAAAAGCGTTTTCCATATAGCATATGCTTTTGGCACAATATGCTCAAGTTCAGCAAAGGACTCATCCAATGTTAAGGCATTGTCCATTTTTTCTGGCCGTTTTCCCAAACTTTCTGTAATTACCCCCCCCCGGCTATTTACCGCCTTTTCTGCTATTTTTTCCATACGCTTCAAAATCATCAAATGGTTACTGACCATTTCCTCCTGTGCATCCCATAGTCTATGTATTCGCCTTTTCACATACAGCAATTCTTCACCTACACAGCTATCAATAAATTCTTTAAGCAGCCCTTTATTTTCTTCATTCCAAAAATCCATTTCTAAACCTCACTATTCAACTTGTTTTCTTGTATTTTAGAACCATGTCTTCAACAATTGATTGAAGTTTAATAGCCCCCAGATCAAAAGCCTTCTATTTGTTACTCCGTTCAAATGTTCATCTACCAGCCCACGTACCACAGTTTTGTCCATGTAATCCCATAGTCTTGACTTGTCGTCATAAATTACATATTTTACAAAACCTAAGCTTTCATCCCGGAACCATGTCGCATCCGGAGCGGAAAACCCCTGTTTTGCAGCCCGGTCTATTTCTTTTGGGATGTATTTTTCCATTGTTTTACGCAAAATTGATTTCCCATCGTTTGTTTTCAGGAAATAGTCCTGCCTTTTCAGACCCGGACTGTTCTCATTCATACGAAGCGTTTCTTTCAGGTTGCTTAATTTATATTTTACTGGCATTTTCATAGCAAAATCTACCAGTTCATTGTCCAGAAGCGGTACCCTGGACTCCAGGCCATGTGCCATTGTCAGCTTGTCTTCTATCATCAGCATCCCATAGAGGAAGGTTTTCGCCTCAAAGTAGAGCGACTGGTTAATATAGTCTACCGGCGTTTTGACCTCACTTTTGTGCTTTTTAAAAACCCCTTTAAAGATTGCTTTCGTATCAACGTCCTTGATCTGGCCCAAAACAGGTGAAAACGCTTTATGCAGCACTTCCGTAGGGATCAAACGCTGCCAGAACCCATAATATCCATCTACAAATTCATCAAAATCGGCTGCATACATGCCACGGTAATAACGCCACGGATACCCGCCGAACAGCTCATCCCCACCGGTACCGGAAAAACAGACTTTGACAAATTTCGATGCAAGGTTGGAAATGTAGTAATTGGTATAGGACTGCCCGACCCTTGGCTCTTCATTGTGGTAGCTCACCATTGGCAAAATCCGTTCTATATCATCCGGCTGTAAAATCATTTCATAATGCTCTGTCGAAAACGCATGCGCCATAATTTCCGATTTATTGCGTTCGTCAAACCCAAGTTCATTGCCGACCGCTTTGGACATATCATAGCCACATGTAAATGTTTTGATATGCGGGTAGGTTTGGGAAGCAATACAAGTAATAGTCCCAGAGTCCATCCCGCCCGATAAAAAACAGCCAATTTCCGTATCACTTACTAGCTGCCTGTTTACAGCATTTGTAAGGATGCCGTCCAAAGCCTGTGCATAATCCTGCTCGTTATCATAAGCTGCATCTTCATTGAAATCAAAATCCCAATACCGCTTTATCTGTATTCTAGGCTGGTCTATGCCAATATGGAAATAACATCCCGGCTCCAATATTTTAATATCCTTTTCAAATGTCCGGTCTGTCAGTATATTTTGGAACGTAAAATATTCGGCTACCGCTTCCAAATCCAGTTTATGGTAAAACAGAGGATGTGCATAAATTGCCTTTTGCTCAGAACCAAATAAGAAAGTATCTCCGACTAATGCATAATAAAATGGCTTGATCCCATACCTGTCCCTTGCACAAAAAAACTCCCGCCGCACTTTATCATAGACAACAAACGCAAACATACCATTAAACAAATCCAGGCATTTTTCTCCCCATTCAATATAAGCATACAGAACAACTTCCGTATCGCATTTGGACTGGAAACAGTACCCTTTTGCAATGAGATCCTTTTGCAATTCTTTGTAATTGTATAATTCCCCATTATATACAATGGCATAATTTCCACCCTGACTGAGCATTGGCTGTTTGCCATTGTCCGATAGGTCGATAATTGACAGACGCCTATGCCCAAGCGCGGCCATCCGGTCGGTATAATACCCTTCCCCATCCGGCCCCCTATGCGCAATTGCACTTGCCATTTTCCGTAATATGGACTGGGAAGCTTCTGACCCTTTTAAATTGTAATATCCACAAATCCCACACATAGCCTGCCCCTTATTTCCTTTTCAAATATACCTGCAGCCAGTCTAGGGTCTCTTTCAGGCCGTCATCAAAACTCCACCGGAATTCATGCCCTAATTTTTTTATTTTTTCATTCGATACATCAAATGTTTTAATATCCCCAACGGTCCAATCATCGTATATCGTCTGTAAATCTTCCCTGCCAAAATGCCGTTTTACTTTTTCTGCCAATTCCCCTATCGTAACCTTAATGCCGGAAGCACAATTATATACTTCCCCTTTTGTACCGTCAACCATTGCCACAAGCAAATTGATATTAACCAGGTCTTTTACATAGGTAAAACTCCGCTGCTGTGTCCCGTCTCCATGAATAATTGGAGGCTCCCCATGAATAACACGCCTTCCAAAAATAGAAACTACCCCGCCCACATCGCTGTTTTCCTGCCGCGGGCCATAAACGTGGAAATACCTTAGGATCGTACAGTCCATATCATACAAGTCGCAAAAAGCCCTTACATATTTTTCACCTGCCAGTTTGCTGACCCCATAATAAGAGGTAGGGTTTAATGGATGCCCTTCATCCTGTGGGAAGTATTTTGCTTCCCCATACACGGAACCCGTCGACGCATGTACCACTTTTTTGACGCCAAAATCCCTTGCCAGCTCCAAAATATTAAAAGTCCCTCCTCCGTTAATGAGGAGGTCTTTCCTTGGATCAGCCAGGCAGATTGTCTTCTTGGAGGCCGCTTCATGGAAAACAATATCCACACCGTCAAAGTGTTTCTTTAAATTTTCATAGTCAGTTACATCGCAGTCTATTTCATGGAACCCATCATAATTATGTAATAGTGCCAGGTTTTCTTTTTTTCCTGCAAAATAGTTGTCAATGCTGACTACTTCTAGGCCCTGATGTAATAGTTCTTCTACTAGATGGCTGCCGATAAAACCAGCTCCGCCTGTTACAAGCGCTTTTTTATATTTTTCTTTTAATTTCATTTTTTTCCTCATTTTCCATAAGTTGCCTCACACGTTATTTATTACGACGTGTCCCTTTTTTATACTTTTGATAAAGTTTTGCATACTTGCGATAAAGTTCAGAATTTTTAGGCAAGCACAAAGCATCCATTCCGTAATTTTCTATCAAATTTACTGTTTTTTGAATAACCCATTTTTTTCTGTTTCCCGCTCCCCAAATATATGTACTATTTTGCGGATCATACATCCATTCCTCTGGAAAAGTCCCATCAAATAAGCTTATGATACGTTTTGCCACATCATGGGCCATCCAGTTATCTAAAACGAATTTTTGTGCGGATGCGCCAAACTCTTTTCGTACCTGTTCTTCCTGTATCAAGTAAATCAGTTTTTCCTCTAATTCACCTGGACTACAAAAAAAATTAGGAGGAATCGGCTGGCTAAACTCCTTCTGATAATAATCCGCATAATATCCAGAAACTAGTACTGGTACTCCATTCACAGAAGCTTCTGTGGCAAATCCAGCCATCGGCGTATCGCTATATACCTGGTCAATTACGATGTCACTTTGTGCTATTTTCTGTAAAACTATATTATGCGGCACATCAGTTATTTCAATATACTCAATAGGCAGCCCTTTTTCTTTAATATGTCCTATTATCTGCCGGACTGTAGTTGACCCCTTCCATTTCTGCGCAGAAGGCGCATGAAGGATTATTATTTTGGAATGGACTACCTGATCCATATTCACAATTTCATATTTATCAACCGGAACACCTATAGACGGATATTTAATGTATGGCCGGTTATGGAAATGGGCGGAAGCTGGAAAATCTATCATTAATGCATATTTCTCCTGCATCCTTACTATCTTTGCCTTTTGTTTTGTCGCCTTTTTCAAGGCTTTCACATCTCCATCAAAACAACCACAATATGGCGGCCTTGTATCATCGCCACAACACCATACAACCACTTTCTTTTTCAACAGTTTCAGTATCCAAAATTCTACTTGCTGTATTTTTGAAAGGTAATAATTTCTAAAAAATAGGCCCCGTCCAAATATATAAAGAAAATAATCATACTTGGTTAACGATTTTATGAAAATCCACAAAACATCAACCATCTGCACTAGTTGCCATAACCGGAAGCGGATCCTACGGTTACTCCAATACATTTTCTTAATATGCTCAGTATGCCGCACATAATGCCTTAATTCTTCATTCAGGTAATCTTTACGGTGTTCTTGGTCAAACTCGTATTCTTGTATACAATAAAAACCACTTACAATACCCATTTCACGAAAAGCATTATGTAGCCTAAGCATTACCCCTGAAATCTCTTGTGTTCCTAAAAATATTTTACATTTTTTGTACAACGTTTATTTTTTCCTTTCAACCTGCCACCTTTACACCTATATACTATTTAGCCATTACCTTTCACTGCAATTACGGAAATCCCTGCTTCTTCTACAAACAAGCGTTCCAACCGTAAACCTATTTCCTGGCACCATAACTCAATTTCATCAGGCGTATGGCGATGGCAATTCAATGGCCGGTACCAATCATAATTAATATGGTTCATTTCCTCTAAGGAAAAATCTGGCCGGTAAAATGCTTTGAAAATATTCCAATAAAACAACCTTTGTATATTGATTTTCCCTTTCTTTATCCCTAAATAATGAATATCGCAAGGAACTTCAATTTCAATATTTAAATCCCCAATCGCTTTTCCCAGCCTGGTTAATGGCATCAATTCCTCCCATGCCTGCTCATCTGTCTGGCCGCACAGATATTGGCGGATATAATCATCACAAAATTCCCGGATAGGAGATTTTTTTGCATAAACATAAAAAACAAACCTTCCTCCTGGAAGTAATAGCTTTGAAAGGTTCCGTATAGCCTCTTTTGTAGAATCAGTATGATGCAAAACTCCTTCAGAAAAAATGACATCAAACATTGGTTTTTCAAAAGGCAGGTGCCCTAAATCTGCTTGTATAAATTCACCTTTGATACCTTTTTCATAAAAGCGCATCTTTGCAACATCTACGGCATCTGAAATGTCAACCCCCAGATAGGAAATATGATTAATATGTTCTCCCAACAAAGCCATCGCGCTTAAACCTGCTCCACATCCTGCATCCAAAAAATGGCAGCCGCTTGGAATTACCGTTCTTGCTTTTTCTTTATCACCATCAAAATATTTTTCTAAAAGCCACGCCTGTATAACATCCCTCATATGGCTGCTTTCATAGGTACTGCTTTGTTTCCATTTAAAACCAAATCCTAGTTTCGTCTGTTCCTGTGTACCAGAATAACTGTTCACTTCCCGTAATAAGCCGTTTTGCACTTTAAAGCGGAATATTTCGCCATTTATATTTTTTAATTCTTTTATATCCCCTTCTTTCTCACTGTACTCCGATACTACATCATCAAAATACCCCATCGTATATGTCCCCCTTTCTCTACAAATTCAGAAAATGCTTATTTCTTCCAGCCCACTTTGACATTTCCTATAGTTCCTGCCACACCCCATACATTGCAAGGATCCGTCCAGCTTCTGCCCACACTCGCACACCCAGCCTGCCTGCCTTGCCGGGACGCCAACTACCAGCGCATAATCCGGGACATCTTTCGCCACAACCGCCCCAGCCCCAATCAACGCATACCTGCCTATGGTATGGCCGCATACCACCGTTGCATTCGCACCTATACTGGCACCTTCCCGCACAAGCGTCTTTTTGTAGTTTTCCTGCCCTTTCGGATACTTGCTCCGTGGGCTTATATCGTTTGTAAAAACACAGGAGGGACCGCAAAAAACCCCATCTTCTAAGGTCACCCCACTATAAACTGACACGTTGTTCTGTATTTTGACATCGTTTCCAATCCTTACCCCCTGTGCAATATTTACATTCTGGCCAACCGTGCAGCCGCTTCCAATCGATGCCCCGTCCTGCACATGGCTAAAATTCCATATTTTTGTCCCCTCCCCTATCAAAACACCTTTGTCTATCTGGGAAGATGGGTGTACAAAATAACCTTTCCCCTGTGATGTATATTCTTTATCTTTATTAGCAGTAAACGTCCCTTCCATATCCACCGATGCAAATCCAGTCAATGGAAACTTCACTGGCATGCCTGTCTTCTGGCTCTTATAGATAGCCAATACCAATTCCAGCGCATCCCTTCCTGCTGCAACATCGACATAGGGTTTCCTGTTATCTTTGATTGCCAAAGCCATATCGGCGAATAGTGCGGTATGCCCATTTCCGTATACATTGCTCGTTGCTTCTTTTAAATTCTGGAGTGATCTGTCTTCCTCGTTCTGGTCACGGAATTTCCATACATCGATATTGTTTGTAGAAGCCCCGCCTATCTTTGCCGTCCCACTTTCCCCAAAAAGAAACAGCGATTCTTCCAGGTTCCCAGGATATACATTTGTGGTCCCTTCAATGGTGGCAACCGCCCCGTTTTTGAATGTTACAACCGCCATGCCTACATCTTCTGCCTGTAGGTAAGGGTGGCATTGCTGCCTGGTCTGCCCGTATACTTCCTGGACTTCGCCGCCAAACATCCAACGCAGCAAATCAATCCCGTGGATACATTGGTTCATTAATGCCCCTCCGTCATGGCTCCATGTCCCGCGCCAGGCTGCCTGGCTATAGTAATCCCGGTTCCGGTTCCAGCGTACATGGATGGAACCGTGGGACAGCTTTCCAAACCGGCCTGCTTCCACCGCTTTCCTGGCTGCCTGTACAGCAGGGTTGAAACGGTTCTGGTGGCAGGCGCATACCTTGACCTGATATTTTTCAGACAACTCTACCAGCCGGTCTGCATCCTGCATACTTAACGCAATCGGTTTTTCAATAATAGTATGGACATGGCGGCTAATACAGTAGGAAGCAATTTCGGCATGGCTGCCGCTTTCGGTTGCTATACTTACCAGATCGGGTTTTTCTTTTTGGAGCATTTCCTTGTAATCGGTATATTTATGTACGGCCCCTGTATCCTGCAGATTTGCACGCTCCATTAGCTGGCTGGTTTTATCCAGGTCAATGTCACAAAGCGCACATAATTCCATATTTGTATTTATACATGCCTGGATGTGGTTTATTGCAATCCTTCCACACCCGATCATTGCATATCTCATAAAGGGCGACCCTCTTTCTGTATTCCAAATTTAGCGGCTGGACATCCTAGTATATAGGTTTATGCCCCCGCTGTTTTTTCTGTATGGCATGTCCTTAGCCACAGTTCTAGGACTAGGAACTTATATAAAATGGCATTCCGGTCTGCCTTCCCAGACATATGCTGCTGGTAATAAAAATCGATTGTCTTTTTTGGGACAATACTGCGTTCCCCAAAAGCATAGATGAGCTCCTTTAGTTCCTCTTTTTGCCTGCCTTCCTTCAGCCAGCGGGCAAAAGGCGCTGGGAAACCCATTTTGTTTCTGCGGTTTGCCACTTCCTTTGGCAGGTATTTACGGCAGGATTTGCGGATAATCCATTTCGTCCACTCATTGTGTATTTTATACTTTCCATTTAATGCAAGGCCAAATTCCACAATACGGTAATCTAAGAATGGAACCCTGGATTCGATGGAAAACGCCATTGAATTCCCGTCTTCATTATGGAGCAGGCTTGGGATGCTGTCCCTGGTAACATCTTTGCACAGACGGGTGTTTAAGACACCAGTAATCTTTTTTTCACTGTATGCTACATGGGTATCTACTTTGCTTAAAAATGCTTCGGTAAACAACGGGTGGCTCCCTTCCGGCGAAACGGGCCCCTTGCCTTTGTTTCCCGGCCGGTTCCTAAGTTTTTGGTAAAACGCCGCCCCTATGGCATTGATCACTGCATCCGACTGGATATTGTCCAGCATTTCCGGCCATTCTTGCGCAATGGCTGCCAAGGTTTTAACGGCCTTTATTTTGGAACGTATAGTACCTTCATTTAAAAGGTCAGACAGATAATATCCATAATAAGGGATATAGCCTGCAAAAAGCTCATCGGCCCCCTGCCCGTCCAATACAATTTTTACATTGCCCTTTACCCCCTGCATCACGGAATACTGGCTGTACAGGGAAGCCCCGAGGTTTGGGCCGTCATGGTGGTAGATAATATCCTGGAATGCCGCCAGCAGGTCTATGTTTTCCGGCTCTGGGTAAATATAATGGGGAACCGTATGGTTATACTGGTTTACGAGGTCAATATATTTTTTTTCATTGCAGTCCTTATCCGCATAAATAGAAGAAAACGTATGCATACGAATTTTGTATTTCTTATTGCAGATGCCTACAATCGTGCTGGAATCCAGCCCTCCGGACAAACAGGCGCCTACTTCTACATCCGCCCGCAGGCGAAGTTTTACCGCATCCTCTATTAGATAGCGAAACGTATGGACGGGATTTTTGCCGGTAATCCATTTACGCCGGAATTTTTCCTCGTCTACGTCCCAATAAATACCCTTTTTCCATTTTTTGCGCTGGATGTCATAAAGCATACAAGAAGCGCGTTCGAAAATTTTTATATTTTTGTAATAGGAGGTTTCATCCCTGTCTTCCGGGGCTGCCCACAAAAAACGGTAAACCATCGTTAGGTCCGGCACGTTTTCTTCCGGGAACCCCGCAATTACCGCTTTTGCCTCTGAACCGAAAATAATGGCATCTTCCCGGTCTACAAAATAAAGGGGCTTTATGGCAAAGCGGTCACGTGAAAAAAACAGCTGGCCTTTGTGCCTGTCATAAATGCAGAATGCCCACATCCCGTTAAACCGCTTGACACAGTTTGCGCCCCAATAGCGGTATGCTTCCATAATCACTTCGGTATCTGTCTGGTTTTGGAACACTGCCCCTTTTTTCTGCAATTCCTGCTTTAGCTCAATGTAATTATAGATTTCTCCATTAAATACAATGACATAACGGTTGTCATGGCTAAACATAGGCTGGTTCCCTTTGTCTGATAAATCAATAATAGACAGCCGCCTGTGCCCCAATGCAATATTTTTTTCTACAAACAGGCCTTCTGCATCCGGACCGCGGTGCGCAATTGCATCCGTCATCTTTTTCAAACGGCCCCGCTGTACACTTTTGCCTGCATCTTTATAGATAAACCCTGCAATCCCACACACTTACCCTTCACCTCGAAAAAAATTTTTTACTTTATACATATGTGTAAAAATATGGAATAAAAATACGGACGTGACATACTGCAGCCTTTTTTGCCCCTTGCTTTTATATGGAAACCGCCGTACATTTCCATAACAGTCATATAAGATTTTCCATTTGTAATCCAGTTCCTCTATAAAAAAGAATAGTTCCTCATAATTACGGAAGTATGGGGACGAAGACGGGACATAGATTTCCTCAAAATGCATGCCTGCCAGCATGCCAGGCTCCAGGTTTCCGTCAAGCAGGCTATCCGTATGCAGGTCGGGAAAAATAGCCTCTGTGTATATTTCTTTATATTTTTTGATCATCCCGCTTGGAACCAGGCAGTATACCTGGCTACCCTGCCCACAAAGTTTCTGGAACAGCTGGTCCATCACTTCATCCGACGCTGTTTTAAAAACTAGTATTTTACCCATCAAATATTTTCCTTATAGTTATCAATAACCTTTTGATAAAATTCAGCTAACTGGTCCGCCTGCGCCTGCATCGTAAGGCGGTGGTTTTTTATAAAATCTTTTTCTATTGGAATCTGCGCGATTGCTGCCAACTGCGTTTTCAAATCCTTCTGGAAATCCAGGCAGGCACCTGTTGCATATTTTTCTACAAATTTTTTATGGCTCTTTACATCCCCAACGGCTTCTGGCAAACCGGCCATTAAATATTCAAAAATTTTATTGGGCAATGCAGTATCCAATACAATCCGGTATTCCGGCAAATCCTTAAATAGCAATAAACCGCAGTCATACTTTGTTAATTCGGTAATAAGCTCCGAAATCCCCAACATCCCTTCATAATGGATATTTTTATGCCTGCCCGCAACTGCACGGCAATAATCCGGGTCTGCCTGCGTATAGAAATGTACATGGACGCCACTTAACGCTAGCTGCAGCCATATACCTTCCACATTCCGAAAATGAGCAGGGTTTTTATGGATACCGCCTTCATATACACAATGGACCTCATGGTCGTCTGCACTTAATTTGCGCAGATATGTTTTCGGGGCCACTGCTTCTGAAGGACGGTTTTCAATAACGATCGCTTTTTCCTTATTAATATGGAACCGTTCCTGCGCCATCTGCAGGTTTTCTTCATTGACATAGATCAGCCCTTGGCTTCTGGTATTTGCCATATATTCCATTGCCAGCATATCCCTATCTGCTTTATAGTTGATGCACATAAAGTCGTGCGTATCGTGTACAACCGGCTTATTAGATCCCAACAGAAGGCAGGCCAGGCTGTCTGGTTCATTGGAACAATGGATCAAATCATACCCACTTTTATTGACATATTGCAAAAGGTCCTGCATGGAAAAAAAGGTGGCCTCCTGTGTCCATAAACCAGCCTGCCCCCAACCGCCGCATCCAGGCATCCCTGCAGTATGTGCAAGGGATACGTCAAACCCTTTGCTTTGGATCGCACTAGCGATTTTATAAGTGCGGATGCATGGAATCTGCTGGACAAATAAAACATGCAGCCGTTTGCTGTTTTTCTGGAACGGCGGGTTCAATTCCGGAAATGTAACCGGCATCATTTTATTATCTGGGCCGTATTCATACATCAGGTAGCTGTTTGGCTCTATCAGCCTGATGTTTGTTATACCCATATCCAACAGCTGTTTTTGGATTTCCTGAAAATAGTCAGAACAAATAACTACATCACCGGTATATTTTTTAATTTCCCCTGGCGGTATGACTGGAAGCCCTTGGATACTTTTTCCCCACATTACCTGGTTATTATCTGCAAACCCTACGATATGGTAAATCTGTTTTAATTTCTGGCATACATTTTTCCCTGTAAACCCTGCGCCAAATATAATGCAATCTTTCATTGTGAGTTCCCTGTAATCCTCATCTTTCAAAAAACACGATAAGCTGCCAGCCATTACAAAACCACGATATTCTTCCTGTCCCCAATATCCTTCATCACATTTTTCGTATCGAACACTACCTGTGCCCCATCTGCAACCATCTGGTAATCCACGCACGTATGGCTTGCTGTCACCACAACCAGGTCATATCCTCCAACTGCACCGGCATCCAGCGTTTCCAGCCCGGTATATTCTATCCCTTTATACCGGTATTTTGGGATATAAGGGTCATAAAACGCCACCTGGCTGCCGTTTTGCCGGAATGCTTCGATTACTTTAAGCGCTGGGCTTTCCCTGTAGTCGTCTATATCCTGCTTGTAGGCAACGCCAAGGATCAGGACGCTAGCCCCTTTCAGCGCCTTTTGGTACTGGTTTAAGAT
This sequence comes from uncultured Eubacterium sp., assembly GCA_947089855.1. GTDB lineage: Bacteria > Bacillota > Clostridia > Lachnospirales > Lachnospiraceae > Eubacterium_J. Next base: position 14,411 of record CAMUML010000056.1, read on the forward strand.
ATTGCCTGCCCGCTTTACAACATAATCAGGCATCCGGTCGTTCACCATCATGGAGCTTTCGATCATGGATGTATGAAAGCCGTATTCCCGTGCCTTCCAGGACAGGTAGTAAGGATCCAGCGGGATGCAGTGCCCGCCAAGGCCCGGCCCCGGGTAGAATGCCTGGAACCCGTAAGGCTTTGTTTTGGCTGCGTCAATAACTTCCCATATATTGATCCCCATCTTTTCGCAGAGCATGGCCAGCTCGTTGACCAGGCCGATATTTACATTGCGGTAGGTATTTTCTAAGATCTTCTCCATTTCTGCAACGGCAGGCGAAGACACTTCCTTTACATCGCCTTCTAAGACGGCACGGTACATATGGGCGATCACCGAAACGGCGTCCTTCCCAATGGCCCCTACGACTTTTGGGGTATTTTTCGTTTTATAGACCAGGTTCCCTGGGTCGACCCGTTCCGGGGAAAACCCAAGGTAGAAGTCCTCCCCACACGTTAGGCCGGAACCTTTTTCCAAAATCGGCTTTACCAGTTCCTCGGTTGTGCCGGGGTAGGTGGTGGACTCCAATACTACCATTGTGTTCTTCTTTAAATATTTTGCGATTTCCTCCGCACTGTTTCGGACATAGCTAATATCTGGCTGCTGGTGAATATCCAACGGCGTGGGTACGCAGATGGCAATAAAGTCGGCACGGCAGATTTCCGAAAAGTCGGATGTTGCGCGCAGTGCCCCTTTTTCTACCAGCCTTTTTAGGTCGGCATCTACCACATCGCCGATATAATTATGGCCCTGGTTGACCATTGCCACCTTTTCTTCTTTGACGTCAAACCCTACGGTCTGGAACCCTGCCTTTGCCTTTTCCACCGCAAGCGGCAGCCCGACGTAGCCAAGCCCGACCACACCGACCCGGATGGACCTATCGTCTATTTTTTTCCATAGCATTTCCTTCATGGCGGATGCCTTCCTTCCTCTACTTGTGTATGGCCTGGTTACTGGCCTGCTTCGATTACCCGGATAAGTTTTTTGGTAAGGTAGCGGTATTCATATTTTGCTATCTGTTTCCTGTCACGGTTTAACTGTGGGCCCTTGCCTTCCTGCCAGCGCAGGTATTGCATACGGATATAGCCTTTCAGTATCGCTATATCCCTAGCGTGGTGCGACTGTTCGTAGGCGATGCCCAGCCCACATCCCCGGACTACACGGGCAAGTTCATTATCTTCCACATCCCCGTTGATAATTGCTATGACAGGGATGTCATGCTGCATGTATTCCAGTATTTTACCGGTTAAAGCCCCGATTGTCTGGCATTTATAATCCCAAACTGCCATTAAAAGCAGGTTGCTTCCAGATTGAATGGCAAGGGAAGCTTCCCTTTCTACACTCCCATAATCCACACAGCAGCTTTCCAGGCCGCATCCTGCTGCCTGGCCACGGAAGATGGCAAAACCGGTCCCTGCGTAGTGGAATTCCAACAACCCCAAATCTACCGTACCCTCGTCTGCCAGTTCCCTGATTGCCTGGAAAGCCACTGAAACATCCTGCATCCCGCCATACATTCTGCCAGTATAGCTGATTACAAATTTGCCACAGCTGGCTGGGCCAGTATGGTACCTTTTTTCTTCCCGGTCAAAGCCATTCGTAATACAATGCAGTTTTTTCCAGTACCGCCTGGGAAGCTTTTTTGCCATCCCCTTTGTTGCCGTAACAATTTCATCGCACCGCAAACAGGCCCAGTTTTCAAAAAGGACTGCGGCTGGCGCAAATAAGGCGGGGTCAAAATTGAAACGGTATACCGGATCCCTAAAATCGGCAATCCATTTCATGCGGCGGTTCTGCCGCTTTGCATAATTGCCTGCAAAATGCCCAAAATAACCCCCATAGGTAGAGATGCAGACGTCTGTACGGCTGGCTGCATGTTTTAAATAGCCCCTTGCATTCCGGTAAAGGTTATATTGTTTTACTAGTTTTATTAGGTAGTCAACCGTACCGATGGCCGGATGCCGTTTTTCAAATGGATAGAAGATAATTTGGCCTGCTTTACGGCTGTACTTCATTCTGGAAGAAACATCAGCAAAATTCCTTTCCCGGTAGTTTTTCGTTAAACGCATATAGGCGGCGTCTGCTTTTTTCAGCCATAAGGAATTTTCAACATATTGGACTGGAATGCCTGCTACATCCCGCAGCAGGATCCCATCCTTTATTTTCAGTTCCTTTTTTTCCGCAAGGACACAGACTTGATAACCATATTCCCTTAAATATTTTGCAAATTTAGATAACCGTATCGAAGCGATCTCATTTTCTGGTGCAAAATAATTACATATCAGCAAAACATTTTTCATAAATTTATCCTCTGCCATATTTCATCCTAGCAGCCTTTATATAACACCACTTTATAGCTTTTAGTAACAGGCAATAGCGTGCGGTATTACCATAAAATGGGAAAAGTTGCAAAGTGGTGTTATATATTTGGCACTATCGATGCAAATACTGCATCACATAGCTGTGTATTTTCTGCCCGCATGTCCCATCCAAATTTACTACAGAATTTCTTAAAAGCGACATCCGTTTTTCTTTCCCCCTGTCAATGCCATTTATTACATCCTCCGCGAATTCTTCAAATTTTGTTGGCATCTTTTCCCCAAGCAGATAGCTGGTAATGTCAATAAAACAAAACCCACGGTAATCCAATGCATAATACAGCTTGTCAAACGGCGGTTTCCCGTATACCGTAATGGCGACTGGCTTTCCGGTTGCCGCATAGGAAAAACAAAGCGAGCTGTAGTCGCCGACCATACAGTCAGACGCACTAATTGCCGCCATTGGGCTGCCAATACCATCTTCCACAAAGTACTGGCTGCTGCGGTATTTATCCAAAAAGCTCTGATATTGTACATATTTTTGCGGGCGCATAGACTGGATGGTCGCTTCCAATAAAGGGTGCGGCCGGTATATCACGGACATATGGTACCGGTGGATAAACAAACCAACCAAGGTATCATACAATTCAATAATTTTATCCCAGGTTAAAAATGCCCCAATACTGATACAGACAAGTGCTGTTTTGCGTCCGTCTGCATTCAGTTTGCCCCATCCTTCTGGAATTGGGAATTGATCCAAATGGTGAAGCACATAGTCAAATTTGGGGTTGCCAAGCACTGCGATTTTTTCCGCCCTGTGCCCATTCGCTGCCAGCAGCGTTTTATGTACCTGCGACTGAGCAATAATAAGGTCTGCCCGGTACATTCCGGTTACTTGGCAAAAGGATGCAGCCCCTTCCACAGATTCATATACACCGGGTATGGAATAATGCACATAAACTAACATATCGGTGTATTTTTTTAATTCCGAAGAATAAAACGCCGGATGGACAGAGGTTACATAATTATACTGGTCATATGGGTTATGGATGTATACCACGTCTGGGTGCAGCCTTTCCAAATCCAATGCCTGGTAACCGGCCGTTTCTACATAATCCGGCAGCAGCCCGGCTTCGTTATGCATCTGTCCAAACGAACCGTCCGGGTGCTTGTCATAATACGGGATTGGCATAGTATAGACAATGCAGCGCGGGTCTTCTTTGGCGCTTATCCAGATAGATTCCATAGAGTCCCACATACTTGCTTTATAGGGCAAAAACAAAACTACATATTCTATTTCCTGTTCGCCCCTTATTTCCTGTTCCAGCCCGCACAGCCCATCCTGTACAGCTTTTTTTAGCATACAGGCATTGCCTGAGCCTTCGTCCAGCCCAGCTGCCAGACGTCCAATATCATCCTTTACCTGCTGTGCCAAAGTCCCATAAACAGCCTGGCGGCCCTTGGAAAGCCCGTTGTTTACAGCATGTTCAATAGCGCCAACTGCCTGAAGGCAGCCTGCAAGCAGCACGGCTGTTTCTTCCTTGTCCAGATGTCCTGGTTTTATCTTTCCTATTTCATTGCACGCTGCTGCAGCCAGCTGTGCCAACTGCCCCTGTATTGTCCTTCTCAACGAAAAACCTCCCATCTTGGCCGTCTGCTTTTTTCTATACTTGCCCGCCATCTTAATCATGTGCAAAGCGGTACCGGATTTTACCATATTCATCCCCAGATTTACGGAATTCTTCCTGCTGCAGCTTTGACGCCCATGAAAACCCATTGTGGTGGATGGTAACTGTATTGCAAGAAATTTTTGTAGTATGGAACCCGGGGACATGCGGCGACATAAAGTCAGACGGGAAAATAGAAGCGCCCCCTGCCATTTGGAATTCATTTTTTTGTTTTAACCCAAAGCTTTTAAAAACAGGCTCTTCGTGTATAGTATTTGTAGTCAAATCAAGCGTACCGTCTTCTTTACGAAACGAAAAGGTATCATACGCTTCCAAAAGGCGCTTAAAAACCTGCTGATGCTTTATGCTCCCAAACCCTGCCCCAGTATTGACCCTTCCGTAATTGCCAAACCCAAAAAACGCTTCATTGTAGAGCATGTCATCTATATTGCGGACCATTTCTACATCCGTATCAAAATAAATACCTCCATACCGGTAGACTACATCCAGCCTGGCATAGTCTGGTACAAACCCATACTTGCCGGCATCATATGCTTCCTTCATAAACCGGTTTTGGGTAATATCGTAGTTGTCCTCATTCCATTCAATAATCTCATAACCCGGGCAATAGTCCCTCCAGCTTTGGATACACCGCTCCATCAGCTCCGTCTTTTGCCCCCTCCCAAACCAAAAATAATGGATTTTTTTCGGGATAAGCGGTTTTTCGCTATGCCGCATAGGGACTTCCTGTGTATACTCCATATCGTATTTCATAAAAGGGTAAATATAGCAATGCATATGGTCCAATGCAGGATATTGATCCAGCTGTTCGATAATCGCCGCAAAATAATCGCTTGTAATGATTAATACCGTCTGGCTGTCAGCACGCCCTGCAAACTGTTCTACAGAGATAATTTTCCTCTCCTGCCCGCCGGAAAACCGGAATGCCTTCCCCTGCTTCTTCTTGTCATTGTCAACCAGGTAGGCAATCCTGTCTTCGAAATGGTATTCTTCAAATTCATTGCACAGGCTTAACGGCATCACATAAGCACCAAAGCAGACGATTTTTTTATCCTGCGTATACCGTGCAAATTCATCTATGGTACAATTCCTTAATTTCATGGCCTGCAATACCTTTCTTTCCCCTTATTTTCCAGCCTCCTGGTATTCCGCTGTTTCAAATTTCTATGCTTTATTGCTAGTTTTATTTTTTCTATGCCTAACTGTTTTTTAAATAAGGCACATTGGTTGCCTAGCTTTCCGGTACTGGTACGCTGCTATATAAACTAACAATCCTGTGCATACCGCCGTTTGCCGTGTTGCCGGCAGATGGCGGTGCCACCCACTGCACCGCCTCTTTCCACCTTGCAAAGCTGCGGTATATCCAGCACTGTTAATCCATATGGCAACGTACCAATACACAAGCTGGCAATGCAGCATAACGCTGCTTCGCTCCCCGCTACCTCATGCACCTGCATGTTCACGTGGTCTTGGCATACCCAATACGCAGCTTCCCGCTGCCTTCTAATGCCGTGCAGGATTTTTATATATCATGGGTGTACCCCCAGTCCTTGCGGTAAAACCCTGGCAAGCGCCAGGATTTATCTAGGCGTGTACCCTTATGATCAAATTAATTAACCGGATAAGCCCTGTGTTCCTGGCCGCGTATTTTTGCGTTGCGCGCTGTGTTCACCTTATCTTCTTCTTGGCTTCCACATACCGGGCAGGTGAATACGCCGCCTTTTTTTACCCCGGCCGCACCGCACCGGCTGCATACGCTGCTAACCCCTTTCCCGAATACTTCGGTTACCGTTACGGAATGTTCCCTGCATTTTTGCATTAGCCGCCTGCGGATATAGCCGCGCTGCCATCCGGATACCGCAAAGTTGATGTGTTTGTTGTACCCGTAGCCGCCCGCCTGCGGCCCCGGCAGCTTTGGCAAATAGATTTCCAGCGGCTTTTCTTCCCGCAAAAAGCGGTTTAGCTCCTGGTTAATATAGCTATGCAGCCGCCCTTCCAGCCGGTGCTTCCTGGCCTTATATTTCCTACGCCCGCCCTCCCGGCCTTGGTGCCCTGCGGTTTTAGCCTGCTGGTACAGCCAGCCTGTATAAGCGCCCTGGAGCTGCCCAAACGCCTCCCCATATTTGTGGCCTTCATCCGTCGTCAACATAACAGACATGCCAAACGCCAAGCCTACTTGCCTGCCGTAGTCTGGATGGTTTTGAACCTTTACATCGACCGGTACACGGATGGCAACATTTGCCTGCTGTGGGTAAAGCTTGATGTAGAGCTGCCGTTTATAGCTGTTGTTGTCTGTCAGCGGGATAAAGATGCGCTGCCGCTTTTCTTTTGCCGAAATATAAATCCCATGGTCCCCATACCGGTAGGCCCGCTCTGTAATTGCAAACCCGTCGGCACTGCCTGTTTTGGGCTTTATATGGTATTTGCGTACCTGCCGGCACAAATAGCGGCCCAGCCTGCCGGTATCTACTTCTGCTGCCAGCTGGCTGTACTGCTGCTGCAATTTCGGTTTTAACGCTACCGTTTTGCCGCACAGCACCTGCTCCATTGCATTGCCTACTTTTAACAGGAACCTTAGGTAATGCTTGTCCGCACCGGAAAAGCTGGTATTTTTGTTTATCAGCTTTAACAGCTTTGTCTTTGTCCGCGTCCACTGGGCTTTGATGTCCCCCAGCGCTTCAAACACTGCCAGGTAAAAATACACGGAGGGGAAGCCTAGCTGGCCGCGCAGCCCGCTTTGCGTCATTTCATTTTGGACGGTATACCCAGGGTACAGCTTGCAAAGGCTTTGGATGCCGCTGTAACGCTGGTATACGTAATCTTTTACGCACCGGTAGCCTTCCGCGATTTCTAACAGCCGCCCCATATCCTCCTGTGGGATGGGGCCTTTGTTCTGCTGGTGTACGGTCTTGCATATTTTTTCTGGCGGCATGGCTAGTTCCCCTCCTGCCCGCTTATTTAGCGGCTTTGGGGCTGTCTCAAAAAGTGTACTTTTTGAGACAAATTCCTTTTTGAGCAAAATTACTAAAAAAATGGGGTTAACTTCCTTGACTTTTTGACGATATTATATTAGAATATAGCTCGTTCTGAAGAAAAAAAGGCCGTCTCAAAAAGTACACTTTTTGAGACGGCCTTAATGGCTCTAAATCAAAGATAGAAAAGCTTTCTATCCTGGATTTTCATTCCATTTCCATATAATCTGACGCATAACCTCCATCCACCAGGACTTTCTCCCCGCTAAATGCAAATCCATAAATGCGGATTTTATCCACCGGAATATCCTTACCCTGTAATACTGACGCATATCCCTTCCTTATAATCTGAAGCAGTGCTGCATGTACCGTTTCCGTAAGCCCGCGCTCCCCCTCTGTTTGGTTGTGGACCTTAAATTCAATAATGATCCTATCATCTTCTTCTGGATGCAGTGGTTCAAGCAGCACATCATACCTGCCAAAGCCACTTTCCCTGTTCGATGTAATGTAGTAAATATTCCTTAGATCAGCAATCAGGCCCAGTAAAAAACCATGATAAAAATTCTCCGGCTGCCGGTATCCAGACGGACGTTTTCCTGTATCAAAACAGCTAAAAACTTCTGACGCAATCTGGTTCATATATTCATTCATGAATACTTTATCGACAGAAAGCAGGGCTTCTGAAAAATCATTGTAGTCCATTTCGCCGTCTGTAAACCATCCAACTGTTATCTGGTCAAATATCGTGCGTATCTCCTTATTTGTAATGGCAAGGACATATTCCATTTTTCCTTTCCGGTTTTGCACCACCTGGCTAGCTTTGAGATACCCGCCCGCAAACAGCAGGCTCCATATAGCATTCTTATCACTAGACAACTGGTTAAATGCAATCTCCTCATCCATAGGGACACAGATGTTTTTCCCATTCATCAAGTCTTCCAGCAAAAGCTTCCCTTGGACGCTGCCTTTTTGCAGCAGGTAACTGGCCAGATGGTTGGAACTGGTATTGGCCCAATAAATACCCAGCCTGCGTTCGTCCAGATAATTAATAATGGACCAAGGGTTATATATATGTTTACAATCCCCAAACTGAAATCCATCGTACCACAGCGTTACCTCTTCCATCCGGTCCTGCAGGCCATACTCTTTTAAGCTTTCATAAACTTCCCGCTCCGTAAATCCAAAAACCGGCCCATATTTTCTGGATGTCACGGTAACCACCTTTAAATGGTTCAAATCGGAAAAAATAGATTCCACCATGCTCATCGTCAGGGTTTTTCCAAACCTGCGCGGCCTTGTAATCAATGTTACTTTATCAGCATTTTCCCACCATTCTTTTAAAAATCCTGTTTTATCGATATAAAAGCAGCCTTTTTGAATTATTTAGCCAAAATCCTGTAATCCTATCCCTACTGTCCGTGCCATGCCCGCTCCTCACCATCCGTATCTGTTAAGCCTTCAAAATTACATTCCGTCTTGGGCTGTCGCATTCTCAAGGTCATTAAGATACCCTCCGTCAATCAAGGCCTCTTTCCCCTTAAAAGCAACTCCATAAGCCCGTATTCTGTCCCGCCTGCATTTCGGCTCCAATGCCGCCGCATATTTTTTATCCACAATCTGTTTCACAGCTGCCCGGACTGTATCCCGCAGGCTTTTTTCCTTTTTCGGATTGAATACTTTGAATTCAAGAACAATGCCATCATCTAGTTTTGAATCATATGGTTCAAGAAGGACATCGTATCTGCCATTCCCACTTTCCCGATTTGAGGTCACCAGATATATCTCCCGCAGATCTGCGATAAGCCCTAACACAAAGCCATGATAAAAATTCTCGGACTGTCTCCATGCAGAGTGCACGGCTCCTGTATCAAAAAAACTGAAAGCCTCTAATGCAATTGCATTAAGATATTTATTCATATAATCCGTATTTCCTGCCATCAACGCATTTGAAAATTCACTTAAATTCATCCTATTATTGGAATACCAGCCTGCAGCCAGATCTCCAAAGAGAATCATCACTTCCCTGTTTGTTAGTGCCAGCTCATACTCAACCTTCCCTCTGCGGTTTTTTACTGTCTGCAGTACCTTCAAATATCCGCCTGCGAGCAGCAGGCTCCATACTGCTGATTTCTTAGTATCAAGATCACTGAATATTACCTCTTCATCAATCTGTGCATAAAACGACTTTCCCTGTAACAAATCTTCCATAATCATTTTTGTATCTGTATCACTTTTATGAATCAGCTCGCCAGCCAGCCTGTTTGAGCTTGTATTTGCCCAATACAGACGAAACTCTTTTGTATCTAAGTACTGTGTAATAGACCACGGATTATAAATATTGTCCAAATTTCCAAAACGAAATCCGTCATACCACCGTTTTACCTCTTCTGCCTGGCCATGCAGCCCAAACTCTGTTAATGCCTGAAATGTCTCTTCTTCTGTAAACCCAAACACATCTTCATATTTTCTTGACAACGTAGTAATGACAGACAGGTTATTCAAATCAGAAAAAATAGATTCTTTACTGACCCTTGTAATACCTGTCATTATGCCGCGCTCCAGATAAGGATTCGACTTGAAGGTATCATTAAATAACCCCCTTATAAAATCTGCCAGCTGATCCCAGTATCCGTTTAGATAAGCCTCCTGCATCGGTGTATCATATTCATCCAGCAGCAGAATCACTTTCTTCCCGTAATACTTATATAAAAACCTTGACAGCTGGACAAGCGACATTTCCATGTCCGCATCATCCATTTCCATGGAAACCCTTTTATAAAATGACACGTCTTCTTTTGCAAGCATTCCGCCGTCTACAAGAAATTTATGGTCTGCATATAAATTTACCATTAACTGGCATATCTTTTTTTTCGTCACTGCATAGCTGCCGCCTTTTATTCCTGCAAAACTTAAAAAAATTACCGGATAGGTCCCCTGCATCTTTCTGTACTTTTCTACTTTCCATATATTCAGGCTTTCAAACAGATCACTTCTTCCTGCATATTTAATCGAAAAGAAAGATTCTACCATACGCAAAGTTAGCGTTTTTCCAAACCTGCGGGGACGGTTGACCAGTGTAACAGCGTCAAAATTTTCCCACCATTCTTTTATGAATTTTGATTTATCGACATAAAAGCAACCGTTTTCAATGATTTTATCAAATTCCTGTATTCCTATTGCTACCGTTCTTGACATACTATAACCTCATAAATCCAAATGCCGCAGCCTGCCATAATCACACGTTTCAAATATAGAATTCCGTTTTATCGACGTAAAAGCAGTCCTGTTCTATCACCTTTGCAAAATCCTGTATCCCGATCCCTATCGCCCTCGCCATCCGCATACCTCGTTATTTTTCCATCATAACCTTACACCGCTTTTTATAGCATGCAATTGCGTACTTTAGGATATGCACCACCCCTTCGTCTTTAAGGCCATCTTCATATCTCGTATACCGGATTTGTTTTAATGCCTCTTTGCATGCCCTATCCAAATCTCCATCATGTGCATATTTTACTTCTATGATAATTCCCATATCCCCAGTATCTGGTTCCGCTAGTATATCTGCATAGCCTTCACCCATTTCCCGGTTCGAAGAAATCCCCCACTGGCTCTTTACTCCAAGAATCCCCAACAAAACCCCATGATAAAAAACAGCTGTATCACGGATACTAACAGCCCTGTGCAAATATCTGGTAAAAATTTCCTCTACATTTTCTGCGTCTCCATTTTGCAGGGCATCACAAAAACGGTTCAGCATATCCCCATCTTCCCGGACATTCTCCTGAAAATATTCCATGATCTGTGTTACATAAATATCCCGGATTGCCAGATTCGGGATAGCCAGTTCCATCTGCCTTCCCTGTGCCTTTCCCCGCTGTGTTAAATATCCCGTCATAAAAAGCAGGCTCCAGACATTGTCAACCGTCTGGTACATCTCTGGATATGTGAGTTCCTGATTGATTTCTTTCGTAATAGCCCCACCTGCCACCAGGCACTCAATCTCCCGTTTTGCCACACTATTTGCCGATCCTTGGATAAACTGTTTTACCACATCATTGCTGCTGGTATTGATCCAGTAATTTTCTGGCTGCACATCCGGGCTGTTTCTGATCCTGTCGCAATGATTGAGTACATCCCACGGGCAGTACATTTCCACATTCCCAAACTGATAGCCGTCATACCATTTTTTGATTTCCTGCCTTGAATGATATGAACCATTATAACAATTAAGCGGCAGCATTTCTATAGAAAATTTCCTAGGGCGTGTTTGAAAAATACTTTCCATAAAAATGGGACAAAAACAAAATCCACTACCTTGCTGTCCCCCCCCCTTGGATACCGCATGTGGCAGAAAAAAGAATCCAATATTTGCTTCCATTCGCGGGGATCCATGCTTTCCGCATGGTCGGGGCCGGCCTATGGTTTTACTATGCTGTCCGTTTTTCTTTCAGTTTTTTCACTTCGTCAAGTGGAAGTCCTGCATATTCCGCAATTTTTTCAAGTGTCAAAATCCCATCTGCCAACA
>CAMUML010000057.1 GCA_947089855.1 uncultured Eubacterium sp.
AAACAGCTAATTCAGCGGCAAGGGTATCATTTATAAAAGTTGTAAAGTCGTGTAAATATAAAAAAGAACCCTATTAAAAAATCAGAAAAAAGGTTGGAAGTTCAACTGGCACGATGTAAACTATAAGATCTATAAAAAATGGAAAAATAGAGAACATCAAGGCATAAGGAAATAGACAGAGAACTGAAAAAATCAGACATGAAACGGAATCGATAATAAACAAAACACGTGATTAAGAGGGGTTTCATTCAAAAATACTTAATACCGCCTAAACAGCTACATCTTTTTATATTCGCTATTTTGCGCTTACCAGGTTCTTTTATCTTCTCTCAATATAGCTTATAATGCTATAAAAGGGAGAGTGATTTTTATGAATACAGCTGTCATTTCAAAATACCTGCAATTTTTACGCAAAAGCCACCATTATACACAAGAAGCTTTAGCCCAAAAATTAGATATATCAAGGCAGGCCATTTCAAAATGGGAAACCGGGGCAACCATCCCTGACCTGGCGGTTTTACTAAAAATCTCCAAATTATATGGCATTACGATAAATGATATATTAGAACCCAATATACAGCCGCAGCAGGTCAAAGATATTGAGCAAATATCTTCCATCCCCGAAAAGGATTTGCAGCAGATACTAAAACAGTTTGACACAAAAACCCTTGTAATAGCCTTAATGGGGGCATCTCCTGAAATAAATAGCCTGTGTGAAAGGCTGTTTCCCGATATTGATTTTGTAATAACAAGAAACCTCATTGGCAATGTTAGGATTGAAACAGTGGAAGACATGCAAAACCAAATTGTTTCCATGATTAATTTACAGGCGGCCAGCAACCAGCTTTAACCTATGAAAACAGCAAAAGAAAAACAGAATCATATCCTACTAACAAAAAAAGGCACATGGAGCCTTAACAAACACCATGCGCCTTTTCGCATTTAAATAGAACCCTCCAGATAGTGATATTCCAGGTCTGTGATTTTACCTCCGCCGATCCATACGTTCTTTCCTTCAAATGCAAAACCATAGATCCGTATCCTATCCTTGCCGACTCCCTTTTCTTCCAAAGAAGCCGCATACCCCCTGCTAAGGATTTCGATTAATAAAACTAGGAAAATGGGGTGGGCAGAAAGCAACAACTAAATTTAATTTATAAATGAACTGCAAGAAAAGTATTGACCTTTCGATAATACTGAAGGTATAATGAATATATTATCAAATATAAGGTGGGATTCTGACATATGCTAAAAAACAGAAACTGGAAATTATTGCTATGCTGCATGCTTATGACATTGATTATGGGAATGTCGGCCTCTGGTATCTCTGCGGAAACAAAAACAGATTCATTTGAGGGCTATTATAAAAATGTTCTTGTAAAAAAAGACGGAATGTTTAAAAAGAGCCAGACAGGAACCATGAGAACACACGACGACCAATGGATGCATACGACGGGCATATTGGGATATTCTATTTGTGACTTTGATATGGATGACACAAAAGAAATGCTAGTGCTACAAGCGGAATCTATAGGCAGCCAAACAAGCTCGCACATAGTAATGAAAATGTACGAAAAGGAAAAAGGAAAAATACAAAAGATCTCAGAAATGCCGTTTCAGCCTTATTCTGATAAGAAAATAATAGACGCTGCGGCAGGCGGTATCACATTGCCAGCAGCAAATTGGACTGAATCGTCATTTATTATTAGTGTTGTGCAAAAGAAAGGACACTGTTATCTTGTATGTGAAGAAAAACAGGTATGGGGCTGTTTTGCAAATGGAGCTGCGCAGGATTATTGGATTTTGGAATATAAAAATAACAAATTGCAGTATGTACGGTCTTTTACCCAGACTGCTGGCGGAAGCTCTGATTTTGAGTATACCGGAATTACATTTTCAAATGGTAAATTAAAAAAATCAGAGCTATATTATGCTGATGGCGCAGAATGGATTGGAAAAAAGACAAAATATAAAAACTACCAGCAGGCAATAAAAGGCTTATTCAGCCAGTGTGGAATCGCATTGAATAAAAATGCAACACAGTACAAACTTTATGATGGGAATAATAAAACAATTTTAGCAAAAACGAATAAGCCCAAAATATTGTTTAATTTTCATAATAGATTAACAAATAAAGGTAATTATAATATTTTCAAATTTAAAGCCACAGTAACGGCAGATAGAAGATAACCAAAGCAGTTAATAGGATAGGGATCTCGTGGTTTATCCGTGAAAAGTTGATTTTTCAAAAATAAGTTTGAAATAAACCATTATAAAGTTAGCCATATTTATAGTGAGTATATATGCCAATTCAACACATAATTTTTGGTCATAGGTGTTTTTGGCATAACCTAAAAAGAGTGGATACCTTACTTTTTTAAATTATAGAAGTATATCCTTAAATACCTATATCTGATCAACTCAAACATTCAAAATATTTTAAAATTGTGGACTATTATTTTTTCTATAATTTTCCATCAATATATAATTTAAAAAGATCCCCTTTACCAGATGAAGCTTTGCCCGGTAGTGGGGATTTTTTTATACTTGTAATCAAAACCTTATTATTGATATACCCTACGGCTAAAACGTAACTGGTAAATAGTGGGTATTGTGCAAAATAGTAATTTCCTAAAGTAAATTGTAGTTCCTACTAAAATAACCCAATACCTACATATATAACTTTATTCTGCCCTTGCAGGCAATTGATACTGTTCAATCGCACATTGGTGAACCTTTTTCTCTTTATCATAATTAACTCCGACCAAAAGAATATCCCCTGTATATCCTTCTACCCATGATACATACCCTTTTTCTTTTATCTGGCTGATAGCCCCCTGTGCAGATTTCCCCCACTTTAGCTCTATGATTAAGGCCGGATAGTCCATATTCCGTTTTGGTAGGTAGGCCACATCCGCAAAACCTTTGCCAGAAGGCAGCTCCATGATTGGATTGATATAATATGCTTTTGCACTGTAATATGCCATAAGGATAACGCACGTAAGGGAATTTTCATTGTTGTATTTTAGCATAGAAGCCGTTTCATTATGAATAACAGACAGGCCTTCTGCTACCGCGTTTCCATCCATTGCCCACGTGCTTTTCAAAAGCGATTCTGAACGGCCAAGTGCCTGGACAAGCCCATCCCAGCCGGGCCCATCTACCGCATTCATAAATTCTTGGGCAACTTCCCGATTTGGTATATAGGCTTCTTGCGGCCCCTTGTCAAAAGTCAAATATCCTAGATGGATGAGCAGTGTCAACACATCATCCTTTGTCCGGAAGGTTGTCATATCATTTTGGAATTTACGGGTATTTATCTTAAAACGTCCGTTTCCGATCATTACAACAACCGCTTCCTTTAAACCGTCAAAATTTCTGTCAATATAAACTTTTAATGCTTCATATGTTTCTGTCCCTGTCCAATAGCTTTGAAATTCTTTCCAAGTCAAAGCATCTACTACGGATTTTGGATTGTAAATATGGAGGTTCCCCAAACAGTAGCCATCGTACCATTTTTCAGCCTCTTCTTCATCAAGTTTCCAATTTTTGCACTGTTCACTCACTTCTTCTTTTGTAAATCCAAAATACTCACCCATATTTTTGGGCGCAATCATGGAATACTCGTCAAACATATTAAGAGCAGAATGTTCCCCATATTTCTTGACTGGCAAAATTCCGGTCATATATGCCAGCTCCACGTATTCTGACCCTTTCAGCAGTCCCCTTAAAAAATTCAGATATTCCTTTTGTTTTTCTTTCCGTTTTTTTGCTATCCGGAACACACAGTCCCACTCATCGATAATGAAGATGAACCCCTGTCCTACCTGGATAAAAATCTGGTCAAGCGCCCCTCTTAATCTGGAGTCTGGGCCAAAACCTGTACATTGGGGAAACTGTATAATCAATTCCTTGACCACACTGGATTCTATGTCTTTAATAAAAGAATCAAGGCTTTTTTCTGTATCCAAAAAACGCTGTATATCAATACGTATGACATGATGCCTGTTTAAGTGTTCCTGGAATGTCTGGTCTGACTCAATTTTTAGCCCTGCAAACAATCTGGCAGAATTGCAGCCACAGCTATAATAAGCCGACAGCATATTAGCCGCCATCGATTTTCCAAAACGCCTTGGGCGGCTCACACAGACAAACCGCCTTTCCGTCTTGTATAACGCATTCAGCTTTGCTATTAACATAGTTTTGTCAACATATATATGGGAAAACCTGGACATTTGAAATAAGCCGTTTCCCGGATTTACATAAATTCCCATATGCTTTGCACTCCTAGCGCTAAAGTAGTTGATCCCTTTTCCCCAAAATGCGCCCATCGGTAGAAACCGTCACTACCTGGCAGGGAATGCTTTTTCCGCTGTTTTGCAGCGCCACGGAAACAGCCCGCTCCAGCCCGCCGCAGCATGGCACTTCCATACGCAGTACGGTAATATCCGTTATCCCATTGCCAGCAAAAATCTGCTCCAATTTCCCACTATAATCTATGGCATCCAGTTTTGGGCATCCAATGATTGTGGTTTTTCCCCGCATAAATTCCTGATGTACGTTGGCATAGGCATATGCGGTACAGTCCGCAGCTACCAAAAGGCTGGCATTTTGAAAATATGGCGCATTGGCTGGCGCCAGTTTGATCTGGCATGGCCACTGCGCAAGCTGTGACGCCTGGCCTGGCGACGGACTGTTGGAAGCAGCTGCCTGTTTATGTTCCAGCACTGCCTGTTCATTATATGCAGCTGCTTCCCGTTCTACAAAGCTAATGGCACCGGCTGGACACTTTGGCAGGCAGTCGCCTAGCCCGTCGCAGTAATCGTCACGCAGCAGCTGTGCTTTGCCGTTTGCCATGCCGATGGCGCCTTCGTGGCAGGCAGCTGCGCATGCCCCGCATCCATTGCATTTTTCCTGATCAATTTGAATAATCTTACGTACCATATTTCTATTCTCCTATTATCCCGTATCTGTAATTGTATTGGCATCCCTTCTTATACTGCATACTTACTATTTACAGCCTCATAACTTAGAATGTTTGCCAAGAGCAAATTGGCTGTGAATAGTAACAACGTCTGGTAATGTTATTTGTGCAGTATCAAACGGCCTGCGGCCTTATACATGAAAACAGCTTCCGCCGATAAACTCACGCAGGATAGAATTTTTGCTGATGTCTTCGCTTGGTACCTGCAGGAAATAATCCAGGAATTTCAGCAGGTGTTTGGCACGCAGATGCTGTGGGCTGTCTTTTGGGATTGCAAACAACATCGGTTCTGCATACATTTTTAACACTGCCATCTCATAGATCAAAGCGGAATTAAACATGGCATCCGCATGTTCCTGGAATGGGAATATATTCTTTTCCTCGCCTCTGCGTACCGACTGCCACATGGCGATGGTGCGTTCTGCAGGCGTGCCCCGGTTTAGCGCATCCCGCACGATCCGCCGCAATAGGCGTCCGTCTGTTGTTGGTATTGCGTTATGTTCATCGATATTGATCTGCGTCAGGGCGCTGATATAGATTTTAAATTTGGTTTTGGATGGAAGTGTGGCTAACAGCCTGTCGTTTAGCCCATGTATGCCTTCAATAACAAGCACGTCTTCCGGGCCAAGCTGGAGGGTTTCGCCTTTGTACTCACGCTTTCCTGTCTTAAAATTAAAATACGGCATTTCTACCTGCTCCCCTTCGAGCAGCTTGCCCATTGTATCGTTGAATAATTCCAGGTCAACTGCTTCCAGGCATTCAAAATCATACTGGCCATTTTCATCTAAGGGCGTCTTTTCCCTGTCTACATAAAAATTATCCATGCCGATAGGATGCGGTATCAGCCCATGCGCTTGCAGCTGTATGGACAGCCTATGGGAAAACGTCGTTTTGCCGGAGGAAGATGGGCCTGCGATCAGTATAAACTTTTTATCCCTGGAATCAGCGATCTGTTCTGCCAGTTTACCGATGCGCTGTTCCATTTCCGCTTCCTGCAGCAATATAATTTCCTGTATCCGCCCTTTTACAATCTGTTCGTTCAGTTCGCCGACCGTGCTAATATTCATCTGTTTTGCCCACGCGGCTGACTCCATCAAGGTCTGGTACAATTTGCCGGAAGCAGAAAAGCTGGCGGCTTTTTTCGTATCCTCATATGGATACATCAGCACAAACCCTGCCTTATATTCCAGCAGGTCAAAATATTTTAAATACCCGGTAGATGGTACCATATAGCCATAAAAATAGTCTTTGTAGCCATCCATATCATACAAGTTGACATGGGAACTCCTGCGGAAACGGAACAGCCGGGATTTATCTTCCATGCCATAATCATGGAACATGGCTATGGCTGCATCGGTATGTATGGTGCTTTTGCGGATCTGTATATCTGCATCCGCAAGCTTGTGCATCTGTGTACGGATTTCTTCCAAAAGCCCTTGGGAAACCTGCCGTTCCCCTTCCAGCTCACAATACTGCCCTTGCCCAAGCGTATGCATGACACGCAGCTTTACGCTAGTTCCATATAAATTGAAAATCGCTTTTTCCATCAGCATAATCATACTGCGCCGGTATGCTTTCCTGCCGTTGGTTACAGCGGTTGTGACAAACTCCAGTGTGCCGTCTGTTTTTATATGCTTATGCAGCTCGACTAATTTATTGTTAAATATGGCCAGCACAATATCATCCGGATATTGTGCCTGGAATTGTGCTGCTGCTTCCAGGAAGCTGGTCCCTTGCACATATTCCCTTTCCTGGCCGTCAATTTTGACCCTGCATATCTTATCAGACATAAAAGCCCCCTCCCTTGTCAAATAATAGCAAACGGTTCTGCTTCCCCTTGTGCCAGAACGGCAACCTCTGGCGCATGTTCCAGAAGGTATTGCTGCATATATGGCACAAAGATATGTTCAATGCCATAATGCCCTGCATCGATCACTGCCATGCCGCAGGCAACCGCATCGATCCCCGTATGATGGTCAATATCCCCGGTAATATACACATCTGCCCCAGCAGCCAGCGCTTGCGCTACCGTGCTTTTCCCGGAGCCTGGGCAAATGGCTGCCCGTTTTACAATGGATGCCAGATCTCCGAACACCTGTACGTGTTTGATGCCGAATGCCGCCTTCACGTCCTGGCAGCATTGTTCCAGCGTAGCCTCTTTGCCCAGATCCCCAACCCTGCCGATGCCCTGCGGGGTTTCGTCCTGCAAGGCGGCAGCTTCTAACGGGCTGCATCCTTGCAAGCCCAGTTTTCCTGCCGCAAGCTGTGCCATGCCCATAATATCAAAGTTCGTGTGCATCGCATAATAGGCCATATCCGCTTTTATCATGGCAATCACCCTGCGTCCAATAAAATCATCATCGGTGATACGCTTCATCCCCTTAAAAATCAATGGATGATGGGTAAGCAGCAGATCTGCCCCCGCTGCTATCGCTTCCGCCACGGCTTCATCTGTGGCGTCCAGTGCGATATATACTTTTTTCACCTCTTTATTACGGCTCCCAACCAACAGCCCGACATTATCCCAGCCACATGCATAGGATTCTGCCGCCTGCTGCTGGAAAATCTGTATTAGTTTCGAACAATGCAAAATTCCGCCCCCTTTTCTATGGAAATAAGGCCGTTAAGCCATTATGGGTTTTGCATCCAGTCCAGCAGCTGCCCGATCATTTCCAGCTCTTTTTGCACTTCCTGGTACCGCTGCCCCTTTTTCCCTTCCTGGCTGGCGCCTTTGAGGGAATGTAGGATCTGCTGCCTGCGTTTTTTATCATGGGCTAGCAGCTGTAAAAGCGTTGGGTCTTTCTTATCAATTAAATATTCGCCATATTGGTCAAATATGCTTTGTTTTTCTGACAGGCTATCCTGGTACGGCTGGTGCGGCTGTAGCCTTTGGGGCAGGACATGCAAGATTGGGTAAAACTTTCCGTCTTCACAGACCAGTGTTTCTTTATCAATATACATCCTATTTTCACGCAAAAACCTGCGTAAGCTGGCTACTTCGGACTGTGGTTCCAAAACCAGTTCCGTTAACTCTTCCAGCACAGGGGTATGTAAGGCCGCTTCCAATATTTTTTTTATTGTCAGCCCACCCATTCCGGCAATTACCACACTTTGTGCCTCCCCTGGCAGAAGCTGACCCAACCCGTCAGAAAGCCTTGTCTGAATCAAATCTTCCAGCCCTGCCTGTGTGATATGGCCTTTTGCACGCATCAAAGGCCCTCCTCGGACATCCATTGCCAGAATGCCCGGACACCGGCCCTGCTGTATCAAATAAATCGGAAGGAACCCATGGTCTGTCCCAATATCCGCCACATAGTTGCCGCAAGTGATAAAATCTGCCACTGCCTGGAGCCGTTTTGATAATTTTAGCATGCCGGCTACTCCAAATAATCTTTTAACTTGCGGCTGCGGCTTGGATGGCGCAGTTTGCGCAGTGCCTTTGCTTCAATCTGGCGGATGCGTTCCCGTGTGACATTAAATTCTTTGCCGACTTCTTCCAGTGTCCTTGCCCTGCCGTCTTCCAGGCCAAAACGCAGGGTCAGCACCTTTTGTTCCCTGTCTGTCAAGGTACCAAGCACTTCGCTTAACTGTTCCTTGAGCAAGGTAAATGCTGCCGCATCGGCAGGTACTGGGACATTGTCATCCTGGATAAAATCTCCAAGATGGGAATCTTCCTCTTCCCCAATCGGCGTTTCCAGGGATACTGGCTCCTGCGAAATCTTTAAGATCTCCCTGACGCGGTCTACCGGCATGTTCATATGCACAGCGATCTCCTCAGGCGTAGGTTCCCGGCCCAGCTCCTGCAGCAATTGGCGGGATACCCGGATAAGTTTATTGATCGTTTCCACCATATGCACTGGGATACGGATCGTCCGCGCCTGGTCGGCAATCGCCCTTGTAATGGCCTGACGTATCCACCAGGTTGCATAAGTAGAAAATTTATAGCCTTTGCGGTAGTCAAATTTTTCAACTGCCTTGATCAACCCCAGGTTCCCCTCCTGGATCAAATCCAAAAACAGCATGCCGCGGCCGACATAACGCTTTGCAATACTGACAACAAGGCGCAGGTTCGCTTCCGCCAGGCGTTTTTTCGCATCTTCTCCATGATCCTGCTCCAGCAGCAAGCCCTTGATCTCATTGTCCAGTTCTTCTTTTTCCTCTTGTGACTCTGCCTTTTCCTTCCGCCCCTTTAAAATAATAATTTTTTCATGCGCCACCATACCGTTTTCCATCTTTTGTGCAAGGTCAATCTCTTCTTCTGCACTAAGCAGCGGCACTTTTCCGATTTCTTTTAGATACATGCGCACCGGGTCTTCAATACTGACGCCGTCAGGCACGGTCAGGTCAATATTTTCAACCTCTACCTCATCATCGTCTTCAATTAAAATATCGCTGTCGTCGTCATCGTCTGATATACGCAGTACGTCCACGTTATGGACTTCCAGGTAGTCCAATACATTTTCCAGCTGCTCTGCAGACAGGAACATGCTTTGAAATGCATCGCTAATTTCCTGGTATTCCAGCATATTTTTTTTCTTCTTTGCCCGTTCTACCAGGCTGCCTAATATTTCTAAAAATTTATGCTGGTCGAATGCCGCCTGTTCTGCAGCAGGTATTTGTTTTGCATCCTGGCCGGCTGCTTGTCCGGCCGGCTGGCTTTCTGGCTGCTTGGCGCCTGCTCTGGCTGGGCGGGCTTCGGTATGCTTGCCGCTTGCCCCGGCTGTATTGGCTTCCATACGTTTGGCGCCTGTTCCGACTGGCTGGCTTTCCACATGCCTGCTGCCTGCCCTAACCGGCTGGCCTTCTGCTTGTTTGCTGCCTGCCCTAACTGGCTGGCCTTCTGCTTGTTTGCTGCCTGCCCTAACCGGCTGGCCTTCTACCCGTTTGCCGCCTGCCCCGGCTGTATGGGTTTCTACCTGTTTACTGCCTGCTACAGCTGGACGGGCTGGCACCTGTTTGCCAGCACTTGCGGATGGACGGGCTTGTGGATGTTTGCCACCGGTTACAGCTGGCTGGCTGGCTGCACGTTTCCCAGCATTTCCTGCTAGCTGGCTGGCTGGCCGATTGCTCCCGGCTACAGCCGGACGGCTTTCCAGACGCCTGCCACCCGCTTCCGCTGGCTGGCCTTCTGCATTCCGGCCACCGGTTCCCGATGGCTGGCTTTCCATATGCCTAATACCTTGCCCCGATAGTTGGGGGCCTGCATGCCTGCTGCCTGTCCTTGCCGGCTGGGTTTGCGCATATCTGCTGCCTGTTCCTGTTGGCTGGGTTTCTACATGCTGGCCGCCTATTCCCGTTGGTTGGATTCCCTCATATTTGCTGCCTGTCCCCATTGGCTGGCTTTCCACATGCTTGCTGCCTGTCCCCATTGGCTGGCTTTCCACATGCTTGCTGCCTGTCCCCATTGGCTGGCTTTCCACATGCTTGCTGCCTGTTCCTGCTGGACGGTGTACTACACGCCTGACAGCACTTTCCGGCGGACGGTTTTGCACACGCTTGCCGGTGCTCTCCGTCAGCTGGCTTTCCGCACGTTTCGCAATGCCCCTGGCTGCCGGCTGGCTTTCTACCCGGCCTGTGCCGCTCATGGACGGCCGGCCATCCATTTGTTTTTCTATATCTTCGCCTGGTTGGTTTCGTTTTTCAACTTCCCGGCCTGGCTGGTTTTCCATTCGTTTTTCCATATCGTTGCCTATATTTTTTCCAATCTGCTTATCTGCTGTCCTATTGTCCAGATGCCCAACACGTTTACCGGCAGCCCCTCCTCCGGCCTGCGGAACCATTTGGTTTTCTGCAGCCCTGGGCATCCTATACTGCACAGGTATGCCCGTTTCCCTGCTAGCAGGGCTGTCCGCGTGTTGCTGCACCGGCCTGACGCTGGTACCTTGCTGTGCCGGTTGCTGTGCATCTTCGGCCATATGCCGATGTGCAGGCCCTTGCATTGCCCTGCCTGCCTGTTTTTCCATTTGTTTCCACTTGTTTGTGTCCATAGGCTTTTCCACTTCATTTCTGGCTGGCTGGGCCATATACTGCCCCAATTCCCTGTCTGCCTGATGACCGGTCTGTTTTTCAGTTCCTCCGTCCGTTTTTTGGCCCTTCGGATCCTGGCTAAATCCAACAGCTGGCTGGGCTATGCGGTTTGGTTTAACTTCGTCGGCTGGCTGGGCCATACGGTTTGGTATGCCTCTATTGGTTGGCTGGGCCATACGCTGCTGGATCCTGCCGTTCGGCTGATACCCCATGTGTTGGGCTGCACCCCGCTGCATACCGCCTCCTGGCGGACGTATCAGACGCCGGGCTGGCCCATCCGCTGCTGGAGGACGGGCAACGCCATGCTGCACATTTTCCCCTGCTGCGTGGGCTGGACGTTTGGTATTCCCATCCCCTGCCGCAGGCCTGGCCCCTTGCACCGTGTCGGCTCCTGCACTGTACGGCCTTGGCTGCGCTCCTGGCCTGTGGCCTGCCTGGCCTGGCCCTGCCTTGGCCCTCTGCACTGGACTAGCTCCTACACTGGCTGGCTTTGCCTGGATCCCCTGAACTGGGCTGGAACCACCGTCTGGCCTCCGCTGTGCCCCCTGCACTGGCCTAGCTCCTACACTAGACGGCCTGGCTTCGCCCTTATGCACTGGATTTGCACCTGCACTGGCTGGCCTAGCACCGCTGTACGGGGCTGGCACCCGCACTGGCTGGCCTCTGTTGGCCTCCTGGACTGCATTTCCGCCTGCCGGTACCACCCCTGGCTGGCCTCCTGGGCCGCGGCCTGGCGCTGGCCTGGATTGGGCGGCTCCTTTGTTTGGCAAAGCTGCCCCTGGCTGGCCTCCTGGCGCTGGCCTGGTCTGGACGGCTCCTTTGTTTGGCAAAACTGCCCCTGGCTGGCCTCCTGGGCTGCGGCCTGGCACTGGCCTGGTCTGGGCGGCACCTTTGTCCGGCGGTACCGGCTCTGGCTGTGCGCCCTGTACTGGCGGCTGGCCAGCTGGTACTGCCTGCGCCGGGCGCTGCCTTGCCGGTATCTGCCCTGGCTGCACTGCACCGTTATCCGGCGGTACCATCCCACGCTCCGCTGCACCGCTATCCGGCGGCACCATTCCCCGCTCCGCTGCACCGTTATCCGGCGGCACCATCCCACGCTTGGCTACCGGGCCACGGCCTGGCGTCGGCATATACGGGACAGCCCCGCTGCCCGGCGGTACCGTCCTTGGCCGGGCTTGTGGACTGCGGCCTGGCACTGGCCTGGCCTGCGCTGCACCGCTAATGGATGGTACCGCCCCTGGCGTCCCCCGCGCTGGCGGCCGGCCGGCTGGTACTGCCCGTGCCGGGCGCTGCCTTGTTGGGACCGGCCCTGGCTGTGCTTCTTCTGCTGCTTCTATCCCTATTTCCGCCCCTATTTCTGCCGGATGAACCGGACGACGTACCATTTCCACTTCTGCCGGATGCTGTTCCACTTCCCCGGAAACCAGAAGCTCTGGAACCGGAGATGCCATTTCCCTGCCAGAGCGCTCCCCTTCTGCCTTCTTGTTCATTTCCATATCTGCCATTCCATTCATCCTCTCTTCGTTTCACATGCTTAGGAACTAGTCCCTTCCCGTTATTGCGGCAATAAAAATTCTTTTTTCCGTAATAGCTCAAGCATCTTTTTCTCATTGAGCATTTGCTGAAAGCGCTCCTGCATCCCTTCCGGGTTATGGTCTTCCCGCAGCATCTGAAGATGGTTTTCTTTTATCTTTATCACGGTATCCTTCAATGCCTGCGCGCGCGCTTCTACCGTTTCAACCTCGCGGACCGTTTCATGGAACGCTGCCGTAACCTCCTGCTGTTTTGCTACATCCTCAAACCATCCCGGAATCTGCGCCAGGTTTACCGTCCCCGCTTCCAGCTGGGCAAATAACAAAACAGCTGCCTCTTTACAGATTTCGTCGGTAAAATCCTGCGGCGAAAGATAATCCCGGACCACCGGGTACCATCCCGGCTCATCGCCCAGCAAAGTCAGCAGCAGCCTTTGTGACCTGAGGATCCCGTCCTCTTTTTTCGCTTCTTTTGGATGGAGGCCAGACCTTAGCGGCTTTTGCCTTTTCACCATGCCATCCTGCATACTGACACGGTCTACCAGCCTGCACAGGTTGTTAAAATCAAGCTGGTACCTGCCTGCTACGGCTTCTATATAATTATTGCGTTCAATCTCATCTGAAAATTCCAGTAATTTTCTGGCAGCTTCCTGGTAAAACGCGGTTTTTCCCTGCGGGTCTTCCATATTATAATTCTGCTCTAAAATCCGTATTTCAAACAAAAAACTATTTTCCGCCTGGCCAATCCGTTCCTCGTATGCCTGCGCACCGAGCGCCTTTATAAATTCGTCCGGGTCTTTATATGGCTTCATGCTAATGACCTTTGCTGTAAGGCCGACTTCTTTTAAAATAGGGATTGCCCGCAGCGCAGCTTTCATGCCTGCGCCATCACTGTCAAACGACAGATAGACTTCTTTTGCATACCGTTTCAGCATACTGGCATGCCCGCTTGTAAACGCCGTCCCAAGCGAGGCAACCGCATTGTCAAACCCTGCCTGGTGCAGTGCAATGACATCCATATACCCTTCACATAGCAAGATCTGCGGCCTCCTTGACTGCCTGGCCAGGTTTAACCCATACAGGTTCCTGCTTTTGTCAAAAATCTGCGTTTCCGGGGAATTTAAATATTTCGGTTCCCCATCCCCCATCACACGGCCTCCAAAGCCTATGATCTTATTATGCACATTCATAATCGGGAACATGGCCCGGTTCCAAAACCGGTCGTGCGCCCCCCGTTTTTCATCAAAAACAACCAGGCCGGAATCTTTTAACAGGCTGTCGGCATACCCTTTCGACCGCAGGTACTGGTACAGGCTGCTGCTGTATTTGTCACAGCTTCCCAAGCCAAACTTTTTCATCGTTTCCTCGGTCAACTGCCGCCTGCGGAAATACGCAAGCGCTTCCCTGCCCCGTGTGCTGCGCAAAACCATATAATAATACTTCCCCGCTTCACGGTTGACTTCCAGCAGCATGGAACGGTAATCCGACTCCCGTTTTGCCTGTTCAGACAGCTCCTGCACCGGCAGCTGGACGCCCGCCCGCCCTGCCAGCGCTTCCATCGCTTCACGGAACGTAAAATTTTCATACTGCATAAGAAACGTAAACACATTCCCTCCGGCGCCGCATCCAAAACAATAATACATCTGCTTATTCTGCGATACCGAAAACGACCCTGTCTTTTCATTGTGGAACGGGCATAGCCCAAAATAGCTGTTCCCTTTTTTTTGCAGCCGTACATACCCGGATATAACATCTACAATATCATTTGCAGAACGCACTTCCTCTATCAACTCATCTGAATAATAAGGCATCTGCCCTGCCCCCTTTTCTGCATCCGTCTGCACATAGCGCCTGCTATGCCTGCCACATCTGGCAGTGTACCCGTACCCATTACGCCTGCCACTGCACTGGCACAAAATATTCATTAAACTTTGCAATTGCATACTGGTCCGTCATACCTGCAATGTAATCGCATACCGCACGGTCTTTTTCTTCTCCTGCCGCAATCATGCCGGTAAACTGCTGCGGCATCCGCTCCGGCTGTTTCATATAAAAGAAAAATAGCCGCTCCAGCAGCCCTTCCGCCTTGCGCTCTTCGCTTTTTGCAACTGCGTTATGGTATAAATGGTCAAACATGTACTGGCGCAGCCCTTTCAAAGCCTGTTCCACTTCGGGGGACATAAAAATATCATCCCGCCCCATACTGTTTGTAACTATATTATGTATTAAAGTATTCAGGCGCATACGCACACTTGTCCCCAAAACTTCCCTGTATTCCGCAGGAATATCCTCTTCACACAAAATTTTCGCACGGATGGCATCATCCACGTCATGGTTAATATAAGCAATTTTGTCCGACAGGCGTACAATCCTGCCCTCTAACGTTGCCGGCATACTGTTCATCTGATGGTTTAAAATACCGTCGCGCACTTCCCAGGTAAGATTCAGCCCCTCCCCGTGTTTTTCCAGTTTTTCTACAATACGCACGCTCTGCTCATTATGCCGAAACCCTCCTTTGCACAGCCCATTCAGCATATATTCGCCTGCGTGCCCAAAAGGCGCATGGCCAAGGTCGTGCCCCAAAGCGATCGCTTCCACCAAATCCTCATTTAAACGAAGCGCTTTTGCAATCGTCCTGGCATTCTGCGACACTTCCAGCGTATGCGACATACGCGTCCGGTAATGGTCGCCCTTTGGCGTCAAAAAAACCTGTGTCTTATTTTTCAGCCTCCGGAATGCCCTGCTATGCAAAATCCTGTCCCTGTCCCGCTGGTAAACCGGGCGGATGTCGCACGGTTCTTCCTCCCGCAGCCTTCCCGCTGACTGGTCGGAAAACGCCGCATAGGGGCTTAAAAGCATATGTTCCCTTTTTTCCATTTCTTCCCGTATCGTCATAAGGAATTACCCCTTCCTTTTATCCTTACTCTAAAAATTCTGTGTTTTTTCCGAAAATCCTTTATTTTTTTCATTTTTTTTGTATAATCATATAAATAGGGATAACCATTTTCAAAACCACCACAACAAGGCACTTACAGCCGAATCCTGAAACTGGAGCAAACTATGACCGAAGCAATCAAAAAAAAGCACCTGGCGCTGCTGTCCGTACTATTTTCCGCCATTATTTTTATTTTCCGTATCTGGTACATCCGCGATACCAATGTACTGGCCATCCGCAATGACGAATACGGCTATTGGGCCCACGCCGCCCTATTTTCCGGGCATGACTGGTCGGATGTCCTCTCCGGGCATATGAACTGGTACTCCTATGGCTACAGCCTGGTATTGACACCGTTATTCTGGCTTTCCCATAACCTGCATATAATGTACAAAACTGCGGTTGTTTTAAATGGCCTATTTGGCATCCTTTCTTTTTATCTATGCCAAAAATGTACACAAATGCTGTTTCCAAGGCTGGAACGCTGGATACTGGCAACCATTTCCTTTACGGTATGCATGTATTCGTCCTACCTGACCCAAGGCGCAATCGCTTGGAGCGAAACCTTTTTATACCTGATGGTCTGGCTGCTTTTTTATTTATTCCTGCGCTTTGAACAACGCCCCTGCGTCTGGCGCGCATTGCTGTTAAGCCTTTGTGTCGGCGGATGCTATATTACGCACAACCGCACCATCGGCATAGTAGCCGCTTATTTTCTGACCGTGCTGTTTTTACGGCTGACAGAGGCCATCAGCTGGAAGTTATCCGCAGCGCTGCTGCTCCCGCTGATTATTATTTTATACATCAATGTAGACATAAAAACCTACCTATGCATTATCGAAGGGTTCGGTTTAAAAGCCAAAAACGGTATGGGGGCCCAAAAAGGGCACCTACTGTCGCTTCTGACACTGGACGGATGGCAAAACCTAACCCGTGCCTTGTCCGGCCAGCTGTGGAGCCTGATGACTGCCACGTTTGGCCTGTTTGGCTGGGGCCTATGGCACTTCGCCTCACACGCCTTCCAGGCTTTCCATACCAAAAAAACAGGCCGCCACACCGCCTTTTACCTGTTTGCGCTGCTCGCCTGCATGGGGACCTTTTTAATTTCCGCCATCAGCCTAATCGACCCGGCTTCTATTACCAACCTGGATTCCGACGCCGACCTAAGTTATTTTATTTATATGCGTTACAATGAATGCGTGATCGGCATTTTGCTGGCGGCTGGCATTTTGGAACTCTATACCAGAAAAAAAGACAAAAAATTTTTGCTGCTCGCAGTAGGCATAGCCGGTATCTATGCCGGTTTGAGCGTAATCTTAAATGATAACTTAAAACAAATTCAAGACACTTGGCACTACCGGTCTTTTTGCGCTGCTGGCATTGGGTTTTACCGTATTATTTCAGAACAGTTTTCCATGCGGCATTGTATGGCCATCGCCGCAGTTGGATACGGCGCCCTTCTGCTTTTGATGGCCGTTTACCAAAAACGGTTCCAAAAGCTGCGCCTCACAGCCTCCTGCCTACTATTGACCGCTATTTTTATCCCAACTGGACTTTATTCCGCCTATATCGGGACAATTACCTCACAGCGCGGCAAGGTTTCCTGCGGGAACCTTGCAATGTATGGGCAGTTAAAAAAAGTCATAGGGGACCGGGATGTCTACTGTACACTGGATGATACGCGCAATTACCGGATCGCCTATGAACTGCAGGTCAACCTGATCGATACGCATGTATATTCTATTACACTGGAAGATTTGCCGCTTGCGGAAGATGGGTATTTTATATGCAGCAGCAACGGCGACCTGGATCAACTACAAGTGGATGACTGCTACCTGCTGGCACAGAGCGATGCTTATATGGTCACGGTAAAAGGGGATGCCCTGGCGGAAGAAATCAAACCGTTATTAGGGCGGAACCAAACGCTGCAGCGGATCAATACGCTGCATGAATAAACTGAAAAATCCCCCTGCGTGCTGTGGCCTGCTGGGGGATCTTGACTATGTATACTTGTCATGAAAATTCGCCTGTTAAGAATATAGCATAAACATTTTGAAAATGCAAGGGGTTTTTTATAAACTTTCAAGGAATATGGTAAGTTATTGTTACTATTCACGGGCAATGTCATTAACTTAGGCTCTTTCCGGCTGAAATTCAGCTATACAAAGCCTTGAATTATCTGGTTTTTTCTAATACTGATCAAGGGCCAGATGGCTTAAGTAAATGACATTGATTCACGGGCCAGGAATGCGCATAAACTGCGCATTCCGTGAGAACATGATTCAGTTATTTTGAGACAATTCCTAACGTCCATGCAGACTTTAAGGGATTTATACTGTTTCATCTAAATTTTCTGTAATCTCAAGCCACAGCTGCATGAGCCCCGGAACCATATCGCTCTCCCTTTCAATCCTTTGCCGTAAGCTGTCCATGGCGGTTTCCCCGTACTTGCTATAGGTTAGCTGGCACTCCAGGCCAAGCTCGGTGAAGAACCGCATATCCGCAACTTCTCCTGGGCCGGCGCCGTCGTACTGGAGTGCCTTTGCCACAGCGTCCTTGAGGAAGGGGCGGGCCTTTTCCGGTTCCTCCTTGATGCAGTAACACTCGGCGACGGCCTCCAAAATGATACATTCATACTTGTCAAACCAGGTGAGTTCTGTTTCCGGCTGAATGCCGCGGAGGACAGCCCGGAGCCACAGGAAGCAGTCCACGGCGGTGTCGTAGTCCATGCGCTGGAAAAACACATTGCAGTAGCCCACCATGATGTTGTTGATGTCCTCCAAGAAAGCGGAAAAGGCCCGGCCAAGGTATTTCTCTGCCCCGTCTGCGTCGTGGAGATAATCGCCGAGCACCATGCCGATCAAAGCATTGTTGACACCGCAGACGTTGTACTTTTTCAAAACCCGCAGTGCAGTTTCCGTATGTCCCAGAAGCAAATGCGCCTTCGCAATCTGCGTGCGGATTGAAACCTCGCTGACGTTATCGTCCTGATTCTGCGCGATCAGCTCACAGGAGTGCTCCAAAAGACAGATAGCGCGGCTGTTCGCTTCACAGTGTTCCGTCTCTTTGCCCAATTCCAGATACAGTAAAGCGCTTTGATATACGACATCAAAGTTGTTGGGATAGTTTTTCAGCGCCTTCTCCGCCTCAGTAATCGCCTTATCATATTCTTTCGCCTTTGCCAGCGCTACGGTTCTGTTAACGGCAGATGCTGCATCGCCCATTCTCCATTCATATCCAAGAAGGACATCGGTCGAAGTGTGGAACAGGTCGGCCATTTCCAGAATCAGCCCAATTTCCGGCGTAGACTGATTTGATTCCCATTTATAAACCGCGCTGACACTGACACCCATCGCTTCCGCAAGCTGCTCCTGCGTCAGCTTCCGCTCCTTACGGAATTTTTTGATATTCTTTGAAAGTTTTACTTCCAAAATCTATCCACCTCGCTTTCTATGGATAGATAATACCATGAGGTTCAGGGCGAGTGAACTTACTAACAGTAGAAGAAGTCGATATATTTTTTTACCATTGGTACGGATTTCGGCGTAAATCGTATGAAAATAATAATAGCCTCCCGTATCTCTTTTTCTTTGCTGATACGCTCATTCATAGCCTGCGTCCTCCTGTAAATGCACCTAGTTCTTCCCGTAAAGCCGTTCACATTCCTTGACAAATTTCCGTAGGGTAGCTTCCCGCCGCTGTTCCTCCCGGATTTTGGAGTTGGCAGGCACCGCAAACCGCCGCCTTTCTGTGCTGGGGCATTCGTCCTGTGCCATAAGCTCATTGCTACATTTTCAAATGGTGAATTCCATTTTTTTCGCTCGCTTGTTGATAAAAACACATGTTTATGGCATAATACAATCAAGAATTTCTTAATTAATAAGGGAGGTTATGATTATGGACGCTCAAGTATTAACCGTTACTTCTAAGGGGCAGATTTCTCTTCCAACTGATATCTGCAGGCTGTTATCAATTGAAACAGGTGATAAATTAGTCGCATATACATCTGGTGATACCATCATGTTAAAAACTTTAAAACCCCCGTCTGCCGAAGATTTCGAAAAATCTTTGGACAATGCTAGAAAATGGGCAGAATCTGTTGGTTATAAAGAAGATGATGTAAATGACATTATTAAATATATAAGGAAAAAGAAGTAAGAATGAAAATTGTAATAGATACAAATATATTAATTTCTGGTGTGTTTTTTGGTGGATTTCCGAAAAAGATACTTTGTTCAGTTGTTAACAAAAAAATCACAGCTTGTGCGACTGTTGAAATTATAAATGAGTATGAAAATATCGTTCAGGAAATGATTGACAGAAAACAAGGGCATTTTGACAAAAGTATCCTCGCACCCTTAATTCAATCGATGGAAATTATTGAACCTATATCTGATATAAAAGCAAGCCGGGATCCGGACGATGATAAATTTATAGGGTGTGCAAAAGATGCCCATGCATTATATATTGTAAGTGGTGACAAGGACCTGCTTGTTTTAATGCAGTATGGTAATATTCAGATTATAACAGCAAAAATGTTCTGCGAAAAGTACCTTTAAAAAGTTCATTAATTTCCAAAATTTCCCACGGTAAGTTTTCAGTTGATAGCTATGTAAAGAACATTTTCTTTATTTACTATGAGTTTAATTAAAAGTTTCCCAATTTGTCGGACTATAGAAAACTGCCTATAATCCGGCAATTTTTTATGTAAACTATGCCTGAATTATCTACACACTCAGCACCGACGATTAAATTATGGATTTATCAGTTCTAATTATATATATCTTTCAACATATTGCAGCTTCTGATGATGGTATTTTTAGGCAAAAAAACTCCCCCTGCTGTAATTTTGGAAAACACTTTTCGATTATTGTGCCATATCCAGGCATCCTCCCTCAGACTGTCCGAAAACCCTGCTTTCAAATTTCTATACCACATTATGTTGCACTTTATTTTTTGTTTCAATACTATATTTTGTTCCAAAAGCAGAAATGAATTTAGTTTTCGGACAGTCCCCCCCCCAGTAAGAACAAAAAAAGAGGATAACTGAAAAATCCGGCTACATCATCGTATCATCCCTAAGCACCTCCGCCAACGAAATCCCCCTCACACTACGCCAAGCCAAATAATACGCCAACGCCACAGCTCCGAAAATCACCGCCACAAAAACCACAACCGGAACCAGCGGCGCTTCATCCAGAAATTCCCCCACTCCAACATAACTCATCTTCAGCATATACCATACCACAGCCACCGCCAAAGGAAGCCCCATCAAAACCGGCCTTCCAGCCAATGCCAATGCCTCAATACAAAACATCTTCCGAAGCCCCTCAGGCGCCATCCCAACCGACAGGTACCTTGCAAACTCCCGTTTCCGTTGCCGTACAAACCCCAACGTATTCGAAAACACATTGCCAATGCCTATCACCGCAAGCAAAGCGCAAAGTCCCCCAAATACAGCCTTCATCCCCTGTATCTGCTTGTTATTCGTCTCGTATTCCTGAATACGGTTTTCACATGTAACCGTATACTTTTGGCCAATAATCCCTGCAATGTGATCCTCCAACGCCTCCAGCCCTTCCAAATCCTTGCGGTTTAAACCAAGCACCCGGATATAAAAATCATCCTCCGTCCCTCCGATCTTCCCTTTCACCTTTTTCCACAACGAAACCGGAACCACATGCACAACCTCATAATAATCCAATGTTGCATACTCTTCCCTTAAAGCAGGCACGCTCCCCATATCCACATAAGCAAGGACCGGGACTTCCGCTTCCATTTTTTCATTGCCAGGCCGCCTTAATATACTCGCCGCACTTTCCCCTGTCAAATAGGGCATAAACACCGGGTGCCGGAAATCAGGGTTCGTCACATCCCGGATTTCGTTGATAACCACTGCCCCGTCCAGCTGCGGCGTAATATCAATCTCCCTGCAATATGCCAAAAAACTGCTATCGTCCAGTATCATAACCGGCGCATTGACTAGCCACCCGCCATCGGCCCGTGCCACATACTTCTCAGGAGCCTGCGCAAACCCGCCAAAAGACTTCATCTCGGCACTGATTTCTTCCTCCGTAACCAGCCTTTTTGCCATTGCCTTTTGATAGACGACAGCGCTTTTTACCCCAGCAAGCTTCTGGATTGCCCCCGTATCGGAAAAATCATCCACCTGCCCATCCTTAACGGTAGCCATAATATCCCATACATTTTGATATTTCTCAAAATATGTTTCCCTTGTACTAATCCCGGAAAGGGAAAAGAAACACTGCATAACCGTAAATGCCAGAAACGAAGTTACCAAAGAAAACGACGCCGTCCGCAGTGCTTTCCTCTGTGCCTTCAACGCATTTGCGGCCAGCTCCCCTTCCACCCCAAACAAACGCCTAAGCAGCCGGGATTCTTTTTTGCGTTTTAACTGTAAATCCCCCGTACCTTTGACCGCTTCCAGCGGCGCCAGCCTGCTTAATTTCCTGGCTGGCAGCCACGCGGAAATCCACACGGTCAGGAAAGTGGCAAACAGCGCCAGCGCCAAAACCAAAGGGTGGTAGCCAAAGGCCGCCTTATGCCGCCCTTCCATACCGTTTCCCAACAATGTATTTGTCAGCTGCACAAGCCCCATGCTGCCAGCAATCCCAAGCAGTTCCCCAGCTGCAGCCGGCACAATACACAAAAAAGCCGCTTCCTGCAGCAGGCACGACCGGATTTGCCTTGGCGACGCCCCGATGCTGGAAAAGATGCCAAACTGGTGGACCCTCGCGTTCATGGATACCGCAAAGGAATTGTGTATAATGACTACCAGCGAAAACGAAGCCAGCACCACGATCATTGCAAACATTGGCAACAGCAGCCTGGGGGCCGTATCCATTGGGCTGCGGATAAAATACATTGCCAAAAGTTCATAGTTATAAACAACCTGTTCCGGCAAAACTCCTGCCCGTTTTGCGATACGTGGCGTATCGGCAAGGGCAGCCCGCATATCGTCAAAATAAATATCGACGGCTGTTTTTGCACCTTTGCTTTCCTTTTCGTTGACCACCGCATCTTTTACATTGGCAAAATTTTTTATGGCAGCTACCGCTTCCCCGTCTAATTCCCCTATGATCCGGCTCTGCCAGCCACCTTCTTCCAATACGATCCGCTCGGCTTCATACTTCCATAAATTGTAAAACAGCCCGCACAATAACGATAAAAGCAACGCAGAAATAAATGCCGAAATCCGGATCGACAGGCTGGACGGACGGTTGTTTTTCAGATAGCCTGATACATAATCTTTCCACATAGCCACTACCTCCTCCTTTCGTCGCCAATGATCCGCCCATCCTCTACGGTAATGACACGTCCGGCTTCCAATGCTGCTTTTTCATCGTGGGTAATCAGTAAAATAGTCTGATCCAGGTTCCGGTTGGAAAGTTTGAGCAGATCCATGATTTCCTTCGAATTTTTCTGGTCCAGGTTTCCCGTCGGCTCGTCTGCCAAAAGCAGTGCCGGACGGTAGATCAACGAACGCGCGATCGCAACCCTTTGCTGCTGCCCGCCGGACAACTGGTTGGGCATTGCATCCAGCCGTTCCGAAATACCAAGGGTGGCGGCAACTTTCTCAAAATATTCCCCATTTGGCTTTTTCTTGTCAAGCGCAAGAGGCAACAGTATATTTTTCCGTACCGTAAGGGTGGGAATCAGGTTATAAAACTGATACACGATCCCTACTTTCCTGCGTCTAAAAATCGCTGCCTGCGTCTGGTTTAACGTTGAAAGGTCCGTCCCATCCACCGTAACCTTCCCGCCCGTCGGCTTGTCCACACTGCCAAGGATATGCAGCAGCGTAGATTTGCCCGAACCCGATGCCCCGACAACCGCTACAAATTCCCCCTTCTGAACCGACAGGTCAATCCCATCCAACGCCACTACCTGGCTGTTTCCAGTGCCGTACACTTTGCGGACTCCTTCGCACTTTAAAATTTCCATCCTGTCCTCTCCTCTCCTGTTATTGCAGCTTGCAGCCATGCATCCTGCCATAGCCCTGCATTTTTATTATAACAGGCCAAAGTTACAACTCAGTGACAGTAAAAGCGGATTTCAAAAAGTGCTCCGCCATCCCGTTTATTTTGGGCCCGTATCGTCCCGTTCTGCCGCTCCATAATCTCTTTTGACAAGGCCAGCCCAATCCCTATGCCTCCGCTTCCCGCATTCCTCCCCCGGTAAAACCGTTCAAAAAGGTGCGGGATGTCCTCTTTTGCAAACCCTTCCCCCTCATCCCAGATAAGGATTTGCGTATACAATGGATTTTTTTCATAGGAGCAATGGACCATGCCGCCATTCCCATGCTCGATGCAATTTTTCATCAGGTTCATAACCGCTTCCATCGTCCATTCCAAATCCCCAACTACCATCATGCCGCCCAGCTGCGGTATATCGATGGAAGTGCCCGAACTGGCAAACAACTCCTGCAGGTTATCGGCTGCAAGGACCAACACCGTATAGACGTCAACCTCATCCTTTTGTAAACATAACGTCCCCGCATCCATCCTGGACAATACAAGCAGCGCTTCTTCCAATTGGGCCAGCCGTAAAACCTGTTTTTCCACCCGCTCGAAATGTAGGCTGCTTCCAATCTCCTGCTTTATCATCTGGACCGACAGGGAAATGGCCGTTATCGGCGTTTTTATCTGATGTGCAATATTGGACAAATTTTCGGCAAAACCATTTTTCGCCTGCACCGCCGCACCTTTTGTCTGATAAAGGTATGTCACCGTTTTATAAATTTCATCCTCTAATTTTGAAAAATCATCCTCACCGGAAACAGAAAGGACCGCTGCTTTGCCATTGTTCACCTGCTCCAAATAACCCGCCAAAGCTTGGATCCGCACCGCTTCCATTTTATTCCGGAATAAAAAAGTAACGGCAAACAGCAAAACCCCCGTCAAAAGCCCTGCTGCCGCAAATAAAAACGTTCCCCTGTAAGCCGGGCCCAAGAAATCATAGCTGCGGTACCCGAATGCCCATAATATGCTATCCTCTGCGCCGCACTCTGCTTTTTCGCTAGTATATTCCTTTGCAGTGCCATCCTCCAATTTATCCGTATAGCCCTTTAAGGCCGCAAGCATCACTCTTTCAGCTTCCGGCCCCTGTTGCGCCGCTTCCTGGCAAACCGCATTGAGCAATTGAAACTGAAGGCGGCTAAAATGGCAAAAGGAGAACAAGGCAGTGGCTGCCGAAGCAAGCAGGCTAGCCGCTACTACAAGCCCCAAAGCAACCATGCTGTTTTTCCGCCCGCTCATACGGTATCCTCCATACGGTAGCCAACACTCCTGACCGTTTTTAGGCAAGCAGGCTGGCCCAGTTTATCCCGAAGCCGTTTCATCGTAACGGTCAGCGTATTGTCATTTACATAATTTCCGTTTACGTCCCATACCTGCGCTAAGATTTTATCCCTAGTAACCGTCTTCCCTTTGTTTTGCATTAAATACAGCAGCAGCTGGTATTCCGCAGCGCTTAGGCTGATTTCCTTAGAATGGCAAGAAACTGTCCGTCGGTTTTGGTCAACCATAATCCCATCACAGGAAAGGTACTGCTGCGCCACATAGCCGGCCCTGCGCAGCAATGCCAGAATGCGCGAATACAATACTTCCAGCTCAAATGGCTTAACCACATAATCGTCCGCACCGTTTTTAAAACTGGCGACAATATCGCGGGAGCCGCCCCTCACAGTCAAAAAAATAACCGGCATTTCCGCCCAGTTCCTGCGGATCCACCGGCACATGCTATCCCCACGCCCATCCGGCATATTCCAGTCCAACAAAACAATCGCCGGTACAAGCCTCTGAAACGCCTGCTTTGCCCGCTCCATTGTTCCATATACGGTAACCCGGAGGCCTTTTTGTTCCAGATATTCTTTTACGGTGTATGCAATATTTGGGTCATCTTCTATATAATATAAATCAACCATTATCTATTTCCTCCTTTTTAATAGCCGTATGCATACCTGTTTTTGAGTACACCAAAAAAAATATATTCCATATCCAGTTGTAAAATATACTGCACACCTGTTAAATTTACAGTATAACACGACTGCCAACCGCCAGCTAGGCATTTCTTGGTTCAGTATAATTCCATTGCTATACTGCAGTTACTATTCACGGGCCAGGAATGCGCATAAACTGCGCATTCCGTGAGAACAT
>CAMUML010000058.1 GCA_947089855.1 uncultured Eubacterium sp.
TGTTCTCCTGTCCTGCTGCAGACCACTGGTCAACCGTATCTGCCATTGGGCTGGATGGGGTGATTGGGTAAATCGCTGCAACTTCTGTGTACGCATATGCTACATGAGCTGCTGCTGTGTTGCCATCCATAGATTTTTTTGCTCTAGGCATTTAAATTATCCTCCTTCTTTACTTTGTCGTAATACGACTTTATATATCAATTTTAGCATTTTCTTTGTCGATTGTAAAGATTGTTAGTTGTACAAAACGAAATGCAATTTAGATTTTTTTGGAAAAAGAAATATACAAACTGCACAAAAGGGCTTGCCAACCTGCCGGTAATTCAATATATGCCCGCCTAGGCGGCGCTAGTACACCAAAATAGAAACCGCAGCCCACTTTTTCTTGAAATTCTATTAAAAATATGTATAATAAGAAAAGCGTATCAATTAAAACATCGACTTAGAAAATGAGGATTTCAATTATGATAAGTGCAAATAACGTTACATTAAGGGTAGGCAAAAAAGCCTTGTTTGAAGATGTGAATATTAAATTCACCGAAGGGAACTGCTACGGCTTAATCGGTGCGAACGGCGCAGGCAAATCTACATTTTTAAAGATTTTATCCGGTGAACTGGAACCGACAAACGGTACCGTTGCGGTTACGCCGGGCGAACGGCTGTCCTTTCTAAAACAGGACCATTTCCAATACGACGAAGTTACCGTATTAGATACCGTTATTATGGGGAACCAGCGCCTGTATGATATTAGTAAGGAAAAGGATGCCATCTATGCAAAAGAAGATTTCACCGACGAAGACGGCATCCGCGCAAGTGAACTGGAAGCGGAATTTGCCGAAATGGACGGATGGAATGCCGAAGCGGACGCAGCATCTTTATTAAACGGCCTTGGCATTGCTACGCCGGAACATACCTCTTTCATGAAAAACTTGCAAGGCGCCCAGAAAGTCAAAGTGCTGCTGGCGCAGGCACTGTTTGGGAACCCGAATATCCTGCTTTTAGACGAGCCGACCAACCACCTGGACCTGGACGCCATTGCATGGCTGGAAGAGTTTTTGATCAATTTTGAAAATACCGTAATCGTCGTATCGCATGACCGCTACTTTTTAAATAAAGTATGTACCCATACCGCCGACATTGACTATGGCAAGATCCAGCTTTATGCCGGCAACTATGATTTTTGGTATGAATCCAGCCAGCTGCTAATCAAGCAGATGAAAGAAGCCAACAAAAAGAAAGAAGAAAAGATCAAGGAACTGCAGGAATTTATCTCCCGCTTTTCTGCAAACGCTTCCAAGTCCAAACAGGCGACTTCCAGGAAACGTGCGCTGGAAAAGATCCAGCTGGATGAAATCAAGCCTTCCAGCCGCAAATACCCATACATCGATTTCCGCCCGCAGCGTGAAATCGGGAATGAAGTGCTGGTGGTAGACAATATCAGCAAAACGATAGACGGCACCAAAGTACTCGACCAGGTTTCTTTCGTTATGGGGCATGACGATAAGATTGCGTTTGTCGGAAGCAATGAACTGGCCAAAACAACACTGTTCCAGATCCTGGCCGGTGAAATGGAACCAGATGAAGGCAACTACAAATGGGGTGTGACAACCAGCCAGTCCTATTTTCCAAAGGACAATACTGAAATCTTTAACAATGACCTGGCCATTACCGAATGGCTGACCCAGTTTTCTGAAATTAAGGACGCCACTTATGTACGCGGCTTTTTAGGCCGCATGCTGTTTGCCGGCGACGACGGTATGAAAAAAATGAAGGTGCTGTCCGGCGGCGAAAAAGTACGCGTGCTGCTTTCCCGGATGATGATCGAAGGTTCTAACGTATTGATCTTTGACGAACCGACCGACCACCTGGATATGGAAGCCATTACCGCGTTGAATAACGGCATGATAAAATTCCCAGGTACGATGCTGTTTTCCTGCCGTGACCACCAGGTCGTGCAGACGACAGCAAACCGGATCATTGAATTTTTGCCGAATGGGACAATGGTCGACAAGGTTACCACTTATGACGAATATCTGGAAAATGATGAAATGGCAAGGAAACGCCAGGTATATTCGATGTCGGAAAGCGACGCGGCAGATAATTAACCCCATTATGGGCAAAACCTGCCAATAAAAGGTACAAGGCCTGCTGGCCGGTTAAAAAAGCAACCAGCCAGCAGGCCCGCCCTATTTTTATACACCAAGTTCTTTTTTGATTGCGGCAATCACTTCGGCATATTCCGCTTCCGTTAGATAAACCTTGTCCGGGTTCATGGCAAACGTACCGGCCCATTCAAATTCATCCGTATATTTTGGAACCAGATGGAAATGCATATGGCGGCCCGTATCTCCATATGCGCCATAATTAACTTTGGCTGGATGGAACGCTGCGTGGATAGCCGATGCCACGCGTGCCACATCTTCAAAAAAAGCCCCGCGTTCTTCTGGCGACAGCTCAACCAGCTCCCCGACATGTTTTTTATGGGCTACAATTACCCTGCCTTTATGGCTCTGCTCTTTAAATAAGTAAACTTTGCTGGCCGGCAGTTCACAGATCTTTATGCCAAACTGCTCTACAAGGCTGCCTTCCATACAATATGCACAATTGTTGTCCAATTGAAAACCCTCCTTCTTCCATATATCATGCTATATAACGTTGCTTATTTTCCTGCTGGCAATAAAAAGGCAGCTTTCGATCATAAAAGCTGCCTGCTAACGGCTGCCATTTACTGCCCCGCCTGCCGCCATTGTGCTAATTAATGATAACGGTCTACGTTAGCCCCGTAGGAATAGTTTGAACTATAACTGCCGTAACGGTTATACGTATTTGCTTTTGCAGCTTCATTTCCCGCCCGGTATTCCACAACTGCAGCCTGTGATTTTATATTGTATGCATAAGAGCCGGAACCATTGAACAGGGATTTTACCTTATTCATATCTGCGGCTTTAAATGCACTTTCATCAATTGAAAGCTGATGGCTGCTGCTGTCAATGGAAATCCCAACCGCACTTAGGGAAGTTGCATAGCTGGAAGTACTGTTGGCCATGCTCATTGCTGCACGCTGTACCCCGCCTGTTTTTGAGCTGTCCGCAGATTTCATGACATCGTTGTAGTCATCTACAAACGATTTTACTGCTTTGTAAATTTTATCGGTGTCATACGTACTGGCCTTATTCCCTTGATCGTCAGTTTTGGTTACTTTGTTGAAAACAGAATTGCTGCCTGTCTTTACCAAAGCAGCGGCAGAATCTTCCAATTCGCCGGCAGCGTTTTTTACCTTGCTTAACGTAGCAACAGAATCTTTGGAGATAGCTGTCGATTGGTCCGTATCTGGACGCCTGTTATTAGACGGCCCTTTTATTGTACCGCCATCCGTTTTCCGGAAATAAGCCGTCATCAGCTTTTTATAGCTTCCGCTGCGGATCATATTATAATCTGCAATAGAAGAGGTTAAGGCATTTAACCCAATCGACGACGTCTTTCTCGATTGGTTTCCAAGGCTGGAAAACAACGTACTGAATGAATTTGAAACTCCATACATAATATCACTCCTTTGAAAAATTGGACATCCTTGTCCTTTGATAACCCGTTGAACAATAGGCTTCTGTACCATATATCGGCTATCTTTACCGTTATCCTAATACAAGATATAGTATTTTTGGCCCTCTACCGATTTTCGATCTGCCAGTCAACCGGTTCCAGCCCATGCTCCGTAAGGAACGCATTCGCCTGGCTAAAATGCCTGCAGCCAAAAAATCCACGGTATGCAGACAGCGGGCTAGGGTGCGGTGCCTTTAGGATCAAGTGCTTTGGGTTATCCAGCATTGGGATCTTGCTCTGTGCAGGCCTTCCCCACAGCATATATACGACCGGCCGGTCCTGTTCATTGACTGCACGGATCACTGCATCGGTAAACTGCTCCCAGCCTTTGCCCTGGTGTGAATTTGCCTGGTGCGCACGCACCGTCAGGACCGTATTGAGCAGCAGCACACCCTGCTTTGCCCACTTTTCCAAAAACCCATTATTCGGGATATAGCACCCCGTATCGTCTGCCAGTTCCTTATAAATATTCTGTAAAGACGGCGGGATTTCTTTTTGGTCTGGCAAAACCGAAAAACTCAGCCCATGTGCCTGGTGTACATTGTGGTATGGATCCTGTCCCAAGATTAAGACTTTCACCTCCGATAACGGGGTCAGGTGCAGTGCGTTAAAAATATCTTCGGACGGAGGGTATATCACATGTGTACGGTACTCCTCTTTGACAAATTCATATAATTCCTTGTAATATGGCTTTCTAAATTCGGCCTGCATAGCAGGCTGCCAATCGTTTTCTATCATTCCCATCTTTTTTTATCCTTTGTTTTGCTTGCGGCCGCCAAGTGCGTATCTGCTGCTTGCAGCGGCCATGCCATTATGCCATTGTGGAAAGCCGGACTGAAATGCCCCGTTTTGCCAAATACTGCTTTACCTCTAGGATCTCCAGTTCCTTATAATGGAACAGGCTTGCAGCCAACGCTGCATCTGCCATCCCTTCCGACAACGCTTCATAAAAATGTTCTTTTGTGCCTGCGCCGCCGGATGCAATGACTGGTATGGATACCTGTTTTGCAACTGCCCTGGTCAGTTCCAGGTCATAGCCGGCTTTTGTCCCGTCGCAGTCCATACTGGTCAGCAGGATCTCACCTGCCCCCAGGCGCTCCGCCTGCTGTGCCCAGGCAACGGCATCCATGCCCATATCAATGCGCCCGCCATGCTTATAGATATTCCAGCCGCTTCCATCCTTCCTGCGCTTTGCGTCAATTGCAACTACAACACACTGGCTGCCAAACTTATCCGCTGCTTGCGCAATTAGGTTTGGGTTTTCAATCGCCGCCGAATTAACCGATATTTTATCTGCGCCTTCCCGCAGCAGGGCTTTAAAATCTTCGACCGTCCGGATCCCGCCGCCAACAGTAAATGGGATAAATACACGCTGTGCTACCCTGCGCACCATATCTACAACCGTAGCCCGGGC
Source organism: uncultured Eubacterium sp. (assembly GCA_947089855.1). Classification (GTDB taxonomy): domain Bacteria; phylum Bacillota; class Clostridia; order Lachnospirales; family Lachnospiraceae; genus Eubacterium_J. The sequence continues at coordinate 5,015 of CAMUML010000058.1, forward strand.
ATCCGACGAAGCCGTAATATCCAAAAACACAAGTTCATCCGCACCGGCAGCATCATAAGCCGCCGCAATTTCCACCGGATCCCCCGCATCTTTTATATCAACAAAGTTGACGCCTTTTACCACACGCCCGCCTTTGACATCCAGGCAGGGGATAATTCTTTTTGTAAACATGCCCTATGCCTTTTGAACCTTTCTGAAATTTTCCAAAATACGCAGGCCTGCCGCACTGCTTTTTTCCGGGTGGAACTGGCAGGCAAAAATATTCCCCTGCTCAACCGAAGCATGGATCAATGCACCATATTCCGTTACCGCTTTCACAATTTGGCTATCGTCTGCTTTCAGGTAATAGGAATGCACAAAATAGACATATGGTTCGCCCGCTACCCCTTCAAACAGCTGCCCATTATTTACCAGCTTTAGGGAATTCCAGCCGATATGCGGGATTTTCAAGCCGGGTGTTTCCGGGATTTTTACAATCTGGCCACGCAGGATACCAAGCCCCTGCGTACCCTGCGACTCTTCACTGCCGTCAAACAGCAGCTGCAGGCCCAGGCAGATGCCAAGCAGCGGTGTCCCACAGCCTGCTACCTCGTGGACCACTTTGTCCAGTTCGTACTTTTTTAACTGCTCCATCGCGGCCCCAAAGGAGCCAACGCCAGGCAAAATTACCTTGTCTGCATGCAGGATCGTATGGAAATCCCTTGTAATGGCTGCTTCTTCGCCCAGGTAATGCAATGCTTTTTCTACGCTTTTCAGATTTCCGGCATCATAATCGATAATTGCAACCATCCTACTCCACCAATCCCAGTTTTTCTAATATCTTTTGCAGTTCCAGCGTATAGTCAACGCGTTTTTTTATTTTATAAAGCTTCTTTGCAGTACGTTTGCTTACATCAAACTGTTCTTTTAAAAGCTGTTCCAGCTTTCCTTCCAGCTCCGACAGTTCTTTGGAGACGCCCCACTCTTCTGCTTCCGAAGAATGGATCGCGCATCTGCCGTATCCGCGCACCAATGCATCCAATGCCAATTCATACTGTTTATGCTCCATCAATGCCGTATAAGCATCCAGTTCCGTCTGGATCCCCGCCAACGCCGCGGATGCATTGTACAATTCTTTATCTGCTTTTTTGATCTTAAGCCCTTTTAGCTTTGTATAGGCAGCTACATAATCGCCTTTCTGGAATGCCGCTTTTGATTCACTAACTGGCGAAGAATACCCTACCAGGGTCGACCCAAGGAACACAAGCACCATAATAGATAAAGCGATCATCCACATCATCGTAACCGGCACTTTTGGCAGCGGCGGCTCTTTTGGCGCCTTTTTCTTCGGCGGCTTTGGCTTCTTTTCTTTTTTCGGCTTGCTGGCTTTCTTTGCTTCCTTTTCTGCCTTGGCTGCTTCCTTTTCTTTTTTCTTTTCCTCTGCTTCTTCTTGTTTTTTTTGCTTCTTTAATTCTTTTTCCTGTTTTTTCTTTTCCTTTGCTTCTTTTGGATCTATATTAATTTCCGGATTTGCTGCCGCATAGGCAGCTGCCGCCTCTGGATCCAGTTCTTCTGGCGTACCAAACAAGATACGGGAAAGTTTCGCTAACGGGCTGTTTGGATTTTTTTCTTTTTTCCTCTTTTTGCCTGGCTCATCCGCCCCAAGATCCGATTCTGAAAAAGAAAAGTCCGGGCCCCCTGCAGCAGATAATGGATCCTGCCCGCCTGCCGCCCCCTGGCTATCTGCATCCAGCATCTGGCTCAATTCCGAAAGCGCATCATCATCGGAAGTATTTAAAATCTGCTCCAGGCCGTCGTCAAGCATCCCAGCATTCTGCGCCTGCCCGCCTCCTGGCTGCGTATTAGAAGCATCCCCAAAAATATCCTCCAGCCCCTCCATGCCTTTTGGCGCTTCTATTTCCTGCCCAGGTACACTGCCAGCAGTTTCCGTGGTATCTGATATTTCCCTTAACAGCTCATCCTCATCTGGGAAGCTGTCCTGCATCTGTTTCGTAATATCATCTAAAAAATTATCCTCCATCTGACCTGCCCCTTTATCCGGACTGCTATCCGTGCTGTTATTCTGAAAAAGTGCATCCAAATCTTCCTGTGACAATGTATCCGGCTCTGCAGCTGCCGTGTCTGGCCCTTCCGAAAGCGCCTGTGCCATATCATCGGGCTGTGGCAGATCAGAAAGCCCCTCCATGCCTTGCGCCGGGCCATCCGGCTGGAGCGTCTGGCTGTCCCCGGACAAATCCTCTGTAAAACTGCCTGGCTGCCCTGTCTGGAACAGATCAGTATCATCCGGGCCAGGATCCAGCAGGCTGGCCAAATCATCCCCAGCACCCTCCGGCTGCCCGGAATCCAGCATCTGCGTCAGATTATCAGACGGGCCCAAGCCATCCGTATCCAAGGAATCAAACAGGCCCGATAGGCCATCCTGGGTACCGTCTGGCCGTAACGTACCAGAATCCGGTATAGGAGGATCGTATAAGCCTGCACCGCCATTTAACTCCTGCTCAAATTCCCGCATAAATGCATCGTCTGCCCCGTCTGAACCGCGCAGCTCTTCTTCAAATTCTTTGAGAAAATTATCCTCACGGATTTCATCCAGCGCACTTTGTGTATTTGATGGAAGGTTCTGCTGTGTCTGGTATGACTGTTTCAAAGATTCCCTGTTGTTCTGCTCAAAATCATCATCAAAGCCGCTTAACGTATCGGTTACAGAAGTAAGCAGATTGTCCAGATAATCTTCATTCCTGCTCATGCAAACATCTCCTTTTTTATCGCGGACGAAAAGTGAGAGTGCCGTAATACCCTCACCCACGGACGCTCCCACTCAATCTTTCCTAATGATAAAAGCATTAAGACCTGATATTTTTATCAATCAGCTTGTCAATTGCTTCTACTAAAAAACCGATCTCCGGCTTGGTAAGTTGTGCGTCTGCGCCAAGCGCTTCGCCTTTTCTCCTCATTTCATCATTTACCAGGGACGAGAAAATAATCAATGGAATCTGTTTTAATACATCATCGGTTTTCACAAGCTTCGTCAGCCTGTGGCCATCCATCAACGGCATTTCAATATCGGTAATAATACAGTGCACTTTATCCAGTACATTGCCTTTGCCTTTATATTCCAGCAACTTGTCCCATGCTTCCTTGCCGTTCATGCACATTGTAATATTGACATAGCCGGCTTTTTTCAGGCTGTCTGTGATCAATTTTCCAAGAAGCGGGGAATCCTCTGCAATCAGGATCGGGGATTCCGTCCGGTCACGTTCGCCAAGCGCTTCAATGTCTGATACTTTTAAGCCTGTCTCCGGGCTAATATCCGTAACAATCTTTTCAAAGTCCAAAATAACTACCAGTTTGTCTTCCAGTTTAATGACGCCTGTAGATACGCCCCCGTTGGACTCTTCCCCACGTTCCGTATTGATCGTAGAATCCGGCTTAATAATATCTGCCCAGGAAACCCTGTGGATCCCAATGACTTGGTCAACATGGAATGCAATATTCAGCTTATTAAAATTCGTAATAATAAATAGCCCTTCATTTTCAGTAACCGGCAGCCCAAGGCATTTTTTCAAACTGATGACAGTGATCATCGTGTCGCGTGGCATAAATATCCCTTCCACGCTTGTATGCGCATTAGGGATTGGCGTAATCGGCTGGTAAGTAAGGATTTCCCTAATCTTTGCAACATTAATCCCATAATGGTTCCCGTTTAATGTAAACTCCAGCACTTCCAGCTCGTTCGTACCGTTCTCTAATAGAATGTTTGTATCCATAGCTATCTCCTCCCGATGCCATTCTCAAATTATATTCAGTATATCACACTATCCGCCAAAATTACATGTATTTTTTCCATTTTTTTTATTTTCCGGCCAGCTGCCGTTACTATCCACGGCCTGGGCCGCTCATAGCAACCATTCAGGGCGATATGGAACGTTTGCTTTGCAAAACCGCCCTGGCTATCATTTAATTGGATTCCAGCTGGACCATCGATGTCTTCTGGCCAACCCGGACCTCTAAATCCATACTTCCTACCTTTTTGGCAGAACCTTTTTTTACCTGGAAAACCAAAACCGTTTTCACCGTATCCCCCGGTTCTATCCTGCCCTGGTAGGTCCCTAGGTCATTTAGAAGTATCGTCGTATCTGCGGATACCTTTACCTTGCTATTGACAGCCAGCTGAAACGACGGCATCTTGGAGAGGATATTGCATTTTGCTACGCTGCCCGCGCTATTTTTCAAGTCAACATGCAGGACAAGAAGCTCATTCCCACTGCTTGCATTGATCATATAGCTTTCTGACTCCGTATAAGCCGATACTACTTCATACCCTTTATATACAGCGTCAATACCGCTTATGCCAAGCGCTTCGTTAAGCGGCACATAATTGGCTTTCTCCTCCGGCTGGCCCTGGCTGTTGTCCTTCCCGGTACCTGCCTGCCCTTTATCGTTTTGTGGGTTTTTCTTCTGTTCTTCCTTTTGCTGCGCTTCCTGCTGCTTTTGCTCTTCTGCCCTGCGTTTGCGTTCCTCCTCTTTTAGCTCCTGCATATATAAATATGCAGCAACATCCTGGACCCCTTCCGACTGCTTTTTGTTAAATTTTGTGACTGCATGGGCAGAATAATGCACAACCACTGCCCGCTCTTCGTCTGTCAATTCATACACCTGATTCCCGCAGCCGCAAGCCGTAATGGAGGCCGCAAGCACAAGGGCGCCTGCTGTTAACCTTTTCTTTTTCATCTGCTTACTCCCATATCCTAAATATGTGCATTTTGCTGCCTGCTTTGCATTTTGCATTGTTCTTAACGTAAGGCATAATGCTTACTATTTATGTTAACATTCTTTTGAAGATTAAGCAATGCTTTCTTTGGAATTCTTTTATTTTTGCATGCAGGGGGGGATGGATTCCCGGACGCCGGATGCGGGAAGCGGCCTAGGCTTAGGGTTCCGGTTCCGGCTGGTTTTCACAGGCTTTGCACTGTATGTATAAAGTTTTATGGCTTACACGCCTGTTCATGGTTAAAATATACACAAAGCAACCTGCTGGACGCGGCTTCCAAGCAACAAGCAACTACGAAACCCTAACACCAAGCACACGCTGCAGCCTGCCCGTTGACGCACGCTTGCAGCTATACAGCTTTACTTTTACTTCGCCCTGGAACTGCTGTGCACCGCTTATCCACGCTCGTTTTGCACGAAAAGGTTTTCGAAAAGCAGCCAGCCCGCCGTCCGGCGTCCTCTCAGCCACCTTCAGCCACCTCCCCGCTGCTGCGGCTGTCCAGCTCCACCCAAAACTCCACGCCGCCATCACAATTACACACCCCGCACCTCTGGTGCATAGAATCCATAATTGCCTTGACGATCGACAGCCCGATGCCGCTGCCCCCATATTCCCTTGTCCTCGCCTTGTCCACTTTGTAAAATTTAATCCAGACTTTATCCAGGTCTTCCTCCGGGATTGGGTTGCCCGTATTAAACACACTCACACGGACGCAGCCTTCTTTCCTTGTATAAAAAATGGATATTTTTTTTTCGTACATCGCATGGTGGATGGCATTGCTCAAAAAATTAGTCATTACTTCTTCTATTTTAAATTCATCTGCCCATACGTACATTGGCTGGCTGCTGTCGAACTGGACGGTGATTCCATTTTGCTGGAGCAGGATGGAGGAAGCATTAACCACGCCTTCAATCAATTCGGTTACGTCAAACCGTTCCATTTCTACTGCATCATCGCCAAATTCCAGGTGGTTTAGGGTCAATAGTTTTTTAACCATTGTATTCATTTTATCTGCTTCATCCATAATCACTTCACAGTAGAAATCCCTGCTTTCTGCATCGTCGTTGATGCACTCCTGCAGCCCTTCTGCATACCCTTGGATTAAGGCAAGCGGTGTTTTGAGTTCATGGGAAACGTTGGATAAAAATTCCTTGCGCATCTCGTCTACCTGGTCTTTGTGCTTATTATCCAGCATAAGCTCGTTATTGGCGCTTTTTAATTCCGATATGGTATGTTCCAGCTTTGCGGACAGCTTATTCATATGCAGGCCCAAAAAATCGATCTCATTTTGGTATTTCCTGGAAGCGGTATATTTTGCTTCAAAATCCAGTTCCGTCATCCGTTTGGAAAGTTCGGTCAGTTCTAAGATCGGATTGGTTATCCTGCGTGTAATCACGCCTGCGACAACAGTCCCAACTACAATCGCAATGCCTCCGATCATAAATAAAAAGCGGTTTGTTACGTTGCTGCTTTCGTGGATACTTTCCAGCGCGGAGCGGGCAAGGATCCATTTTCCATCGGAAAGCCTGCCCCACATAACCAGGTAATCCGACTGCATACGCTTATCCTTCTGCTTTTGGATCACATACCCGTCGCCTGATTCGATTGGCTGTGTCCCGTCCCCGATGCTGGAAGCTTCGCTGATGCTGGATAAAAGTTCCAGGAAATATTTGAGCATAGTCTGAATATCATTGACGGAAGAACGCACAATCGTGCGCTGGTCAGAATTTATGATCATAATTGTAAGATTGTTGTTCACACAGAGGCGTTCAAATTCAATATCAAACGCATCGGTATCCAGAATGCCGGACAATGCGGCTGCATCTATTTTTTGATAGCTGCTGGATAAGATATTTGCTTTATTCCATATATAAAAACGGCCCAAAAACAAGGTATTTAAAATCAGGCACAAAAACACCGTCCCGGCTACCAATGTGATCATGGCAAACGATACCTGTCTGGTTAGGGAATGCCTGCCGCCTGTCTTTTGGGCCATCCAGTCCTTTATCCTATTCATGCTTTTCCTTCGCCTGCCTCAAATTTATAGCCCATGCCCCATATCGTCTTAATATAATCGCCTTTCGCGCCCATTTTGGAACGCAGCTTTTTAACATGGGTATCGATCGTCCTGGCATCCCCAAAGTAATCATAATTCCATACATGGTTTAAAATTTTTTCCCGTGAAAGCGCAATGCCCTGGTTTTCTACAAAATAGGACAGAAGTTCAAACTCCTTATAGCTTAATTCGACACGCTTGCCGTCTACGGTAACCAGATGCGCCGCTTTGTCAATGGCAATGCCCCCTGTTTCCACTGTCTGCGCGTCCATAAGTTTGTTGGAACGGCGTAAAATTGCCTCAGCCCGTGCCACCAAGATCTTCGGGCTGAACGGCTTTGCGATATATTCGTCCACACCTAGCTCAAACCCCATCAGCTCATCGCTCTCATCGCCTTTTGCCGTCAGCATAATGATCGGGACTTTGGAATTTTCCCGTATTTCCTTACAGACTTCCCACCCGTTCATCTTTGGCATCATAACATCCAGGATAATTAAGGCGATATTTTTCTCCTGGTAAAATAGGTCCAGGGCAGCTTCCCCATCGCCTGCTTCCAATACTTCAAAATCCTGTTTTACAAGGAAATCCCTGACCAGCTTGCGCATCCTGCTTTCGTCATCCACTACTAAAACTTTTAGTTTCTCCACTTTTTTCTACCTCACTTTTTCCATCCATACCAGACATGTTTTGGCTGCTGCCATAACTGTATTTGTATTTTTTAAGTTTACCACAGGAATATGAAAAAAGTGTGTTGTATGCATGCCAATTATGGCAGATCCATATCGTCAAAGCCGTCCGCATCATCATAATAGGTGTCAAACTCCAGCTCCAAATCCTGTTCTTCTTCGCGTATCGCCTTTTCGCGCTCCGTAAGGGTCTGTTCCCACTGCGCATAACGGTCCTGGATTTTTTGCTCATAATTTAAAATCGTTGTCCGCCCGCTTGTCACAGTAAGGATGTAAATAAGAAAAATTGATACAATAAGGACAAAATTAATAAACAGCGACACCTTAAATTTTCCGCGTTCTTTTGCAGCTTTCGCGCGCAGGCGTCCGGAAAGGCCCAGCGAATCATTGACTACTAGGTTCGGCGCAATCGGGATCGGCTTTATTTCCTCACCCTGGGTGCCCGGCATAGCCTTTAGATAATCCTGCAGTTCTTTTAAATAAGCGTAACCGACAGGCGTTTGAAACATTTTCTGCTCCAACAGCCTGTGGTATACGCGCAGTACCTCCTCTGGCTTGGACATATCTGTTTTCGCTTTTACATATTTGACGCCTTCGATCTCCTTACGCGCCTGGTTTGCCATATTCTCATCTGCAAAGGAATACCCTTCCACCACAATTGCGTTTCCCATACCGACTCCTTACTGTTTTACGGCTGAAAGCCTGCCCCATCCAAAATTTCCTGCGCGGCTTTGCCATCTACTGCTGGATAGGCATCTGCTGCTTCTTTCTTTTCAATAATATAAAAATACGCGCCGTCTTTTTCCCGGATACAGAATTCCTGCTTTAAATGCAGGTACGGCTTTAAGCGCAGGTGCTTCTTTACGAGGCCATGCTCGTTGCAGTACAAAAATAACCTCCCTCCCTCCTCCAGAAGTTCCCGTGCTTTTTCAAAAAAGCCATGATAAAACGCTTCCTGCTCCTCTTTTGTCTTTTTACCGCGCACTGGCATATCTGCCCATATTTCCTGAAATTTACAAGCATGGGTAAATAACAGGAAGCTGCGCTGGACAAAATTGATATTCATATGGGCAATCCCGGCATTTTCCCTAGCCCCTTGGATGGCATCCCCAAAAATGTCGACTGCATAAGCCGTGCGCACCGGCAAGGCAAACATACGCTCCATCAACAGCGTACCCGTGCCGCAGCATGCATCTACCACATGTGCAAAACTGGTAAGCCAATTGGATGCCAGCTCTACAAGCAGCGCGGCAAGCGATGGGTGCATAGAAGCAGACGTCGTATACTTCCGGTAGGAAAAACGTTTCGCTGGAAGCGTATACAGTTTCATACATGGATAAAAGCCGCCGTTGCGGTTTTCTAAAAAGCGTAGCTCCACCTCATAGTTTTCCGTAGAATTTACCAGGAACCGGTGCGTGCGCTGTTCGATCTCAGCCGCCAGTTTTTTTGCAAAACTGCTCTTTTTATCCAGCGGCATCGCACTTTTGATTTCCAGGCGGAAGTAAAACGGTGCATCGCCTTCATGCAGTTCCGTCAAGACACGGATTAAATTGGAACGGGCCAGCTCCCCTGCAATTACCGCAGGCTTTGGTGGCAGGTTTTTGTCACAGCGCAGGGTAAACAAAAGTTCCCGGTATGTACGGATCTGCAGCGCCTCCTGCAAATTCCCGCGCGCAACCTGTACACCCATTGGGATAATCCGCGCTGCCCCAGTCTCTAACTGGACGCTGGTTGTATCCTGGTAATTTTTTAAAGTCGTCAAAATAAAATCCTGCGGCTTTGTATAGCCAATAAATTTATGTTTCGTAATGCCGCCTTCAAATTGGATCGCCATCCTGCGCAGCTCTTTGATTTCTTCTTGGATATGTTTTTGCTCTTCCGGCGCCGGCACAGAAGCAGACAGTGTTTGGTAACGGCTTTTTAACTGTTTTTCGTAAGCCCTATAGTCTAGCTTTTGCATCGCAGATAAATAAGCGCTGCGTACAAACAGCTGCGTTTCCGACACATAAGCTTCCCACAGTTTGTCTATACTTTCCTGGCTTTGCACAAGCCCAAGCACGAGCGCTGCATTTTTACGCGTTTTTGCATCTTCATCCTTTAAAAAAGAAGCAACCAGTTCGTCATCTTCTGTCATGGACAGATATTTATCCAATGCGCCTTCTTCTTTTAACATTTGCTTTAATATAATAAGGTTTTTCCGGATTTCGGTTCCCTGCTTTAAAGCTTCATATACTTCCTGCATGTGCCCTCTCCCATCGTTTCATTACTAAAAACACCAAACCTGCTGCCTATGCTGTCAGGATACCCCATACGCCTGCAAATATGCTTGTACATCTGCCAAAAACTGCTCCCAGGCAGACGGAAAATCCACAAAATATTTTGGGCACGGTTTGCCTGTCACATCATAGTGGCGGATCACATCCGATACTTCCAGCCCAAAATATTCCACAAGCCATGCAGCCAAATGGACCACCGCATCGTAGGTTGCCTGGTTAAACCTTCCTGTTTCATCCTCAATGCAGCATTCAATCGCAATGGTATCCACATTACGCCCATTGGATGCATACGAAATCTCGCGGCTTGGGATGCATTGTACAATCTCGCCTTCCAAACCCACAATAAAGTGGCTGCTTGCTTTTGTCGTATGGGTGTCTTTTAAATTTTCAAAATAATTCCTGTTCGCCATTGCACTGGTCCCTGGGTTCGCCGTATAATGGATAACTACTCCGTTTACTTTTTCCAATGCAATTGCAGGCCTGGAATATTCATTGACTGTTAAAAGCTCCACATCCAATTCTGGCCTTGGAACCTTGCATTCATAGCCAGCCTGCCCCTGGCTGCCCCTGCCGGCCTGCCCGCCGCGGAGTTTTGCGGCTATGGCAAAGGCTATGCACACGGCCAAAAGGGCCGCTGACACAAGAAGCAGGCACAGGACTGCCCTATAATGGTTTTTCGCCGTTTTCTTTTTGCTTTGCCGTTTTCCCTTCTGCCCGTTCAAGTCCTGCCCCTATCCTGCCAAAAAATAGCTTTCCGCCGCTGCAAGCGCCCCATCCAACTGTTCTTTGGTATGCGCGGCAGATAAAAATACTGCCTCGAACTGCGCCGGCGCCAAGTAAATGCCCTGCCCTAACATATGGCGGCAGTACCGCGCATAAGCATCCGTATCCGATGTGCCTGCACTTTCATAATCTACAACTTTTGTACCAGTAAAAAACAGGCATCCAAGGGAACCGATATGGTTAACCTGGTAAGGCAGCCCCGCTTTGCGTACCACTTTTTCCAGACGCCCGAAAAAATAATCCCCATTTGCTTTGAGCATATCATAGATTTCCGGCCGCTGCTTTAAAATCCCAAGCTGGGCAAACCCGGCCGCCATTGCCACTGGGTTGCCGCTTAATGTCCCTGCCTGGTAAACACTGCCAAGCGGCGCTACCCGTTCCATAATACAGCGTTTCCCGCCATACGCTCCGACCGGCATCCCTGCGCCTATTATTTTACCAAACGTAGTTAAATCTGGTTCTACGCCAAATAACCCCTGCGCGCCAGCTGTGCCCAGCCGGAACCCAGTAATCACCTCGTCAAATATCAGCACGGCGCCATATTGCGTACAAAGCTGGCGCAGCCCTTGCAAAAATCCAGGCTGCGGCAGGACAACGCCCATATTGGCGGCAACAGGTTCTACGACAACCGCAGCAATTTTGCTGCCCTCCCGCATAAAATGCGCCTTTGCGCTATCCAGGCTATTATAAGGCGCCGTCAACGTATCTTGCGTGCAGCCTTTTGGCACGCCCGCGCTTCCCGGCTCCCCCTGTGTCATAACGCCCGAACCGGCCTTAACTAAAAGCCCGTCGGAATGCCCGTGGTAACAGCCGTCAAATTTTATGACCTTATCCCGCCCCGTATAGCCCCTTGCGACACGCACCGCACTCATAACTGCTTCCGTACCGGAATTTACCATACGCACCATCTCCACCGAAGGCACCATTTCACATAGAAGCCGTGCCATATCTACTTCTATTTTTGTAGACGCGCCATAGCTAAGGCCGCGCCCGCAGGCTTCCACGACAGCTTCACGTATCTTCGGATGGTTATGCCCAAGCAGCATCGGGCCCCAGGAACCAATAAAATCAAGGTAACGGCACCCATCCTCGTCCCATAGGTATGCACCGTCTGCTTTCGTAATAAAACGTGGTATGCCGCCCACTGCGCCAAAGGAACGCACTGGGGAATTCACGCCTCCTGGCATATAATTAACCGCTTCCTGAAACAATTCTTCTGAACGCCCCATTATCCAAGTTTCCCTTCCTTCATATACGCTGCAAGCTCTTTTGCAAAATAACTGATGTATATATCTGCACCTGCCCGGTAAGCACACGCCGCCGCCTCTGACACAATCTGCCCCTCGTCTAGAAAACCTGCGGCGCAGGCTGCTTTTATCATAGCATATTCCCCGCTTACACTGTAAGCCGCAACCGGTACATCTACAAGGGTACGCACTTCACGGATAATATCCGCATAGGCCATTGCAGGCTTCACCATAATAATATCGGCGCCTTCTTCTATATCCAACGCCGCTTCTTTGAGTGCTTCCCTACGGTTGTGGTAATCCATCTGGTAAGACCTGCGGTCGCCAAACGCCGGTGCAGAACCTGCCGCATCCCGGAATGGGCCGTAAAAAGCCGAAGCATATTTTACGGAATATGCCATAACCGGCGTATTGATAAAACCGTTCTGGTCCAATGCCTTACGGATAGCTGACACGCGCCCATCCATCATATCCGACGGCGCAACCATATCAGCCCCTGCCTGTGCCTGCGAAACCGCAATCTTTGCCAGGTACTCCAATGTCTTGTCATTATCCACTTCCTGCCCACACAAAATGCCGCAGTGCCCATGCGACGTATATTCGCACATGCACAAGTCGGCAACCCGGTATATTGACGGGAATTCCCGTTTTGCACTAGCAAGGGCACGCTGGACAATGCCGTCCGGCGCATAGGCCCCGCTGCCAAATTCATCTTTTTGTGCCGGGATTCCAAAAAACATCACGCTTGTAACGCCAGCATCCAAAAGTTCCGCTAATTTTTCTCCCATCCGGTCTATGCTATAGCGGTATTGGCCCGGCATAGACGGAATTTCTTCTTTTTTATTTTCCCCTTCCACCACAAAAATCGGATAGACCAACGATGCGGGGTCCATACGTGTCTCACGCACCATTTTCCGAAGCAGTGGATTGGAGCGCAGGCGCCTTGGCCTGTTTGCCAGTTCCATACTGTTCCCCTTTTTTATTTATTTTCCTTCTTGTTCTTTTTGCATCTGCAAAACAGCCGCAACCATATCCGGGACAGACTCTTTTTTCGCCACCCATACCTGCATCCCATACCTGGATGCTTCCGCTGCGGTCGCCTGCCCGATACATACGGCCCGGACTTTGGAGGCATCCAGGCCAGGCGCCGCCTGGACAAATCCGCGTACCGTCGATGCACTTGTAAACATCACAACCGCAGGCGGCCCATTTTCGATCAACGGCTGGATTTCCACTGCACTGCTTTTATAGTAGACGGTATCGTAAATCGCCAGGTCGGTAACTGGAATCTGCCGGCCTTTTTGAATTTCGTCTACCAGCTCTTTGCTGCCGGCTTTGGACCGGAGAAGCAGGACGCGCCCATTTTGTGGTACAGACTCGTTTAACAGCCTGCCCAATGCCGTACTATTATAACAGCTGGGCATTAAGTCTACACGCAGCCCCCTCTTTTTCAATGCCTTTGCAGTCGCACTGCCAATCGCTGCAAGTTTTATGCTGCCAATACACCGTACATCCAATTCCAGTTCTTCCAGCAGTTCAAAAAAATATTCTACACCCGCCGGGGATGTAAAGCCAAGGTACGCATAATCGCCGATACGGGCCATTTCCTCCAAAAACGGCTGGCTACAGCCTATCCGCTTCGTCTGTACCGTCGGGGTTTCCACTACTTCCGCCCCTAGGCTGCGCAGGCTGTCCACAAGCTCCCTGCTTCTGGAAGGCGGCCTGGTAACTAGTATGCGGCAATGGGAAAGCGGCAGTTTTTCATACCAGCCAAAACGGTTGCCAAGCGCCGCCGTCTCCCCAATAATAATCACCGCGGGCGTTGCTAGCTGCTGCCTTGCCACTTCCTGCACCAGCCCCCGCAACGTGGCAATTACCTTGCGCTGCCCTGCGCCCGTCCCCTGTGAAACTACTGCGGCCGGGGTATTTTCATCCATACCTGCTTTCAAAAACCCGTCTGCAATATCCGCCAAAGCAGCCATGCCCATGAAAAACACATAGGTACCGCCCGCCCGCACCAGGGCTTCAAAGTCAATCTCCAATGGCCTATCCTGTTTTTTATGCCCCGTAACCAAATGGACGCTGGAAGCCGCCTCACGGTGCGTAACCGGAATACCTGCGTATGCCGCAGCTGCAAGTGCAGAAGTAACCCCAGGCACAATTTCAAACGGAATATGATTTGCCTCCAACAACTCCAGTTCTTCCCCGCCCCTGCCAAACAACAACGGATCGCCTCCTTTTAAACGGACGACCAGCCGACCTTCCAGCGCTTTTTCTACAAGCAGCTGGCTGATCTGCCCCTGGCTTGCCGAATGCCTTCCCGCACGCTTTCCTACATTGATTTTTTCTGCCTGTTCCGGCATCATGGCAAGTATGGCGCTGCCGACCAGCGCATCATAGACAACGACCTGCGCACGCTCCAAAACCTGCTTTCCTTTTACCGTTAAAAGGCCGGCATCAGATGGGCCAGCACCAACTAAATATACCCGTCCTAACGAATGTGGCTTTGTATCCATTGCTCTAAAAAACCCTTTCTAAAACTGCTTCACAAAAGACGCCTGCCCTGCCAGGGACTTTGCCAGCCGCTGCCCCAGACTTTCCGCCTCCTGTTTTGGCGCCTCCAGGATACCTTTTACAGCCTGTCCTCCAGGGCTTTGCCAAAAACCATGCAGGGCCATACGGCCTCCTGTAATCTGCGCATAGGCTGCTACCGGTGCAAAACAGCCTCCATCGAATGTACGGACAAAACTACGTTCCGCAAGTGCCTGCCACTTTGCATCTTCATCAAAAAAACCTTCCAAAAAACCAGTATCAAACCCTTTCCTGCCCTGCACGGCCAAAATGCCCTGCCCGGCTGCGGGTATCATTTCGGATATTGGGAAAAGATAGCTGATACGCTGCTGATAGCCCAGCCGTACAAGGCCTGCCGCTGCCAGCACAAGCGCCCCATACTCCCCTGCATCTAATTTACGCAGGCGCGTTTGGATATTCCCGCGCACGGGCGCCGTCCGGCACTGCGGATAGAGCTGTTTTAACTGGATCTGCCTCCTAGGGCTGGACGTACCAATAGGCTTCGTAAAATCGATCTTGGCTGCACCTTCTGGCAGTACCAGCGCATCCTGCGGCACTTCCCTTTTGGAATAGCCCAAAACCGGATAGGAGGCATCTTCCTCCACCGGCATGTCCTTTAATGAATGTACGGACAAATCCGTATACCCTTCCCTAAGTGCCTGGTCCAACTCTTTGACAAACAGCCCTTTTCCACCGATCTTATCCAGGCTGCGGTCCAAGGCCTTATCCCCAGCCGTCTTCATTTTCACCAGCGATACCTGCACACCAGGGCAGTGCCCTTCCAGATATTGTTTTAAAAGTCCAGCCTGGGTAACCGCTAACAGGCTGTCCCTAGTACCGATACGTATTTCACGCGCTACAGGCTTTTTTTGTATGCCCAGGCTGCCGTCTGCTGCCATCTGCCGCAGGCTTTGGCTAAACCGGGCTGTTTTTTCATGGTCGCCATCCGTGCTCGTAATGCCAACCACCAGGTTGTCCATCTCGACCAATGCCGGAAAATAAAAATCACACTGGCTGCTGTCCGATGCATTGTTCACTGGGATTTCTTTATGGCAGCATTCCCTGTAAATATCAGCATTGGCCTTTGCGTCATCTGTTGCTGCCAGCACATAGTCTACACAGCCGCTTTGAATCTCGCCAAGGCGGTACGTACGCTGTTCTATATGGACCTGTCCTGGGTACTGCGCCTGCAGCAGCTGTATCTCTTTATGTATCTGCGGCGCAATCACGGTAATATCCGCACCGTGGCGCAACAGCCCGCTGATACGCCTGGCTGCGACCTGGCCTGCACCAAATATGTAAAATTTCCTTTGCTCCATATTCACAAATAATGGAAAATATGCTGCCATGCCCCCTCCTTTTTATGATACCTGGCCATCTATTTTTTCCAAAACCCTAATACAATGTTCCAGCTCCTCCCGCGCAAGCCCGTCCCGCAACGCAAACAGCAGCTTTTCCACCGCCTTTTTAGAACTTTGCCGAAGCTGCCTATTAAATACAGCCTGGCTGCTTTCCGGAAGGCCCCGGACAACACTGCCCATACGCCAGCAAAGATCTTCCGCCGCCCTGTCCCCAATCTGCTGCAGGCGCGGTACCAGCCCCCGGCACTCATACCATGCCTGAAATTCCTCCAGCCTTTGCTTTATAATTGCTTTTGCAGCTTCCTGGTTCTTAAGGAACCCTTCCGACCCGCTGGCCGTTTTAAAATCGTCTATATCGTACAGGCGCACCCCGCTTAACGCTGCAATTTCCTTTTCCATATCACGCGGGACTGCCAGGTCCATATACACCTGCTGCCTGCTGGTATCCCCCAACGCCTGCGCAAGCGGGCCTTTCCGTATCGTAAGGTTTGGGCTGGCCGTTGCAGAAACGACCACATCGCATTCTGGAATAAGCTGGTAGCGTTCCCCGTAATGGATACGGCTGCACCCTTTTGGGATTTCTACCATACCGCTTTTATACTGGCGCACAGTAACCGTAACCAGCGCCCCTTCTTCCTGCAGCGCCTGTGCAGCTATTTTTCCCATCTGGCCATTCCCAATCACCAGGCATTTTTTCCCAACAAAGGAAAACCCCTTTTGCTTCATCACATGGACTGCATAATGGGCGGTAGAGCAATCCGCATGGACAGACGGCACTTTTGTCTTTACTTCTTTCCCCGCAGTCACTGCATGGCGGAACAATACTTCCAAAACCGTATCAATACAATACCATTCCCTAGATTTTTTTGCCGCTTCCCCAACCTGCGTCAAAATCTGGTCTTCACACAAAATCTGGGAACGGAACCCTGCAGCCAGATAAAACAAATGTTCAACCGCCTGCCAGGACTGCCTATTTACAAAATAGTTCAGGTACGGCGACAAATCTACCTGTTTGGCCACGCCAAGCATCCCTGCCAAATCCGCCTGCACCCCATCCTCCATACTAACCCAAAGTTCCATGCGGTTACAGGTAGACAGCAGGATGCACCCTTTTACACCAGGCTGCTTTTTTATGTATTCCACTGCACGGCCAGCCTGTGCCGTGGTAAACGCGAACTGTTCCCGTACTGCTACTCCGGCAGCCGTATGGTCAATCCCTATCATTTGAATATTTATATCTGGGCCTGCCACTGTTTTAACACCTCAATCAGCTTTTTATTTTCTTCCCGGCCACGGACAGACGTCCGGTAATACCCTTCCCCAAGCCCTTCAAAATTGCTGCAGTCGCGCAGCATGATACCTTTCATAATACTAAACGCATGGAGCCGTGGACGGCTTTTAAAAAAGATAAAATTCGCTTCGCCCCTTGCCCCTTCGATCCCGAGCCTGCCAAATTCCTCCAGCAGCCAGCTGCGCTCTACAGCCGTTTCCTGTATTGTTTTTTGTATAAACCCATCCTCTTTGGTGCAGGCAATACCAGCCCTTTGCGCCACCATTGAAACATTTTCCGGGACAGCCTGGCGCAGCCCGTCCATCAGTTTTTGGCTGGTACAAAGGCCATAGCCAAGGCGGATACCTGGCATTGCAAACATTTTGGTAAAATCTTTGACCACAAACAGCGACCCGCCCGCATCAGCGGACATCATCGCCCGCTGCGGCGCGTCTGCTACAAAATCCAAAAAGCATTCATCTAAAACTAAAACCGCGCCCACCTGTTCACAGCGGCGCAGGACAGCCTCTAGGAATACCCGGTCATACAATACGGCAGTGGGGTTATTTGGATTACATAAAAAGACGGCATCTATCCCTTCTGTAATATGCCCGCAGAAATCTTCCAGCTGGATTCGGAACCCATCCGATTCTTCCGTATAATAGTAATCTATACTGCATTGAGCCATAGAAAGCGGCCTTGTATATTCTTCAAAACCCGGTGCAGGGAACAGTGCCTTTTTGGGTTTTACCGCCTGCGCAAAGCTACGGACGACTTCCGAAGCGCCACTGCCGCAGTATACCTGCCCTGGATCTACGCCTTCCCACTGTGCAATATGCTCATTTAACGAACCAGCGCTTTCCTGCGGCTGTTGCATAGCGGCAGTAAGGCCGCTCCTTGCCGCCTGCATAACTGCATCTGGAACCCCCATAAAATTTGCATTTGCAGAAAAATCAATACAGGAACTTTGAAAAAAAAGATTTCCACTATGCTGAAACATTTATTGCTCCTTCCTGCACAACCTTATATTTGTGACACAATCCAAATTTCCGCCCACATGGGTATGATATATTATCAATATACCATATGTCATGCCTATGTGACAAGGATTCCTGTCATTTTACATGATATTTGAATCATGTCCTCACGGAATGCGCAGTTTATGCGCATTCCTGTTATCTAACCCTGCAATGGACATTTAATCTTCCACTGTTACCTGGCACTTCATAGCCCCGCCTTCATGCACAGCCGAGATTGTGGCTGTCCCTTGCGAAACCCCGGTCACTACCCCTTCCGAAGATACCTGCGCTACTTCAATATTATTGGACTGCCATTGGATTGCCCCAGTACCGCCCTTTACTTCCAGCTGCATATCTGCCCCTTGTGTAACAGTAGCCTTTGTAATATTTAATTTCAGGCCATCCCCTGCAACCGTAACCCGGCATTTGGCTTTCTTTGTCCCGCACTTTGCCGTAATCACCGCTTTTCCAGCCCCGACTGCTGTAACCTTCCCAGCCTGGTCTACTTTCACAGCCTTATTGTTTGACGTACTCCAGGCCACCTGCCCATCTGCGCAGGAAGCTTCCAGCTGTACAGCCTGTCCTTTTTTCAAGGCTAGTTTCTTTTTATCCAGCGAAAACGTACTTTTATCTGTAGTAAAATATACTTTTGTATTGCAGACAATCGTATCTTCGCCCGGTGTGGAAAGCACCAGATTGTAGACCCCTTTTTGCAAAGCCGGCGCTGTAAAGGACTGCGTGGAACTGCTAAGTGTTATGGTCTTTTCCTCTAAAAATTTCCCATCCTGCGAAGAAATACTGCTATCTTCATCCGCACCTGCATAATAAAGCGCAGCCCTGCATACCCCGCTGCCGGTCAAAACGACCCGAATGGTGCCCTGTTTTGTAGTCTGAAACGAATCAAACCGGCTGACATTTGGGCTGACATCCACATCGTCCTTCTGTGAAAGCAAGGTAGCCGCCGCCAGGGCTATGTGCCTATCCAAATGGAGTATTGCTGTAGATAGGCATAGCGTTAAATACATAAAAATAACAAATGGAACTATCCTGCGTTTTGCTCTTTGCTTCATAAGCAATATCCCCTTTCTATTTATGCATTTATAATAAATATTGGGAATATTATATCGCACTTTTAATGTAATTTCAACAAAAATATACAACAAGTTTGCTTCGCAAAATCGCCCCTCACTCCTGAATCATGTTCTCACGGAATGCGCAGCTTATGCGCATTCCTGGCCCTTGAATAGTAACTCGCCCCTCACTCCTGAATCATGTTCTCACGGAATGCGCAGCTTATGCGCATTCCTGGCCCTTGAATAGTAAC